>CAZDZC010000010.1:0-60029 GCA_964509835.1 uncultured Acidobacteriota bacterium
GAAAATCATGTCTCGGAAAAAGTTTTAGCAATTCGCTCATCAATGTGTTAAAATGCGACATGGTCTGGTTCTCCTTTGTTTCTACAGGTTTCAGAAGGTACAGTGTACCTTCTTTTATAAGGATTGCCAGACCTTTTTCATTTTTTTACCGGACACTACTGATCAAGAGTTATTAAATCTTGGAAGTCATCCTGACATAGAATGTCTTTATGTTTCAACCAAAAGAAAATTACCGACTATCTCTCTGAATACAGTTTATCGTACACTGAGGCTGTTTATTACATTAGGAATTGTAAATGCTCTCAATATTTCGCACGAAAAAACAAAATTTGATGCAAACAACACCCCTCATAATCATTTTGTCTGCTTGAATTGTGGGAATATAGTTGATTTTAATTGTAGGGAAATTGAAAACATTGAAATTCCGGAGTCTGTTAAGAATGAAGGTCTTGTTGGAACTAGATATCTTGAGTTCAGGGGCATTTGTTTCAAATGTCTGAATAAAAAACAGAATACATAACTAAGGAGAGTTCAGTATGACAAAAAAACTTACAAACAATGTCGGTGCTCCGGTTTCGGATAATCAGAATGTCATGACAGCCGGACCAAGAGGCCCAATGCTACTTCAGGATGTATGGTTTCTTGAAAAACTGGCACATTTTGATCGAGAAGTAATCCCCGAAAGAAGGATGCACGCCAAGGGTTCTGGTGCATATGGAACATTCACTGTTACCCATAACATCACAGAATATTCAAATGCAAAAATATTCTCAGACATTGGAAAGAAAACCGACCTTTTCGTAAGATTTTCAACTGTAGCCGGAGAAAGAGGTGCTGCGGACGCGGAGAGAGACATCCGTGGATTTGCAATCAAATTCTATACAGAAGAAGGAAACTGGGATCTTGTTGGAAATAATACTCCGGTTTTCTTTCTGAAAGATCCGCTGAAATTCCCAGACTTGAACCATGCCGTAAAAAGAGATCCGAGAACAAATCTTAGAAGCGCAAAAAACAATTGGGATTTTTGGACTAGCCTGCCTGAAGCGATACATCAGGTTACTATTACAATGAGTGATCGCGGTATCCCTTTTTCCTACCGTCACATGAATGGCTACGGAAGCCATACATACAGCTTAATAAATCGTAAAAACGAAAGGTTTTGGGTTAAATTTCACATGAAAACCCAACAGGGAATTAAAAACCTTACAGACGCAGAGGCTGAAGAAGTTATCGGAAAATGCAGAGAAAGCCATCAGAGAGATCTTTACGAGAGCATTGAAAAAGGTGATTTCCCAAAATGGAGCATGAAAATACAGGTCGTACCTGAAAATCAAGCTTTAAATTTTTCATTCAATCCTTTTGACTTAACGAAGGTATGGCCTCAAAAAGAGTATCCACTTATTGATGTTGGGGTTTTTGAGTTGAACAAGAATCCGGAAAACTATTTTGCTGAAGTTGAACAGGCTGCATTTAATCCTGCGAATATAGTTCCAGGAATTGGATTTTCCCCCGACAAAATGCTTCAGGGAAGATTGTTTTCTTACGGAGACGCTCAGAGATACCGGCTCGGTGTTAACCATCACCTGATACCGGTTAACCGGGCAAAGTGTCCTGTAAACACTTTTCACAGAGATGGAGCTATGAGGGTGGATGGAAACTACGGAAGCACATTAGGTTATGAACCTAACAGTTATGGCGAATGGCAGGAACAACCTGGATACAGAGAACCTGGACTTGAGCTGTCAGAAGCAGCAAATCGTTGGAATCACAGAGAAGATGATGGTGATTACTATTCCCAGGCCGGAAATCTATTCAGATTGATGTCACCAGAACAACAAAATGCTCTTTTCAAAAACACCGCAAGAGCAATGAGAGATGCTCCTGAAGAGATAAAAAAAAGACACATAGGTAATTGCATGAAAGTAGATCCGGCATACGGTAAAGGAATTGCTGCTGCGATGGGAATAAACGCATGAAAGGTTAAAATATAATATTTTGCTGATTTAAAAGGGTTCAGCTGTCAGAAATGGCACTGAACTCTTTGTTTGATAAAAACTATAGATTCAAGATTGAAGCAAATCTTCCATTTTACGGAGACTATCATTCATATTTTCAAATGATGACAAAACAAGGTCTGGACTGAATGATTCCAGCTCACTCATGGAATGGAAGCCAGTTGCAACAGCTACTGATTTAACTCCGAATGCTTTTGCGCATTCAATATCCGCAGGAGTATCTCCTATCACGAGCATATCCTTTTTCCTGAACGACACCCCGAATATTTTTTCAGCGCGATGAAACCCGATTTCCGGAAGCTCGTTACGGATTATGCTGTCGCTCCCGAAAGAACCTGTTGCAAAAAATCTGTCCAAACCCAGGGCTTTGAGCTTGACATATCCGCCTTCTTTTATATTCCCGGTGACAAGTATTGAATATGATTCGGAATCCCTGTCCAGACTTTCCAGAAGCTCTAAAACACCCGGCAATACAACCGGTCTAGGCTCAGTCACGACTTCTTCTTTGATAATCTCCGTATAACAGGCAAAGAATTCATTTATTTTTGCCTTAATATCAGAATCAGATACTCCCGCAGACCTCATCAGTTCGAAAACAATCTGGGGATCAGTTTTCCCTGCAAAAGAATAGCTCCCAATCTTCCCCGCAGTCCCGAAGGTTTTCACCAGCCCCCTCTTGAACGCCCTGCCCCCTGCTCCGCTCATCGAGATAAGTGTTCCGTCAATATCAAATGCGTATAATTTCAGCAATTCCGCTCCTATAAAAAAGGCCCGAATCATATAGGAAGATGCTTGTCAAATCAAGACCGCTGGAAAAAGGAGACTGAATGTGAAAAAGTCAACGGGAACATCCGTTAAGGACAAAACCAGCCCAGTAAAATGGATGAGCATATTTTTTTGACCTCATCATTTCAGATTGCGCCATTCTCAACGCTTCTGCCTTGCTTTTCCCTGACTTCAGATGTTTGTAAAAACTGCTCATCAAGTCTGCCGTGCTTTCATCCGATACGCTCCACAACGATGACATCACTGCTTTTGCCCCTGCGTACTGGAATGCTCTCGTCAGTCCTATCATTCCTTCTCCTCCCATTTCTTTCCCGAGCCCCGTTTCGCAGGCTGACAGTGTCACAAGGTCCGCGTTTATCCTCACCTGCTCAAATATCTCCCATGCCTGCAATAATCCGTTTTCCTTCTTTTCCTGTATTGGAAGGGATAAAATGAGAGCGGAATCAAGAGGTGTCTTTTCATCCAGGAACCCATGGCACGCGAAATGAATTAAAGAAGTGTCTCTTATCATCTCCTTTGCATTTTCTTCTGACGCTTCCTCTCCGTAAAAACACATCGCTTTTTCTGAAAATATTCCTGATATTGTTGACACTTCCTTCCTTGTGTAAGGTAAAGGGAGGATCTTCCTGCCACGATAAACACTTTCTTCAGGCTCGCCCCCGGTTCCAGGCTTAACATAAACGGGATCCCCGAAAGCGGCTACTACATTGTATTCAAGATGGTCATTATACTGTGTTCCGGTCAATTCATTCAGAAGCGTAGCTGAAATAACTGTTGAAACAGGAAGGTAATCTGCAAGGAATCTTCCTTTTCCGGAAGCCAGGGCTCCGAATGAGATATAATGCAAAGGGAAATCTGCACAAATAATGATTTCATCTGAAGAGCGCATGAATTTTTCAACAGGATGCAGAAGGATCCGAAAGAGTTCTTCTGATTGCTTGCGAAGTAATTTTATGTCTGTAGCTGGATCCGTAATCAATTGTCTGAAAACAGCAACTTTATTTAAAAGATCTTCCTGTTTAATATTTACCTGAAAAACATTCAGGCGTCCTCGGTAGATACAAAATATAATTGTCTTTCCCTCACACACACAATATGAAACAAGGCATGCGTTTTTATTGAGAAATTTGATGACAGCGTTGAAGTCGAGAGGTTCTGGATATTGAAGTGACGCAAACCGAGGAGAAATTTCCTTGATTTTTTCTTTCAAGTCATTTTGCGCTTTTCTGATGTATTTTAGCCTGGCATTGAGATCTGCAACATTTTCCGCATCATTATTTTCATTTTCTTCGATCTCAGCAAGAACAGCTTCATATTCCCTGTTGGTCCTGTTCCGTTCAGAAAGAATATCCTCGGAAAGTTCGTTTGAAAATACAATATCCTTTTCCGCAATCATGTTCAGAAGGGTTCTCGCCTTGAATTTCTCAAGTGTGAGAAATGCGTTTTTTTCCATTTTCATTTCGACCTGTAACTCAATCAGGTCCCTGTAGAAACTGGAATATCTGGCAGCAAACTTCTCTTCCGCTTCATTTCCACCTCCGAGTTTCCCTTTCTGGATTTCAAGTGTTTCGACAGATTTTGTAAAATATTGCAGTGCTGTTTGATAATCCTTTTCCTCTTTCGCTATGCTTCCAAGCTGATGCAATACCATGGCTTCATACCAGCTTCCCGGAGCTGTATTCATAAAAATTCCGTCTGCGTTATTTAAAAGTTCTTTTGCCCTAACATTGTCTCCCTTTTTAATTGATAAACTGCCCAGATTGAAAAGATAAACGCCCCTGAGCTTGCCATGAGGCGCTGAAGCGGAAGCTATGCCAAGGGCATTGCTGTAGAACATCTCTGCTTTCTCTAAATCTCCTGCTTCTTCCGCCAGGGTTCCCAGGCTGCTCAATGTTTTTGCCTCATCAAGACTTCCCGGGTTTTTACCGTGCTTAATTTCAAGCGCTTTCCCCAGATAGCTTTCCGCTTTGTCAAATTCATTGTTTTCCATGGCGAGCAATCCAAGATTATGAAGTATTATCGCTGAATCAAGACTGTCAGGAGCAATGTTATTTTGCAATTCCAGCGCCATCTCATAATATTTTTCTGCAGTGTCAAAATCCTGCCGTACATAATTAACCAGAGCAAGATTATTTAAAGGCCAGATTTTTTCAGCTCCTGAATAACTTATTTTTTCGTAGATCTGAAGGGCTTTTTTCAGAGCTGATTCCGAACTTTCAATATCCCCCCTGTAATAGGAAATAAGACCGAGATTATTTAAAGTAACAGCAGTATCTATACTTTCAGGGGCAATCGTCTCCTTGATGCCGAGGGATTTTCTGTAATATTCCTCCGCTCTTTTAAGCTCACCGGTTTCGTGGCATATCATCCCCATGTTGTTATAGCTGGCTGCAAGCATCAGAGAACCCGGATCGGACTTCTCTCTTATTGACAGAACCCTTTTCAGGTATTTTCCGGCAATTTCCAAATTGCCTCTTCTGAATTCAAGCACACCCAGATTGTTCAATGTGAATGCAGTATCCTGGCTTTCCGGGATAATTTTTTCCTTAATTGCCAGGGAACGGAAATAATACCCGCCCGCTGTTTCAAGCTCTCCTTTCAGATGGAAGGTCAGCCCCAGATTGTTAAGGGTTGCTGCAACGAAAAGGCTCTCGGGAGCTTCCTTATCTTTTATTTTAAGAGCTTTTCCGTGAAATTCTATCGCTTTATCATATTTGCCCAAACTGCAATACGCACATGCTATCCCGTTCAGACAGTCAGCTTCGATAAGCGGAGAAGCCTTCAGCTCAAGTATTTTCATGAAGCATTCAATTGACGAATCATAGTCGTTTTTAGCATCGCAGACCATCGCTTTCAATTTGAGGGAATGTCTCAACAGAACCGGATTTTTCAGTTTTTCGGAAATCACAAGGGCCCAGTCACAAGCTGATATAGCTTTTTCCCAGTTTCTTTTTCTGCTTATGCTTTTTGCCATCTTTGACAAAAGCCATATATCCATCGCATCACTTGTATTTTCTTCTTTCACAAGAGAATTCCATTCGCTGAAAGCGCTGTCATAATCTTTTGACATCTCAAACGCTCTACCCTTCTCGTAAATAATTTCCGATTCCTTATCCATTAAAGGTTTTGCGTTTATCCCCCACTCCCCGGGCTGGATATCCAGGTTCAGGATTTCACCGCTTCTGTTAACTTTTACTGTCACCTGTCCCCGGCTGGATTCTTCTGTTTCCGTATCACTCAGATCAAACGGCGAGCTGAGCAAC
Source organism: uncultured Acidobacteriota bacterium (assembly GCA_964509835.1). Taxonomy (GTDB): domain Bacteria; phylum Acidobacteriota; order CAZDZC01; family CAZDZC01; genus CAZDZC01. The sequence goes on from CAZDZC010000010.1 coordinate 6,065, forward strand.
CCTTTATCTCCTTCTGGATTTGCAGGAAGAGAAGGCAGCCTTTCCCAAGACAGCAGGATATCATCCGGCATGATTCCTGATTTTTCTGCTGCCAAACCTGAAACCAGCGATTCCACAATAATCCCGTTACTCTGATTGATCTGTTCTGGAAAAGCCTGTGCCGCCACCGTTAGAAGCATTACACTTACAATGATTTTTTTCATCCTGAAACTCCTTCCTGTACTTTACTCCCAGTCCCCGTTAAGGACAAAACCGGCCCAGTAAAATGGATGAGCATATTTTTTTGACCTCATCATTTTAGATTGCGCCATTCTCAACGCTTCGGCCTTGCTTTTCCCCGTCTTCAGGTGCGCGTAAAAACTGCTCATCAGCTTTGCCGTGCTCTCGTCCGACACGCTCCACAACGATGACAGCACTGCTTTTGCCCCTGCGTACTGGAATGCTCTCGTCAGTCCTATCATCCCTTCTCCTCCCATTTCTTTCCCGAGTCCCGTTTCGCAGGCTGACAGTGTCACAAGGTCTGCGTTTATTCTCACCTGCTCAAATATCTCCCATGCCTGCAATAATCCGTTTTCTTTTTCTTCTTCTCTTTTTCCGGGTATTGTCAGCGCAAGGCCTGAATTTAACGGGAACCTCTCATCAAGTATTCCGTGGCAGGCGAAGTGTATTATGGATAATTCTTTTCCCTGGCTCTTTGCGTTTTCTTCGGTTGCTGTCTCTCTTTTATAAATTATCGCTTTTTCACGGTATATCCCTTCTATCGCTCCCAGTTCATTTTCCGTTGCCGGCAATGGCAACAGCGGCGCTTCTCCCGTCACTGACCTGACCACTGCATCTTCAATCTCTGTGTCTGGATATACCGGATTGCCGAATGCTGCCATTTTCTCGTTTTCTGTCTTTTGTTGTTTTTTCAGCTCGCTAAGAACTGTTGCCGATATTACATGCAGTATCTGTTTTTTGTCTGTTAGGCTTGTTCTCTTTGTTGCTTTCAATGCACAAAATGGCATGCTGTGCAGCGGCCCGTCCGGGCAGATTATTACGCAGTCTGTTTTCTTTATCTGTTTTTGGGCAGGCTTCAGCAGCATGTTATATATCTGCGCTGTTTTCTTTGTCAGAAGCCCTGAATCGCTCTGCGGCCCGGTCACCAGTTTTCTATATAACGATATTTCTTTCTGAAGTTCCTCCCTTTTCACTGGTATTGTGTAAATCTCAAGCTCTCCGTTCTGAAGGGCAAAGAGTCTGGCGTCTGAAACCCCTGTGCAGTAAGACAGAAACAGTATGTTTTCCCCAAATATGGATTTTATCTGTTCATACCCGAGTGGCTCCGGATACTGAAGCGAAGCAAGTTTCGGAGATGTGCTTTTCATTTTGTCTTTTAACTTGCTCTGATTGTTCCTTATTTCCTGCATTTCTTTCATCAGGGTTTCTATTGTCTCTGCGTCTTTTTCGGGGCTCAGTCCTGTCAGTTCATCCTGAATCGTGCTGTATCTGAAGTTAAGCTCATTTTGTTCTTTAAGCAGTGCCGGCGGGGCGTCTATCGAAAAATCTATGTCGCGTTCTGCAAGCATTTCAAGCAGGTTTCTTGCTCTGAACCTTTCAAGCGTATTGAAGGCTTCTTCCTTTCTGCCAAGCTGAACCTGAATTTCCACCAGGTCTCTGTAATAATCCGCATATCTGGCAGAAAAATTCTCTCTCGCCTCTTTCCCTCCTCCCAGAATTGCCACCTGGTTTTCAAATGAATCAACTGTTTTGCTGAAATATTCCAGCGCCAGCTCAGGCTGATTTTTCGTTTTCTCAAGGAGCCCAAGATTATAAAGCACTTCCGCTTCATCCAGCGTTGCCGGAGCAAGCACTTCAACTATTCCCAGCGCTTTTTTGAAAAATATTTCAGCGTTCAGCATATCGCCCCTGGATTGTGATACCGATCCCAGATTATTCAGAACCACAGACACCGGCAAACTCCGGGGAGCGATATTTTCTCTTATTGTCAATGCCTCTTTCAGATATTTTTCTGCTGTCTCGAGATCATTTCTAAGAAGCGCGACATTCCCGATGTTATTCAGGCTGTCGGCAACATTATGACTCATGGGGGCCAGCTTCTCGCTCACAGTCAACGCGCGTTTATAAAATTCGTCGGCTTTTTCAAAATCACCTTCAGTGAAAAACAGATTCCCCAGATTGTTTAAACTGCTTGCAACAGCAATACTCACAGGAGAATACTTTTCCCGGATTGATAATGCGCGGTTGTAATAGTCTTCTGCTTCGGTAATTTCGCTTCTTATCAGCGCGATATGTCCAAGATTTGTAAAAACAGATCCTCTGTCAAGACTTTCAGGAGCAAGTTTTTCTCTTATTGTCAGAGATTGTCTGTAAAGCTCCTCCGCTTCGGCAAAATTGCCGCGGGTTAGAGCTACGGCGCCTATATTATTCAAATTGTCGGCAACAGAGAGACTTTCCGGGGCGTGTTTTTTCCGTATTGCCAAACCTCTTTTAAAATACTCTCCCGCGCTGGATAATTCGCCCTTTTTTGATGCGATGATACCAAGATTATTCAAACTGCCTGCAACATCAAGGCTTTCAGGAGAAATTTTTTCTCTTATGGCCAGAGCTTTCAGATGGAATCGTTCGGCAGCTTCCAGGTCGCTGACATCAGAAGCGAGAACCCCGAGATTGGTCAAGCTTGCTGCTACAGAAAGGCTGTCAGGCGCAATCTTTTCATTGATACCCAATGCTTTTCTCTGAAATTGCTCAGCACTCCCAATATCCCCTTTTTTGCGCGCAATAACACCCATGTTGGTTAGATTTGTCGAAAGCGCAATGCTCTCAGGGGCGATCTTTTCGCAGATAACAAGCGCCTTTCCATAGAATTGTTCCGCGCCGTCAAGATTTCCGAGAATATTGGCAATTCCGCCGGACCTGTTCAGCGCAGTTGCGACGAAGAGATTTTCTCCAAACGCTTCATTGGCTGTTTTTTCTGCATTTGCATAACACTTAAGCGCGTTTATAAATTCATTTTTTGCTCTTTCAGAATCCCCGGTCAGGAGAAAAACCTTAAACTCTGCAATGGGATCTCTGAGATTTCCTGCTTTAATACGCGCTTTTTCAAGAATACCGGCAGCTTTTTCAAGGTTTTTACCTTTTACTGAAATTTCACCTGCCTGGATATCAAACCAACAGGATAATAAAAGATTGCCTGTCTGTTCAAGTTTATCGGCAATCTTCAGAAGCTGGTCGGCTCCTTTCTCAAACTCATTCAGCCTGACGAGCTCAATTGAATCTCTGTATTCGGAATTGAATTCCCTATCCAAAAACGGATAGACAGAAAGACCCAGATTACCGGGGGACAACTCAAAATTAATAGTTTTCCCATCCCTTTCTGCATTTATAAGCAATGGCCAGCGCTGGGATTCTTCAATTTCCAGACGGAGAAATTCAAAAGGAGACCTTATAACACTTTTCTTGTCTTCAAAGCCTGCTGCAGGATCTGACCGCCTTTCCCAGGAGAGAAGAACATCTCCTTTCCGGATCCCGGCTTTATCCGCTGTCGAACCTGAAACAACTGATTCTGCGACCAATCCCCTGCAAGCAGGTTTCTCAGCGGGTAGGCTCAAACATACGAAAAGGATTGACAATGAAATCGGCAGCAATAATTTCCTTCCCATTTTCATCTCCCCAATGTTCCTTTATTTATCAATGATCATCGCTTGTGTTATTCCGAACAGCATAATGAAACAAAGTTAATCCAGACAAAGCGCCTTAATCCTGTTCAAATCTCATTCAGATTCGAAGAGGGGTTAAGTTGAATTTCTTGAACTTAAAGGCTAAACCTTGAAAAAGAGATTGTCAAGAGAGATCACAGCACTTAGAGAAAAGCAGAACCCTGTTTAAAATAAAGCGGAATACTTTTAATCAACTATTCAAGCTAACTTGTTTTTTTCTGTAAACTGCTACATAAACCGACGGAATCAGAAGCAGTGTTATCAGTGTTGAAACGCTCAAACCTCCGATAACAGCCCTTGCAAGCGCAGCCTGAATTTCCCCGCCTGCTCCTGTCCCGAAAGCCAGCGGCAACATACCCAGAACAGTGGTGCTGGTCGTCATAAGAATAGGACGGAGCCTTCGCCCTGCGGACAAAATCACAGCTTCTTTTACTTCCAGATGTCGTTCGCGACGCATAAGATTGATATAATCAACAAGGACAATAGCGTTGTTAACAACTATTCCGATCAGCATTATTATCCCCATCAGACTCTGAATATTGAGCGATGTTCCTGTCAGCAGAAGAACGGGCACTACCCCAATTAGAGCAAGCGGAACTGAAACCATTACGATAAGGGGGTCAATAAAGCGCTCAAAAAGAGCTGCCATCAACATATAAACAAGCACAAGCGCCATTATGACAGACAACATGAAATCTCTCTGGGCTTTTTGCTGTTCTTCGAATTCTCCGCCAAATACAACCGAGAAACCTTCGGGAAGGTTGATTTTTTTAAGTTCAGCTCTGATTTTTTTAACAGCATCTCCCAGCGCAGTTCCACTTTCAAGATTTGCGGTAATATATGTAACTCTCTGGGAATTTATCCGTTCTATTTCAGTCGGGCTCCGTCTTCTTTCAGCGCTGACAACAGAAGAAACAGGTATCACATCACCCGAGCCTGTCCGGATAGGAATATTTCTTAAATCCAGCGCGCTCAGACGGTCTTCCGGCCTTAACCGAACTGTGATTGGAAACTCGTCTCCTCTTTCACGGAAAACACCCGCCCGTCCACCTCCTACATTTGTCTGAACAATATCAGCAATTTCACTTACCGATAATCCGAGATCCGCCGCTTTTTCGCGATCTACAATGAGGTTCTGCTCTGGTCTGCCCTCTCTCCTGCTGATCCGGACATCCTCAACTTCGGATATTGTTTCCATTGATTTTTTAATATCTTTCGCAATATGTTCAGCAAGATCAATATCATATCCTCTCAACTCAACCTGCACTGCTTCGGATCCTCCTGAGCCAAATAGCCGTCGTAAGATCCAAAGTCCTGTTTGAGCGCTTACCCTGAGTTCCGCGCCAGGTATTTTTCCTGAGACATGTTTTCTTATCTTGTCAGCAAGTTCAAAGCTGTTGACCGATCTTTCGCCGGCACTTTTTAAAGCCAGCTCAACCTCTGCATCTCCATGTCTGACCTCAACGGATATATGGCGTACCTGATCCATTGGCGTGACTTCACGGACAAGTCTTTCAAGCTCATTGAGATATTTACTCACAACGGCAATATTTGTGCCCTGCGCCATTTCAAGATCAACACTGATTTCATCCGCATCGGTCTGGGGAGCCAGCTCAACTGGTATAAGGGGCCAAAGCATCATCGCGCCGGCAAGCAGAGTCAATGTTGTCAGAAATACTACCTTTTTTCGCTCCAATGTTTTTTCAAGTAACCCCAGGTAAAAGTTTTCAAGCTTTTTCAGCCAGCCAGAATATCTGTTTTCATCGGAATTATCTTTCCTGACTGTAAGAAAACGGCTTCCCAGCATAGGAACAAGGGTTAGGGCGACAAAAAGCGAACAAAGAAGTGAAAAGACAACAACAAGAGCGAGTTCTTTGAACAGCATACCGGAAACAGTTTTCATGAAAACAACAGGTATGAAAATAACCGTTGTGGTCAGAGTGGAAGCTACAATAGCGCCTGCAACCTGCCCTGTTCCAGTAAGAGCGCTTTCTTCAGGGGGGCTGCTCTTCTCTCTGTGTCTAACAATATTCTCAAGAACAACAATGGCATTGTCAACGATAAGACCTATGCCCAGGGCCAGTCCTCCGAAGCTCATCTGGTTTAATGTGAGACCGCTGAAATACAAAAGGCTGAAAGTGGCAATAAGGGAAATTGGTATGGAAAGGGCTATAATAAATGTTGTTGAACCATTCCGCAAAAAAATGTAGAGAATGACTACGGCCAGAAGCCCTCCCCAGATCGCTGAGTTTTGAACATTTCTTATTGAACTTTTTATGAAGTCACTCTGATCAATAACCATAAGAAGTTCAAGATCTTCTCTCTCCATATTTATCTGTTCCATGACCGCCCTGGCCTTTTCCGCAATTGCGACGGTATTGGCGCCAGATTGTTTCCGGATACCCATCCTGAGCATCAGCATGCCATCAATTTTAATCAGGCGGTCCATATCTTCATATCCATCAATAACTTCAGCAACATCTCTTACCCTGACAGGCTTCCTATCCACAACAGTAATAATTGTTTCCGCTATCTGTTTAACGGATTTAAATTCACCGCTGGTTCTGACATAAATGTCGCTCAGGCCTTCACGCATATCTCCTCCGGGCAGAGTGATATTTTCCCGCCTCAGAGCCTGCTGAACATCCTTTGCCGTGAGTCCGCATGAAGAAAGGCGGTCTCTGTTCAAATTTATTTGTATTTCCCTGTAAACACCGCCCCATACATCAACAGAACCGACACCGGGAACCTGTTCAAATCTTTGCGCTATTTCTCTTTCAAGGATACGGGTAAGTTTCTCCATATCCATTTCCGAACGCGCTCCGAGAATAACTACAGGAAAATTATCAGGATCAAACTTCATAATCCTTGGAGATTCCACTTCCGGAGGAAAATCATTTCTTATCCGGTCCAAAGCTGCCCTGACATCATTGGCTGCTTCATCAATGTTTGTCCCCTGAGTAAATTGAAGCGATATCCAGCTGTACCCTTCGTAAGAAGTAGAAATTAATTTCTCCATGTTAGAAACACTGGAAACAGCATTTTCGATGCGATCAGTAATAATTGTTTCTATTTCCTCCGGGCCGACATTCGGATAACCGATTCCTATGCTGAGTCTTGGAAAATCAATTTCAGGAAGGAGGTCAATGGCAAGAAAACGAAAACTCATCAGTCCAAGCACAATGACTATCAGAAAAACCATTGTTGTGGCAATCGGTCGTTTTACTGCAATCTTTGTAATATTCATATTTTTCGGGTATCAGAGAAACCTGTTATTCCGGCTTTTCCAGTGACTGACCTGGAACATCCGTCATCACGCTTTCAAGAAGATTGTGAGTTTGAAGTTTCTGAAGATGCTCCACCCAATCTCTGTTGACAGCGTTGACCCTTGCGGTGCCGGAATCTCCTCCGATAAGATTCTGTCCCAGCGTTACAATCCAGCTTCCAGGTTCAATCCCCTTCACTCCTGCCTCCAGCCTGCCTTTAGCGACAATTTCAGCCGGGACGAAATCAAATGGCACAGGATCGCTAAGAACTATATTGCCATTAACGCTTAAACCTTTAGGTTCAACATTAAGTGCTTCCCTGCAAACATATACTCCTGTGGTTCCGGTAACCGGATTTTCGTATAGAGCGCTTAGCGGAATCAGAGTGGCCTTTTCGCTCTCCCCGTAAAAGACATCCACGGTTACGAACATACCCGGATTCATATACCCTCGAATATTTTCAGCTTCAATCTCCCCGACAGTGCTGTGTGTTTTGGGATTCAGAAAAGGGGAAACGCGGACCAACTCCGCCTGAACAGTATCATTTTCGGTAATTATCTCTGCCCTGTGTCCTTTGAATATGTAACCTAGCATCTTATCCGTCAGCACCACTTCTATCTTTACCTTATCAAGTCTTCCAATCGTGAAAAGCTTTTGAGTGGTCCTTGTAAGCATCCCTAATTCAGCATCCATATTTCCTACAGTTCCGGAAACTGAAGAACGGACAAGTGTTTCCGACATCGCCTCCTCCAGTTCTTCAACATTGGCCTGAGCCTGTTCCAACCTGGCTTTGGCAAGCTCCAGACCTGCCTCAGCATGAACATATATAGCCTGAACTGCTTCAAGTCTTGAAATGCTTACAAGATCTTTTTCTGCAAGGGTCTCGTTTCTTTTCAGCTCGTTTTTTGCTTCAAAGAGAGCAGCTTCAGCCTGCCTCGCCTGTGCCGCAGCGATCCGATATCCCGCTTTAGCCTGTTTAAGCCGATCACTGAATTCATTATCTCTCATACGAACAAGAGATTGCCCTTTCACAACGACATCTCCGTTACGGACGAATATTTCGACTATTTCTGCGCTTATTTTTGGATAAATTTCTACCTGGTTTTCAGATTTAACAACACCGGTAAGCCTTTCACTAAGAGGAAGCGAGCCGAACCCTGCCTGAACAGCTTCGACCGCGGGCACAAGCTGGCCTGAATTCATGCCTTTCTTCCCGTCTGATCCGCTGCAACCAAGAAAAAAAGCGCTTACAGCAAGAAATACCGCAGCAAGCCTGAAATACTTACAATTGCTCAAAACATTTAATCCTTTTCAAATCACCGGAATTCCGGCTTTAAGTCAAAAGTGGGAATCTTACTTCATGGAATCATAATGGTCAAGAAAACGGAGGGGTTAAATCCACACCGAAAGCTCCGACAGCGCAGTTGATGACATGAGATAAGGTTCCGGTTTTTTATATGTCGCACTTTGTATAAATTTCAGCAACTCACGGTTTGTCATTAATGCAGGATTGTCAAATAAACAGTCCGAAACATGACCCCACATATGCTGAAGCGCATTCCTCATCCCGCCCTCTGATGGGGGGTTGCGCAGAAGTTGCGTAATTTCATTCGCAAGCCCGGAAAACTCTGTACCTGGCTTCATCATTGAAACCGTGCTGCCAAATTGTCTGTATTTATTTACATCCCGCGCCATTACAGAATATTTATGATGACTCCAGAATTGTTGCGGGTTTTCAGGCAAGGGGATTCTTCCCTGCTTTTTGTTATGGTATTTTTCTTTCAGGATTTGTATCTGAACATATGGTACATCAATATAAATTTCAGGCCATCTGCCCATCTCCTCGCTTGATTCAATGGGAGATCTGTCAGAATATCCGCGGACAGTCATTTCTGCTGCCAGCATCTTGTGACGCATCATCAACGCCCACCCCATGCCCTTCCAGCGCAAAGTTTCGGGATGCATTGAATATCCTTTTTTATTATTTTTATAAATAGAAACTATTCCATGCAACTCACGATGCTCTCCCAGCAAGCTTTGCCGGTTCAGATACCCCGGATTAATGTCCCAGATTCTCATTAAACGGATTCACAAAAAATCAGCTTTAAAATATTCATGACTTGTCGTCTTTTGTGGCAACAACCCATTGATTCATAAATATTTCAAAAAAACCGTATTTTATTTTATCACTGTTGAATCCTGCTTCCTTAAGATGGGATATTATCTTTTCGTGGTTATATGTCTCTTTATGCTCTTGCAGTTCATCTCTGCTGACAAGTTTCGCGAAAGCCATCAGTTTCAGCAACCTGTCTGTCCACGCGGAAGGGGTTGTAAGAATAAAAGCCCCGCCCGGTTTTAATATTCTTTTTATATCAACCAGCAGAACAGAAAGTTTTTCCCTTTCAATATGCTCTATAACCGCAAGCATGGTGACTACATCAAAAAATCCGCTTTTAAACGGAAGATGCTGATTTGACTCTATGTCATGTTGTGAAATTTCAATGTTATCAACCTTTTTATCGTTCATACTGGAAATTTTGTCTATCCCGTGTTTTTCAAAAAAATCCGCATTAATCAGGAAAAAAGGGTGGCTTCCGCTTCCAATATCCAGAATTCTTCCCTGTCTGTATTTATCCAGGATGAGTCTGTTCGCTGTAAGTGCCCTTCTTCTTGCAAGATAACCTTCCAGCAAACCGTATCCCCGGGTAACCCTGCTGTCTTTCATTCTGAATTCCTCAGCCTCTTTCAAACCATAAAAACAGTACTGTTTTAATGGACTTGACAACCAGTTTTATTTCTTCAGGTCTGGCGAATAATCTGATGAGCCTTTTCAATATATATTTCCATCTGAAATAAAATTTTCTGTAACAATAGTGATAAAGATTCTGAATTTCATCCGGACCCAGGCTTCTGGACTTCATAACGGGTTTTGAAAGATCATAGTCATCCCAGTTGTAAGATAGTATCATACCTGCTTCATCAGCTTCTTTATACATCACGGTTCCGGGATATGGAGTGGTTATGTTGAATATCGCAAGGTCAGGGTCCAGTTCAATGGCAAAGTGAAGGGTTTTCAACACCGATTCTCTGGTCTCTTTAACGGCACCTATCATAAAAGCTGCCCTTACATCAATCCCGGCTTCTTTTGTAAATTTAACAACATCAATTGCTAACTTATGATCCGTCTTTTTATTGAATGAATTAAGAATGTTCTGATCGGCACTTTCAATTCCGTACATTATTTGGTGGCATCCTGCATCCTTCATCTCCCTGAGCAGCCCCGGATCAACACAGTCAAGCCTTGAAAAACAGCACCAGGAGATATTAATTCTCTTTTCTTTGATCAATCCGCAAAATTCCTTAACAACACTTCTGTGAACTGTAAATGTGTCATCGTAAAACATTATTTGAGCAATGTCATAGTCCGCTTGAAGCATAACAATTTCCTCAATCAGCGATTCTGCCGATTTTGATACCATTTTGTTGCCTAATGTTTTACTGCAGAAAGTGCACCTTCCGGGGCAACCTCTTCCGGTTATCATGCTAATCGCCGGCAATCTTTTGTATGAACCCTTTGCCGGAAAATATTTATCCATTGGGAGCAGATCATATGCAGGGAAGGGCAGAGCATCCAGATCCACTATTCGTTCCCGTTCAGAATTATTGATTATTCCATCTTTACCCCGGAAAGAAATCCCTTCAATGTCCTTTAGATCATTTTTTGAAAGAATTTCAAGAAATGTCAATTCACCTTCCCCTCTGACCACAATATCGACAGACGGATTTGCAAGCACTTCCTCTGTCATAAAAGTGGCATGGACCCCGCCGAACACAATTACTGATTCCGGAAAAACCTTTTTTACAATATCAGACATTGCATAAGCATTTTTAACGGCTGATGTTGATGATGTGAAGCCAACAAATACGGGGTTACTGTGCCCGTATTCAGCAAGAAGATATTTTTCAAAGCCGTCAAGGGTCAGATTAAGGGCGGGAGCATCAATAATGCTGACAGAAAAACCATTTTCTCTGACATAGGAAGCAATTGAGGCCAATCCAAGCGACGGGAAAACCGCATCTATGTTTTTCCATACATTCCTTTTCTCTTTGAAGAGACATGGATTAATGAGAATGGCATCAAGGTATGATTTTTCAGTTTTCCGAGCTTTATTTGTCATGCCATGACGGAATTATTTAAGACTAAACCCAGGAAAATATTCGGGAATTTATATGCCTGCGGCTGAATATATTTTGAAGATTTCACTGGTTTTCGTTGTTTATGTCAATCCTAGCCATGAGTAATCCTGACACAATGTAAAACAGGCATATACTGCCAATAAGAAATACCGAGACCTTCTGCCCTGCGTACAAATTCGCAATAGCAACAGCACCTGCACCCAAAGCTGTAAGATAAGACAATAAAGCAATAGCGGGAATCCTTAAGCCTATTATCCTAAGTCTTACCGCAAAATGGTCCTTGCTTCCGAAGAACGGAGATTTTCTTTTAATAATCCTCAGTATCATCACATAGAAAGTGTCAAAAAGCGGCACACTCAAAATTATCAAAGGAGAGATGAACCCGAGTTTATTGACAGTGGTGTAGCTCCCGCTAATGCTCAAAGCTCCCAGAAGCAGCCCTAGGAACATACTACCTGAATCCCCCATGTAAATCCTAGCAGGATGAAAATTGTGGATCAAAAATCCGAGCGTGCTCCCGATCATTACCGCGGTGAGAGCAATAATAACCGTATCATTGTTCAGTAATGCCACTGCAAGAAAAAACATTCCCGCAATTGCTGTCAATCCTGCGGCAAGCCCGTCCATTATGTCAATTATATTCAGAGCGTTCATCATACCTACAAGCCATATTATGGTCAGAGGAACAGCAGCCCAGACCGGAATAAATCCCAGTTTTATGTATATTCCACTGTCAACAAGAACATAAGCTGCTATAAGCTGTCCGATAAATTTTGCTCCCGGGGACAGCACCTGAAAATCATCGATAAGACCGACAATCACTATAATGCTTCCCGACAGAAGTATCGCCAGAGTTCTGCTGTCTGAACCGTAAACAAACGAAAATGACAGCAGGAAACTCGCGAATATTGCCAGGCCTCCGAAATAAGGAACAGGTTGTTTCTGAATCTTCAGTTTCCCGTCAGGCTCGTCAACAATACCGAATTTCCTTGCAGCCGCTGCTGCAACAGGAGAAATGTATATGGCTAGTAAAAAGGATATTATCACTGCCATTGGTAATTTTATAAAGGTCATATTAAAAAACGATAAATCTCTTTAAAAACATACATAGGAGAGACAGAAAAACACCAAGGAAACTTATTACAAGCCCCATTATAAATTTATTTTCTCTGTATTGAAAGATAATTTCACTTTCGCCTGAGCCAACCTCAACAGCCCTGAAGACTTCATAGGCTTTAATTATATCCGTCTTTTTACCGTTAACTGATGCCTCCCATCCAGGATAATACGCGTCAAGTAATACAAGATAGCCCGGGTTTGCTAAAGTTGTTTTTATTACGACCTTGTCCTGTTCATAATTTACAATCCCAACTTTGCCCTGGCTATCTTGAACATATTCCTTAAGAGTTATCGATTCTTCCTCTGAAACAAGAAGTTCATTCCGGATATCAATATCTGTAAATTCTCGGACCAGGTTTTCAAGCGGGATTTTTCTGGCTTTGCCTGTAACAAACACCCTTGGCACCAAATCAGCCACGCTGTAAAGTTGCCACACGCCGATACGGGCAACAAGTCTCAGGTCTTTATGCTCAAGATTTTCTCCTGATACCAGATATTTGCAGTTCATATTTTTCAGAAGATTTATCTTGCGGTCCATGTTGTCAATTCTGCCTGCAAGGTATGATAAAAATGCCGGTTTTGCCAATTCAATCGCCTCGCTTCCTGAAGAGCTCTGATAATCAAAAGCCGTATTAGTGTTCGGGACCATAATGCTTTGAAAACTCAGATGCATTGCCAATGGTTCATGCGGCACATTATCATTGTTCAAGCAGTACTGAATTCTGTAATTACAGCCTTCATTATCATGCAAGTATCTGGTAATCGCCGGCTTTGAAGTATAAAAATCGTCAGGGACGGTTGGGTTTACTTTCCCATTGATAATACTGTACTCCCAAAAGAGACTGAAACATAAAAGAGCCGTGAACATCCTGCTCTTCAGCATACCGAACCGGAACAATATAATCAGGAACAGATTAAATAAATTTAAAAGAATTATAAGTTGCGTATTTTTTAAAAACATTTCAGATAAAACACTGCTCTGTAAATCACCTAAGAAACTCAAGTAATTATTTTTAGTAAGAATTATCAACCCGGATAACAAAAACACTGATAGTCCAACCAAGAAAGCAAGAACCCATCTTCGTTTTAAATCTGTTATGTAAGTTCTGAGCCCCTCAACAGTAACAATTGATATGATAAAAAGCAGAATACAAATGAATTTCTCGGGGATTTTAAAAAGATTATTAAATATTTCCAGCGTCAGCAGTTTTTTGACAACATAAACATTCTCCCCAAGTGAAAGAATAAAAAAAACAGCAGAAGAAGCCAGAAGGAAAAAAATTTCTTTTCTTTTTCCAGTTGATATAATCCTGTAGATAATTAAACAAATCACAAAGAATCCGAGATACACACTTATCAGCCATGGCATTTCTCCGGCGGTTTGCGGAAAACATACTTCCGAAATACCTCCATCCGGGAAAAACACTTTCGGAGTAATGAAGTCATATACTGACGATAGCTTGAATGACCATTTAAGCGGTGCCTTTATAACCATTCTTGTTGAATTCTGAGCCATCTGTAGCATTGGAAGTATCTGGACGGCTGAAAGCATAAGGGAAATGCTTCCCATCCATAAAAAGCTTACTGAATATTTTGCTGATGACCATTTTTTAAGAACAAAACCATATAAAAACGCAAAAACGACAGTCGAAATCAGAATCACTGGTGCGCCGGCAAAAAACTGCAGTGTAACAACAATTGAAGTAAAAATCAGATAACTTATGTCCCGCTTCTGAACAAAACGAAGCCACATCATCACAACAAGAGGAGTCCAGACCGCTGCCTGCAACGCGGGCAACAGGTTAATCAGAGAGATATTTATTCCGGAAAAAGCAAAGATTACTGCTCCGAAAAGGGATAATTCCGAAGTATGTTCTCTGCTTTTCAGAAAAATATACATGAAGAAACCTGCTAAAAATATATGCAGATAAATAAAAACATTTAGGGCAAATGCAAAAGGCAAGAAATAAAATAGAATGTTCGGAGGGTAAAAAACCCCGGACTGAACATTTGCCATGAAGGGAGTGCCGCACATTACATCCGGGTTCCACCATGGAATTTGTCCGTTTTTGATCGTTTCAGAAAGATAGTGTTTCATTGGATATACACAATGATGAAAGTCTCTGAAGTAATACTTCTCGCTGAAATTTATCAGTTCAGGAGAAAAAACAACCACAGCAACCAGAATGATTAACGCTGCGGAAATATATTGCTTTGAATCTTTGCTCAACATCTATATTTTCTTCGCACTATTTTTAAAAATAAATCCTGCTGCATTGAAATGTAATTTTTCATGCAGTGTTTTTTTGCAGCTTTTTCGCGGCCTTTCCCACCCATATTTCTTCGCAAATCATCATTGCTGATCAGCAAAGTTATTTTATCAGCAATCATTTGCGTATTTCCCTTTTGGACCAAAAAGCCCGTTTCTTCGTTGCTGACAAGCTCATCAGCGCCATTAAAATCTGTTGATACAACAGGTTTTCCAGCTGCCATAGCCTCAAGAACAACCATCGGCATGCCTTCGTAAGCTGATGTCATGACGAAAACATCTGTCAGAGCAAATAAAACATCCATATCCTCTCTGTATCCGGTAAAAACAATTTTATCGGCAGCTTTTCCCTGCTTAAGGGCAAAAATTTCAAGCATTCTCCTCTGAGAACCTTCTCCTGCAATTATCATCATAATATTTTCAATTTTAGCCGCAATTATTTTAAATGCCTTTATTGCGGTGATAAAATCCTTTTCAGGCTCAAGCCTCCCGGCACAGAGAATGATTTTTACATCTTCTCCGATGCCAAATTCATTTCTTAGATCGGTAATTTTGTCAGAATCTATTTTTGGAGACAGGTTTACGGCATTTGTTATTGTAAAAGTTTTTTCCGGGGACACAATACCTATTTCCCTGTAAAAACACTCCACTGCTTTTGAAACAGGGCAGTATGCCGCAACTGTGAAATCAAAAAACCTTCTGAGCGGATACTGCCATATTCTCTTTTTCTCTACAGTATGAAGGGAAACAATCACCGGGATACCGTAAATTGAACCTGCAATCCCGCCCAGGATATCAGCCCCGAACATATATGTGTAAATAAGATCAGGTTTCTGTTTCATTACAAATCCAAGTAGCCGGAGAAGGACCACCGGCAGCATCAGAATATTTAAGAACCTTGGGCTTTCATACATACCCAGACTGTAAACAGGAACCCCTCTCCGTTCAATTACAAACGCAGCATTTCCCTTTTTTTTCAACGAGATAACCAGCGGTTCGAATAAATCTCTGTCAAGACCGATAGAACACTCTGCAAGAACTTTTTCTGCTCCACCTTTTCCGGTTGACAGGGTTACAAAAACAACTTTAAGGCGTTCAGCCATTCGAAATTCCCCTGTGCCAAACTTCCAGCACCAGAAGCGCCCACAAACGGTAACTGTGGTCATAAAGCCCCATGTCATGCTCAGTCAGCAGGGTGCTGATAAATTTCGGCTGGAAATATCCTCTTTCCTTACATTCATTGCTTTTCAGGGTCTGCCATAGATAATCCTTAAGCTCCCCTCTGAACCAATGGTTCAAGGGCACACCGAATCCCATTTTTCTCCGGTGCAAAATATCGCCCGGGAGTACACCCGCAAAAGCTTTTTTCAGAAAATACTTTGTTGTAAAACCTTTCATTTTGAGCTCTGCTGGCAGTGATGCCGCGAATTCCATCAACCTGTGGTCAAGAAAAGGACTTCGGGCTTCGAGTGAATTCGCCATTGAAGCTATATCAACTTTTGGCAGTAAAGCTCCGGGAAGATAGCTATTTACATCCACGAACAGCATCTTGTCAATCCAGTCGTCTGCATCAGCCTTTCCGAAAAGAGAATATATGTATTCAGCCGCATCTTCATTACATACATTACAGAACTCTTGTGAATAGAGCTTTTTCTTCATCTCTGCATCGAAATACTTTATCCATGTCAGATATCGCTGTTCAGGCGCATCTGTAAAGGCTTTCGCGAGTCTTTTTAGCCGAACGAAAAAACTTGTCTGCTTCTGCGAGTAAGGAAGGGCTGAAATAAGTTTTTCCGCAACTATCATCAAAGACCGCGGTACTTTATCAGCCAGCATGCAAATCCTGTCCGCCCTGTAGCGATCGTAACCTGCAAACGATTCATCGCCGCCATCTCCGTTAAGAGCTACTGTGACATGCTCCTTTGTGTATTTCGAAACATAGTATGTCGGAATTGCTGACGGATCAGCAAAAGGCTCTCCGAAATTCTTGAGCAGGCTGGGCATAACATCTATAACATCAGGAACCAGCCTGAAAAAATAATGTTCTGTTCCAAAAAGTTTTGCAACTTTTTCTGCATAACGGGTTTCATCGAAATCCTTTTCAGCATACCCGATTGAAAATGTTTTTACCGGTCTGCTAGCCATTCCCGCCATCACTGCGACAACGGCAGAAGAATCCAGTCCGCCGCTCAGAAAAGCTCCGAGAGGCACATCAGAAACCATCCTTATCTTCACAGCGTCTTCAAAGAGAGAAAGAAATCTTTCTTTTAGTTCTTCTTGGGATCCCGTCAACTTATCTCTATAATTCAGCTTCCAGTATCTTGAAATCTTTTTCTCACCACCAGAGTATTCAAGCAGGTGAGCTGGCAGAAGTTTGCATGCCCCCCTGAATATTGTCATAGGAGCAGGAATATACTGATAAGTCAGATAATGATGAATGGCTGACAGATTAATATCCTTCCTGAAAATGCTCAGTTTAGTAAGTGCATGCAGTTCAGAAGCGAAGGCAAATATACCATCGGCATGCAGATAAAATAACGGCTTCTTTCCGGCTCTGTCCCTTGCAAGAAGCAACTTTTTCTGTCTGCCGTCCCAAACAGCAAAAGCGAACATACCTATTAGGTCATCAACCAGGTCTTTTCCCTTCTCCTCGTAAAGATGAACGATTACTTCACTGTCCGATGAAGTTCTAAAGTGATGACCTCTTTTTTTCAGATTCTTCCGGAGTTCCTTAAAATTATATATCTCTCCGTTGAACACAAGCTGAACGGATCCGTCCTCGTTTGACATCGGCTGATTGGCATCATCCGAAAGATCAATAATTTTGAGACGGGCATGGCCCAATCCGATACCGGAATCCAGAAAAATGCCTTCAGCATCGGGACCACGATGGGACATGGTAGAAACCATCGCTTTAATTTCAGTTTTTTTTACAGGCTGGCCATTCTTTTCGGTCAAAATTCCGCAAATCCCGCACATATTATTTTATAACATCCTTCCATAAATGGAGCAGGTTTTCCTGCGAATAAGAGTTGATAATCTTCTCTCTGGCCGACAGCCCGATCATTTTCCTGAGTTTACTGTCAACAATCAATGAAGCAAGGCATTTCGAAAGCCCGGTTGTATTTCCGTAACTGACAAGAAAGCCGTCCCTGCCGGATTCAATAACTTCATTATTCCCCGGAACATCGCTGGCAATACAACATAGACCGGTTGACATTGCCTCGAGAAGTGAATTTGAAATCCCTTCAGATTCGGAAAAGCGCACAAAGATATCCGAGCATCGAAGATAGTCAGCAATATTTTTCTTCGGACCGGTAAAAATCACATTCCCGGCAATTTCAAGACAAACGGCCTTCTCCGCAAGCGCTTTTCTTTCCTCCCCTTCCCCTACTATCAACAAAACCGCACCGGAAGTCTGCGCAAGCTTCCATGCTTCTAGCAACATAAACAATCCTTTTCCTGAAGCAAGTCTGCCCATATAAATCACAACAATTTGTGAATTTATGTAAAGTTCTTTCTTCAGTAATTTTTTTTCTTCTCCGGAGGCAGGAAAATATTCTGATGTCGAAACAGTATTGGCGATAACATCAATCCTTGATCCAGGAAACCCGTTTAAAACCATCTCCTCTTTCATCGCCTGACTTAAAGCAATAAATTTATCACTATATCTCCTTACTATCTGTAGTTTGAGCCTGCCTGCAAGTGTTGATGATGAAAGCGCAATATCTCCCCGTTTTCCGGCTGAAGCAAATCTCACAATTGAATATTTTCTTAATAACCTGCCGACCACAACAGCACCAATAGCTGTCGAAGAGAGCTGGAAAGCAAGTACAGCGCTGTAGGATTTTCTATATTTTGCCGCAACAGCTATTCCGTGAATAAGGTATTTCAGCGCTGCGAAAAACCCCGAATCTGTCCGCACACGATGTAGAAACACTCCTGCAGGAGATAGCTCCAGTCGAAGGCCTTCATTCTCACGAAAAACGATATGCACTTCAAATCCTGATCCAGCAAAGTATTCTGCCAGCATTGCAGCCTGTTTTTCAGCCCCTCCGATAGCCGGAGGAAAATTGTTGATTAGGATGAGAACTCCTTTATCAGGCATTTAAAACTTCCTCAAAAAGCAGAAAATAGTCCCGTGCAAGATTGTCAATATTATGGTGCACAATAGCGTAATTATAGGCATTTTTCGAAAATAGCATATAAAGCTCAGTATTTTTCATTAAATTTTTCAAGTCTTTTTTCATATTATCTATATCACCGCTACAAAAACCTAATCTGTTTTTAACAATGAAATCATCCGGATCAACACTAAGAGAAAGCAGCGGAACTCCATTTGCCATAGCCTGCACAAATGTCTGGGGAAATCCTTCCGCAATCGAAGTATTAACAAAAATAGTAGCTCTTCTGAACATATCCTCAGTTTCGTCGAAAGGCAGCCAATCGATGAATTCCAGATTTTCAAATTTGCGGGCTCTCAGCCTTATCTCTTCAAAATAATCTTTTTCGTCAATACTTACGGGACAGATCATTTTAAAACTCAGATCAGGGAAACAATCAGCCAGTCTGATAAATATTTCAGGTTTCTTCCATTTTACACATCTTCCAACCCAAAAAACAAATTTTCGTTCTGTATAATCTGCTGGAATTTTTATCGAAAGAGAGTTTTTTAAGATTCTGCTTTTCAGCCCCAGTGATTTTTTAAGCGCTTTACTGTTTTCAATGCTCAGTGTAACTATCTTGTCTGCTCTTCGGATGCCATATGAATAAAAAAATCCTTCAATTAAATGTTTTTTTATGTAGGAGCCGTCACAATCCATCATATGCGCGGCTTTATAAATAAACTTTTTTCCAAATAATCTGCAATAAAAAGCAACTAAAGCAGTCAATTTTCCTGCGGCTCCCTGAACATAAACATCAGCGTCAATGCTGCGCAGAAACAGTATGAATCTGACAAGATGAGGCAAGGTCAAAACATCTGATAATCTATAAAGGAAATGACCCAAAAATCTTTTTCTATGCATTGCAAATAGCTTGGAATAACTATAAATACTTATCTTTTCATAGTTATCTCTCTGCTTTTTGTCATGTTTCCTCACAACAAATGATACATCTAGATTCTCTATTTTTGAAAGCTTAAGGGCTAACTGATAAAAACCTACTTCTGTGCCACCGAAAGTATCCTGAGCTTCAGGATCAAAAAGGGGGTAAGCATTCATTGATATAAAACAAATCTTCATTAAATTCCTGTTTTACTCTTTCTCTCTAAGTGCGTCAATTTATCTACCAAACCCGACATTATTCTACACTTCAGGATTTAATTCAATAATATTGCCAATAGTCGCTGATCCCTTTCTTTGACTCTTTACAGGCGTTCTGCTATTATGCGCAAGTGTTTTAAGTGTGCCGTCGGGATAAAAAGGCTAAAGGTTCATGACCAAAATAAACTCTCCAGAAATAAGACCGGAAACGATGATCCGTCCCAGTGGCTGGCTGGAACTGAACCTGAAGGAAATATGGATTTACCGGGAGCTTTTGTTCTTTCTTGTCTGGAGAGATATTAAGGTCAAATACAAGCAGTCTGTAATAGGGATTTGCTGGATTGCTTTCAAGCCGATTGTTCTTGTGGCCATATACACAATTCTATTCGGAAAACTGCTGAAGGTTCCATCGGAGGGTGTGCCCTATCCTTTATTTGTTTTCACCGGCCAGATCCCATGGATGTATTTCTCTGCCGCCCTGGCAGGCTCTGCTGCAAGCCTAATAACAAACCGTAATCTTGTCACCAAGATATATTTCCCGAGGCTTACTATCCCCGTTAGCGCGTGTCTTTCAGCAATGGCAGATTTTATTGTATTCAGCGTTCTCATGCTTTTTCTCATGATTTATTATGCGATAATCCCTGATTTTAAAATACTCCTCGCTCCGTTTTTTCTTTTCGGCGTTTTCATCGCTGCTCTGGGGCCGGGGCTCTTGTTGGGTGCTCTGAATGTAAGATTCAGGGATTTTGGGCACGCCGTGCCGTTTATTATTCAGATTGGGTTCTATCTTACTCCTGTCATTTACCCGTTGAGCTTCATCCCGGATAAATACAGGTATTTGCTGTATTTCAATCCGATGGCAGGGTTCATTGACGCATTCAGGGCTTGCTTTCTTCCCGGAAAGGAATTTGATTTTTCGGGAATTTCGTCCGCGTCCGCAGTAAGTCTTATTTTTCTAATTATCGGCCTGGTCGTTTTCAAAAAATCAGAGCAGACCTTTGCGGATGTGATATAGATTATGCCGGTTATAACAGTCCGCAGTTTATCCAAGCACTACCGTCTCGGGGCGACAGTCAGGCATGATACGCTCCGTGATCTTCTGATGTACCGATTCGGAAATTTTTTCAAAAGTAGGGCACCAGAAGACAGTGGTGAAAATAAAGGCTTTTGGGCTCTCAAAGATGTGTCCTTCGAAGTTGAAGAAGGTGAGGTTCTTGGGATTATCGGGAAAAATGGAGCAGGTAAAAGCACCCTGCTTAAAATTCTGAGCAGGATCACCCGCCCCACGAGGGGAGAGGCGAGAATAAAGGGAAGAATCGGCAGTCTGCTGGAAGTAGGAACAGGGTTCCATCCTGAACTGACAGGCCGTGAAAACATATTTTTAAGCGGCGCTATCCTGGGAATGAAAAAAGAAGAAATCAGAAGGAATTTCGATGAAATAGTTGATTTCGCAGAAATTGAAAAATTTTTGGACACGCCTGTCAAACGATATTCCAGCGGAATGTATGTCAGGCTGGGTTTTGCTGTGGCAGCCCATCTTGAGCCGGAAATACTTCTTGTTGACGAAGTGCTGGCAGTAGGCGATGCCCAGTTTCAGAAAAAATGCCTGGGAAAGATGGGAGACATTTCCAGAGTCGGGAGGACCATTCTTTTCATCAGCCATAACATGATTGCGGTACAAAATCTCTGCAACAGATGTATCTTTCTGTCAGATGGAAAGATTGAGGATACAGGTGATTCTCAAAGTGTGATCAGTAAGTATCTGGAATTATCCTTCGCAGGAGAAAATCTGACGGAGCAGGCATGGAGTTTGCGAAATTCACCTGGTAACGAGCATTTCCAGCTTCTAAACCTGAAAATTTCACCTGAAAAAGAAAACGATTCTGAAATCATAACTACGACAGATTCAATAAACATTACGCTTGAATATCAAAAATCATGCGATGACATTCCATGCCATATAACGATGCAGTTTTTCAATCATCAGGATATACTTGTTTTTTCAACATGCTCTCTGGAAGACGGAAAACCGGCTGAATCGAACGGTAAATTCAGAAGCAAATGCCAAATCCCTTCTGAACTTTTAAACAGCGGAAGCTACAGGATTAAACTCCTCCTTGTAATTAACGGCTCTCAGGTCATCTGTCGTTTAGACAAAGCGCTTGTTTTTGATGTCTTTGAAAATAACGAACGAAAAAACTCATGGTTCGGAAAACGATCAGGTCTGCTTGCCCCCAGGTTGAACTGGGTTACCACAGAAATTAAACATTAAAATGATTATTACTGATAAATTTGTAATGCTGAATTTCCCCAAAACCGGAAGCAGTTTTGCCAGGCAGGCAATAAAAGACCTTCTCGGGGAGAAGGTTTTTATTAATGAATTTTTTGACAACTTGATTCTCAGTCTGCATCTCAAAAAAAAACCCATGTTTAAAGAAATTCTGCCTAAACCTGTTCTTGTTCCGGGACTTTATCCTGAAAACTCTGTAGGGCAGCATGGAACCTGGGAGCAAATCCCATTAATTCATCAGAATAAGCCAATAATCAGTATTTTGAGAAACCCTTTCGCGAGATATATTTCTTTATATGAATTCGGTTGGTTTAAGAGATATCCGGTAGGAAAGAAAGAAGATATCAGTGCAAAATTCCCTAATTTCCCGGAACTGAGTTTTGCTGATTATCTGGATTATCTGGAGTATCAGATCCCGTTCAGAATTCCAGGCATAAAACTAAAAACAGATATCGGAAATCAGACGATCCAATTTGTGCAGTTTTTTTTTCAAGGACCCGTCAAAAATATTTCCATTGATTGATGATGATTATGTTTTTTCAGGGAGATACAAGGACGATATGCCTCAAATTGAATTTTTAAGAACAGAATGTTTAAATTCAGACTTGTATGATTTTCTGAAAAAAATGGGCTATCCGGAAAAATCACTGGATTTCATAAAAACAAAAAACATAGTTCGCCCGGAAAATACACCGAGAAAAACTGAAGGGCAAAGAAAGAAATATTATTCAACGGAATTGATAGAGAAAGTAAAATACAAGGAAAGGCTGCTTTTAAGACTGTGCAGTGATTTTGGTTGTGCCTATGAAGCTCCTATTGTTTAAGTTACACTTATTATATTGATATATATCGGCTTGTAAATGAAAGACATTCTTACAGAAAAATCCTTCGTTTATATAATCGGCTCTCCGAAAAGCGGAACTACATGGCTTCAGATAATGCTGGCATCTCACCCTCTCATAGTTACTACTGTTGAACTGAGACTTTTCAGCAATTATCTGAAAGAGTGGATTAAAATCTGGGATATTGAATATGGGAATATAAAAGAAGGGAGATGGACGCAGGGGTTGCCCTTCATCTGGAAGGAAGATGAGTTTTATGACTTTCTAAAGCTCTTTCTGACAAGGGTTTACGAAGCTGTTCTAAAGAAAAAACCGGATGCTTTCGTAATACTTGACAAACATCCGACAAATTCGTTATGCATTGACATTATAAAGAAGCTTATGCCTCGTGCTAAATTCATTCATTTAATTAGGGATGGGAGGGATGTCGCCGTATCCATGACAATGGCAAAGAAAAATATAGGATATGGCCAGAACACAATTTCAAAAGCAGCGGAAGAATGGAAGCTGTTTGTTGAGAAATCAAGATCAGCAATGCAATACAAAGATGATTACATTGAGATCAGATATGAAAATCTGCTTAACAGAGACATTTGTGTGCTTCAAGATGCTTTCCGGTTTTGTGGTATAAATATTACAGAAACTGAAGCTGAACAGATTTATTCAGAGCATGAGTTCATAAAAATGAAGAAGAAAAGGCAGCATGCGGACAATGACGCTCAAACCCATGAGGCATTTTACAGGAAAGGAGAATCAGGAAGCTGGAAGGAGGACATGTCCTCTTCAGACCGTTATCTGTTCGAAAAGGAAGCCGGGAAACTTCTGCTTGAACTGGGTTATGCTGAATCCGGATGGTGGGCAGAGAATTTTGTGACCAGATTGCTGATAATTTCAAGTGTTTTATTCAAGCAGGCCCTTGCGAAAGATTAATCTGATGAATTTTACTTACAACACACTGAAAATGCTTGATAAAAAATTCGGAGATTCTTTCTTTATTTTAGATGTAGTGCGTTTTAAGTCAAATATATTCGAGTTTTTGAGCCGATTCAGGGAAATTTACCCTAGAACCCATATCGGATATTCTTTCAAAACAAATTATATTCCTCTTCTTTGCCGGACTGCCAATAATATGGGCGAGTACGCGGAGGTCGTGTCAAACATGGAATATGAACTGGCATTAGGGTTAGGAATTGATCCCGGAAGAATAATTCTTAACGGCCCGTCAAAAAGCCTCTTATTAATTGAAAAAGCTATGGTTAATGGCTCTATTCTGAATGCTGATTCATTAAACGAAGTCTCTTGCATTAAGAAAATAGCCGGAAAACATAAAAAGAGATTATTTCAATTAGGACTGCGGTGCAATATTGACTTTGGAGACAATACCTGTTCAAGGTTCGGAATTGATGCCAAGAATGGTGATTTAGGCAATGCGTATAAAACGATTGATCTATTGGATAACTGTCACATCGCCGGCTTTCACTGCCACTCATCACAAAGAAGGGATATTGATTCATTCAGAAAAAGAACTCAGATATTAATCAATCTGGCGGATGAATATTTCACAGATTCTCCGCCCGACTACATTGACCTTGGGGGAGGCTTTTACGGTAACATGCCCAATTCTCTTAAAAAGCAGTTTCCAGGGGAAATTCCTTCTTTCGGGGATTATGCGGAAACCATAGCACCTGTTTTTTTTGAGCGTTATGGTTCTGAAGGGCCTGTTCTTTTTTTAGAACCGGGTGTTGGACTAACAGCGGACATAATGTTCTTTGCAGCCAAAATCCTGGATATCAAGAACATCGGAAACAGGAAAATAGCTTTTTCTTCAGGCAGTGCGACCGAAATCAAAGCCTATTTGTCTAGCAGTATTAACCCACCGATGAAAGTCTGCAGTTCTTCCAGAAACAAAGAGAAAGGAGTTTTTGACATCACCGGATACACCTGCATGGAAAAAGACATTCTTTATAATGGATATGCTGGAGTACTGGGAATCGGGGATTATGTTGTTTTTTCAAATGTTGGTGCTTACTCAGTTGTGATGAAGCCTCCGTTTATTAAACCCGCTTCTCCGATCTTGGTTTCAGGCGCAGAAAGCCAGGAATTTGAAGTTGCCAGAGAAGGAGAAACTCTACAGGATGTATTTCGCCTTTACAGAAACGGAAAAGGCCTGAAGGGTGACTTTTAGATGAATATATTGTTTTCATGCATAGGGCGCCGCGGATATATAGCCGAATACTTTCGTCCTTATATGGAATCTGGAAAAATAATCGGGACAAGCAATTCTATCTGGACTCCTGCTCTAGGCTCGTGCGATGTTTCATACCTGCTGCCTGACATTGAATCAGACGAATACATCGAAACTGTCATTTCCATTTGCAGAAAAGAAAATATCAGCGCTATTCTGTCATTTTATGACCTTGACCTCTTCAGGCTTTCGGAATTCAAAGCCTCTTTTGAATCAATTGGAATTAAGGGGTTTATTTCTGATTTCGAATCATGCAGGATATGTTTCGATAAATTTTCAATGTACAGCTTCCTGAAAAAGAATGACATCGCTGCTCCTCTAACTTTCGTTGATACCAAAGAAGCTAATGATGCCATAGACCGTAAACTAATGAATTTCCCAGTTATTATTAAACCTCGGCGGGGTTTTGCCAGCAAGAATGTCTTCTATGCCAACAATCCGATTGAAGCAGAGAGGATTTTCAGACATTATCCTGATATGATTATTCAGGAACTGATAAAGCTGCCCGAATACCATCTTGATATTCTTGTGGATACAAACGGATCTGTTATCTCGGTGGTTCCTAAAAAGAAAATCTTGATGCGCAGTGGAGAGACAGATCAGGCAGTGACAACTAACAATCAGGAACTTTTGGATTTCGGAGCCAAGCTTGGGGAAAAACTTGCAGAAACTGGGCATTGCGGTCCTCTTGATGTGGATATATTTTATAGTCAGGATATCATTTGTGTTATTGACTTGAACCCCCGTTTTGGTGGTGCATATCCTCTGTCACATCTTGCAGGGGCCGATTTCCCAGGAAAAATGATCGGAATGCTTAAAGAGCAGAAAATTAAACCGGATATCGGAAATTACAAAACGGGAATTTTCATGATGAAGGAATACAGAATTATTGGCGGAAATGAAAAAAACATATCACAAGGCATTATAAACCTCAGGAAATGATGATGATGGATAAAGGCAAAAGACAGAAGGAGTTCAGAAGAAATGAAAAACTGGAGGAGCTTCTGAAAGAACTTAACTTTCTTCTTTGTGAAGCTGAAAACAAAGCTTTGGACTCATTTTCGAACAAGAAACCTCTATTCCCTGTCATTTTTATAGTAGGTGTTCCAAGATGCGGCTCTACGCTTCTTTTGCAGTGGCTGTCAAATACAGGGCATTTTTCATATCCTTCAAACCTTCTCTCCCGATTCTATGAAGCTCCTTATGTCGGTGCAAGGATTCAGCAGCTTCTTACTTCTGAAGAATTCAATTTCAACAATGAATTCTATGATATCATGCCCGGCAACAACTATGAATCAAACCTCGGAAAAACCAGAGGGATTCTGGCCCCGAACGAATTCTGGTATTTCTGGCGCCGTTTCGTCCCGAACGAGCAGCCTGAATTTCTGGAGGAAAATGAACTGGCAAAAATTGACACTGCCTCTTTCCTCATGGAACTTGCCGCAATTGAGCATGTCTTCAGAAAACCGTTCGCGCTTAAGGGGCATATCCTTGAATACAATATCCCATTTCTTGACAGAGTTCTAGACAAAGCTTTGTTTCTGTTCATTTACAGGCATCCCTTTTACAATATTCAATCCCTGATTCACGCAAGAGAAAAATATTACGGAACAAGGAACACATGGTATTCCGCTAAACCTCCTGAATACAATATAATCCGCGATGAAAGTCCTTTTGAGCAGGTCGCGGGTCAGGTTTTCTTTACTGAAAAAGCAATTAAAAACGGGCTGGAAAATGTTGACTGTTCTAGAAAGCTTTTCATAAGTTATGAGGATTTCTGCATTCACCCTGAATCTGTTTTTCTTAAAATCACAGAAAAACTTGTTTCCCAGGGCTATACCAAATCATTGCCGTATATCGGGCAAAAATCATTCATGTCCACTAATAGTCTGACCCTTGCGGAAAAAGAAGCGGAAGAAATCCTCAAGGCATATAAAGCAGTTTCAGGAAAGAGTATTTCTATATGAAAAAAAACAGAATTTCAGAACTTGCTTTATTCGGCGAAAAACCTTCTTTCAGCGAAATCCTCCATGTCGGCAGGCCAAACCTTGGGAACAAACAGAATCTCTTCGAAAGGCTCGAGCAGATATATGAAAGGAACTGGCTGACAAACAACGGGCCTTTTGTCAGACAGTTTGAGGAAAAGATTGCCGGCCTTCTCAAGGTAAAACACTGTATTGCTGTCTGTAACGGCACAATTGCGCTCGAAATCGCGGTCCGCGCTCTGGGAATGAAGGGCGAAGTAATCATCCCGTCGTTTACCTTCGTTGCCACTGCTCACTGTCTTCAGTGGCAGGAAATAAAACCTGTTTTCTGCGACATAAGCAAAGGGTCATGCAATATTTCGCCTGAAAAAATTGAGGAACTTATAACATCAGAGACTTCCGGAATTATGGCAGTCAATCTTTGGGGCCAGCCATGCTTCATAGAGGAGTTGGAGAAAATATCAGAAAAACACGGACTCAAACTTCTATTTGATTCATCCCATGCATTCGCCTGCACATACAAAGGAAAATATATCGGAAACTTCGGTGACGCGGAAGTGTTCAGTTTTCACGCGACAAAGTTCCTTAACACTTTTGAAGGAGGAGCTATTGTCACCGAAAGTGACGAACTTGCGGAAAAAATCAGACTGATGAGAAACTTCGGGTTCTCCGGTATGGATAATGTCATATATCTCGGAACAAACGGAAAAATGACTGAAATATCAGCAGCAATGGGGCTTACCTGCCTTGAAGACATGGATTCGTTTATTGAAACAAATATCAGAAATTATAAAGCCTATTCTTCCGAACTGGATGGAGTTCCGGGAATTAAACTTCTTCAATACAACTCCAGTGAGAAGAGCAATTACCAGTACATTATCATTGAGATAGACAGCCAAGAAACAAGCTTTTCGCGAGATACCCTGATGAAAGTTCTTCATGCTGAAAATGTTCTTGCCAGAAGATATTTTTACCCCGGATGCCACCGGATGGAGCCATACAAATCACTTTATCCTCAATCCGGTTCCTGCCTGACCGAGACGGAGAACCTTGCGGGAAAAGCCCTTTGCCTGCCGACCGGAACAGGCATCTCAGAGGAACAGATAAAAACTATCTGCGAAATTATCAGGCTATGTTGTGATAACGGACAGGAAATAAATCACAGGATGTCAGAAGCTGAAAAATGAAACTGTCGGTTTCAATAATAACATATAACCATGAAAAATATATTGCTCAGGCAATAGACAGTGTTCTTATGCAGAAAACCGATTTTGACTTTGAAATAATAATCGGCGAAGATGATTCTCAGGACAATACCCGCGAAATAGTCAAAAAATATAAGGAGAAATACCCGGAGAAGATAAATCTATTTCTGAATGACAGAAAAAATGTAATCCACATTGACGGAAAGCCGACCGGAAGATGGAATTTTGTCAATAATCTAAGAAATGCCAGAGGTCAATATATTGCGTTGCTTGATGGCGATGATTACTGGACAGACCCTTATAAGTTGCAGAAACAAGTTGACTTTCTGGATTTCAATCCGTCCTGTTCTATTTGTTTTCATGACTATGTTAAAAAGTGGGAAGACGATTCCGATAAAAATCGAATAGTGTATTCACCAATTAAAAAAATTTTTCCCCTTGCTGATTTTCTTGAAAAAGGCTCTATTTCTACACACACTGTTATGTTCAGGAGTTTCATACAGGATGGCCTTCCGGACTTGCTATTTCGAACACCGCAGGCAGATTGGCCTCTTTTTGTTTTGTGTGGACTGCATGGCAACTTTATACACATGGAAGAAGTAATGGGTGTTTATCGCATCCACAGCAAAAGTATTTGGTCGTCAATGGATAAAGAATTTCATTATAGGAATGCTATTAAAGGGAAGGAAATGGTTAATATCTGCCTTGATGACAGACACAAAAAAATAAATAATAAATGTATCTTCAATGAATCATATAGCGCGATGCTTTTTTTTATGGAAAGATCAGAATATATCAAAGCCCGTTTCTTTGCCAGAAAATGCTATTCTCATAGAGAGCACACAAAAGTTCACACAGGAAATATTTTAAAACTTATAATGAGCTGTTATTTTCCAAAGCTTTTTAAAATTTTCCGAAACTTTAAAAACTAATTTAACAAACTGATATATGTGTGGAATAATAGGACAGATTTCTGATAAGCCGATAGACAAAGAACATTTTTGTCAAATGAGGGATACTTTGTATCACAGAGGCCCTGATGGTTCCGGATTATATTTAAGTAAAGATGGCTGCACAGCCCTAGGACACAGAAGGCTTTCAATCATAGATCTGTCCGAAAATGCAAGTCAACCGATGTGCAATGAAGACGGGACGCTGTGGATAACCTATAATGGCGAAATCTATAACTACTCTGAATTAAAAAAACAGCTCCTGTCAAAAGGACATGTTTTTAAATCCTCATCGGATACGGAAGCAATACTTCATGCGTTCGAAGAATGGGGTGTGGATTGCTTGAACAGGCTCCGAGGAATGTATGCTTTTGGCATCTGGAACGAAAAGCAAAAGATGCTTTTTCTTGCAAGAGATCCAATTGGAATAAAACCTCTTTACTACTACAACGCGCCGGGCAATTTTATTTTTTCGTCAGAACTGAAAGCCATTGTTGAAGGATTAACCCCCCCTCCTGAAATTGATTTCAGCTCGCTTGCTGATTATTTTCAATACAGATACATTCCTTCTCCCAAAAGTATCTGGAAAAATATTCAAAAACTCCAGCCCGGTTCATTCCTGACTTATGAAAATAATAGTATTGTAAAAACAAAATACTGGACCCCACCACAGGAAGACGATTTTATTGATACAAGTGATGTACTTATAAGACTGGAAGAGCTTCTATGCGATTCAATCACAGTGCATATGTTGGCTGATGTTCCTGTTGGGCTGCTTTTAAGCGGAGGAATAGATTCCAGCACACTTGCTTATTATCTGAACAAACAAAAAAAATCTGTAACTGCGTTTTCAATGGGTTTTGATGTCGACAACTGGCAAAATGAACTGCCTTACGCAAGACAGGTTGCAGAAGATTATGGTCTTGAATTAATTGAAGATATTGCAAAACTGGATGTGTTGGATTTGCTTTCTTATCTGGTATGGTATTTCGATGAGCCTTTTGGCGATACATCAATGCTGCCTTCTTTTCTGCTTGCCAAAAATGCCAGAAAGCATGTGAAAGCAGTTATTGGTGGAGATGGAGGAGATGAACTTTTTGCCGGTTACAACTATTACTTTGAGGCTCAACTTCATGATGATGAAAAATATAGTCTCGGTATTTTCAAGAAAACAAGATGCCGGAGAGCTGCTGAAATATACCGCCAAACAATAGCCAAAGCATTTGAAGGCTCTCTTTTAAAACTTTTTCCGACTGATATAAAAAAACAACTAAGACAGAACAGACAGTGGTTCATCGAAAGTTATTACAATGAAGACATTCCACTGCCAAAAAGATTGCAGATTATCGATATTCAGACGATATTACCTGAGCAGTTCTTAACAAAAATTGACAGGGCTGGTATGGCCAATTCTCTGGAAGTTAGAGTTCCTTTTCTTGATATGCCACTTGTGGAGTATGTCCTCAGATTATCTTCAAAGATTATTCCCCATGATAATCAACAAAAATATCTCCTGAAAAAACTTATGACTGGGAAACTCTCGGATAACATTCTTAATAAGAGGAAACGGGGCTTTAGCATTCCTCTGTCAAGCTTCTGGAGCAAAAGAGACTTTCTCGACAGATTAATTGACGGACCTGTTGCCAATGATGGAATATATAAGAGAAAAAACCTCATCAAAATTACCAAAAACGATTCTCAGGTATCGATGGATCAATTATGGCTGATGCTCGTTTTCGATCAATGGTATAAAGAATGGGTTACAAAAAGGTAAATCAGAAAAATACTCTATACTTATTGAATGTAAATAATATCTTGAGCAGACTGGAAGCAAGGATGATCAATCAGATAAGATAAGTGATATTCATACAATGTTTTACGGTTTCCTAAGGTTTCACGAACATCAGGTCAGTGCTTTCAATATTCCAAATTAAATTTCTTTTGCTATCCCTGTATAGCAATTTTTTTATAATGGATTTTATAAAATTCTTATTCTTCTGACCTTCATCGATTTTCTTTATATCGTTTAGTAATACTCTGTTTAAGCCCACAGATTTAACCAAATTTAACAGCGTTCTGTTAGTAAAACAATTAATATGCTCAAGTGGATGTAGTGCATCTTTAATCGCATGCCAACCGGGATCTTTAGCCCAGGCCTCCATACCTGATCCATCCGGAACAGCTACTCTGATTAGACCTCCCTCATGAATGCAGTTAGCAAGCATCCAGATACATCTGGAAGGTTCTGGAATATGTTCTAATACATGATGGCAATTTATAAAGTGAAATTTCCTGTGTCTTAAATCCTCGGGCTCCTCAATAATCTCAATGCCATTTTTTCTCGCAAATTCAATACGCTTATTTGATACATCAAATCCAAAAACATTTAGCCCCCACGCTTTTGCCATAAGACACCAGTACCCCCAACCCATTCCAAAATCGAGTGCGTTTATTTCAAAAGGTGGTTTCCCAATATAAGTTATGATCGTTTCCATTTCTAATGCATACCCGGTATAAAGATTAAGTCCTGCACATTGTTTTTTTTGCAGACTATGATTAGCACATATCCATTCGTCGTATAATATCTTCATCAGAAATTCATTTAAAATATTAACCTGCCAAATGAAACCACATCTTTTACATACTGCTATTTCGAACTTTTCTGCTTCAAAATAGCATTTTGGAACCCTCCCTTTGTAATAGTCCTCAATAAATGACCATACCGACTTATCTGTAAAATTCCTTGAGATTATAATTTCGTATTCCCGGGATTGACATAATTCACAAAAATTTCTTCTCAAGAAACAATCTTTCATTTTTGATTTACGCATTAATTCTCTTTGAGTTTTTCTAGTATTTAAATATTAATCGTGATATATTTATTTGTTAATTTTTTTATTATAAATAGTCAACCATTGACAGGATAACGAAATTCTATTTGATTTTTACTGATTTGTCAAAAAATTTACAGGTGTTTTCTTTAGTAAAACAAACTTTGTGTTGATATGAACATAATATCTAATTTTCAATCGAGTATTCGGTTTATGAAACTGGACTTGTATTTCTGAAACTATACCTGTTTAAAAAAATGAACTAAACAATAACAGGATACCAAGTCTGGATTACGGTCTCTGATCGGAAAAAAGGGGAATAATTATCACTGGACAATATAGTTAACATTCATTAGCATTATCTCCCTGAAACTGAAAGGCTGCTTTAAGGAAAAAGCAAATGTTGAATAAAGATGTTGTTGTGATAAATGGTTACCAGCGGGACGGGACCAACCTTGTCTGGAATATTCTCAGATCCCATCCGGAAATCTGCTCACCCGGTTATGAAACAGGTCAGATTTTACATAATGTCAACTTTAGTACATACAGTAAATACTCAAGTCCATTTAAGAAGAAATTTTTCCGCAGTAAATTTGCACTCAGTTTCCCTGTTTTTAAAATCGTTTCACATTATATAGATCAACGCTTTTTCGATCTGAAAATGAAAACTGTCGACCGCCCTGACAGCCGCTACAAATCTGAGGGAGTGCTCTACAAAGAAAGTGAAATAGCAGGTTCTGTTCTCTGCCTCAAGTCAGTTAATGAGGATATTGATCTTTCTGAGCTCCTGCACAGAATCTATGGCAATAACTGCTATTTTATAGGCCTAATAAGGAATGGCTATGCCTTATGTGAGGGGTGGATGAGAAGAGGACATTCTGCTACAGAGGCTGGAAGGATATACCTTTACTGTTCTGAAAAAATGAAGTGTGATACAGAAAGATATCCAAATTATAAAATAGTCAGATTCGAAGATATCATCAAAGATCCCTTCGGTAAATCGGCAGATCTTTTCAGATATATCGGTGTTCAGCATGAAAAACTTGAAAAGATAAGAGTGAAGGCAGGAAAAGTCCTCCTGGAGGACGGGAAACATGAAACAAGATTCGGGGAAGAGAACAAGAAATACTGGTTTGATCCTCATGATATAAAAAAGATTATTGTTCCGGGCATATCTCACATACAGGAGGTTAGACTTCCTGCAAAGGACAAAAATGATTTTGAAAAGTATGCCATGCCCGTTCTCGAAGAATTTGGATACTTTTCAAAAGCTGATTGTAAACAATGAAAATGCTCTATATTTCACAGGGGAACATTCCCTCCAGGTGGGCACATACATTTCAAACAATGAAGATGGCTCAGGCTTTTTCTGAAATTGTCCCGGAATTTAAACTTGTAATACAGCAGAACTGGTTATTTAAATATCTGCCTAAATTTAATCTTAAAAAATGGTATGGTTTGACTTCTGAATTCAGCATAGAAAAGCTGACATCGTTTAAGCTTCCATACAGAAGAATTCTCAAAAATGTCTGGGATAAGGATTTCGACAGACAAGCCATTGATTACTCTCTTAAGCAGAAACCGGATATCATATACACTCGTTCCCCTTATTGTGCCTGTCTATGTTGTGAAAAAGAATTGAACACCATTTTAGAGATCCACATATCGGAAAAAGACCCGGAATTTATTCATGCGGTGAGCGCACAGAAATATCCCTCCTTTTTGGGTGTAGTAACGGTTACGGATTCACTGAAATGTAAGTATGTCCAGGCGAATCTCAGAGCTGACAGAATTTTTGTATGGCCGGATGCAGTTAACCCTGCAGCATTCAGTAATCTACTCGGTAAAGATGTGATGAAGAAAAAATTTAAATTTCATGACGGTTTAACAGCTTTATATGCTGGTCACTTCTATCCTCACAAGGGTGT
The DNA here is from genome assembly GCA_964509835.1 of uncultured Acidobacteriota bacterium. GTDB lineage: Bacteria > Acidobacteriota > CAZDZC01 > CAZDZC01 > CAZDZC01. Next base: position 40,175 of record CAZDZC010000010.1, read on the forward strand.
GCAGTATATTGTTGAAGCAGCGAAACTTCTGCCACATATCAATTTTTGTCTCATCGGAGGATGGAAGAATGACATTGCGAGATTGAAGGCCTCAGCTTCAGGAATTAAAAACATTGCTTTCAAAGGATTTCTCCCTCACGAATTAATACCGGAATATCTTTGCGCATGCGATTTTCTGATCCTTCCGAATTCCGGGAAACATCCCCATTCAAAAGATACATCTCCAATGAAGCTTTTCGAATACATGGCCTCAGGAAAACCGATTATAGCTTCAGATATTCCTGCGTTTAAAGACATTCTTCAAAACCGGAAAAATGCGCTTCTGGTGACTCCTGATTCATCCGAGGCAATTGCTGCAGGAATCTTGGAGCTTATTGAAAATCAGGAATTAGCATTGAATCTTTCAGAAACAGCTAGGAGTGATTCATCTCGTTACAGTTGGCACCAAAGAGCAAATGATATACTTGAACACTTCAAGGTTTCCTTATCAATCAACGGTAAAAACCCTTGAAAATAGGATTTATTGCAACCGAGTTCATAACAGAGCAGAATTTCGCAGGAGGTTTTGCTAATTATCTTTATAGAGTGGGGAAACTTCTGTCTGACAGAGGACACGAGATCCATATCTTCACTTATTCATTGGAAAAAGGCACTATAAAAAAGGATGGATTACATATTCACAGAATATCTTCGACTCTTTTTCGAACAATCCTTAACAATCTAACATTACGAAAGTTTAATATAAGCACGCTCTGGATGGATTTCAGCTGGCAGGCTTACAAATATATTAAGGTTTTTAACAATGAAAAACCTTTTGACATTCTGCAATATCCCAATTTGCAGTTCTGCGGGCTTATTCCTGCATTTTTTCTTAAAATTCCTTACACTGTCAGGATATCAAGCTATGCGCCCTTATGGAACAAGCTTTTAGGGCGTGAAAATATGCCTGACTATAAATTAATTGAATTTCTGGAGAAGGTTTTTATTAAACGAGCTCCCTTTGTTTTTGCTCCAAGCAAAAGAATAGCCGTTATTCTTAAAGAAGAAATAGGCGTACACAATATAAAGATAATTCCGACCCCTTTTTTTATTGATGTTAATGATTGGGATTATAGTATCTATAATGAAAATCTTAAAGGTAAACCCTATATTCTTTATTTTTCAGGCCTTCTGGCAGGACACAAAGGTTCACAGATCCTTGCTAATGCTCTGCCAGAAGTGTTTAAAAGACAAAAAAATATATCAGCCGTATTTATAGGAAAAAATTTTTATTATCAAAATGGCATGATGATTGATTTTATCAAAGCCAGTTGTAAGAAATTCTTAAACAGAATTGTATTTTTACCACAGATGAACCACAGCCATCTTTATCCTATTATTTCAAAAGCAAAATTGGTGGTACTTCCTTCCTTAATTGACAACCTGCCAAACGCATGCCTTGAATCAATGGGGCTTGGAGCGGTAGTGATAGCAACAAGAAATACTAGTTTCGAGGAAATAATAACAGACGGTGAAAATGGTTTTCTAACCGAACCTGGTAATTCCAAACATCTTGCGGAAAAAATAATAGAAACTTTGTCAATAGATAGCAAAAGCATGGATCATATAAAAAACAATGCCCGTAAAGCAATTTACAAATATTCCCCTGAAATATGCATTAACAAGCTTGAAGAGGCATATAAGAAAGTTATTGAAGATTACAAGCATGGCAGATAAAAAATTAAAAATAGCAGTCATTACCATGGAATTTGTTACCGAAACTTATTTCAGCGGAGGAATTGCAAACCAGTTCTTCAGGATTTTTAAATCATTAAACTCCATGGGAAATGAGATACATATTTTCACATTATCTTCTCTTGATAATTCCTCCTTTGAATACAAGGGGTTGAATATTCATCGTATACAAGGGGTTGAAAGCAATTCGAGCAAATGGCTTAATCGGTTAACCAGATATAAACTTCACGACTTCTTCAGCTGGATTGATTTCAGCTTCAGGGCATTTCTAAGATTCAGAAAGATCCACCAGTCTAAAAACTTCGACATTCTTCAGTTCCCGAATTCATACGGATGCGGTATTTTCAGTATGTTATTTTCCGATATAAAAACGGTAGTTCAAATATCAGGCTACCGTCCGTTATGGAACAGGATGCTCGGTGCTGAACCATCCTTAAACCTTAAACTCATTGAAAAACTGGAGTGGGCAACATGCAAACTGGGAAAAAATATATATTGCCCCAGTAAGCTTCTTAAGGATATAATAGAGAAAAATGATGATATCAGTAACATAAGAGTTATACGAACTCCTATATATATTGAAACAGAGGAAGACAGCACTTTATTCGAGTCAACACTCATGGAAAAACAATATATTTTGTTTTACGGCCGATTGCAGCTTCATAAAGGTTTTCATATTCTGGCACAGGCTCTTCCAGATCTGCTAAACAATATTCCTGAAATGAATGTTGTTTTTGCAGGACTTGACTGCCCAACCAGGCTGGCTCCATCGATGAAACAATACGCTCTGGACCTTAACAGCAGACACAAAGACAGAATGATATTTCTGGGGCAGGTCAACCATGATCAGCTCTATCCTGTCATCAGAAATGCCCGTCTAGTTGTTCTTCCATCACTTATCGACAACCTTCCCAACACCTGTCTTGAATCCATGGTTCTTGGGAAGCCTGTAATAGGGACTATTGGTGCCAGCTTTGATGAATTGATAGAAAATGGAAAGAATGGTTTTCTGGTTCCCATTGGAGATGTTTCCGCTCTTTCTGAAAAAATCATTGAGGCCTGGCATCACCCGGAACTGGAAAAAATAGGATATGCAGCAAAAAAAACTGTTTCAGAACTTCATCCTGATAAAATGGCAGTTGAACTCCTGCAGTATTACAGGAGCATAATCAATTAAGTTTTGGTTGATAAGAAAAACACAATGCATGACAATAAAGATCAAATTCTATCCAGCATCTACCTTGGTCTAAAAAAAAGCATCTGGAGACCTTTCTACAGAACCATCTCGTGGTGCAGACCTCTGACAATTAGAATTGAGATTTGGATTTTTTACTTCTGTAGGCTATATAAATCTCAGATCAAATTGCAGTTTTTAAACATGCTCTTAGATTTTAAATGCTATGAAAGAATTAGAAATCTCACCGGTTGTGTATCACTGAAAAACAGAACAATACTTGACATCGGTTGTGGTTCAGGCCAGTTCGGGATTATTTACATATTAATGGGTGCCCGTAATTATCTGGGTTGTGACTATAAACTTAAGATGGACGAGATGATCTCATTGAAAAATCCCCTTAACGGTGAAACAGTAGTAACCTGCACTACACCAAGAATGTTGACCCAACTAAGGGATCAAAAGATCCAACTGTTCCATTCAGGCTGGGAAAGCCTTTCGATTGATGAAAAGAATCCGGATATAATAGTTCTTAATCTTGTAACTGAACATCTTATGGAAATTGAAGAGGCTTTCAACAATTTCGCAAAAATACTGAGAGATGGCGGAAAAATTATATTTCTTCACCATAACTTTTACAGCTGGAACGGACATCACCAGGAACCTAAATCATTGAAAGACATAGATCATGGCTCTGAGGAGCAGAAGAAATGGATAGACTGGAATCATATTTCATATAATGCCCATCCTGAAGAATATGTATCAACAAAATTGAACCGTATTAAACTGGATGAGCTTAAAAAACTAACCGAAAAATACTTTAAGATTCTGATCTGGCAGGAAAATTCCGTAGATAATGAAATACTTGAAAAAAGATATTCATCTAAAATACTTAAAAAATTCCCGGACCTTTCCAAGAGAGATCTTACTGTTAAAACTGCATACTGTGTTGCGATGAAAGCGAAATGAACATACTTCTAACAACATCAGCAGCCCCCGTGAAAAGTCCATTTTCAACCTGTGAAAAAAGGCCTCCTATGGGGTTGGGAAGTATTTACTCTGTGCTTCGCCAGCAAAAACATAAAATACACTTTATTGACAACTATTTAACACCAACCACATTTATACAGGACGGTTTCCTTCAGACTGAAAAAATAGATATTGTTGGCATATATGCAAACACAATTTGCTTTGCTGATACCCTGAAAATGCTTAATTCTATTCAACAGTTAAGAGAGAAAAAACTCTGGAAGGGGAAAATTGTACTTGGTGGACCTCACACATCAGCCTCTCTTTCCACAATTCCTGAATTTGTTGATTTTGTAGTGGTTGGAGAAGGGGAAAGGGCTATACTGGAAATTATAAACGGCGATCATAATGAAAGAGTTATATATAGTGAAAGGATTTCAGATCTTGACAGCCTGCCATTTCAACCCTGGGATATATTCAATGCCCTTCCTTATGATTTCAGCTGCCAGTGGTTTGATGATTACCCTGTTTATACAATGAATACCAGTCGCGGTTGCCCGTTTGCATGTACTTTTTGTTCCGTAAACTCAATATGGAAAAAACAATATTCTTTTTTTTCTGCTGACAGGATAATCGCTGAAATTGAATTTCTTATCAAAAGGCACAATGCAAGGGGAATCTATTTTAGAGAGGACAATTTTACCCTGAATACAGACCGTACAATATCGTTTTGCGAAAAACTCATCACCAGGGGGATAAACATAAAATGGGCCTGCGAATCGAGGGTTAACAATTTAAATCACGACCTGATCAAGCTTATGGCAGATGCCGGATGCAGAGCTCTTTATCTTGGGATCGAAAGCGGCAGTCAAAAAATGCTGGACTCCCTCAAGAAGAACATTACAGTTGATCAGATCAGAAATGTTGTCAACTGGGCTAAAAACTGCGGCATACATACATACTGCAGCCTCATTACCGGCCTGCCTGAAGAAACTATCGATGATTACAAGTTAACAATGAAGCTGCTGCGTGAGCTTAAGCCTCACTCGTACTCTTTCAATATTTTCGTGGGCATACCGGGTAGTCCGCTTTACAGAAAAATTCTGGATAATAATTATTATGAATACAAAGATGAAAATGAGCTTTTATATCCTCCAGGTTTTGATATTAAAACGAAGTTTTTCTACAGACGCAGCTCAAGAGAGCTTGTTGATTTCAATTTCAGAAAGAGAACAAACTTTGATAAGTTTTTACAGAAACAGATCTTAATCGATACATTACAGAGCAGATTGAAATCTGCTGCAGCTTATATTCTCCCGGTAAGAATTTATAATTGTTTAAAAAACCTTAAGAACTATTTGAGGAAATAACCTATTTTGACTCAGGAAATTACTGTCATAATGTCTGTGTATAATGGCCGGAAGTACCTTAATTGGGCAATTGACAGTATTTTATCCCAGACCTGGAAGAATTTCGAGTTCCTTATTATTAACGACGCATCAGAAGATTCAAGCAGAGAGATAATTCTTGGTTATGGAGATCCCAGGATCAGGATTATTGAAAACGGGGAGAATTTGGGACTTACAAAATCCCTTAATATTGGGATTAAACAGGCCTGCGGGAAGTTCATTGCACGACAAGATGCAGATGATATATCTTATCCCGAAAGGCTTGAACATCAGTATGCACTAATATCCGGCAGCAGGGATATTGCACTTGTTTCCTCACAGGCCCGATTGATAGATTCTATGGGAAATGACATAGGCATTTGGTATGAGGATATGGAATATGTTTCAGCTGAAGAGATTTATTTCTATCTGTTTTTTGGTAACTGCATTGCTCATACCTCAACGATGTTCCGCAAGGATCTTTTTCTGAAATGCGGAAGTTACAATGAAAACTTCAAATACTGTCAGGATTACGAATTATGGACCAGGCTCTCTAAGCTGGGCAGATTTGAAAAAATCCGCAAAAAGCAGGTAGCCTACAGAGTTCATGAAGAAAGCGTTTCCGGTAGAAGAAATGTCCACAAAAAACTTGAAGAGGAACTGTTTTTAAGAAATGTATCACTTTCTGAAATGCCAGAAAAGAGAAAAGAGATTCTCCTGGGGATTAAGAAGGAAAATGTTAGAACAAGTCAATTTTTCGCCACAGTTAAAGAACTGACCTGGATCTTAATAGAAATATTCAGAAAGGCCCAAAAAAATCATAGCAGCTTCAAACTTCTCGCCCTCTCCGGCGGGAAATCATTCAGGGTGTTGTCTTCTGTATTAACTAATTTTCGCAATTGGTTTACAGCAATCATGAAACTTGTTCTAGAATATATGAAGTTTCCTCTTATATTTTATGCATTATCAAGAACAGTCAAACAGAACAGGCAGCCTGGAGGAGTTTTGATAGCTATTCCCTATATGGTAATGGGCGGAGCTGAAAAGTTAATTTTAATGCTGGCACATGGTATAAAGTCTCACGAGTTGAGTGCTGATCTTTTTGCTGCAGAACCTTCCAACAACGGTTGGAAACATAGATTTATGAATAGCTTTGACCATATATTCGACCCACTTAAATTATCAATATCCCCTGTGCTTTGCAGAAAATACTTTCTTCATGTTCTCAGGTATCGCCAGCCGGGTTTAATAATAATCCAGAATGCTTTTGCAATTTACCCCCTTCTTGAGCAAATCAAAAACGACTATCCCCACATTAAAATAATGGACATCTTACAATCAGAGGAGATATTCCGTATCGATCAAAGGACTGTTGAAAAGGCCAGCTACATTGACTGCAGGATTTGCGTTAGTTATTTTCTTAGAGATCATCTTTCTCAGCTTTACAAAAAGTTGTTATACGATCCTGACTTAAAGAACAGGCTGAAGATTATTCACAATTCTGTCGATATCGATTTATTCAGGAGAAAACCATCTCTTGAAAATGTCTTCAGAAATAAATATGCCGTCCCAGCCAATACCATACTGGTTTCTTATCTAGGCAGGTTCTCACCCGAAAAGCGGCCGTTGCATTTTATAGAAACAGCAAAAAGAATAATCAGTCGAATATCAGATCGTAAAGTTATGTTTGTACTGGCCGGTGAAGGTCCTGAGGATTCGAAAATACAGGAAACTGTAAAGAGTTCCGGGCTGTCCGGCTTTTTCATTCTGCCCGGAGCAATTGAGGAGCCTGCAGAATTGCTTAACGACACTGATTTATTACTGCTGACCTCCTCCACCGAAGGGGTGCCATTAACCATCCTTGAGGCAATGGCAATGGAAGTTCCAGTTGTAGCATCAGATGTTGGTGCAGTTCACGAAATAATAGAGGATGGAGTGAACGGTTTCTTAATAGATGTCAGCGAGGAATGTTCTGACCTGTTTGCAGAAAAAACATTAGAGCTTATCATTGATGAGGATCAAAGACGACGGTTTGGTCATAATGCCAAACTGACAATAATGTCTAAATTTTCAAACTCTGATATGGTTGGCAAATATATAAAATTAATTTCAGAAGCACTAAGTTAACTCAATTATGCGATGAATATATTCTCTAAGAATAATATAGATGTCTCATTAAAGATTAGTATAGTTATTCCCTGCTATAACCAAGGCAGATATCTTGAAGAGTGTGTATTAAGCGTAATTCGGCAAACACTACCTCCCGGGGAGATAATAGTAGTCAATGATGGAAGCACGGACAACACTAATTATGTAGCGGATAAACTTGCCAAAAAGTTCCATGAATACAATATTCATATTATTTCCCAGAAGAACAGAGGTCTTCCGAATGCAAGGAATACAGGAATTGAATCCGCCATCGGCGAGTATATTTTCACTCTTGATGCTGACGACAAACTTCATAAATCGGCATTGAAGACAATGGCATCTGTACTTGACAATAATTCTGGAACAGGACTTGTGTATGGGAATATAAGAATTTTTGGTGATATGAATTTTACTGAAAAATTACCGCCGTTTTCAGCTGAATGGCTGCTATCCGGAGGGAGCACAAGCTCGAACGTAATGTTCCGAAAAAAAGCCTGGGAAGAAGCTGGAGGATATAATCCCAATATGGATATCGGATATGAAGACAGGGATTTTGCGGTCGGGGTATATGAAAAAGGATGGAAACTTTACCACACCGGAAAATGCCTCACATATTACAGGAAATCCGGTGTCAGCATGGTTCAGACTTCAAACTGCTACGACAATCTTTTGAGATCAAAAATTGTGATGAACCACAAGCCTCTTTATTCAAGCGGTGCTGTTAAGTCGGCGGAAAAAATCCTGAATGAATATGAGGAAGCTTCCCAAACAGGATCCCTTCAGAACGGTCCCCTTGTCTCTGTTATTTTTCCGGTAAACAATACCGGAAACATGGCGCAGGCATTAAGCTCGCTTAATAGCCAGATATACAGAAATTTTGAGATTGTTTTTGTTCTCCCCCAAAATGCGTGCAATATCGGCAAATTAAACGATTCCGTTCCGGATATTAAATCAATCCATGTATCTAGGGAGAAAATTGCAGGAAAAAATTACAACAAAGCTGTTTCATCAGCCGGAGGGGACTTTATAACCTATATTGATGAAAATACTGTTTATTCGAATGATCATTTGTCATCGCTGATGGAATATATTCTTAAATATGGCTCCGATGCAGTCAGCACGGAGGGTGAAATATTAATCAGCATTGAAAGCGGAGGCGGGATAAAATCAAAAAAAATTCCCGCAGGGATAAAAGGGATCGGAGATACAAGAATGTTTTCAGATGTTTCTTTCATTCTGCCCTGCATTCTTCACGGAAAAAACGCATTCAGAAGGATCGACGGGTTCAACATCAAAATGGATTTTCTTCATGAAAAGGATTTTCTTTTCCGTTTCTCAAAAAAATGCAAAACCGTTCAACTTAGAAAACAGACCTTTTCTGTCAGAAGGGAATCCGGAGCTGTTACCAGTTCTTTTGACAAAGCATTTCGTATTTTGCATGAACTTGCTTTTCTTCTCGAAACAAAAGATTATCAGACAGAGAATATGGAAAACCATGTATTTAAAATGTATCGTGACGAACTTTTTCTGCTGACTGTCAATTTGCCTTTTTTAACCCTCATTTTCAAACTGCTTTTCTTTCCAATGGGCTTTGCCGGATTTCTTCTGAACCTTCGCGGTAAATATTTTTCATCAAAAATTGCGGGAGGTTTAGTCGCAATAAAACGGTACTGGGCTAAAAAGGTTAAAAAACTTCTGGGAATGAATGAAGCTGTTCTTGAATAGAAAGTTTTTCTTCAAGTGCTATCCTGATCTCTTTGCTGTATGTAAGGATTATTCTTTCATATTGTGATGACGGCCTGGTCTTCATGGCAGCATTTGCTGACTGGCGGAAGGTTTCCATCTCCGCAGAGGCTCCTGCAACATCCCCCTTTTCCAGTTTCAGCTCAACTAATTTCAACCGTGCCTTAAGAAAATTGGGTTCAACGGAAAGAGCATTTTCAAGAAGTTCCCGGCTCCGTTCAAAATCACCCGCGCTGCCGGAAAAAAGAGCCCATTCATAAAGAACAGCAGCATTCTTCCTGTTAAGACCAAATGCTTCGCTGAAGAACAAATTTATCTTCTCCAGCATTGCTGGTGTAGCGGAATGGGTTTTAATAAACTTTTGATATAACCTTGCCTTGTCCAGAATGAAATCAGGCTCAAGCGGATTCAGATCTGAAGCTTTATTCATAAGCTTATCCGCAAAATAAAAATCCTGAAGAGATATGGAGGGTTTTTTTGTGATCATTCGCGCGAACAGACTGTGAACATAAGGCTGGCCTGGCATCAGCAACACCGCAGTATTGTAGTTTTTTATTGCCTCTGCTGCATTTAAGGACCGGTTAAGTTTTTTGAAATATATATGTGATAAATAGGGGAACAGCACAGCTCCTGTCCACAATATAAGTATCATTGCGCATGCAGCAGGAAAAGAAATATTCAATGAAATGCTTTTCCCGTTCTTCTTCCTTGACAGAACAGCCGCAAGAGCAGCCACAAGGAAAAGCAACGCTGTTGACATGAATACGGGATGGAAGACCGCGCACATAAAATAAAGCAGTACCGGCAGCAGTCCCCATCGGAGGCTTTTATTTTTTATCATGCCTGTTAAAACAGCGCCTGATATAAATAATAAAGATAAAATGGCACCGATTCCGCTTTCTGCAGCGAGTTCAAGATATGCTGAGTCTGCCCCGCGGATTTTCATGCCATAGTGAACAAGATTTGCGGTGTTCGGGAAGTTATGGTTTGCAACGGCGTAGTGGAAATTTCCTGGACCACAGCCAAAAAGCACATTGTCCGCAAATGTTTCCACGGATGCCTTCCATATTTTAAGTCTGTGGAAACGGTAGGGGTCCATATTTTTATATTTAAAAACCGCAAAAATTGACAAAATAATGATCACAGAAGAAATCAGGACCAGAGATGTTTTTCTTTTCCTTAAAAACACGAACATTACTGAAATCAAAATTAACGCTATCCCGGGCAACGCCACCCTGGAACGCGTAAGAAGCGCAACGGCTGGAAACAAAATAACCGCTGAGAACATCAGATATTTTGATCCTGATGAGTATTCCCGCTGCACCAGAAGTCCCGCAATCAACCCTGCGCAAATAAGAAGATAGGCAGAGAGCAGGCCTGGATGAAGAAATGTGCCGGACAGATTGGTAAAAATACCCTGTCCTGCTGTCATAAATCTGAAAAGTATATCCAGCAATACAACAGCAGACTGAACCGCAGCACACAATGTTACCGCTTTTATCAGTCCCCTTATTTCAACGCCCGAATTATAGACTATCAGAAAAAATGTGAAAGCTATCAATAGGTTGACCAGGCACAGCAGAGAAGAATATTTATAGGACGAAAAATATACGGAAATCAGATAAAAAAATGCGAACGGCAGTAAATAGAGAACAGAGCGGGGAAGTGTTAAATTTTTATTTCTCCTTCTGAAACTCCCGATAAGAAAAATCAGCATTAACGCGACAACCGAATGAACAAGCATAAGCCCTTCCGGGCTGTCCCCTCCTTCAAATAATGTTGAAAGAATCAGAACAGCGAGAACAGGGATTTCCCACCCCCAAGCTTTTTCTTTTTTTTCCGGGCATTCACTTCCGGTCAAAGAACACCTCCAGCATTGCGATTTCTTTGGCACAGAATTCCTTATCCCCGCTGAGATATCCGGCTTCCCTGAAACAAAGATATGCTCCAGCGGGATTTCCCGCTTTCATTTCAAACATTCCTTTCATTCTCCACGCGGCCGGTTCATATTTATCAAGTTTAATACTTCTTTCAACTGCTGAACTTCCCATGGAAAATCTTTCATCTTCTGTATTTTTAACATTTTCAAGTACCAGCCCCCCCAAATAAATCCCGATTTCCGGATTTGTATTGTCAATAGACCAAGCTTTTATGGCAAAATCCAGTGCTTTTTTATTATCCCGTTGTTCTTTGAAATCCGCGGAACGGAGCAGGGCTTCATTACCCAGATATGACCTGAAAGCCAGAACTGTTAATAACAGAGCAACCAGAGGAAAAACCCATCTCAAATATTTCGGATGCACGGACAGTCCGCTTTGCTTTTTGAAAAGAAACCCAAGCAGGAAGAAAAATGTAACAGCGCATGTCGGGAAATAGATATTGGGATGGAATATTGACAGAATGATAAATGAGAAACATGCGGCAAAAACCGCTCTTCCGGTTTCTGTGCCGTCCTCAAAATATTTCCGTGCGGCGACGAAGAAAGCAGTCAGAAATGAAAAAATCAGCGGAACTGTCAGCAAACCTGTCTCTGCAAAAAACTTTATTGCCCCTGAAGATAACAATCGGTTTTCTTCGGAAACGGGAAAATACTGCCCTGCGACAACCGAAAAATTTCCCAGCCCTGTCCCGAAAAGAAAATTAGCGCTGAAAATATGGCTGAGCTTCCCGAAAGATAAAGAATACGCTGTCAGCTCCGCGCGAAAAATCACCGCCACTATAACAAAAACTATAACGATTCCTGCTATTGCGAGATCTCTTCTTTTTTTCATTGCTGTTAACAGATAGAGAACAACGGTTACACCAAAAGAAGCAATACCCGCTCTGCTTACAGCAATCAGAAGAATTAAGGCTGATATCGCAGGAACAGCATAAACAGCCTTTTTCGTTCTGATAAATCTCATTAATGCAAATGGAAGCCCGAGCAGGGCAACAGAAACATATTCCAAAGGTTCTATTCCTGAACCGATAAGCATCTCCCGTCCGGAAGGAAATATTGAAACAGCCAATGGCACAAGAGAAACATAAAGAAGAAATGTCATCCAGTCCGGCAGTCTTTTGATGTCGTCTTCATTTGTTGTGCCGGAAATTCGGTAAAATACAAAATATGAAAAAGCTAAACTGACGAATATCAAAGAGTTATAAAAAACTGTTGAAAATAATGCGCCTGTTAAAATCAGAAACAGAAAAAAAAGCAAGGATTTCGAAACTCGGAGACATTCCAAATCCTTTATGGCATGGATGCAAGCCGCTACAAGAGTGATTAGTGAGAGATAAAGTCTTCCGCTGTCACTTGTGGCTGTGGATACAAACAGCAGGGAGAAAATCGAAAGAAGAGCAATATTAAGACTTGAGATATTTCGTAACACTACGGGGATACAAATGTGCCGTTGCTGTAGAGGATATCAAGATTGTAGTCATCATATACTGCGGTATCATCGGAAGGATCCCATGCCAGCGCCGGAATACCGTCTTTCCCGTTGGACTTCACAGTATAATCGTCAAAACCTGAATCATACGCAAAATCATTTCTCCAACTGTCTTTTGTATTTATGTTCGATACGGCATAAGGGACAAGTTGATTGTAAAGGTCATTGATATTGTTCGTGTCAGGCGGATAGGCGTTGTTCTCCGTGTAATACATTCCAAGGGCGTTCCCATAGTTCCGCAGATCACCCATTGTCGCTTTTCTCTTAGCGTTCTCCATCGCATTCATAAAAGCTGGTATGGCTATAGCTGCCAGAATTCCTATCACAACAATAACAACCAGCAACTCTATAAGTGTGAATCCCTTTTTATCTCTAATCATTGTTGTGTTCCCCTGAAAAAAAACAAGGCAGCCTTTTCAGACTGCCTTTAAAACCTTAAACCATCAGATTAACTCTGAGGTCCATCCGGCCACTGAAAGAACGAACCGTTTAGGAAAACGATATCGTCATCAAATAACTGGGTTGAGCCGCCAGTGCGGTCACCAGGTGTTACATCCTTACCGCAGCTTGCAACTGTGTATGCCTGCCAAGGATCTGCGGCAGTATACTCAATAGGCTCATTCCATGCATCTACAATCGGAAGTTTCTGGATGTAGTTGGGAACAAGGTCTCCCTGGCAATCTCCGACAACACCACTGTGCTGAGGATAATAGTTATAGTCAATGTTGAATGTTTCCAATACACTGCCTATTGTTCTGACATCCGCAACTGTCCTCTTCTGCTTGCCGCGCTGAATGGCGTTCAGCAGGTTCGGAATTGCTATAGCGGCAATAATACCGATAATCGCAACAACGATAAGAAGCTCAATCAGTGTAAACCCTTTTCTGTCTTTCAATTTTAAATTCATCATTTTGTTTTCACCTCCTTTTCGATAAAAACTCACTCTATGACTAAGCAATATTTATGCCAAAAGCCCAGAGCGAGAAAACAAGCTTTCTACAGCTCATTTTCATTTAACCCGATACAATTTATGACAAAAATTGTCAAAAATATGACAAAAATTGTCATTTCGTTAAAGCTTTGATTGAATTCTTATTCTGCTGGACCGGAAGTTTTGGGAGCATTTCCCGAATCTGATATGGGTGTGTCAGGAGTTTTATCAGGCATGGCTTCGGGAGCCTCTCTTTTTTTGGGTTTTGCGTAATCCGTCACATACCAGCCGGAACCCTTGAACTTTATGGCTGACTGTGAAAGGATTTTGCGCAATTCACCCCCGCAATTTTCACATACTTCTTTAGGTTTGTCCGTGAATTTCTGAATATATTCAAAAATCCTGTTACATTTTTTGCACTTGTACTCGTATAACGGCATTTTTATTCCTTTGTCAGGGTGGTTCCCTTTCAATAATGTGCTAATACCGGTTTTTATTCCCGGTTCAGAAGATCTTTATATTACCTCTTCTGTAAGCCATTATAAAGGCCTCCACCACTTTTTCGTCGTATTTGGATTTTCTGAGCTCGTAGATCTTACTGACGGCAAATTCGGGGGTCATTGGGTTCTGATAAGGCCTTTTTGTCGTCATTGCATCAAAAGTATCCGCTACGCTGATAACTCTCGCCATAAGGGGAATGTCCTCTCCCGCTATACCCGTGGGATAACCGCCACCGCCATACCGTTCATGGTGATACCGCAACCCGGGGATGATATCTCTGAGGGCATCAATCGGCGACATTATCTGGGCGCCTTTTTCAGGGTGCTTTTTCATTTCCTCAAATTCCTCATCTGTCAGCGCTCCCTTTTTACTGAGAACACTGTCTGAAATACCTATCTTTCCAACATCATGAAGCATGGCAGCAAGCCTTATGTTCTTTATCTCCTCTGCGGAAAGCCCCATACTTCTCGCTATCTCAACACTGTACGCTGTCACCCTGTCCGAATGCCCCTGGGTATAAGGATCCTTGGCATCAACTGCTGCGGCAATCGATTTTATCGAACCTTCAAACAACTCAATATTTCTTTCGGAAGCTTTTTTTAACCTTGTTACATAGGTGCCTATATCATCAGCCATCTTGTTGAATGTATCCGCAAGCTGGCCGACTTCATTAGTGGTTCTGATGTTGACCCTTTTTGAAAAATCGCCTTTTGATATCATCTTTGTGGTTTCCGTAAGCTGGTTAAGCGGTTTTGTAACCCTGTGGGCAAAAATAATACCTATAAGTATCGCCAGTGTCGCAGCAACAAGCGTTGTTATGAAAGCAAGTCGCTTCATTTCAATTATAATCTGAAAAGCTTCGCTGCTCCTGACATGAACAAAAACACCCCATCTCTTATCAGAATATTGTGCAGCTGCACAGGCACCCAGAACATTCACCACTTCACCCTTATCGGAAACCATGAACTCCCTGTTCATGGAAACTCCTTTATTTTCCATAAATTCCTTACAGAGAGGGTTTTCCAGGAAATTAAACTGCCTGGAAACTTCACTCCGCTCCGAATGAGCGAAAAGAATTCCATTGTTGTCAATCGCATAAACTGTGAACCCCCTGCTGACAGCTCTTTTTTCGATAGCATCCCACACCTTGTTCAAGCTTAGAATTCCAAAGAAAAATCCTTCTATTTTGTTATTTACAACAAGCGGAAAGGCAATTACAAAGGCTGCACTTTTAGTGCTTTTCAGAAAAACAGGATCTCCTAAGTAGAGCTGACCTTCGGCACAGAGAGACAATGCAATGATAAGTTCCTCAACAATAGTTTCTTCGTTCCCGATATCCAGCAATGAGCGCGCAGGCCCTTTCCCTTCAAGGTCAGTAACCTGCAGATAAAGAATATCTTCGCCCAGATATTCATCAAGAAACTCTGTTTCAACAATTTTTTCAACTGTCTTTGCTAGACCATTTGTTGACGCATTGAAAGAAAGCGTTTCCGCGAGCTGTTTAACTTTCTGGGTACTCAATTTCAAGTATAATTCAATCTCTTCAGCGAGTGATAGCGCAGTATCAAGCTGGTTTTCCTGAACAGCGGTTTTGATTTTTTCCTCGTTTTTCTTAATCTGGAAAAGGCTTGAAATAATAAGCGGCATAAGTCCTACAACCAGCAGAATGGCTACTATGGAATAAAGAAGTTTTCCCTTTTTTGAAGATATGAAGGAATCTTCTATCAAAGCATTTTCTTTTGTTTTTTTCATCCGTTACCGGTTCATTACTTAACTAAAATGGACTGGATATGCATATATCGTGCCTGTCAACATTCCTCCGATCTCCCTGAAAAAATTCCCGTATCCAGCAACCAGGGATCACGGGTGACAGATACATAAGCCAAAATATCCAGCCGCTTTCTTTATAGACTCGGATAGTAACATTTGCATAAAATCTAGTCAACAATCAAGAAACGATGAATTAACGCTGGGGAAAACTATTTTGCTTAATTTTTTAAAATGCTTGTGAAAAATTTTACAATCCTCAGGATTTCTGATAGACTGTTTCGTACGACTAATTTATCAGTTTTTTCTCCAGTGAACATAAAAACACCTGCGAGAACGGATTAAATACTTTACATACCGGAGCAACCGAATGAGCAAAAGAAAAATGGTGACTATTGACGGAAACGAAGCGGCAGCTTATGTCGCTCATAAAACAAATGAGGTTATCGCGATATATCCGATAACACCGTCTTCCAACATGGGAGAATTTGCAGATGAGTTTTCTGCAGCGGGGATTAAAAATATATGGGGCACCATCCCGGTGGTTATGGAGATGCAGAGCGAAGGGGGCGCGTCCGGTGCGGTGCACGGCGCCCTTCAGACGGGAGCGCTGACGACAACATTCACGGCATCCCAGGGACTTCTGCTGATGATCCCGAATATGTATAAGATTGCCGGGGAACTCACTCCTACGGTCTTTCATGTATCAGCCAGAACGCTTGCAACACACGCTCTGTCAATCTTCGGAGACCACAGCGATGTGATGGCTGTAAGAGCGACAGGATTTTCTCTTCTTGCATCGAATTCTGTTCAGGAAGTGATGGATTTTGCACTGATAGCGCAGGCAGCTACACTGAAATCAAGGATACCTATCGTTCACTTTTTTGACGGGTTCAGAATATCCCATGAGGTCCAGAAAGTTGAGCAGCTGACGGAAGAAGACATGACTGCAATGATTGACCCCGAACTTATAGATGCTCACAGGTGCAGGGCTCTTTCCCCGGATAGGCCGGTTCTCAGGGGTTCGGCGCAGAACCCGGATGTATTTTTTCAGGCCAGAGAAGCAATAAATAAACATTACAGCGCGTGTCCCGGAATTGTCCAGGAAATGATGGACAGGTTTGCGGGCATTGCCGGCCGGAAGTATCATCTGTTTGATTATACGGGTGCTCCCGATGCTGAGAAAGTTATCATAATGATGGGATCAGGCGCTGAAGCGGCCCATGAAGCGGTTGACTATCTCAACAATAAAGGTGAAAAGACAGGGCTTCTGAAAGTAAGGCTTTACAGACCGTTCTCGACCTCACACTTCCTTAAAGCGCTTCCTGTGTCCGTAAAGAAAATTGCTGTCCTTGACAGAACAAAAGAGCCTGGCGCAGGCGGTGAACCTTTATACAAAGATGTTTTGACTTCAATTGTGGAAGCAAAGATTGACAACAAACTTCCGTTCAAGGAAATTCCTGTTGTGACAGGAGGAAGATATGGTCTTTCTTCAAAAGAATTCACACCTGCGATGGTAAAAGGAGTATTTGACGAGCTCGGCAAATCATCTCCCAAAAATCACTTCACTGTCGGCATAAATGACGATGTCACAAATACAAGCATTGCATATGACTCCAAATTCAGCACTGAAAGCGACAAGGTTGTAAGAGCGATGTTTTACGGACTCGGTGCCGATGGCACGGTCGGAGCCAATAAAAACTCGGTAAAGATCATAGGAGAAGAAACGAACAATTTCGCGCAGGGTTATTTTGTTTACGATTCCAAAAAATCCGGCGCAAGGACTGTTTCCCATCTCAGATTCGGACCCGACCCGATTCATTCAACCTATCTTATAAGTAAAGCTAATTTTGTAGCCTGCCACCAGTGGGTGTTTATCGAGAAATACGATATGCTTAAAGCTGCCGGAGAGAATGCGGTTTTCCTTATAAACAGCCCTTACGGAAAGGATGAGGTATGGGATAAGTTGCCGAGGCCGGTGCAGAAGCAGATACAGGATAAGCACATAAGGCTTTATGTAATTGATGCTTACAAGGTTGCGAGGGAAACAGATATGGGACTTCGCATTAACACGATAATGCAGACCTGCTTCTTCGCTATCTCAGGGGTTCTGCCAAGAGAGGAAGCTATAGCGCAGATCAAGAATTATATCAAGAAAACATACGGCAAAAAAGGTGATAAGATCGTCCAGCAGAACTTCTACGCGGTTGACAAGTCCCTTGAAAACCTCCATCAGGTAAATTACGAAGGGAAACTTTTCAGCAATATTGAGCTTCCTCCAACAGTATCGGAGAAGGCTCCTGATTTTGTGAAGAATTTCACCGCACCGATAATTGAAGGCAACGGAGATGATCTTCCGGTAAGTGCATTTCCGTTAGACGGAACATTTCCGACGGGAACAACAAAGTGGGAGAAAAGAAATATCGCTCTGAACATCCCGGTCTGGACCCCAGAAATATGCGCTCAGTGCGGGAAATGCTCTCTGGTTTGTCCGCATGCCGCAATCAGGATAAAAGTTTATGATCCGTCAGTACTCAAAAGCGCTCCGGAGCAGTTTAAATCTATCCCGTCCAAGGGCAAGGAATTCCAAAATATGTCTTTCACCGTTCAGATAGCTCCCGAAGACTGCACCGGCTGCGGAGCTTGCGTTGAGACCTGCCCGGTGAGCGACAAAGAGAACCCTTCGAAAAGGGCTATAAACATGGCTCCACAGCTTCCACTAAGAAACATGGAAAAACAGAACTGGGATTTTTTCCTCTCTATACCTGACATGGAAAGGTCCAGGGTAAACACTTCGACCGTGAAAGGCTCTCAGCTTCTTGAGCCTCTTTTCGAGTTCTCCGGCGCATGCAACGGGTGCGGCGAAACCCCCTATGTGAAGCTCATGACCCAGCTTTTCGGGGACAGGGCTGTCATTGCAAATGCAACCGGCTGCTCATCAATATATGGAGGCAACCTTCCGACAACTCCATTTACAAAAAATCATGACGGCCGTGGCCCCGCGTGGAGCAATTCTCTTTTTGAGGATAATGCTGAATTCGGTCTTGGTTTCAGACTGACAATTGACAAACATCGCGAATTTGCGCAGGAACTGGTCAGAAAACTATCCCCCGTGATCGGGGATAACCTGGCTTCGGACATCCTTGAAGCTGACCAGTCAACAGAAGCCGGAATTGAAGAGCAAAGAAAAAGAGTAGCGGCGTTAAGATCTGCACTAAAGGATAACAATTCACCGGAGGCAAAACAGATCCTCGGCATTGCTGACAATCTTGTGAAGAAAAGCGTCTGGATTGTCGGAGGAGATGGATGGGCGTATGATATCGGATACGGCGGCCTTGACCATGTCATCGCATCCGGTAAAAATGTCAATCTCCTTGTCCTTGATACCGAAGTATATTCAAACACAGGCGGACAATGCTCAAAAGCAACCCCAATGGGAGCAGTCGCAAAATTTGCTGCCGGTGGAAAACCTTCCCCGAAGAAAGACCTTTGCCTGCTGGCCATGACATACGGAACAGTTTATGTGGCAAGGGTGGCAATGCTGGCAAACGACAGACAGACCGTAAAAGCATTCCTTGAAGCAGAAGCCTTCAACGGCCCGTCCCTGATCGTTGCGTATTCGCATTGTATTGCGCATGGCTATGACCTGGACAAGGCAGCAGATAACCAGAAAGCTGCCGTGAATTCAGGCTACTGGCCGTTGACACGGTTCAACCCTGACCTTGTCAAAGAAGGAAAAAACCCGCTTATGCTGGACTCCAAAGCTCCGACTGTCGCTCTCAAGGATTACACCTACAAGGAAACCCGTTTCAAGATGCTTTTGAAACAACATCCGGAAGCCGCGGAGAAGCTGATGGAACTTTCGCAGAAGGATGTCAGCCTGAAATGGAAGATCTATGAGCAGCTTGCTGCCATGGACTACAGCGGAAAATAAAGTTCCGCTCTGAACATAAAAAAGCCGCTCCGGAAAAACGGGGCGGCTTTTTTCACTTTACTTCACAGACAGCAACTGTGTTAAAACTCGATGATAATGTCACATAGTTGACTCATTAGAAATGTCACATTAGTGTTG
>CAZDZC010000011.1:0-59636 GCA_964509835.1 uncultured Acidobacteriota bacterium
CATCTTCATAATCAATCGGGTAATTCCCTAAAACAGCTTCCTAAATTCCTTACAGCGGGAATATCGGATTCCTGAGTGCGGTCTCTCATTGCAGTACGAATCTAATAAAAAAGCCCTCTCCGGAGAGAGGGCTTTGGTTAAATCAAGTATCAGTTAATTATCACGGACAAAGGATAAAAGCATCAGTAAAGGTTATTCCTCCGACCAGTTTACCGGATTTGCCGTTCGGATTTGTTACAATAACATCAACTGTCTCCGGCGTTCCTGGGGCAGCAAGGGTATAAACAGGGGTTACTGCAGTCAATGTGGTCGAGTTTACAACAGTGACTGATGCAGCATCCTGTGTCCCGAAAGTAACAATCGCTCCATCCACAAAATCAGTTCCGGTAATAGTGACTGTGCACCCTCCGACTACCGGATAAGGAGCAGCAGGCGCTATTAGTATAACAGTTGGGGCAGGCGCGAAGTGCACAACCAGATTAAGAGCTAAAGGCATAACGGAATGACCGGCCAAATCCTCACCGTAGAAGGTGTATGTGGCTGGCCCCGGGCCGTATAAAACATCAGGTTGTGTCAGCAGAAATTCGGTTTCGCCGTCTATTTCAACAAGGTCGGCCGGCAAATAGGTTGATTCGTTTCCACCATATACCAAAACAATCTTGTCAACCATTATGTTGTTATAATTGCTGGGCACAGCAGTTATACTGTTCATCGCAGCGCTTAAAATTATCGAAACCGGATCAACCGTGCTGTCACTGGATTTCACAAACAGATAAGAATCAGCGTTATCCTGCGCCTCGCCTTTATCATTGCTGTCGCTCAGCGGATCGCTTCCGCTCGGGCATCCGGTGCAGAACACCACCGCAAGCGCAGCGAGCATGACCAGGGTTAATTTAAAAATTGTTTTCATTTTCTTTCCTCCCTATCCTGATTACCGGGTAAGTATTCTTGGGGTTATGAATATCAGCAGCTCATCGTTGCTGATAGACTTGGTCTTGCTCCTGAACAGCCATCCGAGCCCGGGTATCTTCCCGAAGAACGGTATCCTGTCCTCTCCGCTGCCTTCCGTCACCTGGAAAATGCCGCCGATGACCGCCGTCCCGCCGTTTTCCACAAGAACCGTCGTTTCCGCGTTCCTTGTCGTAATGGACGGAACGCCCTGAACCGCGTTTCCGAAGTCGGGCTGGCTCTTATCCACCTTAAGCATCATGATTATCGTGTTGTCCGCCGTGATCTGCGGGGTAACTTCCAGGGTGAGCGATGCTGACTTGAACTCGACGCTGATGTCGGTTGAGGTCGTCGTCACGATCGGTATCTGGGTGCCGCTTTCGATCTTGGCTCTGACATTGTTCTGGGTTGTTATTTTCGGGGCTGAAAGTATCTTTCCCTTGCTGTCCCTTTCCATCGCCATCAGGTTGACATCGAGGGTGAAGGTGTCCAGCACATTCCCGAAGAGGAACCCTATCCCGCCGTATGCAGATTCGATGGGCGGCGCCACAAGGAAGTTTCTGTAAAGATTGGAAGTTGTTGTCTCGTTGAGCTCGGTGTTCTTTACGCTGTTCGGGAAATCAAGACTGGTCGTGTTCCCGTGCGCCTGGTCAACAATGGTGTTCGCGCCCCACTGAACCCCAAGGTTTCTCGCGTAGCTCTTTGATGTCTCGACGATTCTCGCTTCTATCTCGACCTGCGGGTTCGGGGTATCAAGAATGTCTATAAGGCTTACGATGGCATCCCTGTTTTCCGGGATGTCCATTATTATCATCGTGTTTGTTCGTTCGTCAATCTGAACCATGCCTCTTTTCGAAAGCACTGATTTGAGCATCTTCTCGATGTCCTTCGCCTTGGCATAGCTTATTGCCTTGGTGATGGTTATCGGCGGAACGGAAAGTTCCTGCTCTTCCTTCAGTTTTCTCTGCGCTGCTTCTTCCTGGGACAGCTTTGCAACCGGCGCGATCCTGAGAACATTGTTCTCGAATGTCTTGCCGAGGCTTTCATTCTTCAGGACGATGTCAAGGGCCTGATCCCACGGCACTTCCCTGAGGCCGATTGTTATCTTTCCGCCCACTGTCTTGTCGAGCACAAAGTTAAGGCCGCTTATATCGGAGAAGAACCTGAATACTTCCTTCAGGTCGGCATCCTTGAAATCAACGCTGATCGGTTCGCCTGTGTACTGGACCTGATCCCCGGCCACAAGATTAGCCTCGAAGCTCTTTGCCGTGACCTTTGTCGTACTGCTTGTCACCGACTCAGGTTCGACCGCTTCGAAAAGGGTAACATCCTCTTTATCTTCTATTGAAGCGAGCCCGAGATCCCTGAAATCTTCGGCTGTGAGCTCCTTCTCGACCGCTACGGCTCTGGCTGCAACCGGCGCTGCCGTTTCCGCCTGAGGCGCTTCAACCACAGGCGGCGGGGTGACTGCTTCGGCCTTTGTTATGACAGGTTCCTCGGCAGCCGGCGCTTCCGCGCCTCCGAAATTAACGACAAGGCTTTCATTCCTGGTTTCAATTCTGTAGGGAGCGTCTTTTTTCATGTCAATAACAACCCTGGCGACCTTCGGGTCGCTTCTGTATTGCGCCACCCTTACCCGCTCGACGAACGGGTTGCCGAGGTTGTCAATCGCTTTGCTTCCGAGGCTGTTCACAACATCGTTGATGTCAATAACTATTCTGAGCGGTTCCTCGAGAACAAAGTCGTAATAATCCATCGCGCCGTCCGCGTCTATCGAGATGGAGTCGTTTGCTCCCTGCCTCACCCCTATTAGATAGGATGCTGAGGGGAGAACGCTTTCCGATACTACAGCAGGCGCCGATTCTTCAGCCGGGGTGTAAACCGGCGTTTCAACGGTTTCCGTTTCTTCCGCTGTAACAGGTTCTTCAACTGTCACGGACGCGGGAACCACGGGTTCCTCTTTCACCACCGCAGGGACTGTTTCCCAGGTATCGGATGGAGTGCCCGATCCGGCGAAATCAATATAGAGATTCTTTCCGTGCATCCAGATGTCGTATGTGACACCGGGTTTCATCGTGAATGTCATCTTGAGCCTGCTCTCTGAAACCTGCTCGATGTCAATTGCATCCACTTCTGAAGTTCCGAGGCTCTTTTCGCTGGGAAGCGCCCCTGCCTTTCCGTCCGGGATTTCAACCACCAGAGCGGTATCATTCATTTTATAGGATGTATAAAAGAATGTGCTGTCCGCCTCAAGAATGACATGTGTCTGCGCGTCTTCGGTGTAGAAGTCAAGGTTCGTGAAACTGAAACCCCCGTCCGCAAGAACCGAAACCGCGGCCACCATTGCAAAGATCAAAATTAACTGCTTAGTCCCTTTCATTTATTTTCTCCTCCGGAAGAAAGGCATTTGGAAACATCGGTAAAAGGCTTGATAGCCAAAGGATCATTTACTTCCTGCCTGAAAGTAACACATTTGTCCTCAAGGCTTATGCCGAGGACTTCCCCGTTATAAAGTTTATCTCCGGCTTTGATCCAGTAACCTTTTCCGTCACATGCTATGACCATCGCCCTGACACCTGCAGGGATTTTCATAACCCCCTGAAGAACGAGCTCCTGGACGAGGCATCCGGCTATTCCCGGATCCCCTACCACTTCGCGCTCCTTCTTTATTTCGGTGCTGACCATTAATGATTTGAACGGGTCCCGCCTGTCCCCTCTGTCATACGAGAACTGTTCTCCGATGTAAAGGTTCTGGGATTTTTCCGCTTTCACAGCCGCGGCATCTTTGGCTCCGCTCTCTTCCCCGACAGAACCCGCCTCCTGCGCGAACAACACGCCGGCGGCAAGGACGCAGATCAGAGCGGGTATGATTAAGCACTTGATTTTTTTCATTTTTCCGCTCCCTGTGTTTCCGTTGTTTCCTGTGATTTCATTATAAAGGTTGTTAAAACCGCATCGCCTTTGATTGTGAGGTTGGGATCATCGCCCTTTTTCTGTGCTTTCATGTTGAGGTCGGACACATAAAGAATCCTCTCGATATTTCTGAGTTTGTCAAAGAGGGTCGCGATATTGTGATAGTTCCCCTCGAAAGTCACCTTGATGCTGTATTCCGAAAACATATCCTTCTTCGTCAGTTTTGCCTTGTCCCACTTGCTGACCGTAACATTGGACTCTTCGGCAAGATTGTGGATCTTCCTCAGCAGGCTGTCAGTGTCCTTTTCACTGGGAAGGATGTCGAGGAATGTTTTCAGTCTTTCCTCCAGCCTTTTAATTTCTTCCTTGAATTCTGTCAGCTTTTCCTTGACGCTTTTCGCCTGGCTGATCTGGCTCCTGAGATCATTGCGCTGTTTCTCCAGCTTGATAATCTCGGCTTTTGTCTTAGGGTAGGGTGGATATGCAAACCACGCGAGAAGGACCGCAGCCAGAACAGCCGCGCCCGCGGCAACCCCGAGTTGCCCCCAGAACCCTATTTTATCCATAAATTCTTTCATAGAATCTCCTCCGGGTATATCCTGATTATTGGTTCTCTTTTTTAAGTTTTGCGAGCGTGCAACTGAGATTGTATTCCAGATACCCTTTTTTCTCAGACGCGCCGTTGAAAACCACATCCGTGACAAGGGGGGACATTTTCAGGTTTTCAATGAAGTTTGTCAGCGCGAGTGTGGTCATCGCACCTCCCTTCAGCGCTATTTCCTTATCGCCCTTACCGGCCTTCCAATCTTCTATCCAGACATGGTCAGGCAGGTTGACGCTGAACTGGTCCATAACAAAAACAGGGGTTTTCTGCTCTTTCTTAAGATTTTCAATAACCGCTATCTTTCTTTCGAGCTCTTCCTTCTGTTTCTGGAATTTATCCTTTTCCTTGATGACTTCCTTCAGTTTTTCCAGTTCCCTTTCCAGTTCTTTTATTTCGCTGCTGAGAACAACCGTCTTCTGTTTATAGGTGTATGCCCAGATACCGTAAAGAGCGAGGACGATAACAACTATTGACGCGAAAATAGGGGTCTTGTATTGCCCTATGCCCTCGTCGCCGGGAGTGGAGGCTGCCGAAGCCTTTGTATCCCCGAGTTCCGCAAGAAGATTTATTTTTATCATATCAGTCTCCTAACTTCCTGAGAGCCAGCCCTACCGCAACACACGCAGACGGGGAAAGCTGGTTGATAAATTCGGGGCTGAACTTGCCTGAATCCACATGCACATTCCGGAACGGGTTGAGTTCTTCCACCTCAGCGTTCAGTTTATTCTGAAGCTGTTTCTGGAACCCTGTCACCCTGCAGCTTCCTCCGGAGAGCATCACCTTGTTCACGGGTTTGTCCGAGGTTGTCGCTCGGAAGAAATCAATTGTTTTCGCGATTTCGTTTGAGATTTCAGCGGAAACCTGATTTATTATCGGCATTGCCGAGTCAATGTTTACACCCGAAACCGGCTCGCCCTTTTTCAGTTTTTCCGCTGAACCGAGATCAAGGTTCATGTCCCTCTGGATGGATTCGGTGAAATTGTTGCCGCCTATGTTGATATCCCTCCAGAACAGCGAGTTGACGCCATCCATGATGTTGACGCTCATAACGCTCGCGCCGACATCAATCAGGGCGACCACCTTGTCGCTTTCCAGCGCGTAGTTGACCTCATAGGCGTTCTGGATGGCGAATGAGTCAACATCCACCACCAGAGGAATCTTTCCTGCCTGGCTGATTACCCCCGTGTAATCGTTTATCTTGTCCTTTTTCACGGCCACAAGCAGGGTATCCATGTTCTCGGCTTCCCCTCCGCCCTGGTCATCAAGTATTTTATAAGCAAGGTTCACATCCTGAATGTCGAACGGAATATATTGCTCCGCTTCCCATTGGATGGATTCGGCGAGTTCTTCGGGGGACATTCTCGGAAGGGATATCCTTTTGATGATGACCGAGTGCCCGGAAAGTCCCGTAGCAACCTGATTATTTTTGATTTTTTTCTCATCAAAAACGGATGTGATACCCTCGATCACGATGGAGGAATCCAGTATAGCGCCGTCCACAATGGCTTCCGAAGGCAGAGGATACCATCCGATGTTAAGAAGCTGATAGCCCTTGCCCTTCCCGAGCTCCTTCAGCTCCACGACCTTTATGGCATGGCTGCCAATATCCAAACCGACTAGGTTTTTACTTTTCCCAAAAAACACTTTCTAACCTCACCTCTCTTAAATAACAAGAACTTACAAGCAACAGTTAAAGCTAAGTGTTAACATAACAGAAAAAAATATAGGTGTCAAGAAAAAAAATTGCATTTCAACAAGCCATCCATTTGCGAATCATGGACTTAGATTGCGGCCACTCCCGAGAGCCTTATTTTAAAGGCTTTTCGGGAACGCTCCCCTGACCGCCAAAACCGTCTTTCGGAAATTCTGATTTTCGGTTTTTCAGGTTTTCGCGTTCTTGTTTTTATATTTTCCGATGCTGGAGAACCGGAGAAGAATTATGCCTGTTTTCCCGAGATGTTCTGGACTGCCATCCTCCGCCGTGTTATCATTCCGCGCCTGCGGGGAATATTAAACTATGCTGACGCTTTCAAAATTAACGATAACCGGTTTCAAATCTTTTCTGAACAGGACGGAACTAGTCTTCAACAGCGGGATAACTGCCGTCCTCGGACCGAATGGCTGCGGCAAGAGCAACATCTCTGACGCCGTGAACTGGGTTCTAGGAGAGCAGAGCGCGAAGTCGCTTCGTGGCGACAGAATGACGGATGTTATTTTTCAGGGAACGGGTTCCCGGAAACCTACCGGAATGGCGGAAGTGGTCCTGTCATTTATCAAATCAGAAACATCCGGAAACGAAGACCCTCTGACAGTCTCAAGAAAGGTTTACAGAGACGGGAGGAATGAATATATCCTCAACGGCAGGAAGTGCAGGCTGAAGGATATTCACGAAATCCTTATGGAGGAGGGGCTCGGAAAGGATGTCTATTCCATAATAGAACAGGGCAGGATTGAGCAGATAATCAGCTCAAGGCCTTATGAAAGAAGGCTGTTCATCGAAGAAGTCGCCGGGGTCAGAAAATACCGTGAAAAGAAGAAGGAAGCTGTCCTGAAACTCGAACGGGCTTCCGAGAACCTCCTTCGCGTGAACGACATCATTGAGGAACTCGGAAACAGGATATCCACGCTGAAGAGACAAGCGTCCCGGGCAAAACGCTTCAGGGAACTTCAGTCCGAGCTTCGTGAGCTTAAAGCATCCTTTTACTTCTGCAGAAGTGAACAGCTCGCTGCCCTTCTGGAAACTTCCGGTGCAGAGTTAACCGCCGCATCGGAAACAGATGCAGCATCCGCTTCAAAACTATCCGTCATTGAGGGAGAGATAACATCGGAACAGCACAGTTTTGACACCCTTTCGGATGGGGCTGCGAAGCAGAGGGAATCGCTCCACTGTGTCAGCGCTGAAATAGACAGATGTGAGTCTGAAATACGGTTCGCCGGCGAGAAAATCGCTACTCTCAATGAGAAAAGCGCGGAGTCTTCAGCCGAAACATCCCGCCTTGAGGAACTTCTTTCGCTGTCAGGAAAAGAAAAGAATACCCTGCTGAAAGAAAAAGAACGGCTGGAAAGAGAGCTTGCAGCGCAATCCGAAAAGGTGAGCGGACTGGATGAAAAATTCAGGGCGGACGAGGAAATGTTTGTCCGGCTTGAAAAGGAGCTCGATGTTGCGAGGGATGCCCTGATTGCCGCAATGTCGTCCGAGACGGACATAAAAAACAGGATTTCGTATTTTGACGACAGGATGGAAGGGCTTGCCGCCCTTCTCAAAAGATATAAGAATGAGAGCGAGGGAATTTCAGTATCGTTATCCGCCTTAGGCGAGGAAATGAAGAGCATAGCCGCCGGCATTAAGCTGAATATAAAATCAGCAGGTTCGATCCGTCAGACGCTGAAGAAAACAGAAGAGGCATCGTCAAAACTGGACGGTGACCTGAAATCGCTGAGAGGTTTGTCGGTATCAGCCGGAGATGCCCTGAAAGACGCGCGCAGGAGATATGAACATCTTGCCGCGTTTGTCCGTTCAAAGGAGATGCTGACAGGAGGTGTCCGCCTTCTGCTGGACGGCGCGGACCTTCCCGTTTCCGAGACGGTTGCCGACCACATAGAAAGCGAAAAAGGGTTTGAGCTTGCCGCCGAAGCGTTTCTCGGGAATGTTCTGGGAGCCGCGGTGACTGACGACCCTGAAAATGTCCCTGCCATATACGCTTACCTCGAAATGAAAAAAGAGAACGCTTGCCCTGTCTTCGTGCCAGGGCACGGACAGAAGAAAAAGAAGGCTGTTCCGAAAGAATCGCTCGGGAGGCTGGCGGATTTTCTGAAAGCCCGCGACAAAACAGGAGAGAAGATACTCGCTTCCCTTCCGGATGCCGCTGTCGCGGAAAACCTTGAAAGCGCGCTGGCAATGTTCTCGGGGAATCCGGGCTGGAACATCGTGACGCTCGACGGACTAGTCATCGAAAGCGGAGGACTTTTCCGCTCCGTTTCGCGGGAAACCCCGGGCATACTGAGGGCGAGGGCCGAAATGGACGGGTTGGAGCAAAAATCAGCGCATCTTGAAAAAGAGCTTGACGGAATAATGAACAGGATTTCAGCAACAGAATC
This sequence comes from uncultured Acidobacteriota bacterium, assembly GCA_964509835.1. Lineage (GTDB taxonomy): Bacteria > Acidobacteriota > CAZDZC01 > CAZDZC01 > CAZDZC01. The sequence goes on from CAZDZC010000011.1 coordinate 8,564, forward strand.
GGAATCTGACAGAATATCCTCCGAAAAAGCGGAACTCATCAGGAGAAATGCCGACCTTGAAAAAGAGGGGTTCTCCCTTTCGATGAAAAAAGAAGAGCTTGAAAGAAGAATGACAACCCTGGAGAGCAATCTTGAGACCCTATCACTGGAATCGGAGCAGACCGCTTCGGACATGGAACAGCTCAAAAAGGAAAAGAGGGAGCTACAGTTCAGGCTGGATGAGCAGGTTGAAAAAACAGCGGAAGGAGCAGCCAGGGTCGAGAAAATGAAACAGCAGCTCACCTTCGCAAAGGACCTTTACCGGGAGCGGTCATTCTCGTTGTCGGAAGCGAAGGCGCGTCACGCCGAAATAAACGGCCTGCTTGAATCATGCTGGCTAGAGCTGAAAAACTACACGGCTTCATCCGGGGAGAGAACCGAAAGGAAAAACCGGCTCGCGGCGGAAATAAAACGGAACGCCGACGAAACAGAAGCCCTTAAAAAACGGATCGCGGAGCTCGAAACAGCAATGGCAGAACTTCTTCAGAAGCGGGAGGCTGAGAATGGCTCCCTTTCCTCTGTGTTAAAAGAACTTGAGGAGATGAAGGCTTCCGTGGAAGAAAAAAAGAAGGTTTTCAGGGACGCGCAGAAAGAATACAACGCTGGCAGGGAAATTATGACAAGGCTCGAAATCCGTGTCGCGGGACTAAGGAGCGACATGTCCAACCTTGAAGAGCGGTGCGCAGAAGAGCTTCATGTCCCCCTTAGAGAGATTGCGGGTGCGCGTATTGAAAGGGATGTTGAGGATATCGCGTTGAAAATAAGGGAATGTCAGGTTAAGATTGACAATCTCGGAGGAATTAACCTTATGGCAATAGAAGAATACGAGGAACTTCAGGAACGATACGAATTTCTTGATAATCAGAGAAAGGATCTGACCGGTTCCATTGCCTCAATAAAGGAAACCATCGAGAATATCAGGGCAACGGCAGCGGAAAGGTTCAATGAGACAATTACTGCCGTGAACAGTAATTTTTCGAATATCTTCGCCGACCTGTTCGCGGGAGGGAAGGCGGAACTTGTGCTGGAAGAGGGTTCGGAACCTGATGAGGCGGGAGTTGACATTATCGCCCAGCCGTCCGGCAAGAAACTGCAGAACATCCAGCTTCTGTCGGGAGGGGAAAAGGCGCTGACTGCCATCGCTCTGCTCTTCGGCATCTTCGACTACCGCCCGTCCCCGTTCTGCCTGCTGGACGAGGTTGACGCTGCCCTGGACGAAGCCAACATTGACCGCTTCACAAAAATGCTTGTTGAAAAGTCAAAAAACACGCAGTTCATCTGCATAACGCATAACAAAAGAACGATGTCCATTGCCGACACCCTTTACGGAGTAACGATGGAGGAGCCGGGTATTTCGAAAATAATATCGGCGTCATTCAACTGAGATGAAGAAAATAAACATAAAAAATCCGTTCGGCAAAGTATCGGCTGCTATAATAACAGGTTCCGGTTTGTCCGGCCTGATGCCCGGGATTTTGCCTGTGACAGAAATCCCATACAGCGCAATAAGCAGCTTCCCGGAAACAGGAGTCAAAGGGCACCCCGGCGAGCTTGTTTTCGGCACGCTGGACGGAATCCCGGTAGCGCTGTTCCGGGGGAGATTCCATGTCTATGAAGGGCACAGCGCGCTTACGGCAGCCCTCCCTGTCGCAGCAGCAGCGGAAATGGGGGCTGATTTTGTTTATCTGACAAATGCCTCAGGCGGAATAAGCTCTTTTGCCTCACCCGGAACGCTTATGCTTATAACCGACCACCTGAACCTGATGGGAACAAACCCTGTTCTGGATATTCCGGTACCGGAACGGAAAAAGTATTTCCCCGATATGTCCCGGGCTTACAACCCCGAGATGATGGCTTCCTTGAAGCACGCCGCCGCGAAAACGGAAATAAAACTTGCGGAGGGAGTCCTTGCCTCGTTATCAGGCCCGTGTTATGAAACGCCTGCAGAGGTTCGGATGCTGAGGGCCCTCGGTGCCGATGCGGTATCCATGTCGGTTGCGCCGGAGGTGATAATGGCATCTTATCTCGGGGTAAAAACAGCCGCTGTCACAGTTATCACTAACAGGGCAGCAGACCTGAACGGCACTCCGATTACACATGATGATGCCATTGATGCAGCGCGGGGGAGAACCGCAGATCTTTCCACCCTTATAACCATGTCAATAAAGGAGCTCTGTTTGTGAAGATTATACTTGCGGACTGCGCCGGTTACTGCTACGGGGTGGAACGCGCCCTCAAACTCGCGAATGAGGCTGCGGAGAAAGGCGGAGAGAAAATTTACTCGCTCGGCCCCCTGATCCACAACAGGCATGTTGTCGAAAAATTAAGGGAGATGAAGAACATCCACCCTGTGGAAAAGGTGTCGGATGCCGGGGGCGGGAAACTCATCATCAGGGCGCACGGCGTTTCTCCCGATATCCTCGCAGAAGCCGAGAAAGCCGGGAACGAAATCATCAACGCCACCTGCAAATTTGTCTATATTGCCCAGGTTTATGCCCGCCAGCTTTTCGACGAGGGATACGACATAATCATTCTCGGTGAGAAAGATCATCCTGAAGTAATAGGGCTCGTGGGATATGCCGGAGGAAAGGCTATTGTGGTGGAGAACGCGTCCCAGCTTCCGGACAAAAAGAGATGGAAGAAGGCGGGCATTGTCGTCCAGACCACACAGGACATCGAAAAACTGAAAGGGCTTGTTTCCTTCATGGTTGACCGATGCTCCGAACTTAAAATCTACAACACCATCTGCAGCGCCACCGCGATGAGGCAGGAGGCTGCAAGAGAAACTGCCGGAAAATGCGGCATCATGCTGGTCCTCGGGGACAGACAGAGCGGGAACACCCGGAGGCTCGCGCAGATATGCGAAGAGGTTCAGCCGAAGACTTTTCTGATTGAAAGAATACAGGAACTCGACCCTTCGCTGTTTGAGGGAGTCGAATGCGTCGGGGTAACTGCCGGAGCGTCCACTCCTAACTTCATAATCAGGGAAGCCCTTAACTGGCTGGAATCCTTCCCTCATAAAACCGTGCGGGAATGATTCTGCGATGAACCTCCCCGCAAGACTCCTGAGGTCCGGGGCAAGACTGCTGTTCAGAATTTACTTCAGAGTGGAGATAACCGGGCTGGCGGGAATTCCGGCGGATACCCCTTTCATCATTGCGGCAAACCACTCGTCCTATCTTGACCCTCTGATTATAGGATGTTTCTGCCCCAGGCCTGTCAGGTTCCTGATGCTGGAGTCGTTCTACAACAAACCTTTTCTGAAATGGTTCTTCAGGCTCTACCGCGCTATACCGGTAGCCCGCTCCGGCAGTGACATATCCGGAATCAGAAAATCCATTGAAGCGCTCAAAAACGGAGATGTGCTCGGGATCTTCCCCGAAGGGAGGCGATCCCCTGACGGCTCTGTAACAGAACCAATGCCGGGAGTCGGACTCATAGCATCCAAAACAGAAATGCCGGTAATCCCTGCCGGAATTAACGGCGCGCACGGGGCTTTTCCGAAAGGGGCTTTTCTGCCCAGACCTTCAAAAATAACGCTTAATTTCGGCGAATCTCTCAGCCCTGCGGGGTTCACTTCCCCCGTAAAAGATATGCCTTCAATTATAATGAAAAGGATAGAAGAGCTGGCGTTACTTCCCGAGAACCCTGAGGCTGTTGAAGATCACCGCGACCGATGAGCCGACATCAGCCGCCACAGCCATCCAAAGCGACGCGTTACCTGTCATTGCCAAAGCGAGAACCGCAAGTTTCACGGCGAATGAAAAAAAGATGTTCTGCGCGATTATCCGGTTCACCGATCTGCTCAGGGAAACAAGCTTCGGAATCCCCGAAAGGTCGTCCCCGAGCAGCATAACATCCGAGGTCTCGACCGCCAGTCCGGTGCCTATTGTTCCCATTGAAATTCCTATATGTGCCTCTGCCATTGCGGGAGCATCGTTTATTCCGTCCCCTGCCATCGCGCACAACCCTTTTTCCGATATAAGTTCACGGATAGCCACAGCCTTGTCCTCCGGAAGCATCCCGGCACGGAACGCTGTCATTCCAATTGTTTCTGAGACTTCTTTGGCTGAACCCGCGGTGTCGCCTGTCAGCATGATGGTGGATATTCCCTGGCCGGAAAGTGCCGCCATAACCTCCGCTGCGCCCTGTCTTATTTTATCGGAAACTGTGAATATAGCGAGAACTTCTTTTTCATCCGCAAGAAGCACTGTCGTCAGCGCTTCGTTGTCTATCTTTTCAAGGTCGGGATGGATCGAGCCGTCACACAGCCCGCTTCCGCAAACAAAGAGATGATTTCCGAGAACAAATTTCCTCCCGTCGAGAACAGCTTCGGCGCCTTTCCCCTTGATTGCCCTGAAACCGCTTACCGGAGTTAACTCTGCTCCGAGTTCCGCCGCTTTTCCAATGATTGCTCCGGCTATCTTGTGTTCCGACCCGGATTCGACTGACGCGGCAATCCCGACCAGCTCCTTTATGCTTATGTTTTTCACGGCGTGAACCGACTTGACTGCCGGCTTTCCCTCGGTTAGTGTTCCTGTTTTATCGAACGCTATCACCTTGATCTTCCCGGCCCACTCGAGAAAAGAACCTCCCTTGACAAGTACCCCCAGCCTCGCTGCCCTTGTCAGGCCCGAAAGAACGGCAACCGGCGTGGATATGATAAGCGCGCACGGGCACGAGACTACAAGGATTACGAGACCGTTGTAGAACCATTCCTTGAAGCTTCCCAATCCGGCAAGCGGTGGGACAAGCGCCGTCAACACCGCGATCACAATCACTGCGGGGGTGTAGTATCCGGCGAACGAATCAATCTTTCTTTCCAGCATGCCTTTTTCGGCTTTCGCCTTTTCAACCGTCCGGATTATCCCTGCAAGGGCCGTCTGATCCGCTGTCCGTGTCACCTCCACCTCAAGCATCCCGTCCCCGTTTATGGAACCCGCGTAAACATTGTCCCCGGCCTCCTTGTCAGACGCCCTGCTCTCTCCGGTCACAGGCGCTTCATTGACATCCGAGCTTCCGCTGATCACCTTCCCGTCAAGCGGCACCGTGTCACCTGGTTTCAGAACAAATATCTCACCTGCGCTAACCTCTGAGACCAGTTTACGAGACTGCCCGTTCCTGTCTTTTATCAACGCTGTTCCCGGAGCAAGCTCCATCAGGCTCTTTATTGCCGTGTCCGCGCGGCTCAAACTCCCGGCTTCAAGCAGGTTTGCCAGAGAAAAAAGGGAAATGGCGACCGCTGCTTCCGGCCATTCCCCGATAGCGGCAGCCCCGGCGATTGCTATGGACATAAGAAGATGGATGTCAAACGAAAGACTTTTGGCTGACTGTAACGCTTTGGGAACGACAGCAACCGCCCCGGAAAAAATTGCGGCAATGTAAAGGACTGTCGGATAAACAGTCTCCCCGGATAAGAAATGCAGCAGCAGGCCTGCTGCGGTGAAAATCCCGGAAAGCGCGAAAGATGCCCAATCCTTCATTCCTTTGAAACCGTGCCTTTCCGCGCCGGGCAGGTCTGAACTGACAGTATAGCCCAGACTTTCAACCTTCGACGCTATGCCTCTCCTGTCTATCAGTTCCTCGTTGTAGTCAACAGTGAGTTTTCTGCTTATGAATTCGATGTTCGCGGCCTGGACAGAGCGTTCCCTCCTAAGATGTTCCTCAACTTTTCTTGCGCATGAGGGGCAGTCCATTCCGCTGATGTAAAATGTTGATATCATTTTCTGCTTCGTCCTTCATTCATATCCTTATTGTAACACCTCGGGACGGAAAACTAATCCATGTTTCATATTCCGGAAATAAAAACCCCGGCTGCAGGAGGGTACAGCCGGGGCTAAAGTGGACTGCAGAAATACATTTCTGCATCGCGAAGTATCCTAAAACCCCTTATCAGAGGAGAACCACCGCGTTCGGTCCCCGGGAGGCCGGGCTGTTCTAAATCTGGGATATTTTTGTTTTATTGCTGTAAACCGCAAAGCGTCCTCAGTGTCACAACCCGGACCCTCGGGGGTAAATCGTTCACTGACATATCCGAATTTAAGGACCGATTCCGGATTTGTCAAGTTCGGAGGCAAAAAGCCTGTCCTTCTACTTCTTCTTCCCTTTTCCCTTTTGCTCTTCCTTGTCTTTGCCTTTCACTTCGCTCTTGCCTTTGTCCTTCCCGGGGCCGTTGTCATTGCTTTTCCGCTCCGCACTCTTATGCTTTTCCCTGTAGTTCGAACCGGCTATGCTGCTGAATGTTTTGCCGGAAGCCCTTTGTTCAGCGACAAAGGACGGATCAAGCCCGAAGTATTTTGATGTCACCTGCAGGTTCAGCCAGCTGGTTATCTCATTATCGCTTAGCCTGATATCACTGCCTTTCCCGTGCTTTCCATGTTTTCCCTGTTTGCCGTTTCTTGACCAGTGTCCCCAGGCATTTCCATAGGGAGGGCCTGGATCCCGCGGCATGTCAACAAAAACGGCATCAAGAGGAACTCCTATTTTTACAAAGATATCATTCCATGAAAGACCGCCTTTTCTCAGATCAATAATGCCGGAGATGCTTTTCCCCGACTTCTGCGCCAGAAACAGCGCAGGCGCGTATTCATCCGGCCTTCCCGGGAAAGCGTTCACAAGCTTTCCCATCCCGTCTTTGTCCGGCTTGAAGAAATCATGTATCACATGGCTGATGACCTGGATGTCATCGCGCGGGTCGGGAGTCAGCAGAAAATCAAGCCCGCCAGCATACATAACAGAAGCACAGAACACAGCGAGAATAAATATCATTGTTTTTTTCATATGGTATCTCCTTTAATTAATCTCGGTTCAATCCTATAGTAAAACTTCAGAAACGGCGACGACCGATTCTGATAGAGCGTCAAGGTCATAACCTCCTTCAAGGACCGCAATCAACGGTATTCCTCCGGTAATATCCACAGTCAATTCTGCCGCACGGGCAAACACTTCAGTAGAGAACTCAAGATGGGCGATAGGATCTGCTTTATGAGCATCAAACCCTGCTGAAATAAACAGCAGCTCAGGCTTCAGCTTTTCAGCAAGCGGAGCGAACTTTTCTTCGATTGCCCTGATGAATGCGTCATCACCTGAACCCGGAGAAAGGGGCACATTCACGGTGAACCCTTCGCCTTCGCCTTCCCCTGACTGATCTGAAGTTCCCGTCCCTGGAAAAAAAGGATGCTGGTGGACGGAAAAAAAACCCACCCTGCCATCGCTGTAAAATATATCCTGCGTTCCGTTCCCGTGATGGACATCCCAGTCGGCTATCATTACCCTGCCATATCCCTTTTTCAGCGCGTATTTCGCGCCGATTGCGATATTATTGAAAAGGCAGAATCCCATAGCTCTTCCCGGGCAGGCATGATGGCCCGGAGGCCTGACAAGAGCGAACGCGTTGCGGGTTTTACTCTCTGCCACAAGATCAACGGCATCCAGGACAGCCCCAGCTGCCTTCATCGCGGCATCAAATGTATGACGGTTGTAGAAGGTGTCCGCGTCCAGCATTCCGGACCCGGCTCCGGCTGTTCCGGCAACTCTTTCATAATATCCCGGTGTATGAACTGAAAGGATTTCGTCCTTCAGCGCGGCGCGGGGTTCCAGAACATCCGCCCTGTCCCACAACCCGGAGCGGTTAAGTCCGTTGACAACAGCCCTCAGTCTTCCCGAATTTTCAGGATGATAGCCCGGAGCGTCATGTTCAAGGAACGCCGGGGAATAAATGAAAGCCAAGTTGCTCATACCCTTATTATAATGCAATCATCAACCGAAAAAAAGAAACCCGCGAAAAACTTTGACAATAAACCCCGGAACCGTTATCATTCATGTTTTACGGAGGTCTCCGGCAATGAAAGCTTGCAGGTATCTGGTTTCGGGAAAGGTTCAGGGGGTATTTTACCGTGTTTTCACGCGGAATACCGCTTCCAGCCTTAAACTTACGGGATGGGTCAGAAACCTCCCCGACGGCAGGGTTGAGGTTTTCGCCCAGGGAGAAGAGGATACCGTTGATAAACTGAGAGGAGTCCTCGAAAGAGGCCCCGACAAAGCCGTTGTAACAGGAATTGAGCAGGTTCCGGAAGAATATTCCGGCAAATTCACGACATTTGAAATAATCCGATGAGGCAGAAAACATGGACATTAAAAGCATAATCAGGGACATTCCGGACTTCCCGAAACCGGGGATCATCTTCAAGGATATAACTCCCCTGCTGAACAACAGCGAAGCGCTTAACTTCGTAATCACAGAAATGGCAGAAATAGCAAAAAAGGCAGGTGCGGACAAAATAGCTGGGATAGAGTCAAGAGGGTTCATCTTCGCCCCGGCAATCGCGTCCAGGCTGAACATTGGGTTTTTCCCGCTCAGAAAACCCGGGAAACTTCCGCATGAAACAATCAGCGAAAACTACGAACTGGAATACGGCACCGACAGCATAGAAATTCACAAAGACGCGGTGAACCCCGGCGAGAACATCGTCCTCATTGATGACCTGATAGCCACAGGCGGAACAGCGCTGGCAGGCACGAAGCTGATTGAAAAACTCGGAGGCTCGGTAACGGCAGCCGTTTTCCTGATAGAGCTTGAATTTCTGAAGGGCCGCGAAAAACTCGCTGGACATTCCGTCCATTCCCTTATACAATATTGATTCTTTTCCGTGCCCCGGTAGCTCAGGTGTATAGAGCAGTGGATTCCTAATCCAAAGGTCGCAGGTTAGAGTCCTGCCCGGGGCACCAGTCGAAACCCCTTATCCATCCTTAACCTTAGCACTCCGGTTGAAGCGGATAATTTCAGCGTTTTTTGACTCCTTTACAGAAAATGCCAAAAATTTGCCAAATTTTCCACAGCCTCATGCAGGTGGCAGCCTGAGAGATTGTTGTATCTCAACAGATAATCGCCAATTTCAACAATTTCAAAAAGAGGATGCAGAGTTATGAACGGGATTCATTTAATTAATCCCTGACGCAGCGGACTGAAAAAGCAAAAGACTTGTCGCTGCTGTACCTGCCAACATCGGTGAAAGTGGAATCTGAGCTCAATGTGCGGTCCCAAGCGCCACCTCTGCCATCCTCAGTAGAACTCCACCAACTGGCGTACCTTCGTATGTTATAGAAATTACCGAGGTTGCTGCGATAGCCGGCGGGAAGGCCATTAAACCCTCTTTCATTCGTCCCGATGCCAATATATACCCAGCCGCTTTTGCTCTTCATTTTAGTCCCCGCAGGTCTTCCCCGATATTTTTTTCTGTCCGCATCTTTGCTGCTCATCCCATGGGCAATTTCAAGCTGTTTCCATTCTTCATCGCTCGCCAGATGCCAGCCTTCGGGACAAGATTCACAAGCAGTTTTCCAGTCGTAAAGATATCCGAATTCATTCACATTGCTCTCATCATTATCATACGCCCAGCAACCGCTTTCCGCTTTAAACGCAAGATTCTCCGCCATCCAGACCTGTTCACCTATCCTGACAGCTTCGTATGTCTTCCCGTCGCGAGGGTCTGTGAAACCAACGATATCTTCATTAATTACGGTCACTTCCCCGTTATCAAAGCTGACCATAATATGCTGTTCAATTCCGTCTTTAACATTAATCTCATACCTGATAACTCTATCTGATGCACGAAACTCCGCGAGATACAGTCCTGCGGGGACTTTCTTCATTGACCATTCATCTTTGGTTTTACTCTGCTGAACTATCCCGATAGAGGGTATATCAATAATCATTCCGACAGGTGAACTCTGAATGACTACACTCCCAATCTTAGGACTTGAATTGGTCCTTTCTTCAATGCCTTTCTGTTCAATTTCAATTTTGGGGATAAAAGGTTTAAGCGTAAAGGTTGTCACTTCATTTGCGGTAATTGAAACGGAATCAATTTGCGGCTGGAAACCTTTTTTTAATGCTTTTATTGAACGAACTCCCGGAATTACATTCTGAATTAAAAGGCCCCCCACATCACTTGAAGTAAGACCCTTAAACTCATCATCAAGAAATATAGCAATATCAGGGTCACCTTTTATTTGCAGGTATGTTTTTGCTTCCTGAGCCATAAAGGTATTCCCTGCAAATATCATCAGTACCGCGATAGGAAGCAGACATTTAAAACTCTTCATTGTAATTTATCTCCATAAATCATATATCTCTGAATCTCAGCCAGAAGAATCATTTTAACGGGATTATCTCGCGATTTCCGTACGAATTCAATTTAAATGTTTCTCCGTTCATAAAAGAATAATATCACAATCTAATCGGCGATTGGAAAAGCATATTTCAAAAATACACGGAAATCCTGCTTTCCTTGCATTTTCCCCTGCAAGACAAAACCGATCTGTGTTTCGGGCCGGTTATCAAGAGGAATATTTATTTTTAATGGGGATTTGCACCATACCACAAATTGTCAATCTTTTACGCAGCGGACTGAATATGCGGAAGGCTTGGCGTTGTTTAGCCTTCCTACAGCCATGTCTGTATAAAACAGTGCGCGATACCAAATGCCACCATTGCTATCCTTCGTAGAACTCCACAAAATGCTGCTGATTCCGAGGTTGTAGTAATTACCAAGGTGGCTGCGATAACCGCCGGGCAGTCCGGAAAAACCGCTTTCGTTTGTCCCGTTGCCATTGTCTGTCCATCCGTTAGTACTCTTCATTTTAGTTCCCACAGGTCTTCCGCGATATCTTTTTTGGTCAGCATCTTTGCTGCTCATCCCAAGCGCAATTTCTAATTGCTTCCACTCCTCATCGCTTGGCAGATGCCAGCCTGTTGGACAAACTTCACAAGCTGTTTTCCAGCCATAAAGATAACCGTATTTATTTGCATTGCTCTCATTGTTATCATACACCCAGCAGCTTTCCTCAGCTTTAAAAGCAAGATTCTCGGCCATCCATATCTGATTGCCTATCTTAACTGCCTTATACGACTTCCCGTCGCGAGAATCGATGAAACCCACGATACTTTCCTTAATTACGGTTATTTCCCCGCTAACAAAGTCAGCCATAATATGCAGTTCAGTCCCATCTTTGACATTAATCTCATACTTGAGAACCTTGTCTAATGCACGAAACTCGGCAAGATATATTCCTGTGGGGACTTTCTTCATTGACCATTCATCTTTGGTTTTAATCTGCTGAACTATCCCGATAGTTGGAATATCAATAATCATTTCAACCGGTAAACTCTGGATAATCACATTTCCGAATCCAAGGGTTAAATTCGTAGCGTCTCCCTTTCCTTTCTGTTCAATTTCAATTTTGGGGATGAAAGGTCTAAGCGTAAAGATTTTAACTTCATTTACAGCAACCGATACAGAATCAATTTGCGGTTGGAACCCCTCTTTTACTGCCTTTATAGTGTGAGTTCCTGGAATTACATTCTGAATTATAAGCCCGCCTAAATCGTTTGAAGTAATACCTTTAAATTCTTCGTCAAGGAATATTGAAATGCCAGGATTCCCCTTAATTTGCAGATATCCTTTTGCTTCCTGCGCCATAAAGGTATTCCCTGCAAATATCATGAGTACCGCGATAGGAAGCAGACATTTAAAACTCGTCATTGTAATTTATCTCCATAAATCATATATCTCTGAATCTCAGCCAGAAGAATCATTTTAACGGGATTATCTCGCGATTTCTTTGCAAATTCAGAGTTAGTTTTTCTCCGTTCATGAGCGGATGATATCACAATCTAATCATTGATTGTATGACATATTTCATAAACACATGAAAAGGTGTCTTTCCTTGCATTTTCCCCGCAAAAGAAAACCAGCCAGAATTGCTCTGACCGGTCATCTTTGTATCAGTTAAGATTGGCAAAATTTACGGGCACAACTCAAGTCCGCAGTTAGCTCCGGAAACAGGTCTCTCCATGTCATTGCTCGCTTTCCCGTAAGAACCCTCACAGCTTTCGTTATTTCCGGCTATCAGGTAGTAGTAGCTCCCGCTGTCTGTAACAGCTCCGGAGTCTTCCAGAACCAAGTCTCCCGAATCATCGCCACTGCAGAGTTCTGAATTAACACGGGAGTTGTGGTCGTAAGTTCCCGTCTGTAGACTGGCTATTGTCCCTCTGTAAAGGTTGTAGTGGGTGGCGTGATCGGCAGCACTGTGAGATATGATAACATCGTTTCCGTTCTTTAGAACCCCCGCACCCACGCCTTCACCGGACGGCACTTCTCCGACGGAGAGAAGCTGTAATTTCTGACACTGGGTCATAACTGTCGCTCCGGTGTTAACACCGGACACAGAGGTGTTAGCAGGTGTTACCGAGGAGTTTGAACCTGAAATGCCTGTGTCGGAGGCTGATACTGATGCGTTAGCTCCTGTCACGGAGGTGTCAGCGTAAATGCCACATTCACTGCTTACCTCTCCGTTTGCGTCCAATTTCAGTATCCAGAAATCATAACTGCCCATGCCGAAGGACCATGTGTTTGCAGAGACAATATATTCTCCTTCAGAGGTCTGCTGGATGAAGTTGGCAGAGTCAAAGAGTGTCCCGCCATAGGTTTTTTGCCACTGGACATTTCCTGAACTATCCAGTTTTAATATCCAGGAATCATAATTGCCTGCGCCAAAAGAGTCTGCATGTCCGGCAACAATATACCCTTCGTCAGAGGTTTGCTGGATGGAAAAAGCACACTCATCGGTTGTCCCGCCATAGGTTTTCTGCCATTGAACATTGCCTGAGCTGTCAAGCTTTAATATACAGTAATCCCCGCTTCCAACCCCGAAAGAGTTCGTATATCCGGCAATAATATACCCTTCGTCAAAGGTCTGCTGGATGGAAAAAGCATACTCATCACCTGTCCCTCCGTAAGTTTTCTGCCACTGGACATTGCCGGAGCTGTCCAATTTCAATATCCAGTAATCACAACTGCCTGTACCAAAGGAGAATGTTTGTGCCAACAGAATATACCCTTCATCCGTGGTCTGTTGGATAGAATAGGCATAGTCACCGAGTCCCCCGCCGTATGTTTTTTGCCATTCGAAATTGCCGGAAGAATCCAGTTTTAACATCCAGCAATCATAATCACCAGTTCCGAATGAATTTGTATATCCCGCAGCGATGTACCCTCCATCCGCTGTTTGCTGGATGAAGTATGCAAAATCTGCATCTGTTCCGCCATAGGTTTTCTGCCAAAGAATATTGCCGGAAGAATCCAGTTTTAATATCCAGTAATCATAATTCCCTGCGCCGAAGGAAGCGGTTGTTCCGGCGATAATATAACCTCCGTCAGAGGTTTGCTGGATGGAGTAAGCTTCATCAGAGTCTGTTCCTCCGAAAACTTTCTGCCACTCAACATTGCCTGAACCATCCAGTTTCAATATCCAGCAATCATAACCGCCTGCGCCAAAAGAGTCCGTATGTCCTGCAACAACATACCCTGCGTCAGAGGTCTGGCAGAAGGAGCGTGCATAATCATCATATGTTCCGCCGTAGGTTTTCGCCCATAAGTCCAATTCCAAAGTGCATTTTACGCTGATGTCATACCCTTTGCCGTCCGCGTAGCTGTCCCCTGCTTCAGTGATCTCCACATAAAATGTTCCTGTTTCGTCAGCCGTCCAGTTTATAAGTGATGCCGGCCCGCCTCCTCCGTTGTCGTCCAAATTGATAAGGGTGGAGCAATCTGACCTGTAAAGATAAATTACCGTGTCTGCCCCTCCGATAAGATTAAATGTTCTTATTTCATAAGGCGTTCCCTGCACAGCGTCGAATTTGATCCAGTCCGCATCGCAATGCAGATGGGTCTTGGTTTCCCCGACTGCTATCTGAGATGCAGCAACACAGGTGTCATTGTCTTCGTATGTATCGTCCGAGCAAGAGTCTACAGTGAACGGGCATCCGCACACCCAGCCGCTGTCGCAGTATATTACACCGTCTCCGAGTGCCCTGACTCTCCAGTAATACGACCCGTTTGACAGAGCATTGGTAATTCCCGTCCATGTAATATTGATTGCTGTCGTCCCATTATCCGCTATCGTCCCTGTGCAGTCGCTTCCCGTCCAAACTTCCCACTCGTAACCATCTTCGTTTTCAACATCACCCCAAGCCAGTTCGGGTGTTTTGCTGTCGGTTGTTATAGAGCCTCCGCAAGGCTGGGCATCCACGCTTAGCTGTGATGGAGTAAAAAGCCCTGTGCATCCCTCGCACTGGGTCATAATTACGGCGTTTGAGTTCACGCCGGAAACTGATGTATCCGCTGCTGTTACCGAGGAGTTCGAAACTGTGATACTTGTGTCTGAAGGTGTCATCGAGGTGTTTACCCCCGTGACGGATGTGTCGCCATAAATAGCGCAGGCACCGCTTATCTCGCCGTTTGTGTCCAATTTTAATATCCATGCATCATTATCGCCCGCGCCAATGGAATCGGTTACTCCCGCAGAGATATATCCTCCGTCCGAATCCTGCATGACTGATAAGGACCAGTCTGAGCCTGTCCCGCCGTATGTCTTCTGCCATTGAACAACACCTGAAGCATCCAGTTTCATTATCCATGTATCATAATCTCCAGCACCGAAGGAATTTGTGTATCCTGCCACGATATACCCTCCGTCAGAAGTCTGCTGGATGGAATTGGCACATTCAGTGCCTGTCCCGCCATATGTCTTCTGCCACTGAACATTTCCTGAACCGTCCAGTTTTAATATCCAGTTATCAGAAACACCCGCGCCGAAGGAATTTGCATTTCCAGCGACAACATACCCCCCGTCTAAGGTCTGTCGGGTGAAGTAAGCGTAATCATTGATTGTCCCGCCATAGGTTTTCTGCCACTCAATAACGCCGGAACTGTCCAGCTTCAACATCCAGAAATCAGTACCGCCTGAGCCGAATGAATCTGTATATCCCGCAACGATATAACCTCCTTCTGATGTCTGCTGGATGGAGCCCGCACTGTCAGCGTCTGTCCCGCCATATGTTTTCTGCCACTCAACATTCCCTGAACCGTCCAGTTTAAGTATCCAGCAATCAAGGCCGCCGGTACCATAGGAAAATGTTTCTCCCGCGACTATATAACCTCCGTCAAATGTCTGCTGAATGGAACTGGTATAGTCATTAAATGCCCCGCCGAAGGTCTTCTGCCATTGGATGCTGCCGGATGAGTCCAGTTTCAATATCCAGTAATCATGGCTGGCTGCGCTGAAGGAATTTGTTTCTCCCGCAGCAATATAGCCTCCGTCAAAGGTCTGTCGTATGGATTGGACAAATTCAGTGCCCGTTCCGCCGTAGGTTTTCTGCCATTCAACATTCCCGGAGCTGTCCAGTTTTAATATCCAGCAATCAGAACCGCCAGCGCCAAAGGAATTTGTTTCCCCAATGGCGATACAGCCTCCGTCCGAGGTTTGCTGAATATCGTTCGCATAGTCGGTGCCTGTCCCGCCGTAGGTTTTAGCCCAGAAAGAAATTCCTCCATTGTTGTAATCCGAATTGCCGGTCCTAAACCGATCATTTGACATTCCAACGGTATCATCACCGGAATGTTTCTCCTCAAGAAAAGCAACACCTGAGAAAAGACTAAAAACAACGATAACCGAAAGAACAAAAACTCCCACCCTTGTACACACTGCTGCCTCCAAAAATGATTAAACTGTTTGGTAAAAAAAAAACGGGAAATACTATCGAAAAACCTTGAAATATGCAGTATCTCTAACATTGCTTACGGTCATTTCCGACTCCATTAGGGAAAACACTTCCATTGCAGCGAGATTGTATAATGACAGTGTCCGAAAAATCAAATGAATAAACACTTAAAGAGAAACATAGAATTCTCATGCCATTACGGAATTTGCCGCTTTAAAGCATTGTCAATCGAAGATATATTCCATGAAGGGACATTATTTAAGACTCGTTCCCTTCTTGTTTTTATGCCCGTATTTCAAGGTTGCGCAATCTGTTTATCCGGTTATCAGGGCAATAAGCTTCTGCTGAATTTCAGTCATTGCATCTTCAGGCAGACTGCAGATCAGTTCGGCTTTGCGTGCGCGCCAGTCAAGATTTCTGACCTGATCGGCCAGAACGACGCCCTTTACTTCCAGACCGGCCGGGATTTTTACCTCAAAAGGATAACCTTTCACCTGGCCCGTGACCGGGCACATAATGGACAAACCGACTTTCGAGTTGTATAAAGCAGGGGAAATGACCACTGCCGGCCTTCTGCCAGACTGTTCATGCCCGGAATGCGGGTTCAGCGTAATCCACACCAAATCTCCTCTGTCGGGAATGTATTCTTTCACCATGCTTCTTTCCCGGCTGCCTCTCCGAAATTGAACTCATTATGCAGGTTTTCTTCGTTAACCTGCTCCAGCAGGCGCTCAAGCAAGTACACGGTTTTTTTAACGGGAGCAATGACGATCTTTCCATCTGCCACAACAATATTGACTGCGGAGTTCTGTTCCAAACCAAGTTCTGCGGTAAAAGGCTTGGGGATCCTTAACGCCAGACTGTGACCCCATTTTTGAACTCTTGTTTCCATTCTCTGTACCTCCTTTGATATCTACAATGAAGATACTCCACGCTCTGCATTTTGTCAAGGGCGTTCATAACGACGGGAGCATAGTTGTATGACAGGCATTTGCATTCCACGCTGCTGCGGGTTGTTATGCTTCCGGAAATTAATATAATATTAAGTCCCCGGAAAAAACTCTAGTGACGGTTGCGTTAAGATGATGTATAATCACACCCTGCATATTTAATGACATCGGAGCATAATCAATGTCGGAAAAGGAAAAACTCGAACAGGCAATTGCCGCTCTTGAAGCGCAGCGATCCATTCTGGGGGATGAAGCTGTGAATACTTCCATCTCGGCGCTGAGGGAAAAGCTGAACTCGCTTGAAGTGCGGAAAACCACCGAGGAACAGCGGAAACAGGTAACTGTCCTGTTCGCGGATATCAGCGGTTTCACGGCAATGTCGGAAAAACTGGACGCGGAGGAGGTTACCGGCCTCATCAACGAGCTCTGGAACAGGCTGGATAAAACAATAATCGGGCACGGCGGGATCATTGACAAGCATATCGGGGATAATGTCATGGCGTTGTGGGGAACCGCAGCCGCCCGCGAGAATGACCCCGAGCGGGCCGTGCGCGCGGCCCTTTCAATGCAAAAGGAAATTGAGAAACTTTATGAGGAACGGAAAACCGGAAGCGCAGGATTAAGATTGAGAATTGGTATAAACACAGGGCCCGTTCTGCTAGGAAAAATGGGAACAACCGGCGAATACACCGCCATGGGTGACACAGTCAACACAGCGAGCAGGCTTGAAGGAAAGGCGCCTGTCGGCGGAATACTCATTTCGCACGACACTTACAGGCATATAAGAGGGATATTTAATGTTGACAAGGCTCAGCCGATAGAGGTCAAAGGAAAATCGGAACCCGTCAGGGCGTATATTGTTAAGGGAGCTAAACCGCGTTCGTTCACGATGTCCTCTCGCGGTGTGGAAGGCATAGAAACCCGTATGGTGGGCCGCGAAACCGAGCTCGGTATCCTGAAGAACGCTTTCAAGGATGTCATCGGAACAAATACCTTGAGAGTTGTCAGCATTGTTGGTGAAGCCGGAATAGGCAAATCCCGTCTTTTATATGAATTTGAAAACTGGCTGGAGATTATCCCTGAATCGGTGCTTTACCTGAAGGGAAGAGCGGCGCCCGAAATGCAGGATGTTCATTACGGAATCATAAGAGACATGTTCGCTTTCCGTTTCAAAATACTTGAAAGCGACAGCGCGGATACCGTAAGGGAAAAACTGCACGCCGCAATAAGCGGGGCGATCGGGCCGGACAGAACTGATGTTGTGGGATATTTCCTTGGTTTTGATATTCAGAGCGATGCGGTGGAAAATCTCGTTGGAAGCAGCTCTTTTGCCCAGATAGCCACTGCCGATCTTGCCATGTGCCTGAAATGGCTCATAAACAGGCCGGCAGTCCTCTTCATGGAAGACATCCACTGGGCCGACAACGGCTCCGTGAAACTGCTTGAACAGATGGCTGTCTCGCTTGAAAAATTCCCGCTGCTTATTGTCACGCTTGCAAGGCCGTCATTTTACGACCGCCATCCGGAGTGGCTCAAAAACATGCCATGGTCCACCGTCATGAACCTAAGCCTTCTTTCAAGGGAAGACAGCGGAATACTGGTCAGGGAAATTCTTCAGAAGGTTGACAATATACCTGAAAAACTCCAGAAAATAATTGTGGAGGGCGCTGAAGGCAATCCCTATTATCTTGAGGAGCTGATAAAAATGCTGCTTGACGACGGCGTCATCGTCAGGGGGGAGACATGGCGCATCGAACCGGGAAGGCTTGAAAATGTGAATGTCCCTCCCACCCTTACAGGTGTCCTTCAGGCGCGTCTTGACAGCCTTCCGAGGAACGAGAAACTTATCCTGCAGAGGGCATCGGTAGTAGGAAGGCTTTTCTGGGAAGCAGCTGTGGTAATGCTTGAATCAGGCGCGCTGGATGAAAACGACGAAATCCCCTCCCTTCTTGATGCGGTGAGCAAAAAAGAGCTGGTGTTCAAAAGGGACCGCTCCGCTTTTGAAGGGACAAGGGAATACATCTTCAAGCACGCCATCCTCCGGGATGTGACTTACGAAACGGTACTCCTCAAACTTAGAAAGATATATCATTCGCGGACGGCATCATGGCTTGAACAGAACATGAAGGAGAGGGCATCCGAGTTCCTCAGCCTAATCGCGAGGCACTACGAACTTGCGGGGGAAACGGAAAAAGCAGCCGATTATCTGATAAGATGGAGCGATGACCTCTACATGGTCAGCGCGTTCAATGATGCGATATCCGCGCTTGACAGGGCGCTGGCTATGCTGCCGGAAGGGGACGACATCCGGAAAGCCGGGATACATGTCAAACTGGGGGTCGCTTACAGACAGATTAGCAATTACCCCGAGGCGAGAAAATATTCGGCCTCCGGAGCGGACCTTGCTGAACAGGCAGGGGATCTCCGCCTTAAGTCCGAAGCCCTATGCGGGGTAGGCTGGGGTTACATGGGCGAGGGGAATTACGATAGCGCCGAAAAGCATCTTCGGGAAGCGCTGAACCTCGCTCGCGAATATTCATACAGCGACGGAATAGCAAACGCGGCGCATCATCTCGGGGATATAGCCTACCGGAGGGGCAATACAGATGAAGCTGGAAAATTTGCCGAAGAAGCCCTTCCGATTTTCAGGACGAACGGGGACAGGCAGGGGGAGGCGAGGACCTTGAGAGTGATGGGTTTCGCGGAACTGCTCAAGAAGAACTATGATGGCGCGGTCGAATTCCACCGGAAAAGCAAGGACATCTGCGAGGAAACCGGCGACCGTTGGGGCATTGCGACCGCCTACATAAACATGGGAGAAAGCATCCGCAAAGACGGGCGATTCGAAGAAGCGGTTGAATATTTCAAGCTGGCAATACCGATAGCCGAAGAAGTGGGCACCCCGCTAAGCATCCTCATCTGTCATCTTAACATCGGAAGCGTTTACGCCGAGATCGGCGAAGCCGGTCTTGCCCGGCACCATCTGCAAAAATCCATTACGGAATCATACCAGATAGGGGCGCTGGCAATAACGCTTGAGGGGTTGGTCGCGATAGCGCTTCTGCATGTAAAAGCCGGGGAGCATGAAAAAGCTGCCCGCCTGATAGGTTTTATTGAAAGTCATCCCTCGTTTAACGCGGAGATCAAACAATATTCAGATGCCGCACTTAAAAAAATCCCAGCCGTAATAGACAGCGGAGAGCTGAACCGACTGAAGGAAGAAGGCAGAACAACAGACATTAACGATCTGATAGCTTCCGTATCCTCCTGAACATCCACGCATAAGCCCATTCGAAAAAACCATACTGCTCCTGTGAGCCGTCCAGGTATTTGGAAAACCTTAAAAAGGAATCAGAAAGAAGTATTATTATCGGGAAAACAAGCAGAGGGATAAGAAAGCCAAAAACACCTATCATAAGAACAAAAATAACGGTACAGCAAATAGAAACCATCGTTGTTGTCCTGACTGAAAATTTATACCTGTAACACACAGCCTTTTTTATCCGGGAATCAAAGTAACCTATCAGCGGATATATCATGACAAAGAACCAGCGCCCCGCTATTCTCCGTTGAACGGCCGCATGGATTTCATCCCGTTCCAAAACAAGGCATTCATCGTATTCAAAAACAAAACCGGGCATGTCATTAAGGGTTTCAGGCCATTTCTTCAGATGGTATGTAATTCTTCCTCCTGTCCCCGGCTTCTTTTCCGTTACGAAAAAAAACTCACCGTCATATACAATCTGAACCTTCCTGAACCCTCTCGGTTCCCAGTGCTCGAATTCATGCGCCGCGTCAATAACAATATTATCTCCCCGCTTCAGAACACGGTCAGTCCCGACTGTTATCCAGCTTTGCCTGAAATCTGATTTGCTTTCCATGTCATTCTTTGCCTAATAGTCATTTATCGCTATTGTTGAAATATCATATCTCATCAGGGTTTATCCTGAGCATCGGTCACTGAATACTTCTTTCAGCTCTGTTAAATACTCCTGCCTCTTTACTCAATCAGCCCTTTTACTTTGTTGGATTCAGAGAACCCAACAAGAAACAGAGAAAGCGATAACAAGAAAACGATGAATTGTACCATTCCCTGATGCTTTTGTCTTGACCAAAATTGTCTCCATTTTGCCCAAACAGTTTATCTGATTGATTTTAAACTAGTTATGCCGGGGAATATTTTTTTGCGTTCAGATGATGTGTCGAGAATACAAACAATTAAAATCCTGATTTTGGCAGAAACGCGGCGGGGGAGATGTCGATTGTAGGGGCGGCATCAAACCGCCCCTACGGTGGCATCGGAAGGGAATTTCCAATCATGGCAATCCCATAATCATGCGAATCTGCGGTTCAGACCATCCTTCGTCTCCGCTCAGGATGACTTGCTATTCACCATAATCGTCATGGTGAGCGGAGTCGAACCAAATGACGGACTTACTATTTCTTCAGCCCCGGGTCATCTTTGAGTTCAATTACCGTCACCTCGCCGAGGGTTTCGAGTTCCTTCTCGAATTTCGCCCTGTTCCCGACCACTACAATAACAAGCTTTTCGGGATCAAGATACTTGGAGGCGGTTTTCATTATGTCCTTTTTTGTAACCTTTTTCACATTGGCTACATAGGTATCATAATAATCCTTCGGGAGGACGCTGTCAAAATCCAGCCACATGAATTTCCCGAGGGACTGGGACGGCGACTCGAAAGCAAACGCGTAGCTGTTGATGGTGTCGCTTCTGGCGATGTCATATTCGTCGTCCGTGACAAGCTCCGTCCTCATCTTCGCGATCTGTTCCTTAATCACTTCAATGGATTCTATTGACCGTTCGGGTTTGGTCTGGCAGCCGACCATGAATGTTCCTCTGTCTTTGCCCATTCCGAGGTTTCCCCAGACGGAATAAGCGAGGCCGCGTTTCTCTCGAACTTCCCTGAAAAGCCTGGACGCGAAACCACCGCCGAACACCTTGTTGAACATCCCTATGCTGTACCGGTCCTCCGTTCTCTCGTTCGCGCCGAGATGCCCGATATACATGTTTGTCTGCTCGATGTCTTTCTCGACATAATATACGCCGGGTTTGATGTTGTCGTTTACCTTCTCGAGTTCGGGGAATTCTATGTCAACGGGTTCCCACGGTTTGAAGGCTTCATTGAATTTCGCTACGACTTCATCAATCTTGAAATCGCCCACTATGCCGATGACGGCATCTTTTGGATTGACATATTTCCGGTGATACGCGATAAGGTCTTCCCTTGTTATGTTTTCAATGTTCTCTACGGTAATCTCTCTTCCCCAGATGCTGTCCTCGCCGTAAACGATGCTGTTGAACTGCCTCCAGGCGATCGAGCCAGGGTAATCCCACTTCCTGCGGATGGATTCGACTCGTTGTTTTTTGTTGAGCTCAAACCTGTCCTGCTGGTAGGCCGGATGGTAAACCATGTCCATCATCATCCCGAATGTGCGGTCAAAATGCTCGGTAAGACAGTTCATGTAAATGCTTAGGCTGTCCGCTCCGGACCACGAGCCGATGGACGACACGATATAGTCGAGTTCGTCCTCAACCTCGTCCGCTGTCATAGTCTCTGTGCCGGAGGAGGTCATCAGCCCGACTGCCATACTTGAAATGCCGTATTTGTCGGAAGGGTCGTAAAGGGAGCCGCCTTTCATTATTATTCTGACATTGACGATCGGCAGTTCATGGCTCTCTATATAATAAAGATCCATTCCGTTTTCGAGTTTCACAACCTGCGGTTTAACTATTTTATAGGCGGCTTCGTCGAACTTGAGTTTGTTCGGATCCTTGGCGCAAAAGGCGGCTGTCGTAAAGAGAAGAACGCAGAGCAAAACCGATATTATTGCTTTCCTATTCATTTTCACTTCCTCCTTCCTTTACTTCCTCTATTTCAGGTTTGACCGTCACGAGGGTCGCGACCGTCCTGTTTTTCTTAGTGAGATATTTATTGGCGGCAGCCATAACCTGCTCCGGTGTCACCGCTTCTACTTTTTTGATGTATTCGTCAATGTTCCTCCATCCGCCGTAGGACAGATCATAAAACCCGAGCTGGAAGGCTATCCCGATATTGGACTGGATGCCGTAAATGAATTGCGCTTTTAGCTGGTTCACAACTTTCTGGAATTCACGCTCCGGGACAGGCTCCTTCTTTATCTTTTCGATCTCTTCAAGTATCACCTTTTCAATATCGGCGCATGTATTCGGGGCGATCGGCTGAGACGAGAATGTCAGCAGATTGGGATATCTGTCACCCGGGCCGGAAGAACATGAGATATGCCTGGCTATCTGAAGCTCTCTGATAAGCTTTTTGTCCAGAATAGACGATTCGTAACCCGACAGCACTCCCGCGAGAACATTAACCGCGAACGCTTCCGGATCCGGCAGGTTCGGGACATGATATCCCATCATAAACTGAGGCTCTGCATCGAATTCAACCTCTATCCTTTTCTCGCCCTTCTGCCCGGGTTCGACAACAGAAACCTCAGGAGCGGTTCCTCCGGCAGGGATATCGCCGAAATATTTTTCAATCAGCTTCTTTGTTTTCTCTATATCTATATCGCCCACAATAACACTCACGGAGTTTGTCGGAATGTAGAATTTTTTATGGAACGCCTCCGCGTCTGTCCTCGTAAGCGAAAGAATATCAGACATCCAGCCGACAACACCGACACCGTAGGGATGGGCGTCAAATGCGGCAGCCATGAATTGTTCATATAGAACGCCGCCGGGGGATGTTTCGGAGGTTCTTCTTTCTTCCGCGACAACATCCCTCTCCTTATAGAACTCTCTGAACACGGGATCCTTTAATCTTTCGGACTCCATCAGCATCCAGAGCTCAAGCCTGTTTGAGGGAAGTTCCACGATATACATAGTGAAATCCTTGCCTGTTCCGGCGTTCAGCATTCCGCACCCGTTCTTCTCGTAGATGCTGGAGAACTCCTCACCTTTGGAATATTCAGCGATCTTTTCCTGCAGCTCCTTCAGTTTCGCTGTCAGTTCCTGAAGCTTCGCCTCATCCTTTTTAAGACCCTTTGTTTTTTCCAGTTCGATCATCAGGGCCGTTTTTTCCAGCTCTTCATACAGCGGTTTTTCCTTTTCCCAGTC
Organism: uncultured Acidobacteriota bacterium; assembly: GCA_964509835.1. GTDB lineage: Bacteria > Acidobacteriota > CAZDZC01 > CAZDZC01 > CAZDZC01. The sequence goes on from CAZDZC010000011.1 coordinate 32,226, forward strand.
CTTTGTCCCGATGACTGTCGTTCCTTTGAACGCCATGTGCTCGAACATGTGGGCAAGGCCGGTCTTGCCGGTGATCTCGTCCACTCCGCCGACCCGGAAAACGGTCAGGCCGGTGAAGGTCGGGGAATAATGCCGTTCCATCAGCAGGAACTTCATCCCGTTGTCAAGAACGAATTCCTCGACATTGTCCTTCAGCGAAAACGCGCCCGCGGGCACGCACAGCAGAGCGGCAAGCGCCGCCAACAGCAGAAATCGTTTCATAGGAACCTCCATTGGAAAAAATTAACAAAAAGAATTATAACCCTATTATACGCTCCCGGACGAAAAAAGTTTTCAAAAAACGAGACCCCCTGAAGCTGTCATTCCGTGGTACAAGATTAAACTTCAGGGGGCAGTATTGAGAAAGAAAGTTTCCGTCCCTCTGCGAGAGCCTGTTGATATTCAACTGCGCCGCAGTTTTCCCATTCATCACAGACGAAATTATTACATTTTCTTCCGTTTGTCTTGTCCAAAATTGGCTCAATCTTGTCCAAACAGCTTATCTTATTGAATGGAAAGGGATTATCGGCTTTTAAAAAATTTTTATGTTGACCTTAGCAACACTTTTGTGTTGATTTCAGCGACACTTTAATGTAGAATTCTTTCCTGTGGTGCAGCGATTTTTTTTGGAGGAGTTTACGGGTAAAAACCCAAAAGCGAGATTACGGGATCTTTATAACGCAAGGTTTAAAGGGATCCCATGGAAAAATGTGGAACCGCATTTTATCCTTGCGTTTTCAAAAGCGGGAAAGGAATTCCCTTCCGGCGCGACCATAAAAAGGGATCATAATCTTAAGTCGGATTCTTTTTTGACAACTGTTCCTTTCGAAAGATGGCTTATATACATCAAATATGTTTATGAACTGGATCCCGCTGTTGAATGCGCCTGCTCATCATATCTCGAAAAAGCGTATAATTCTCACAGGTATCTTGAAGATTCAGGAATGTTCGCAAAGAAGGATTTTAAATCAGGTGATATTCCTTATTTACCCGAAGAAAAGATAAAAATTCCCGGAAAATGGTATTTCAGGAAAAGATACGCTGCTGCCCTGTTTATCCTTGCAGTGGCAACGATTATTTATTTCAATGTTTACGGCAGATACGATATCGCAAGGGCTTCGCTGGAAGGGATTTTTGTAAACGCGTTCAACCCGGACGGAAAACAGCTATGGAACGCTTTACTCCCTGAAGATGCCGTTCAGCACAAAATGAGCCAACCCGACAAAAAGCTGGGGCATATAGTAGCACGGGATCTTGACTGCTGCGGGGAAAATGAGGTGGTGGTTTATTACCTCGCGGTAAGCGAAAAATACAATATCGGCAAACTTGCAGTTTATTCCAACAGAGGAAAACTAAGTTGGACCGCAGAGGTCAGTCCCTGTGAAAAAATCACTTCCGGCCCTACTGAGTTTGAACCGAATTTTTCCCCCACTGCCCTTGAAGTCGTTGACCTGGACGGTGACAAACATTTTGAGATTTTTGTAACATCTAACCATTCTCCGTTTTTCCCTTCATTCGCGGGCCTGTTTGATTGTACGGGTAAAAAACTTGGCTGCTATCTGAACGCGGGACACATAAGTGCTCATCTTTTCAAGGATTTGAACGGGGACGGAAGAAAGGAGATAATCCTTGGAGGCGCGAACAACGAATACAACCAAGCGGCGCTTGTGGTGTTTGATCCATTGAATATGTCCGGAAAATCCCCTCAGACCCCGGGAACAAATATGGATTTCTCGGGATTCGCTGAAGGAAGCCAATACGCATATCTCCGTTTTCCCAAACTCCCCATGCCCGGCGTGGTCAGATCAGTAGTAACGGAAACACAGGAATATCCGGGCGGAATCAAAATCGGGCTGAAGCATAACCTGGAAACCCTTGATTCTCAATATCCTCTGTCATGCACCGCTGTTTTGACAGACAGGCTTGAGTTAAAAAGCTACACGATTTTCGACAATGTCACTTCGTTCTGGCACAATCGTTTCCTGGAAGGCAACTGCGACATGGACTGCAACGATGAAACATTGAGAATGCTTAAGGATGTGACACGCTGGGAAAACGGCGAGTGGGTGCATATTTCAGACGGAACTGTTCTGAACCGGTGACAATCAAGGGCACAAGCATCGTGCCCCTACGGGTTTATTCCATTGCCTTTATGATATCCTTGACGGCTCTTTCCAATCCGACAAGACTCGCATTGGCGATTATGCTGTGGCCGATGTTTAGTTCCGAGATTTCAGGGATTCTTGAAATCCGGCCCACATTTCTTGTGTTCAGGCCGTGACCGGCGAGCACTTCGAAGCCCAGTTTTGAAGCGATTCTTGAAGCTTCATCAATCTTGCGCGCCTCTTTCTCCAGAGCAACATCGCCTTTTGTTTCGGAATATTTCGAAGTGTTTATCTCAACCGCGTCGGCATCAACCTTGTTCGCGGCCTTAAGCTGATCAACATCCGGGTCAACAAAAATACTCACCCTTATCTCGGCATCTTTCAGGATCCGGATGTATTTTTTAAGCGGCTCAAGGTTGAGAATGATATCAAGCCCGCCTTCGGTGGTCACCTCGTCGCTGCGCTCCGGAACAAATGTTACCATATCGGGTCTGATCGTGAGGGCGATTTTTATCATTTCCTCGGTGGGAGCCATCTCGATATTGAGTTTGGTTTTCACTGTCTTACGGAGAATTTCTATGTCGCGCTCCTTTATATGCCTCCTGTCCCCTCTGATATGGACGGTTATCCCGTGGGCTCCGGCGAGTTCCGCGATCGCGGCGGCGGCAACAGGGTCGGGCTCGGAAATCTTCCTGGCCTCTCTGAGAGTGGCAATATGGTCAACATTCACACCGAGCTTTGTCATTTTATATCCTTTTATAATATGCAGAGACGCGATTAATCGCGTCTCTACCTCTGGTTATATCTCCACAAGTCCGGGTTCGGGAGCGGTATCCTCTCCAACCGGCGCTCCCGGTTCCTCCACAAAGGGTTCCTCGCCGTAAATTTCTTCTTCGGAGGGTTGTTCTTCGGGCGCGGAAGATGTTTTGTCCAGTATATCGTCAAAAACAGAATTTATTCTGGCTACTTCTTCTTCGGTTACGCGTCCGTCCTGAACCGATTCACTGAGAGCCATGATAAGATTTTGCGCGTCTGCTTCACTTATCCTGCCTTCTTTCAGGGCTTCGCTGAAACCGCTGAAGTTCATTTTCAGGTCCTGCCTCAGACCCTCGTCCGTTACTTCAGCCATAACAACTTTTTCAAGCTTGCCAACAGACCAGCTTATCATTTTATCTTTATTTTTCAGCACAAAAGCAACAGCCGCAATGACAACGACTATCCCGACAATAAGCAAAACACCGCATCCGATAAGGATTTTCTTCATGCATCCGCCTTTCTTTGGCTGTTCAACCGAGGCAGCGGGTTCAAATAAAGGCTTGCCTTCCCGCGTGCTGTTACCGTTTTTTTCATTGTCCATAACATGATCCTCCATGGAAATAAGTCAACAGGATTTTAAATTAACAGCCTTTTTTTGTCAAATACAGAAGATATTTAAGCCGGTTCGGATTTATGCCGGAATAAAAAAGGTTATTTGAACTCTTTCTGTGGAATTTCATGTTCCTTCGTGCTAACATGGCCGCCTGTTTTTTTCGAATTAGTTTTATTCGTTCCTGTGAGGTTTAAAGTGATACAGAAGATCAATGACCCGATAGAATACCTAAAGGGAAGAAAGATTGTAAGCGTTGACCTGAAGTTTTCAAATCTGTTCGGAGGGTGGCATCATGTAACCATCCCCGCTTCAGGGTTGAGTGAGGATATTTTTACAAAAGGTGTTGGATTTGACGGAGGAAGTATTCCGGGCTTCAAGAAGGTGGAATCAGGCGACATGGTTCTGCTGCCGGACAGGAGCACTGCTTTTCTGGATTCTTTCTGGGACATGCCTACCCTTTCGATGATCTGCGACATCGCTGAAGCCGACACCAAGGTCTCGTTCCTCAAAGATCCCAGAGGAGTGGCAAGAAGGGCCGAATCGCATCTCAAAGCCACCGGAATAGCCGATGAATCCCGCTGGGGGCCGGAGTTTGAATATTATGTGTTTGACAGCGTCGAATATCTTAATGAGCCTTACAGCACCGGATATGATATTACTTCGGAGGAAGTCGGCAACAGCGGCAACAGCGCGGGTAAAGCGATCCATCCCATTTCACTTCAGGGGGGCTATCACGCGATACCTCCGCTGGACACCCTTTACAACATGCGGTCGGAAGCTGCTCAACTCATAGAGGAATTCGGAATCAAGGTCATTTACCACCATCATGAAGTGGGAGGCCCCGGGCAGTCGGAGATTGAGGTGGAGAGGCACGGCCTGACTGTAATGGCGGATGCTGTCATGGCGATAAAATACTTCATCAAGATGATTGCTCACAAATATAATAAATACGCTACTTTCATGCCGAAGCCGCTCTATCATGAAGCCGGAAACGGAATGCATTTCCATCAGCATCTGTTCAAAGACGGAAAACCTCTTTTCTATGAAAAAGGCAATTACGCGGACATGAGCAGGCTGGCATTAAGCTACATAGCGGGAATTCTGGATCACGGCCCCGCGCTTCTCGCCTTCACAAATCCGAGCACAAATTCGTATAAGAGGCTTATCCCCGGGTTTGAGGCGCCTGTGAATCTTTTCTTCTCACTCGCCAACAGAAGCGCGGCGATAAGAATACCGAAGTACGCTTCATCACCGGAAGAGAAGAGGATGGAGTTCAGACCGCCGGACGCGACATGCAACGCGTATCTGGCAATGTCTGCCATGCTCATGGCCGGAATTGACGGGATTAAAAGAAACCTTGATCCGACTGAAATGGGTTTCGGCCCGATTGACGAGAACATCTTCGCCTGGCCGGAGGAAAAACGGGGGACGATAAAACCTCTGCCTTCATCCGTTAAAAGCGCGATGGAACATCTGGAAAAGGATTCCGCTTTTCTCCTGGAAGGCGGGGTATTCAATGAAAATATTATTGAAACATGGATATCACACAAAATAAATAAGGAATACAACGCTGTCAGGAACAGGCCGCATCCTTATGAAATGGAACTCTACTTCGATGTATGACGGTAAAAAACAATGCCAAAGATAGTTCCTTACGGCGAGCTTAAGACGCGCGATTATCAGGAGATGGGGTTTAAATCCGGTCTTGAGATACATCAGCAGCTTCTCACTGATAAAAAACTTTTCTGCCGGTGTCCGTCTGGCGAATATTATGATGATTATGACGCTGAGGTCATGAGACACATGAGGCCCACCCTGTCGGAACTCGGAGTGTATGACGGGACAGCCCTGATGGAATTCAAGACCAGAAAAGAGATTATTTATCAGCTGAACAGAAAGAATGTCTGCACATACGAACTGGACGACAACCCTCCGTTTGAGGTCAACCGACAGGCTCTCGACATTGCCCTCGAAATAGCGCTGCTTCTTAAATGCAACATTGTGGGCGAGATTCATATAGCCAGAAAACAATATCTGGATGGCAGTATTCCGGCAGGATTCCAGAGAACGACCATCCTCGGGACAGACGGATGGATACCCTACAAAAACCGCAGAATAAACATTATCCAGCTTGGAATGGAAGAGGATGCGTGCCGGGAAATGAAGGACAAGGGGCACTTAAGGGTTTACCGCACCGACAGGCTTGGCATGCCTCTGATAGAAACCGTAACCTACCCTGAAATGTTTGAACCTGTGGAAGTGGCGGAAGTGGGGAACCTGCTGCGGGAACTGGTTAGATGCACGGGAAAGGTCCGCAGGGGACTAGGCCGCGCCAGGCAGGATGTAAATGTGAGCATAACAGGCGGAACGAGGATTGAGATAAAGGGCGTTCCGAAAATTCCTTACATTCCGGCCCTGACGCATTTCGAAGCTCTCAGACAGTATAATCTTCTTGAAATCAGGGATGAACTGAACAGAAGAGGCATCAAAGCCCAGACATTGAAGTCATCCTATACGGGTGTTTCAGAGATTTTCAGAAACACACCTTTCAGACCGCTCCGCGAAACCGTCGAAAACAAAGGCAGGGTCATGGCTGTGAGCCTCGGCAATTTCAAGGGGCTTCTCAATTATCCGCTCGCCCCGGGAAGATCATTTGCAAGCGAAATATCCGACAGGGTAAGGGTTATTGCCTGTCTGGACGGAATTCCAAACATGCTTCACTATGAAATGGAAGACAACCCCGTTTCAGCCGGAGAATGGAACAAGGTATATTCCGCGCTGGAGGTTTCAAGGGATGACGCGGTGATCCTGGTCTGGGGGGCATCCGAAGACACTGAAACCGCGGCGAAGGAGATTATAATCAGGGCAGGCGAGGCTGCCGAAGGAATTCCGAGCGAAACACGACAGTCTATCGGAGGAGGAATAACGGGATTTGAAAGGATTCTTCCGGGTGCTGACAGGATGTATCCCGACACGGATATGCCTCCTGTGGCTATAACGGAAAACCATATATCTGAAATCACGGAACAGCTTCCGCAAACCCCTTGGGAGAGAAGGGCTTTTTACAGCTCACTCGGCATTCATGGGGAGATAGCGGAAAAGCTTGTCACACATGAAAAAGCCGGTCTGTTCAGGCAGATTGTTGAGGCGATACCTGTAAAACCGGTTGATGTCGCGGTGCTTTTCACGCAAACCCTTAAAAATCTTCATAGAAAAGGAATACCGGTCAATGAGATTCCGGACCTGTTCTTCGTGGATCTTTTCTACGAATACGGCAGGGGAACCTTTCACAGGGAAATTTTCCCGGAGATAATTGTGAAAGCCGCAAACAGCGGAAACAAAACTGCCGATATACTGAAGGAACTCGGCATTCAAAAATTGAGCGAGGAAGAGCTTAAAATAACAGTGCACAAAATTTACACTGTATTCAGGGAAAGAAAACCTTCCGACCCGGGCAAGAAATTCCGTTCAGTCATGGGAAGAATAATGGCAAATATCAGAGGTAAAGCAGAGGGCCGCGTTGTCGCGGAAGCGCTTAAAAGGGAAATGAACGGAGGGACAACGCGATGAGCGATCAATATAAAGGTTACAGAGGTCCCGCGCTGGAAGCGCTTAAAGAACATAAAGCCAGGGTCTGGAGCGACGCTGAGGTATCAACCACAAGAGGAAAATTCGTAGGAATAATACTTCCGAGGTCCGAAACCGCTGATGATTTCCATGTCGTCATGAAACTGCGGAACGGCTATAATGTCGGACTTGCAGCGGATACAATACAATCCATCAATGAAATGGGATACAAGGAAGCCCATTACAAAATACCCGAAAAGGAATTCCCTCATGATCCCGCAAAACCAAGGGTCAAGCTGCTCGGGACCGGGGGCACGATTGCAAGCAGGCTCGACTACAGAACAGGGGCGGTGATCCCGGCATTCACTCCGGGTGAGCTTTACGGCTCGGTTCCGGAACTTGCGGATATATGCAATCTTGAGACAGAAAAACTTTACGGGGTGTTCAGCGAGAACATGGGGCCGGAGCAGTGGAAAGGAACAGCCGAGGCAATCGGCAGAGAGATTGAAAAAGGGGTGCAGGGCATTGTTATCGGCCACGGGACAGACACCATGCACCACACCGCCGCAATTCTGTCGTTCATGGTGCAGAATTCACCCGTTCCGATAGTAATGGTCGGCTCCCAGCGGTCAAGCGACAGGCCTTCCTCCGATGCCGCGCTGAACCTTATCAACGCTACAAAAACGGCATCGGAAAGCGATATCGCGGAAGTCACGGTATGCATGTTCGGCCCGACAAGCGATCAATACTGCCTTATCCATCAGGGAACAAGGGTCAGAAAGATGCATTCCTCCTATCGCTCCACATTCAGAACGATCGGCGATATTCCGATCGCCATGGTTGATCCTCATAAAATCACACCGTTGAGGGATGACTACAGGAAGAGAAGACAGGACAAAAATGTCACCGTAAACACTTCTTTCGAGGAGCGGGTTTCAATCGTCTATTATTATCCCAATATGGCGCCTGACATCATAGATTCTTTGATTGATAACGGTTACAAGGGGATTGTGATAGCAGGCACAGGACTCGGTCACCTGAACAAACCGCTTTACCCGTCGCTGAAAAGAGCATCGGAAAAAGGAATTGCTGTTTACATGACTGTTCAGACGCTCTGGGGCTATGTCCAGATGTTTGTTTACGACACAGGAAGGGATATTATGGAACTGGGGGTTGTGCCAGCCGCGAATATGCTTCCTGAAGTAGCGTATGTGAAACTGGGTTGGGTTCTTGGCCAGACATCCGATCCTGAGAAAGTCAGGAAACTGATGCTGAAGCCCATCGCGAATGAAATCACCGAAAGGGAGCCTCATAACGGATATCTGATTTATCAGGGCGGCATCCCCGAAGTCGAGCAATTTATTTCCAGATACTGGAAGTGATGTAAATTAATATTCTTTAAGAAAGTGAAAAATGAAATACCAGGTTTGTGTTCTGTTTGTGCTGGTCTTTATCTGCGGTTGCTCAAAGGAAATGATTAAATATCCCGGGACTGAAAAGATCCCTGTCTCAGAAAATTATCATGGCGTAGAAATCACAGATAACTACATCTGGCTTGAAAACGCTGATGATGAAAAAGTCAGGGAATGGACTGAAAAACAGATTGCATTTACCGAAAAACACCTTGCGAATCTCCCTCAAAGGGAATTCATTGAAAAACGGCTTTCTGAACTTCTAAGATATGATGACAAAAGCCTTCCCATAAGGCTTCTTGACAGCGAAAGGACATTTTTCTGGGTTAAAAAAGCAGGCTCGGAGAAATATGTCTATTACACAAAAGCGGCTGAAAATTCGGACCCGGTTAAATTGATTGACCCGAACGAATGGGACATCAACGACAGTCTGGAAAGCTTTGCTCCGTCAAGGAACGGAAAATATGTCGCTTATAGCGTTGCGAGCGGAGGAAGCGAGGACGCGAGAATCTTTATTTTGGAAACGGAAACAAAGGAAATTCTCGATGACACCCTGAGAGGATGGAGGCAGGACGGCGTTGCCTGGCTTCCGGACAGTTCCGGTTTCTATTATTCCTGCAATCCGGCAAAGGGTGAAGTTCCGGATGGCGAAGAGCATTACTGGCACAGAACCTATCTGCACCTGCTGGGAACTTCCTCCGAAAACGACAAACTCGTTTTCTCGCACGACACACAGAAGGAATATTTCCATTCGGTAAGCGTTTCCGAAAGCGGCAAATACACCTTCTACTGGCGTTCCGAGATGGACAACAACGAAGTGTATATCCGGCGGACATTTTCGGATGAACCACCAGTTCCGGTCGCCACCGGTTTCAAAGGAAAATACCTTGTGGAGGAAATTGACGGTATGCTCCTTATCATGACGGATGAGGGCGCATCCATGGGAATGGTTTTTACTGCTCCGGCAGCATCGCCGGGGAGAGAAAGCTGGCAGATTTTCATCCCGGAGGACAAAACAGCTAACCTTCAGTATGTAAATGCAGTATCCGGAAAAATCTACGCTGTTTATGAAAAAAGCGCGTTCTCCTTCATCAAAATATATGATACTGGCGGGACCTTTCTGCGGGAGTTAAGCCTTCCTTCCATCGGAAACGCCGGAGTAAGCGGCTTCTGGAGAGGCCCTGAAACAAGGATTTATTTTTCCTCGTTTACTTTCCCTCCTGTTGTTTATAATTATTCATTTGAAACAGACTCGCTTGAGCTGATAAAAAAATTCCCGGTTGAAGTTGACACGGCAGAATTCATCACTGAACTTGTGTGGTATAAATCAGCAGACGGAACACCTGTTTCAATGTTTATAGTTAAAAACAGGAATACAACTTTGGATGGAAAGAATCCTGTTCTGCTCACGGGATATGGCGGGTTCAATGTTTCGACAACGCCATATTTTTCATCATCCTATCTGATCTGGCTTGAAGCGGGCGGCATTATTACGCTTCCGCACCTGAGAGGCGGAGGCGAGTATGGAAGAGAGTGGCATGAAGCGGGAATGCTTGGTAATAAGCAGAATGTATTTGATGATTTCATCGCTGCCGCGGAGTGGCTTATTGACAATAAGTACACAAACCCAGCCAAGCTGGCGATAAGCGGAGGAAGCAACGGAGGTCTGCTTGTGGGAGCGGTTGCGGTTCAACGCCCGGAGCTGTTCAAGGCAGTTGACTGCAGCATGCCCCTTCTGGACATGTTGAGATATCATAAATTCGGGTTTGCGAACATCTGGAAGGTAGAATACGGAAGTGCTGACAATCCGGAGCAGTTTGAGTTTATTTATAAATACTCTCCATACCACAATGTAAAGGAAAAGACTGCTTTTCCTTCAATGCTCATCACAGGGAGTGAGAACGATTCCCGCGTGGATCCACTTCACGCAAGAAAGATGGTTGCTCTTCTGCAGGACTTTGACACTGATCCTTCTGAACATGTTATGCTGTTCATCGAAAAAGACACCGGACATATCGGCGGGGCAACATTATTCTCTTATATTAAGAACGCTTCAAGAAGCTGGAGTTATCTTATGGATAAACTGGAAATGGAGTTCAATTAGAGCTTCACGAAACAGTAATGATTACTGCAAGTACAATTACAATAATTACGATATATTTGCCCATTAAAGTTCCCTCCTTTTAAAAACCCCTGCTGACAACCCCAAAGATAGAGCTGCGAGGAGTGTAAGTATCAGTAACATGGCTGCAGAAAGAAGTATATAGAAAACCGAGTTCATTACCGCAAAAACCTTAAAAGAAAATGCGGCAAATGCAGTAAAAATTTTGAAAAGCAATCGGGCATTATACCTTTGGGAATAAAGAAGATAGCCTGTCAGATTAATCCCTTCAGCAGCAGCAACGATTGCAAGAAATGAGATCAGAAAAAACCGTCCTGCTCCGCTGTAAAGCCCATACCTGTAGTAGAAGGGAAGAAAAGCATAAACAATAAAAAGAGGAATGATAAATGCCGATGCAGCTACTGCTGATTTCGTCAAAGGATTGAACCCCGGCACATCGTTGCCATAACATCCGTCAAGAATGATCGTCAATCCTGAATTAAGAACAACGCAGAAGAACATCAGAGCAGAAACCAGCAGGTATCTGGAAAGCACGATCTGCATTCTTGTCACCGGAAGGCTGCTGTAAAGTACTTCTGTTTTATATCTGTCTTCATTGATCAGTACAATTGCAGTCAGTATGATCCCCGGAAGAAAACCGGTGATAATATAAAGTGGAAGGAATTCAAAGAACTGGACAGCATAAAGAAGATAAAAAAAGACAACCAACAGCCACCAGTTCATGTTGGCCCTTATATCCTTCATGCAGAGTGCTAAGATCATCTACATCTCCTTTTTGACGATGATGCTTTCGGAAAACCTGAAAGAGACATAATTGATAACAGCAACCGCAAGAATTGCACCTGAATAGAAGAGAATATCCCCTGCTGCATCCCTGATCATATAAAGTGTGTGGGGAATAGCCCTTACAATACTATGAAGTGTTTTCCCTCCGAAGAACCGGGCAGCAAAAAGTGCTATAATCCCGAGTACCTGAAAGCCAACCAGCAGGATTATGAGCCCCATCCAGCCAAACCTGTTAAAGAAAATATATACTACTGAAAATATAAGCATAGCCAGCAGGAATCCGTTAAGCAGGTTCTGAGGTGCTGCCAGTTCAGCCATTCTGTTACTTTGTCCTTTGAAGACAATACTCATTAAAGCAGCAATTAAAAGCGAATAGATCATTCCGGTCACGATGATCGTCCATGAGAATAAGTAACGGGCTGCATTAATGGATTTTCTTGTGCATGGAAGGCTGCAGTTCAATGCAGCCGCATGGAATTTATCCTCCCTTGCGAATACGCAGAGAGGGGCAAAGAGAATAAATATGCAGCTTATTGTGAAATACATCCCTGCAGGACCTCTAAAAAACATATAGATCAGATAAACTGTTGTGATCAGCATATATACCGTCAATGCTCTTATACTGCTTACAATCTCCTTTCTTATCAGATTGATCACCATGCTCATATCAAAGACTCCTTCTATCAAGCATTATTCCCGACAGGCTGCAGGACAGGAAATTCATCAAAACAATAATTAAAACTGATACTGCAAAGTGTCCTGAATATCCAAGGTTCTCTATCAGCGCATGATTGTATGCTGTAAAGAAATTTTTAAGTGAACCGATCACTAATCCTATTACTGCTTTCTTCTCCGGGCTTGCGAATCTTGCAATCTGAAAGAACAGCATCAGAGCCGATAAAACAATAGACATACTGATAACCATCCCAGTAGCCATCCCGAAGCGGTATATAAGTGGATAAACACTGCATATCATAGCACTTACAATCAAAATAACAGGAATCATGAACCTTGTATCCAGAAATTCAACAACATTTCCTTCAGTTGCCGGAAAGAATTTTATAAAGCCTGTTATGATAATGAGAAGTAACAGAGCTGTTAAAACAATGTTCAACCAGGTAAACAGGTATCTTCCCCTTACTATTGATTTCTTCTTCAACGGAAGGCTTGAATATAGAACCAGTGCTTTGAATTTTTCATCAAACAGAAATATCACCAAAGGGGCATAAAGGCCTGCCAGCATCATATTCATTACTGCTGCAAAACCGCCACCTTCAATGAACAAGATAATTGCACAGAATACTGCAATTACAGCAATATACATAATATTGAATTTACCGGTAATGCGGAAATCTTTTTTGACAAGCTCAAGCATTGACGGAGCCTCTGCTGATAAAGAACATAATGTCCTCAAGTGTTGCTTTTTCTACAACAGTTTCTTCTCCGGTCATTTTCCTCAAGGCACTGATGTTGTCTGTCAAGCCTTCAACTGAAAAGTCACTCTTTCTGAAACCTTTGAAAAATCCTTTCATTTCGCTCTTTAAAAGCTCTTCGCCACCTCTGACCACACCCCAGTTCTCCATGATTTCATCTTTAGTATTTGAAAATACCACTTCACCTTTATTAATGAAAGTAATGTAGTCCGCTATCCGCTCAAGGTCTGAAGTGATATGAGTTGAAAAGAGTACTGATTTTTCGCCATCCTGAATAAGTTCAGAAAGCTTTTCAAGAAAATCTCTTCTAAACACTGGATCAAGCCCGGAAGTGGGTTCATCCATGATTATCAGGTCCGCATCATGAGAAAGGGCAAGTGCAAGGGCGAATTTGGTTTTCATTCCCTGTGAAAGTTTCTTAAACTTCTTTTTGAGTGGAAGTTCAAACTCTTCTATCAGCCTCATAAAGCAGTTTTCATCCCACTTTTTATAGAAAGGGGCAATTGCAGATTTTATAGTCTTCAAGCTTATATCTTCATAAAAGCATGGAACATCGTACACGAAACCTATGTGAGATTTAACCTCTACTTCATTCGTAATGCTGTCTTTGCCAAACAGGCTGATTTCTCCGCCGTCCCGCATTATCAGGTTCATAATGAGTTTTATAACAGTGGTCTTGCCTGCACCGTTAGGGCCTATCAGTCCCATTATATATCCCTTGGGGAGATTAAAGCTGACATCGTTGAGAGTGAAATCCTTATAATGCTTCCTCAAGTTTTTAATTTCCAGAATATTTTCCATCAGTCTTCTTCCTTATATAATATTTCCAGCATTTCCTGGAGTTCATCAATCTTAAGCCCTGTCATCTTGGCTTCCCGTACTGCTTTCATCAGTTGCTCCTCAATAATTTTCATACGCTTCTCCTTAAGGAACTCACTGTTCTGTCTTGATACAAAGCATCCTTTTCCACCAACAGTATCTATAAATCCCTCTCTCTCCAATTCCTCATATGCTCTTTTTGTAGTTATTACACTTATCTGGAGCTCTTTTGCCAATCTTCTTATTGATGGTAATGCATCTCCTTCCCGCAGTTCATTTAATATTACCTGGTTCTTGATCTGTCTTGCAATCTGCTCATAGATCGGATCAGGTGAAGAGTTGGAAATTATAATTTTCATATTCAGTCCTTACTGTAATTTTTGTAATTACCGTATATATCTAATATACACAATATAACCTCTTTTAATGTGCCTGTCAAGCAAATATTTTCAAGTCTACTCTACTTCACTTATGTTATAATATTAGGTGGTCATTTAATTTATAGCTTTCTTCAGATAATTGTTTCCTTGATAATGTTCAGAATGAAATGGTAGAAAAGCAGAAGGCACTTAATGTAATAGTACAGGTTATGGGGCCATATGTAGGAGAAAATATGGCTTTGGCTTCGGCAAAAGGCCAGTGCGACAAGCTCGGACTCCATTCAGAAACAATTGATCCCGGTCAGTTTCAGAAGCTTCTCATACGCCTTTCAAAAGCAATGAGAGTATTTGTTGGAGAGAAGCAGGCGGAAGAAGTTGTCAGTGAAATAGAATCTATTATAAGCGGAAATGCAATATGAGCCATTCCCAGCAATATCTGCAGCTGTTCTTTGTTTCTTTTCTTTTTCTGGTCACAGTTGTTTTTCTCCCCGGAATTTTTCTATCGTCTTCTATTCTCTACACCAAAGTCCTGACTCCCGGACTTCTTCTTTTTATCGGTTCACCTGTCAAGCTGTTTTTCCTCTTTCTTGGATTCCTGTTCACATTTTTATCAGCAAGGCTTTTTAACCCCGACAATCCCGTTCGCCCGGCATGGATTGTCCTTGCAGCAGGTTTTTTCCTGTATCTCACAGGGCAGTCAATCCTGGGATATTACCAGTTGATCATCAGGGTCCCGACACCCTTTCCTTCTTATGCAGACCTGTTTTTTCTGACCGGGACATTTCTCTTTCTTGTGTCCCTTATTATGTTTATTGTGATATACAACACAGCGGGTTTTCCGGTGGGAGAAAAAGGGGAGATAATTATTACTTCAATCCTTTTCGCCTTCCTTTTTACAGCCCTTGCATACTGGGTCCTTGTCCCTATTCTTGGCAGTTCAGAGCCTTTCTTCAGCATATTTATATCAGTCTTATATCCTGTCGTGGACCTTTTGCTGCTGCTTCCCATTTTCATTCTTGTAAGAATGTCCTTAAGAATGAAAGGAAGCCGTCAGTGGAGTGTCTGGGCAAAACTCACCCTGGGCTTTATGTGTTTCCTGATGGGCGATATCCTTTTTGCCTTTTTCGCGATGAAAAATATGGCGTTCCTGGACCCTCTCATGGACCACATGTATCTGGCAGGTTATATTTTCACTGCCTGGGGAGTATCTATTCAGTATTATATCATGAACGAAAAATAGTGGTCGGGATGAGAGGATTTGAACCTCCGGCCCCTTGACCCCCAGTCAAGTGCGCTACCAGGCTGCGCCACATCCCGACTATTTTCAGGACTCTTTTTCAGCTTCTTTTTCTAGCTGTTCGAGTTTTTTCTTTATTAGCACTTCGGCAAGATCAGGAACGACTTCCCATACGATGTCTTTAATGAATTGTGTCGATTTCTCTACGACCTTTTCTGCAATCCTCTCTATATCCCTTTCTGAAAGAGTTCCGGGTGCCTGAACTTCAGCAGAAGGTTCTTCATGAGCTCCTTCGCAGCATGGTTCTCCGCATTCCGCGCATTCCTCCTCGGGCACTTCAGTTTCTGTTTCAACAGCTTCAGGTTCCCCGGGAACATCAGATTGAATCTGAGCTTCCTGCAAATAATCGTTCTGCGGCTGTTCCACCTCAGGTGTAAACACATCAGACGATTCCGGAATTGAATAATTTTCTTCAGCGGGTTCAGATACTGCATTCTGCTCCTGTTCGGGCAGAGAATCTTCACTTTTAACAGTTTCGGAGGGATATTCGGACCCTGATGAGCTGAATTCCTCATCTTCCTGAGCAGGTGTTTCTTTTTGCTCCTGAAACTCTCCGAAAGAAGTCTCGGGCTGCTGATCAAAATCGGAAGGCTGCGCCCAACTCTCATCTATACCCGATTTGGGTGTGAATATATCATCATCGCCAGCATCGGACGATGGAAACTCGTCTGATGGAAACTCCCCTCCTTCGCCAAATTCACCGAAAGAAGAATCATCTTTTTCCTCAGGTTCAAAAGAATCTTCGTGTTCGGACTGCTCTTCGGTCGGAGCACTTTCTTCTGAAAACTCTGAACTGAATTCCGGGGTGAAGCTTTCCTGCGGGGTAACATCCGCTGTAGAAGATAATTCTCCCATATCATACTCAGCCTTGGAAGGCTGGTCCATTATGTCCTGTGCGGGCAAATCTTCGGACTGAAGGGTTTCTGAGAAAATTTCAGGCTCAGGCTTAAGCCAGTCTTCCGAGACTTCCGGAACCGGCTCTTCAGAAATGATATCACTGTCAGAATCGCTCTGCTCGGGCTGAGTGTTTTCGTGAATGACAGATGCCGGTTCTTCAACGGTTTCAACTGCCAGGGGGGATGTTCCCGAAATCATTTCATCATTAAGCAAACCCGGGTCTTCTTGCTCCACCTGCCTCGTCAGCAAATCCTCTTCCGAAGGGGGAACTGATTCCTCCGGAAGCGCTTGAGATTCAGGAATACTTTCCACCGGCTGTGCCTGAACCCTGCCAAGAAGATCCCTTACCTTCGCAGTCAGAGCTTGCGAATCAAAAGGCTTCATAACAACATCATCGCATTTAACCGCTTTCGCCTTTTCGCTGTCAAAACTTTCGAAGGTCCCGGTAAGAAGAATAACCGGAATATTCTGGTACTCAGGTGTGCTCTTTATATACTCACAAACTTCATACCCGTTTTTTTCCGGCATGATCACATCGCACAGAACAAGATCCGGCCTGTTCTGCTGAATGCTTTCAATGGCTTTTGCCCCATCTCCCACAGCTGTTATTTCATATTCATCAGAAAAGGTAAGTTCAACAACCTTCTGAATTGTAACACTGTCATCCGCCAATAGAATCTTTTTCGCCATAATATATCCTCCAGGGCCTTAATTGTTCTTCAGGGTCAGGCTATATCAATACTTCCATGAAGTTCTTTAATGTTTAACAAGCAATACAGGGCATCTCCGGCTTTTAGAACACCTTCAGCATATCTCCTGTTGAAAGGTAACACACATTGACTGTCAAAATCAAGTAAAGTTATACTGTTATCTGTAATCACATCCACGGACGAAACCTGAAATCCGGTGATGTAATCCATGTAATCCAGGACAACTACGAATTCCAGAAGCTCTCCCCCCGAAAAAGAAACAAATCCAGGGATCATAACAGGGTTTATTACCGGAAGACTTACCCCCTTATAAGGAAGAAGACCAGCGACCCACTCCCTTGACAGAGGGAGCGGAACCGGTTTTTTGCCGGAAATAACACTTCTGACATTTTCCATGCGAAAGGCAGCGCCGCAGTTCCCGATCATGCAGGTTAAATAACCTTTCATTCCATAATCCTGTCATTGAGAAGGAGGCAGCAATTGCCTTTCCAGAGAAAAAGCCCTCTGAAAAAACACATACCGCTCTCAAAGAGATAATGAGGTATCGGAAGAATAACCGCGCCATCAACATCAATCAGATTAAGGCTTTTTTCAATAGGAATTGCGACAGGTGACATTTTGAAGAGGATCAGCTCTTTGAGGTCTTCCCAGCCCCTTTTCCCGTAAAACAATTTTCTTGCGTTAACGATTTTATATTTTCTCCCGTCCGAGTAATAGCTTCGCCTTGAATTTTTATCGCTGCCCGACCAGCTGACAACGCTCTCTATCTTTTCAAACGGCACACCGAATACCACCCCTCTCAATTCAAACATCAGCACGGAAACACCCAAAACAGAACCCCTTACAAATTATCTTGACTGGAATCTACCATCAGCAGACGATTATGTCAAGAAACGAATTTCAAGTTATTCAGAAAGGAATTTCCGCTTGCTCAAATCAATCCTATTCACATGTTCAGAATAGGATGATATACTTGTTGGCATGAGATATTTGCTTTTCATTAAGATTGCGTGTTCATATGCATGGGCGAGAAAATGGTTTATATCCTCTGCGGTTATCCTTGGAGTTGCGGCTGGTATTCTTTTGGGATATTCCCTTTGCGACCTTCCTCAGATTGAGAAGCTCGATGAAGGCTACCGCCCTGATCTGGTAACAAAGATTTATTCGGACACCGGAGAGGTCATTCATGAATTCGCCAATCAGAAGAGAGTGCTGATACCTTATCATCAGATACCTGAGAACTTCAAAAATGCTCTTATAGCTGTTGAAGATGCCCGTTTTTACAACCATTGGGGGGTTGATGTGATCGGAATATCAAGGGCTATGATGAAAAACCTTAGAGAAAATGGCAACGCGTTGAAAGGGCAAGGAGCAAGCACCCTTACTCAGCAATTGACCAAACTGCTGTTCCTTACGCCTGAAAAAACTGTTTCCAGAAAAATAAAGGAAGCCATCCTCGCATTGCAGGTTGAACTTAAATATTCCAAAGAACAGATCCTTGAGATGTATTCTAATCAGGTCTATTTCGGAGAAGGGGTCTATGGAATTGAATCCGCTTCCCGTATCTATTTCAGTAAAACAGCCTTGGAACTTGAACTGGATGAAGCTGCTCTTCTCGCAGGCCTCCCCCAGAGACCTAATTACTATAATCCTGTAAAATCACCTGAAAGAGCAAAGGTCAGGAGAGACCATGTCCTGAGCAGGATGCGCGAAGAAGGTTTTATTTCAGATGATCAATTAAGAGCGGCATCGGAAAAACCCGTCATTATTGCTGAATCTGACGAAAAAACAGGCCTGGGAGCTTATTTTGTTGAAGAGGTCAGGAAAACACTTATCAAAGAGTATGGCGCAAAAAAGTTATATTCAGGCGGGCTGGAAATATCAACTACTCTAAACGCTGAAATGCAGTTTTGGGCTGAAACTGCTCTTAAAAATGGCCTAAGGGAGCTGGATAAGGCATTCAGAAAATACAGAGGGGTCATCCTGAATATTAATGAAACAGAGGTTCCGCCTGAGGAGTTATTTGCAGGAGAATGGGAGCGCGAAATTATACCCGAAGAAATTTTTCCGGGCATTATTACACAAGTGTCGAAGGATAAACTTGAAGTTCGGATCCGTGATGAAATAGGTTTTATGCCTGTATCAGGCGCTTCCTGGGCAAATATCAAAGGGCTGCCGGACACATTCAAAACCGGAGATGCGGCAATGTTTAAGATTGATAGTATTGGCGAAAATGGGATTGTTCTTTCGCTTGAACAGATACCTGAAGTTCAAGGAGCAATAGTAGTAATAGATAATAATTCAGGAGCAGTCAAAGCTCTTTCCGGAGGATACAGCTTCGAACTGAGCAAGTTCAACAGGGCAACTCAAGCCCTCAGACAAACCGGATCAGCTTTTAAACCGATGGTCTACGCTTCCGCACTGGAATGCGGCTATACTTTGGCTGACAGGCTTTTTGACAGACCCACTGTTTTTGTTGATCGTGACACATTCCAGTTTTACAAACCGGAAAATTACAGCCATGATTATTCAGGCATTATTACACTCAGGCAGGCGCTGGAGCAGTCAAGAAATATTGTTTCGGTGGAACTGCTGACAAGGATAGGCTATGAACCTGTTATTGAGCTTGCGCGAAACCTGGGCATAAAAAGCAATTTAAAGCCCTATCCTTCCCTTGCCCTGGGTGCTTCGGAAGTGACGCTCCTGGATATGACTTCCGCGTTTTCCGCTTTTCCCAACCAGGGGGTTAGAGTTCTTCCGAGATTGATTGACAGCATTGAATTTGCCGACAACAACGAGAAGATTGAGTTCAGAACACAACCACTCAAAATTATGAATCCCGAGTCCGCTTTTCTTATATCATGGGCACTGAAAGGGGTAATTCAGAGAGGAACCGGAAAATCAGCATCGGAACTGGGCCCCAATATAGGTGGAAAGACGGGAACAACGGACGATTACACTGATGCATGGTTCTGCGGGTTTTCCTCTCGTTACACCGTCGGGGTATGGGTTGGCTATGACAAGAAAAAGACTCTTGGCAGAGGGATGACAGGCGCCAGAGCGGCTCTTCCCATCTGGAAAGATTTCATGGGGAAACTGTTAGATGTTTACGGTGCGGAAGAGTTCCGGAAACCGGAGAATATAATTTTCGTGCCGCTGGATGTTGAAACGGGCCTGAGAGCTACGATGAATTCCAATTGCAGAAATATAATACTCGAAGCGTTTATTGCAGGAACTGAGCCTGTAATGGCGTGTTCTGATGAAATACACAGACTGGCTGAAGAAGAATGGAATGCCCAGCTTGAAATGTTAAAAAACAACTTCAGAAGTTTGAATCCTGAATCAATACCTCGGATGAATGTTCTTTCCCCTTCTGTTCGGAAAAAACTCATAGAAAAGCTCGGGTCAGGAAACAGCAGAAGCAAATCCGGGCTGAATGCTTCAGAATGCCTCTCGGCAATCAAAAGAGAGAATAATCTCAAGGTTACTGTATTAAAATAAAAAAAGGCAGCCTGTTTGGGGTCTGCCTTTTGTTTTTATTCTGGAAATCTTATTCCGTCAGAGTGAAATAAACGCTCTCCTCATGCTTTTTTGTTTTGTCTTCTGTATCATAAACAATGTACCTGAACTGGTATTCACCCAGAGGGAAAGGAGCTAGCTCTTCAGCGCTGATTTTTATCATGTGAACATTGCTGTTCAAATTTGTTTTCATCGCATCCGAAGAGGGTATCATTTGAAATTGTTTATCTATATCCCTCTTTACATACATGGTTGTGCGCATATTATAGAATTTCAACTTGTATTTGCCAGCCGAAGTTTCCTCATTGTAAACCTGAAAGTAAAGATTGACACCATCAATCCCTCTTACAACCCTGTGTCCAAGGTTCGGCTCAACATATTTATCCACTATGTGAAATGCTTTGAATTCACCCTCAGGCAATGATTTACCCTCTTTCACATCTGTAATTTCCCTGGCAAGCACAATAGTGCTGACAGAAGGCATAATTCCGAAGTCAGCTACTTTTATTTTTTCGGTCACAAGACCTATTTTCCCGGCATTATTGTCCTTAACCGCAATCTTCAATTCCCATTCATCAACCGCTAGAGGCCATGAATTCTGGAAAAGAAGAATATCATCCGTCCCTGCGGATTTGTTCTTTGCATTCTCTTCAAAGCCCGGCAGTATGTATTCGTAAACAGGAGCTTCTTTATCGTCTTCAGCCGCTGTTTCATCCGATGTCTCCGCGGGTACTGCCGGTTCCTTCCTTCTGAACATCGCGAAAACAGAAACATCATAATTACCATCCACAGTCTTTAAGTCGGATTTCTTTACGCCTACATTAAGCATAACATCTGTTTTGCTGACATCCGTTGTTTTAAACTGATAAATCTCTTTTATAAAAGAAATGTCATCAAAGACTTCATCGGAATAAAGGATCTCCTTAATTTCCATATCCTTCTTTCTGGTATCAAGCTCCTCTTCGGATATAACAGGGGCAAACACTTCGGCTCCCTGTGCTTCAGCCAAACCGCTTTCAGCAAGGCTTGCTGTTTTTACTTCCACAGGGGTAACCGAGTCCATTGTAGGACCGCTGTCAAGTCCTCTAACAGAGTTATTGTTTGAAAAATCAACACTGCTTCTAAGCTGGTATCTGCTGTTTATATCCTCAACAAACTCGAATTTCGTGTGAGGAGGAAGCTTGAAACTGGCAGGGAGCGAAAAATATGTCCATATTTCCTTTGAATATGTCCTGCTCCCTCTGCCGGTAAAGCCTTCTGACTGGTCACCTTCGTTGTCAACCTTATCGGGAGGGCCCAAGAGAATGTAAATACGGCCCCTGTCTGTAAGCCAACCATCTTTCCCCTCTCCTCTGAATTTAAAATTGGCTTCTTCATATCTTTTTTCGAATTCAGCTTTGAAAGCAGGCCCTCTTCTGTCCCAGAAATCTTTTTCGAATGCGGCTTTTTCATCATCCGTTTCAAGAAGCTCGTAAGCTTTCTTTTCTTCGGTTGTTATAATATACCGGACTTTATCAAAGAACTTCGTCTCTTTCTTTTTCGCCCAGGCACCTGAAAACAGTCCCAGCATCACTGCAAATATTACCACAGTTTTCATGACATCTTTTTTTGACATATTTAACCTCGTTTGATTCATAAAAGCAAAAAGAGGCTTTACACCAGGCAAAACCTCTCTAATTGCTATAAAAAAGCCTTTTAAAATTGGAACTTCACATCAAATTCCCACTGTCTTCCAAATACCGGAGCATAATCCCAGTATTCAGCATTCAAGAAAATACCGCCACCTTTCGGTGTGAACATCTGATAATCCGCAAATTGGTGATATTCATCATAAATCCAAGGTTCATTAAACAGATTTCTCACTTTAAGGCCGAGAGTAAGGGTCTTCTCCCCAAAAGAGAAATCCTTCTGGACATTCATGTCAACATTCCAGTGGCTAGGAGATCTCTGGTCGTTTCGGGAGCCCATATAATAGCTGATCCTCAAAGGCAGGTTATTAAATGAAGTCACCTTACTCATCTGATCGCTGTAGGGAAGCCCTGATTCCCAGGAGATAACCGTTCCAACCCTAATTCCGGCAGGAAAGTGATTGGTTGTTATCAAGTTAGCCACATGTCTCTGGTCATCATCAAGATATCCGTATTGAGAAGCAGCGGTCCGAACATCATCCCCTTCAGTGCCGGCCCAAGACTGGCCTGTACCTTTTGATTTGGAATATGTGTAATTGGCAATCATCTCCCAGTTTCTGGCAAACCTCTTGTGCAAAGAAAGCTGGACAGCTTCGTAGCTGTAAATATCGCCGTTTGTCAGGTAGTAAATGTTATTCGCGTTTTTATTCTTCCTGCTGCGGTCCACCCAGCCGTAAACAGGATGGTTATAAGCAGCAGGTATAGTTCCGTCAGGATTATACATTTTGTTTATCTCGAAATCCTGCAACTGTTTATAACCTTTGCGATTGACATATCTTCCCGTGAATGCAAGATCTTCCGTAAGTTCTCTCTCTATCCCCCCCCCCCATTCATCTGTGTAAGGGGTTTCAAGTTCTCTGTCAAGCAACGAGTAACTGAAAGTTCCGTAATAAACATTATCAAATTCATTAACTTCACCGTCACCGTTCGAGTCATAAAGAAACCCCTCTCTTTGATAGATCGGGGTTTCCCAGCTTGCAGTAAAAGAAAGGCGATCATAGTTTCTTGCAGCATTAAGGTTTATAATTGTCTTGCTGTCGCCGTAGATATCCCAAAGCAAACCAACTCTAGGAGAAACATGGCCTTTTCCGTAGCTGAATGTTTCGTTGTCGGTATGAACTGCCAGAATCCCCGGAATGGTGTTCTCAATTCCCCATACAGAATAAGTTGCGTTATCAATGGGTCTGCAATAGGCATCCCAGAAGGATATTTCATCATTGCTTGTAAGGGTTTCCGCATCGAAACACCATGAATAGTTGCCTTGAACAAGACTGCCGTCCGTGGGATTTATTACATCCACACCAGTAATTCCCAGATCATGTATGCGCTCCAGCCTGAAATGGAACCCGAGCTGAAGAGTAAGATTTTCAATCGGCAGCCTCCATCTATCCTGAGCCCATATTGATACTTCATCTATTTCAGTTCTTGAAGGCTGGCTGTATGTTTCATAAGAATATCCCAGTTTCGGATATTCTCTGAACGGAAATTCCCAAGATGGAGTGAGTGCCCAGACAGAATCGTCTTTTGCTCTTGCAAGCTCAAAACCGATTTTGAACTCATGGTTACCGAACCATTCATCTTTAAAATAGATAAGGTTCTCCTTCCAAGATATCGAATCAGACTTATATTCAAAAACCCAGGGATAAGAACCCTCAATGTAGTCATAGAAATAGTCTGTCCACAGCCCTGCGTCTTCATCAACAGCTCTTCTGGTGATAAAACTGTTGAAAACACTTAGCTGGCTTTCAAGATGCATATAATTATTGAGGGTTGAATCCAGCTCTATGCTGAAACTGTTATATCCCTGATCCTGTTCCGCATCTGACTCAGCTGGCACCCATGCGGAATCGTTCAGGTTAGCAAAACCTTCATAAGAGATGTACTGCCCCATGTATTCAAAAATAAGCTGGTTTTTTGGATTTAATTGATAGGTCAGTTTTGCCAGTCCGGTGTTAAGCCCGTCATACGAATATTTGAAGGCATGCGCAGCACCATCCTCTGTCAGTTTAACCCTTGGATATCCCGCGTCCAGATAAGATACGGCAAAGTAATACCATAGTTTGTCTTTTATAAAAGCCCCTCCGATTGAAACCCTGGGAGAATAAATGTCGAATTCGCCCTGGGAGGCTGCATAGCTGAAAGCGCCGTTTCCGTCGAAAATTGATGACTGATAGCCAAGACTTACAACCGCTTCAGGAACATTGGAGCCGGACTTCGTGATCATTTTGATTTCACCGCCCTGAACACCGCCGAACTCCGCGTCAAATCCGCTTGACTGAACCTCAACCTGTTCAAGCATTTCAGTGTCTATGCTGAACCAGCTTTCACCAATGAACCTGTCCGTTGTATTTATTCCGTCAACCGTCACCTTGGTGCTGGTAGGTCTCGAACCGTTGATAATAATTTCACCGTCAGCGTTTTCCCTCACACCTGGGGACAACTTCGCTATATCCTGATAATCACTGCCGATGGTTGGCAAAGACTGAAGCATTTCTGCCCCGAATGTTTGCCCTCCGGAGGTATCTCCTTTAACCATCTCTATCTTCTCTACAACATTAACACGCTCGACATCCGAGATCATCATGATGAAGTCTTCTTCTCTGGTTTCTCCTCCGATGATCTGGATATTTTCCTTTATCATTGTTGTAAAAGACATAAGTTCTGCGGTAACCCTGTAAACACCGGCAGGGATCGCAGGGATTCTGTACCTGCCGTTCTCGTTTGTGAGAACATACCGTTCCTGCATAAGGTTTTTACCGCTTATGGTAACGGTAACACCGGGAAGCGTAATGCCATCCTCGTCAGTTACCGTTCCCGCGATTGAACCAAGGGTCTGCGCAAAGCAGACTCCGGAAAAAAGGACTGATGCCAGAAAAAGGACGAAAACTACTTTAAGCAAACCGCGAAATACCATTACTACCTCCGTACAGGAATTCATTTTCGGCGTTCATATTTCTCTTAATAAACCCGCAGTTACACAGATACCACGGCAAATCGTCACTATAAAATATCGTTAAACATTTGTCAAGGAAATCATCACGAAACCAACCCGTTAAAAATATTTAAAACAAAATAAATTTAACAATTTCCCCCCAGAAAAGCTTAATAAGACTGTGTATTTCAGTTGACAGCTTCCACAGCCTTAACTTCCGGAACTTTTTCTTTCACAATTCTTTCAACGCCGTTTTTCAAAGTCATCTGAGCGGCCGGACATCCCGCGCAGGCACCCCTCAATCTGACTTTTACAATCATTGCTTCTTCGTCAAAATCAACCAGTTCAATATCCCCTCCATCCGCATTCAGCATCGGTCTGATCTCGGCCAAAGCTTGCTCTATTTTTTGCCTCATTCTAACAGTCCTCCTAAAACAATTCTATCAGTACATCACTTCATCTTACTAAGTAAAATTACACGGAAGCCTCAGGTCGCTAAAAAACCTGATCGCGTAATGGTCAGTCATTCCGGCAACAAAGTCCACTGCCAGTCTTTCACAATCTCCTGCCCCTGACGGTATATCCAGATATTCACCCGGAAACATCAAAATGTGTTCATACAGGGTCATTATTATATTTTCCACTTTACTGAACTCTTTATCCAGTTCCGGAGCGTGATACACCCTTCTGTGCAGGAAATCTCTGAGCAATGATAATGTTTCGAGCATCGGACCGCTCATGACTATTTCATTTAGTCCGGTGTCAAGAGAGCATTTTATTACATCCTTTACGAGCCTGTTTATCCTTTCGGAATGTCTGTCGCCGAGAACAGCTATGAATTCGGAAGGGATGTCATTTTCCGTTATAAATCCCGCCCTGACTGCATCGTCAATATCGTGATTGACATAGCCTATAATGTCAGAAATTCTGACTATATCTCCTTCGAGTGTAACGGCCCGCTTTTGCCTGTCTGGAATTATCTCGTTTTCACCTTTTGAATGCTTTACTATCCCGTCCCGCACTTCATAAGTCAGGTTAAGCCCTTTTCCGTTCTGTTCGAGCACTTCAACAACCCTGAGGCTCTGCTCGTAATGATTGAACCCCCTGGGTACGATTTTTTTCAGCGCAATCTCCCCTGCATGTCCGAAAGGCGTATGTCCAAGGTCGTGTGCCAGGGCTATTGCCTCGGTAAGATCCTCATTGAGCCTTAAAGCCCGAGCTATGGTCCTTGCAATCTGAGCTACTTCAAGGGTGTGGGTCAGCCTGGTTCGGTAATGGTCTCCCGCCGGAGCAAGAAAAACCTGAGTCTTATGTTTCAGACGGCGGAAAGCCTTGCAGTGTATGATACGGTCACGGTCGCGCTGATAACAGGTTCTTATTGTACAGGGAAGTTCCTCATTTATCCTGCCTCTGCTGGAGCTGCTTAAGGCCGCCCGGGGCGAGAGGAGGTTCCTTTCGGTCTCCTCCTGACATTCTCTGATGGAAAGGCTCATTGAATGCCTTAGATTCCGTCAGGATTTTCAGCAGGTTTGCTTCCCCCCAGCTCAATTATCTTGTTTTCGGCTTTAGCACGGAAACCTGATTCAGGATATTTTTCTACCAGTTCGGAATATGCTGCTTCCGCGCCTTCTGCATCGTTATTTTTCTCCCGTGTTTCCGCCAGAAGGAAAAGAACATAATCTTTGGGCATGGGGTTCTTTTTCGCGGAACTGATTTCTGCCAGATATTTCTCCGCATCGCTGAAATTCCCGTCCTGAACTGCCAGCCTTGCCAGTTTCAAAGAAGCCATGCTTCCGACAAGTGAATTCTTTCCGTCTTCGGCAACATCCCTGAACTTCTCAACTGCCTCGGGTTGACTGCCTGTTTTATAAAGAAGCTCAGCTTCATAGAAAGACGCCAACGCACCGGCATTTGTGAATGGATATTTTTTCGAAACCTTTCTCATTTCTTCAATTGCGGCTTTCTCATCCTTCTCGGCAAGTTTTATCACTGAGCTGAGGGCTTTTCCGGACTTTTCCGAATACACCCCCGACAGGGATTTAAACACCACAAAACTGATAAGAACAACGGCAACTACCGCAATACCGAGTGCGAACTCCCTTGAATACTTTCTGATGAAATCAGATACCTTTCCCATAGTGGTAACAAATTCATCCTTCTGCTTCATTTCTTTTACAGTAACTTTTTTTCTTGCCATTTTTTCACCTGATAAACATGTTTAAACTATAAATTGGCAATTCTATCCAATCCTGCCCCTTAAAGCAAATTATTTTATTTATCCTGTCAAGACTCGTTAGAAATGTCACATGTAATAACTCATTAGAAATGTCATGTTG
>CAZDZC010000012.1:0-54769 GCA_964509835.1 uncultured Acidobacteriota bacterium
CATCGCATTTAAAAAAACCGACCCGGCAGTAAATACACCGACCGGGCAGAAAATAAAACGACCCGGCGGGAAATAAAACGACCCGGCGGGATTTTAAAGCCGTTGAGACGCGATTAATCGCGTCTCTGCTAACGGGTAATCATGTCAATCCCATAATCATGTGAATCATGGTTCAGACAATTCATCCAATCATGCTAATTATTTCCGGGGACACGATACCGATTTGAAAATCACAAATCGGGTCATGTCCCCGAAGGCAATCAAGGTTCAGACATTACCCGCACAACAAAAATTTTCTGCTCTTTACATGAAAGAGGAGTTTTAGTATTATTATGCGGATGCGGTTTCTCCGCGTCATCAGGTTTGTTCACAGTCTTCATTAAAGGAGTGTTAAATGACAGGAATCGTCGGTTACGGGGCATGCATTCCCAGAAATCGCATCAAGGTCGAAGAGATCGCGAAAGTATGGGGCGCAGACGCGCCAAGTTACAAAAAGGGGCTTATGCTCGAGGAAAAGTCCGTTCCATCGCCTGATCAGGATGTCATCACGATGTCCGTTGAAGCCACAAGGAACGCGTTGAAAAGATGCAACATTAATCCGCAGGATATCGGCGCCATTTATATCGGCTCCGAATCCCATCCCTACGCCGTTAAGCCAAGCGGAACCGTTGTGGCTGAGGCGATAGGAGCGACTCCGCATATCCATTGCGCGGATTTGGAGTTCGCGTGCAAAGCAGGTTCGGAGGGAATGTTTATCTCCTCTTGTCTTGTGAAGGCGGGAGAAGTAAAATACGCTGTCGGAATCGGAGCGGACACTTCACAGGGTGCTCCCGGGGACGCTCTCGAATATTCGGCTGCCGCAGGGGCAGCGGCGTTCATATTCGGCAACGATAATGTCCTCGCAACCATTGATTTCACAAACTCGTTCATGACCGACACTCCGGATTTCTGGAGAAGGGAATACATGCACTATCCGAGACATGCGGGAAGGTTCACGGGCGAACCCGCTTATTTCAAGCACACCCTCGGTGCCGCAACCGCTCTGCTCGAAAAGAGCGGAATGAAACCTTCCGATTTCAAATATGCGGTTTTCCATCAGCCCAACGGCAAGTTCCCCCAAAGAGCCGCAAAAATGGCAGGCTTCACTCAGGAACAGATTAACCAGGGTTGGCTGGTTCCCAAGCTGGGCAACACCTATTCAGGCGCTTCCCCTCTGGGGCTTTCAGCAATTCTTGATATTGCCGAAGAAGGGGACAGGATATTCATGGTCTCTTACGGTTCAGGTTCCGGAAGCGACGGTTTCATCTTCACGGTTACGGACAAACTGAAGGCCGTTCAGGATAAGGCGCCGAAGACATGGGACCAGCTGAACGACAAGAGATATATTGATTACGGAACTTATGCCAAGTTCCGCGGCAAGATCCGCAAAGCCGAGTAGGAGGATAACATGAGAGAAGTAGCAATAATCGGCGTTGGAATGAGAAAGTGGGGCGAACTCTGGGAAAAACCGCTCAGGCAGATTTTTGTCGAAGCGGCGATGGACGCGATCGCGGATGCCGGGGTTGACCACATTGATTCAATGTATATAGGAAGCATGTCTCCCGGCCTCTTCGCCGGACAGGAGCATATCGCGTCAATGATGGCGGACTATCTCGGTGTCGCTCCGATACCGGCATGCCGTGTCGAATCCGCGTGCGCTTCAGGCGGACTTGCTTTAAGGCAGGGTTTTATTGAGGTGGCATCCGGGATGAGCGACATCGTTCTTGTAGGCGGCGTTGAGAAAATGACGGATGTTGACGGCGGAATGGCGACATACGCGCTCGGAACTGCGGCGGATCAGGAATATGAATGCTTTCACGGTATAACATTCCCGGGCCTCTACGCGATGATGGCGAGGGCGCACATGCATAAATACGGAACGACACGGGAACAGCTTGCGATGGTTTCTTCGAAGAACCACGATAACGGTTCCAAAAACCCGCTTGCGCAGTTCCCGATGAAGGTGACGCCCGAGCAGGTCATGAGCTCCGTCATGGTCGCGGATCCTCTCAGGATACTGGACTGTTCTCCGATAACGGACGGTTCCGCCGCGGTTATCATCTGCCCGCTGGATCAGGTTCCTTATCTGACAAAGAAGCAGGCAGTGAAAATAACCGGAAGCGGTCACGCGACGGACACGATAGCCCTGCATCACCGGAAGGATCTCACCACACTGAACGCGACGGTGAAAGCTGCCGAAATCGCGTATAAGATGGCGGGAAAAACCCCGTCCGACATCAATTTTGCCGAGGTTCACGACTGTTTCACGATTGCCGAGATCATCGTCACCGAGTCACTCGGTTTCTGCGAAAAAGGGCAGGGCGGCAAGGCTGTTCAGTCCGGCGAAACAAGGATAGGCGGGAGGATTCCGATAAACCCGAGCGGCGGATTGAAGTCAAAGGGCCATCCCGTGGGAGCCACGGGCGTTGCCCAGATCATTGAAGTGGTGAAACAGTTCCGCGGAGAAGCGGGCGAAAGACAAATAAGCGGTGCAAGAACTGCTCTCACCCAGAATATGGGCGGAAGCGGCGGAAGCACCCTTGTTCACATAATGGAGGTGGTGTGATGGCCGAAGCAAGAACCTGGAGGGAAAACCCTCAGAGATACAGATTTGAAGCGGAAAAATGCAAGAAATGCGGAAAGGTTCACTTTCCGCCCAGAGTGGTATGTGATAATTGCGGGATGCACGGCTTTGAGCATTATCAACTGCCGTATGAAGGCGAGATAGTCACCTACACGGTGATCCATGTGCCGCCCACTCCGTTTTCCGATGAAGCTCCATACGCTATGGCAATAATCGAGCTGACGGACGGAACAAGGGTGACATCGCAGATCGCGGACTGCAAGCTTGACGATCTTCACATCGGCCAGAAGGTCAGGCTCGAGTTCCGGAAGATACAGAGCTACGGGGAAGCCGGAATGATCGCTTACGGTTACAAGTTTGTGACTGTCTGAGCCTGCCGGGACAAACAATGTACAGAATCGAGTCAAAGCTGGATCAAAACAGCGCGGAGTTCAAAGAGAACCACAGCGCCTACATGAAACACATGGAGGTGTTCAGGGGGAAATCGGATTCCGCCAGAGCGGGAGGCCCTGCAGAAGCACGGGAGAAGCACAAATCAAGAGGAAAGCTGACAGCCAGGGAACGGCTTGAAAAGCTGTTCGACAGGAACACTCCGTTTCTTGAGTTCAGCGCTCTCGCTGCCCACGGGATGTACGGCGGCGATGCTCCCGCGGCCGGTGTCATAACCGGGGTGGGCGTTGTCCACGGCAAGGAAGTCCTTGTTGTGGCGAACGATGCCACGGTCAAGGGCGGGACTTATTTCCCCGAGACCATCAAGAAGCATGTCCGGGCGCAGGAAATCGCGCTGGAGAACAATCTCCCGTGCGTCTATCTTGTTGATTCGGGCGGGATATTTCTTCCGCTTCAGGCGGGAACCTTCCCTGACAAGGACCATTTCGGGAAGATATTCTACAATCAGGCGAGACTTTCAGCGCTGAATATCCCGCAGATTGCCGTGGTTCTCGGTTCGTGCACGGCGGGCGGAGCCTATGTTCCGGCGATGAGCGATGAAACGATACAGGTAAAGGAGCAGGGGACCATCTTCATCGGCGGTCCCCCGCTTGTCAAAGCCGCGACCGGCGCCGATGTCAGCGCGGAGGAACTCGGCGGCGCGGATGTCCACTGCCGGATCTCCGGCGTATCTGACCATTATGCTGCCAATGACGAACAGGCGATCCAGCAGGCGAGAAACATAATCGAGAACCTGAACCGCCCCGCCAAATCATGTCTGGATATGTCGGAATCGGAAGAACCGTTTTACGCTCCCGACAGCATTTACGGCGTCATTCCTTCAGACCTCCGGAAACCGTTCGACATCAGGGAGATAATCGCGAGGATTGTTGACGGCAGCAAATTCCATGAATTCAAGGAACTTTACGGAACGACCCTTGTAACGGGTTTCGCGAAGATAATGGGATATCCCGTCGGGATCGTCGGGAATAACGGCGTTCTGTTCTCCGAAAGCTCGCAGAAGGGCGCGCATTTCATTTCACTGTGCGCCGTGAGAAAAATCCCGATCGTCTTCCTTCAGAACATCACCGGTTTTATTGTAGGAAAGGAATATGAACACGGCGGCATAGCGAAGGACGGCGCAAAGATGGTCCATGCCGTGGCGACAGCCAATGTTCCAAGATTCACCGTGGTGGTCGGCGGGAGCTACGGCGCGGGGAATTACGCCATGTGCGGAAGAGGCTACAACCCGACCCTCATGTTCATGTGGCCCGGGGCGAAGATATCCGTCATGGGCGGCGAACAGGCCGCGGATGTTCTTGTTACAGTGAAAAAGTCGCAGCTTGAAGCAAAGGGAAAGACCATGTCAGCGGAAGAGGAAGCGGAGATGAAGGCTCCCATTCTTGCTAAATACGAGGAGGAGGGCAGCGCGTATTACGCGACAGCCAGACTCTGGGACGACGGGGTGATTGACCCGAAAGACACCCGGACGGTTCTCGGCCTCGGGATTTCGATGGCTCTTAATGCCCCGCTTCAGAAGCACAACTTCGGCATTTTCAGGATGTAATGATGAAGAGTTACGAAACGGTTCTTCTTACGGTTGAGAACAAGGCGGCTACTGTCACTCTGAACAGGCCGGAAGTCCATAACGCTTTTAACGACCAGATGCTTATTGATCTGATTGATGTGTTTAAGAGTCTTGAAAATGAAGATTCCGCCAGGGCAGTCATCCTGACCGGAAACGGCAAATCCTTCTGCGCCGGTGCCGACCTGAACTGGATGGGCAGCATGGTTAATTACTCCTACGAAGAGAATATCGAGGACTCAAACCGCGTCTCGGAATGTATGTACCGCCTCTATAATCTTCCCCAGCCGACAATCTGCAGGGCAAACGGCTCCGCAATCGGCGGCGGAATGGGGCTGGTCAGCGCGTGCGACATCGTTGTCGCCGCTGATACCGCAAGGTTCAGCCTGAGCGAGGTCAAGATAGGCCTTGTTCCCGCGTGCATCTCCCCCTATGTGATCCAGAAGATAGGCGTAAACGGAGCGCGCGAATATTTCCTGACAGGCGAGCGGCTCACTGCAGAAAAGGCGCACGGAGCCGGACTGGTCAACAGGGTGGTCAGTCTTGATGAACTTGACAGCGCCGTTGAGGAACTTGTCTCTCAGCTTCTTTCGAGCGGCCCGCAGGCGATCAGGCACTGCAAGGAACTTATCCGCAATGTTCCTGGAATGGATCTTGAAAAGGCGGGTAAATACACCGCGGAGATGATCGCGAAACTAAGGATAAGCGACGAAGGGCAGGAAGGGATAAAGGCGTTTTTCGAGAAACGGAAGCCCCGCTGGGCTGACTGACTGAATATAATTGCATAACTGGATGGGTTGAATATTGTTTAAAAAAATACTGGTTGCAAACAGAGGAGAAATAGCTGTCAGGGTTATCAATGCCTGCCGGGAGATGAATATTCCCACGCTGGCGGTCTATTCAGACGCCGACAGAACCGCGCTTCATGTCCAGCTTGCCGACGAGGCCGTTCATATAGGGCCCGCTTCGCCTCTTGAAAGCTATCTCAACATTGAAAAAATTATAAACACGGCGAAAGAGAACGGCGTTGACGCCATTCACCCAGGCTACGGTTTCCTTTCAGAGAAAGCGTCCTTCGCGAAGGCATGCGATAACGCCGGGATAATCTTTATCGGCCCGAAAGCCGAAGCCATATCCCTTGTGGGAAGCAAGGTGGAATGCCGCCAGACCATGATAGAAGCCGGTATCCCGCTCGTCCCCGGAATGATGAAGGAGGGCGCCACCACCGAAGAACTCCGCGCCGAAGCCGAAAAAATAGGCTATCCCCTTCTTGTGAAAGCCTCCGCAGGCGGCGGCGGCAAGGGAATGAGGGTTGTAAACTCGGAAGCGGATCTTTCAGACGCTGTTGACGCAGCAAGAAGGGAAGCGATGAACGCCTTCAGCGACGACACCGTTTATATCGAAAAGTGCATCGTTAATCCCCGGCATATAGAATTTCAAATTCTCGGCGACAACTTCGGGAATGTCATCCATCTCTTCGAACGGGAATGCTCCATCCAGCGCCGCCACCAGAAAATCGTCGAGGAAACGCCGTCAACCGCGCTCAGCCCCGAACTGCGGAAAGAGATGGGCGACATGGCTGTCAGGGTCGCGAAGGCGGTAGGATACACCAACGCCGGGACAGTGGAGTGCCTTCTCGATCAGGACGGACGGTATTACTTTCTGGAAGTGAACGCGAGGATCCAGGTGGAGCATCCCGTGACCGAAATGGTCACCGGCATTGACCTTGTCAAATGGCAGATTAAAATAGCCGCAGGGCAGAAGCTCACCCTCCGGCAGGAGGACATGAAGCAGAGAGGCCATTCCATCGAATGCAGGATTTACGCCGAGGATCCTGCCAACAACTTCTTCCCGTCCCCCGGAAAGGTCCTGTTCATGAAAGAACCCGCCGGCCCCGGAATAAGGAATGACTGCGGGATATATTCGAGGTTCAATGTGACCCCCGACTACGACCCGATACTCTCCAAACTCGTCGTCTGGGCGGAAGACAGGGACGGCGCGATTGACAGAATGATCCACGCCCTTAACGAATATGTCATCCTCGGGATAAAGACCCCGATAACATTCCTGAAACAGGTGATGTCGCATCCGGCATTCCGCGACGGAAGCACATACACCGATTTCATAACAAAGAACATGCCCGGATGGGAAGACCTGCCGGACGAAGAATATCTTGACACCGCGCTTGCCGCCGCCGCTCTGTACGCATACCTGTCCAAAGGAGCGGGGGAGAAGCGGGGTTCCGTGAAAGCGGAACTGTCGCCGTGGCAGACAGTCGGGAAATGGAGCAACTGATGGACTACAAATACCGTTCCGGCGACAACAGCATCAATGTAAAGATAGAAGAGAAAGACGGGAAATATCTGGTTGCGGTCGCAGAAAAAACCTTCACCTGCGACATATCAGAGATATCAGCGAACACCCTTTCCCTGCTCGACGGAAACAAGAGCGTCACCGCGCACTGCGCTGCGGACGGGACAGCCGTATTCGTTTCGGTGGAAGGCAGCGTTTATAAATTCGAAGACGCCTACGCTCTCGAGGACGAACTCGCCTCAACAGCGGCATCGGCGGATGCCGGCGAAGCCAGCGGCAATATCAAGTCAAACATGCCCGGCAAGATATGGAAAATGCTTGTCAGCGAAGGCGAAACCGTAACGGAAGGGCAGACGGTCGTCATCCTCGAATCCATGAAGATGGAGCACAGCATCAAAACAGGAGTGGCAGGTACAGTCGAAAAAGTCCATGTGAAAGAAGGCGATCAGGTGGGGCTCAAGCAGCCGCTCGTGGACATCATTCAAACGGAAAAACCGCCAGAACCCTGAAAAAACTATTCCTTCTTGTCTTTTGCCGTCCTGCTTGTCAGGGACTGCATAAACTCCCCTATCTGCGCGGGAAAGAGTATGACGGTGTTTGACGGGCTGGAGCCCAATCCGTCCAGCGTCTGCAATGTGCGCAACTGAAGCGTTATCGGGCTGTCCGACATTATCCTGGCAGCCTCTGCCAGATTGCTTGCTGCCATTTTGTCGCCCTCAGCCTTGGTGATGGTCGCGCGTTTCTCGCGTTCTGCCGATGCCTGGCGCGACATCATCCTCTTCAGGTCCTCGGGCAGTTCAATATCCTGCAGCCGGAGGGAATCCACGCTGAGGCCCCAGTCCTTGACCCTCTCCTCGACATGTTCCTTTATCCGGGTTTGTATCTGTTCCCGCTCTGAAAGCAGTTCGTCCAGCGTCAGGCTTCCGACGACATCCCGAAGAGCGCCCTGCGCGTATTGCGCGACTGCAAACCTGAAATCCTGGATGGTAATCACAGCTTTTTCGCTGTTAGACACCATGAAGAACAGGGCAGCGTCAATTTCCGCCGGAACATTGTCCCTGGTGATTACCTTCTGTCTCGGGATGTTCAGAACAAGCACCCTCGTATCGAGAAAACGGACACCATCAAGGACCGGTATGATGTAAAGCAGTCCCGGCCCCTTTACGGATTTGAACTTGCCCAACCGGAGGACGACTCCCCGTTCCCACTGCGCCGCAACACGGACGCCGGATATCACAACGAACCACAAAAACGCCAGCACAACAGCGGCGCCTATGGCTACAGGCCTTGGAACCGTGCCGTTTGACTCCAGCAAATAAAATATCAGGCCTATAATACCCGCAGGAATTACAAAAAGAACCCCACGCAGGGTAGTGCCCAGAGAAACATGCTCCCCCGCGGGCCTGGCA
This sequence comes from uncultured Acidobacteriota bacterium, assembly GCA_964509835.1. Lineage (GTDB taxonomy): Bacteria > Acidobacteriota > CAZDZC01 > CAZDZC01 > CAZDZC01. The sequence goes on from CAZDZC010000012.1 coordinate 8,360, forward strand.
TATTGTTTAATCTCATTACTCATGGCCGTCTCCTTTTTAAGATTAGCTGCTTTTTCGATGTTTTTCAAATTAAGCAACAGGTTCAACATATATCACACCGCAAATCATTATCAGATGCACATAAATATCCGAAAACACGCAGGAGCATCATCCCGATTCAGTTCTTTAAACAACAGCCGCAGTCTAGATTATGAAAGCTTTAATGTCAAGAACGCGCGGGCGGTTCAGACAATCCCGTTCTTACCGTTCTTCGAGCGCCTGAAGCTCGGCATCGGTGTGACGGAGGCGTTTTCCGAGGGTTATGGCTATCCTCGCGAATATCTTGACGCCTGCGACCGGGTCTGAATGGCTTCGGGTGTTGAAGCAGTTTCGGGAGAATGCGTACAGGTCGGTGTCTGTTTTAACTTCCACATTTGTGGAGCGGTTGCTGCGGTCGAGGAAGGAGACCTCTCCGAAAAAGTCCCCTCTGCTTATCGTGGTAAGGTGATGAACCGTCTCACCTTTAAGGGGCAGAAGCACTTTCACGCTGCCTTTTCTGACCAGATACAGTTCGTCCCCGGTATCGCCGACGGAAAATATCCGCTCGCCCGTTTTGAATGATACCTCTCTGATGCATTCCGAGAACCTTTCCAGGGTCTCGCTGTCAAATTCACGGAAGAGGTCGAAGTCCATCAGTTGGAGCGGAGGTTCATGCCTGTCGTCGGCAACATTCAGATCTTCGAGGATTCTGTTTTCCGCCCATTCGAGCGCGCTGTCGAGCGTTTCGAATATCTTTATTCCGCCGGTTTGCCTGACAACGCCGAGCTGGGCGAGGTATTTGTTGAAATTGCGCCTGTCGTGAAGTCCGGAAGGCATCCCGCTGAACAGCAGACATCCTCCGCGTTCCTCGAGCTGGGCCTGCATCTGTTCGAAGAGGTGGGCGGCCGTGTAGTCCATGGACTGGACGCGCCGCATGTCGAACAGTATGTATCTGCGTGTCCGGAGGTCTTCTTCGAGCTGGGAGAAAAGCTGGTCGGTTGTTCCGAAGAACAGGTTTCCCTGAAGTTCGCACAGGGCGGCCTTTGAGCCGTGCTCCTTGAGGAGGTTCCTGATTGTTTCGGACCTGCGGGTTTTTGAGGACATCTGGTCGAGCCCCCGCTTTCTTCTTATCACCGAGCCGTGGATCTGGTCCCTGATGAATAGCACTATGGCGAGGGTGACGCCGACAAGGGACGCGGCTATCAGGTCAACCGCGACTGCCACGATGATGACTCCCGCGATGACGGCGAAATCGAATCTTCCGGCTTTCGTGCGCAGGAGGCGGAGCATCCCTCTCCAGTCGAACATTCTGAACGCTATCACAAGCAGAATGGCGGCAAGCGCGCTCACGGGAACCCAGGCTACGGCGCCGCTCAGAAGCAGCAAGGTGACAATGACAAGCGCGCCTTCGATGATGCCGGAGCGGTGCGTTCTTCCTCCGCTTGTAACATTGACAAGGGTCGGCCCCATCGTGCCTGCTCCAGGTATCCCGCCCGCCATGAACGAAACAAGATTCCCGACCCCCTGTCCGATAAGTTCTCTGTCTGAATTGTGCCTGCTGCGGGTCAGGGCGTCAAGCACGACGCAGGTCTTCAGGGTGTCAATCGAGAGCAGAACAGCGAGGGTTACAGCCGGGATGACTATGATTTTCAGGGAGGCAAGGTCAACGGAGAACAGTGTTGTCATTCTTGCGGTAACGGAACCGAAGAAATCTCCGGAAGCGTTTATCGGCCCTATCAGAAGGGGGTTGCCTTCGAGCGACAGAAGGTCCCGCGAAAACAGCGAGCAGGCAAAATAAGTGAGCATTCCGGCGGATAGCCCGAGGATGGACGCGGGTACTTTTTTGGTTATTTTCGGGGTGATTATCATGACGGTTATGGTCGCAATCCCTACCGCGAGGCCGTTCAAATTCCACATTGAAGGGGAGACAAGCCCGTCGGAGAGCGCGGTGTTTTTGGGAAGGGAAAACAGTTTCGGAAGCTGGCTCAGGGCAATCAGGACGCCAACCCCGGACATATAACCGCACACAACCGGGTAGGGGACGAATTTGATCAGCCTTCCCCCTCCTATCACGCCGAACAGGATTTGAAGCCCTGCGGAAAGAAGGATGGTAAAAGCCATCAGCGGAAGGATGCTGTCGGGGTTGATGCTGCCGTTCCCTGCCATCATACCGGCCAGGAAAGAGGACAGCACTGCGGCGGCGGGAGCGCATGGAGCCGATATCAGCCCTCCCGTCCTTCCGACAAACGGCGCGACAATGCCTATTGCAGCGGCACCGAGTATTCCCGCGAGGGCGCCGGCTCCCATGTATTCCGTCCCGAGGGTGGAATAGACAAGAACGCCGAAGGCGATCGAAGAGGGCAGGGCGACAAGCATTGAAGCGAGTCCGCCCCAGAAATCCCCTGACCGTGAAGCGTTCGACATTGTTTTTGCTGATGCCATGGTGAGATTATATTTCTATTTCAGAAAAAAGCAACAGGGGGGAACAAAGGGCAGATTGTCGGGCGTATTATCATCTGCTATAATATCGGTGCTGTATTTCTTTGGGATTTTTTTTACCGGAGATTTTGATATGCGGAAACATACGATATTGGCGGTGCTTATTGTTATTGTCGCGGCGGTTTCCGCCGTCACCGCTCGTGCGGAAGACGGCTTTGTCGAAGGGTTGATCGTCAGGCAGGATGCCTCCTGGATTAATGTTCCGGGCGCTGTGCTTCAGAAGGGCGATCTGCTTGAATCCTGGGAGTCGGTTCAGGCGGACAGGAATAAGGTTTTTCTCGGTTATTTCAGCGATATATTCGACTGGTGGGAGCTTTACCGCGAGTGGGGCCCCAGAGGGGCAGTGACATTGACTGTTATCAGGGACGGTGCTGAAACCGAAGTGAAAATGCCTTCCGGAGACTGGGATGTGTCTCTGGTCCCGGTCGGTGCAGAGGAGTATCTGGAATATTTCGAAGTGTTGCCTGAGACACCGGAGAAGATGCCAGCCATATCGGAGGACGAAGACGCGGGAACCCGATTCTGGTTCTTTTATGATCTGGGAAGGTTTTACAGGAGCAAGAACAGATTGCCTGAAGCCCGCGATGCTCTGAAAAAAGCCCTCGGAATTGCTGCCGAAGAGAAAAGATGCAGTGCCGTGTCACAGGCGGTGATAGAACTTGCGAAATGTCTTGAAGAACAGCAGGAGTTCGATGCAGCAGACCGAATCTATGCCGAAACGGGGGAAGAATGCGGCAGGGTGGAGAACCTCTCGATTTCCAGGGCTTTCATTCTCAGGAACGCCGCCATCAGTCTCTGGAACAGGAGCAGGTTCAGTGAGAGCGAAAAGCTTATTAATGAGGAAAGGAATATATGGCTTGAGTTATGCCCCGGATCAATCGGATACGGAGACTGCCTTCTCAATCTGGGGGTTCTTAACGCTTCGGTGAACAACAGCAGCGCTGCTGAAAGGTTCATGCTGGATGCCCTCGGGATATACGAACAAACAGCCCCCAGTACCCTGAAGATAGCAGAGGTTTACAATAATCTGGGGATTGTGGCAGCAGACAGGGGTGATTTCGCTGCCGCTGAAGAGTATTATCTCAAATCGCTCGCGATAAAAGATATTCATGAACCGGGAGGGCTGGGTTCAGCGATGACCCTGAACAATCTGGGCATCATAGCCTGGAAAAGAGGCAACATTGACAAAACCGAAGAGTATTTTCTGCTCGCCAAAGATATCAGAGAAAGGCTGGCGCCGGGGAAATTTGAGTATGCCCAGAGCCTCGGAAATCTGGGGCTAATTTACAAGAACAAAGGGGACTTCGCCCTGGCGCAGGAATATTATGAAGGGGCGATGAAGCTCATGCGGAAGCTCTCACCGGGCTCCGTCAGCCTGGCGATCAATCTGAATAATCTGGGTTCCCTGGCTTTCTCAAGAGGAATGTTCTTTGATGCTGAAGGCTATTTTATGGAATTCCTGAAAATAGTCGAATCGCTGGCCCCGGACTCGGTCGAGATGGCCGCCGTGCTGAACAATCTCGGTTCGCTTGCAAGCGTAAGAACGGATATTGAAGCAGCGAAGGGTTTTTATCTTAAGGCGCTGGATATCGGCGGCAGGAAGATACCCGGAACGGTTGAACTGTCAACTTTTTACCTGAATTACGGTAATTTTCTTTTCAGCATAGGCGAAAACGACGAAGCGGCGGAGTATCTGAAGAAAAGCGTTGAAATTAGAAGAGAGGCCGCTCCGGGAAGTCTTCAGGAGGCAGCGGCTCTGGCTTTTCTCGGGGTAATCGAGATGGGATCAGGAAATACCAATGAAGCTGAACTCCTGTTTTCGGAGGCTCTTGGAACCGCGACCGCGAAACTGTCCGGAGGGATTGATGAAGCGCGGATTAGAATGAATTACGCTGACCTCTGTATCACGAAAGGGATGCTCCCCTCTGCTGAAGAGCATTTGGTAAGAGCGCTTGAGATTATTTCTTCCATCACTCCGGGGACGGTTGATGAAGTTAAAATACTACGGTTGAAAGCAAGGCTGCACAGGCTGAAGAACGAGCCGGAACATTCGCTTGAGCTTCTATACAAAGCCGCAGAAGCTTTTGAGGAGCAGCTTCGCAATCTGGGCGGGAAAAGTGAAGCACGGGCCGGTTTCAGCGCGGGATTTTCGGATATTTACAGGGAGCTTGTTGATATCCTAGTTGAAACGGGGAGATACGAGGAAGCGTTCACAGTTATGGAAAGATCCAGAGCGAGAATCCTTCTCCAGACTTTAGCAGAGCGGGATCTTGTTTTTTCGGCCGATATACCGGAGGAGCTTGACAGCGGAAGAAGAATGCTCAGTGTCAGATACCAGAAGTTAATGGATGCAGCGGCAAAGGCTGAGGACGAAAAGGAGCTCGCAGGCCTGAAGATTGAGATTGAAGCTGTCAGGTCGGAAATGAACGCGCTGAAGAAAGAGATAATCGAGGCTTCTCCGAGGCTGGCATCCCTTCGTTACCCTGAAACGCTTAACATTCAGCAGGCGGTTGAAACGCTTGACAACGAAACAGTAATGCTTGCCTATTCTGTCGGAGAGGAAAAGTCATTTTTGTTTGTCGCCGGGAAAGAGAATAATGTGTTTGAGGTAATGACAATTCCAGCGGGATCGCCGGAGATAGGGCGGAAGGTGAGAATGCTGAGGCAGGCAATACAGGAGCAAAGAGATATTCGGCCCGCAGCGGAGGGATTATCAGACCTGCTCCTTATGCCTGCGGCGCGGCACATCGCAAAATCCAGCAGGCTTCTGATTCTGCCGGACGGCCCGCTGCATTTTCTTCCGTTTGATGTCCTCTCCTGTCCAGGAACTGGTAGATTCAGGTATCTGATGGAAAAAAAACCTGTTCATTATGCGGCATCCGCGACTGTTTACCGTGAGCTTAAACAAATGCCCCCGCCTGAAATGAAAGGAAGGGTAACCGCAATGGGCGATCCTTATTACGGGGCGGAAAGGGTAGGGGGTTGTGTGCACAGCGCTTTGCGGAATGAGATTGTGGCTCCTCTGCCATCTTCAGGGGATGAGGTCAGGAACATAGGGAAGGTTTTCCCCGGTTCCTCGTCATTTCTGGGCAGAGAAGCCAGCGAAGAGGTCGCGAAATCGGAAGCGGGAAATGCTGCCATACTGCATTTCGCGTGCCACGGATTTGTGAATGAGGCGCAACCGCTTGAATCAGGTCTTCTACTCTCTGTCCCGGCTGAAGGGAGCGAAGAGAACGGCTTTCTGCAGGCTTGGGAGGTATTTGAAGGTATGAGGATGAATGCGGAGCTTGTCACGCTGTCGGCATGTGAGAGCGCGCTCGGCAGGGAACTCGGAGGGGAGGGCATTCTCGGGATAACAAGGGCTTTCCAGTATTCGGGGGCAAGGATGGTACTGTCATCGCTTTGGCAGGTTTCGGACGCAAGCACTTCCGAGCTGATGACGAGGTTCTATCAATTTCACGGAAAAGGTATGAGGGCGGACAGTGCGCTTAGGCGCGCTAAAATGACGCTTCTGAAGAAACCATTGATAATCAAGAACGAAAAAGGGTCAAAATCAAAACTGGATGCCTCCCATCCTTTCTACTGGGCAGCTTTCTCTCTTTACGGTTACGCTGACTGATAAGCTGTATTGTTTCAGAGAGCAGATGTCGCGCGATTCCATGAAAATTGCGCCAAAAGCCTGAACTAGACTGCTCATTTTTTCAACTTATCAAGCTTCCTGAGATATCCGACATCGGGAGTCTGTTTATATAGTTCCCGGTACTTCTTTAGTGCCGGAATTCGGTTTTCTTTTCTTTGTGTTATGAGAAACAGTTCGTAATGAAGAGGGGCCTGCTCTTTTATAGAATCAGTATTTTCCAGCATGCTTTCCATAGCTGTTATTGCATTTTTTTTGTTTGAAAGTGCTTTTATTTTAAGATTAAGAAGTTTGCAATTGAAGATAGTTGCTGCTCTCTTGATCTCTTCGGCGATCAAAAGGGCTTCTCTGTTAAGAGAGGATGCTTCTTCTATGCGCTCAAGCTGAAAACACTGACTTGCCTGCTGGTGAAGACACTCGCAGAGAGCGAATTTCATTTCCAGTTCTCTGAGAATAGTTATTGCTTTTCCATAAAACTCTACAGCTTTTTCGGAGTTCTGTTTCTTTTTGTTCAGATTCCCCAGATCGCTGAGAGTACCTGCCAGACACCGCCGGTTATTTAGCTTTGTACCCATTTCCAGTGCTCTATCAAGATATATACGGGCTTTTTCAAATTCTCCTATGTTGCTGTTAATTGCGCCCAGATAGTTAAGAATATAAATAAGGCCCACATCCTGTTTTAATTCCTCTCCGATATCCAGAGCTGTCAGCATATTCTCCACTGCAGGAATATATCTTCCACTCTTGAAGTGCACAATTCCTGTTCCCAGATAGGCAAAACACTGCCTTAAACGGTCTCCCAGTTCGTGAGATATTTTGAGTACACCCTGATAGCATTTCAGGGATTTATCCAGTTCATCGAGACAGAAATAAGTATTTGATTTCATACTGAGAGAGATCATCATGCCGTACTTATTGTCCTGCTCTTTTGAAATTTCCTCCAGTCTTTCTGCACCTTCAAGGGATTCATCATACTGCCCCCATTCGTGGTAAATACTTCCCATGTCCCCGAGGGCCCTTGCGATAAGACTTTTATCCTCTATTTCTTCCCCAACCACAAGTTGTTCTTTGTAACAGTCCAGAGCTTTGTGAAAATCACCGGTCAGAAAGTGAACTGCTCCCATGGTATCAAGAGCTTCGTATAATCCGTGGTGGTTTTTGTTCTCCCTGTATATTTCACATGCTTTCTTTGAATTCTCAAGTGATCTGTCAAAAACACTCCGATGCCACTGCACCCTGGCAAGATTGACCAGCGATTCAGCAGTCAGATCACTGTCTGAAAGTTCCTTTGATCCTGTAAGACAATCCTTATAAATGTTTTCTGCTTCATCCCATTTTCCTGTCAGCAATAGGATATGTCCGGTTTTCTGATTGACTCTAATAATCTCTTTTTTATCTGTTAAATATCGGGCAAGCTTTTTATAGCTTGTGAGGGCATCAGTGTTCTTATAATTATCCCGGGCAGTATCACCTGCTTTTTCCAGATATTCTACTGTCTTTTCAAGTATCTCAGCCTTTTCATAGTGAAAGGCGATGTCAGCGAACCGGGATTTATTGCTCTTGAATAATCTCTCAAGAACTTCCGCAGCCAGTTTATGAAGACCTCTTATCCTCTTTTTGAGCTGCATTTCATAGGCGGCATCACGGAGAAGGGCGTGGCGGAAAATATACTTGATCTCTGAAAGGGAAGCCCAAAGGCCTTCCTCCTCGCCTCCTGTCAATACTGACTGCATATTCTCGTTTTTGAGCATTTCTGAAAGTATCTGGACCTCAAATTCTTTCCCCAGTACTGCTGCAGTCTGAACAGTATTCTTCAGCTTTGAGGACAGTCTGTCAATTCTCGAAATGAGAATGGAATTGATCTCAACGGGTATTTCCACTTCGCTGCTTATAAGCCGGGCTGCTCCTTCGCTGATTTTGACCAGACTGTTTTCTATAAGGTATTTGCAGAACTGCTCAATATAGAATGGATTGCCTTCTGTTCTGGAATAGATGAACTTAAGAAGGTCCCCGCCAACTATGGAATTCAGCTGGTCTTCTATGAAATCCTTTGCCGGGCCTTCACCTAGATTACCCAGCACTATTTCATTGACTGTAATATCCTCATCAATGGTGAGTTGAGGTTTTGACCCGTCGTCATTCAGTCTGCTCAGGGTGTAAAAGATTATTGGAAAATCATCGAGCCGTCTGGTGAGAGACTGGATCGCTGTCAGCGAATCCTCATCGATCCACTGGATATCATCAATAATGACTATCAGGGGCTGCATAAGGCATTCGGCCTTGAAAAATGCCTTGATGGCTGAAAGAGTGTTCTCAAACTTTCCTTTTGCATCCAGTTTCTCATAAAGTGATCCTTCCCAGTGGAGTCCCAGCATGGCTCCGAAGAGGGATTTTGTTCTTTCAAGTTCTTCAATAACAGGTGTTATCCTGGTGTCTTCTTCAAAACAGGAAAGAACTTCCATCAGCTGTCCCCATATCCCCTCGAACTCTGACTTGTTCTTCTCTTCTGAGCTTCCTTTGGTCTGAAGGAAATATTCTCTGTATAAATAAGTGAACGGGTTAAGACTTGCCCTGAGGACACCGTCACACTTTAGAGAGATTGTCCGGCAGCTGTTTTCCATTTGTTTCGTCAGTTCATATAGAAAACGGGATTTACCGATACCCGCACCGCCGTAGATATATGTCAACCCTCCGTATTTGCCGTTCATTAATGGTTGACAGATATCTGTTGCGAACTTTAACTCCTTTTCCCGTCCAACTATTTTACCTTCGAAAAGTTTATCAGTTTTAATTTTCAACGAAGATATGAGTCTGTGAACGGTAATATCATTTGATTTCCCTTTAAATCTGAAGCTTCCAACGGCTTCAAACCTGAACGCGTTCGCTGCGCTTTTTGCGATTTTTTCAGAGACCCATATCTCGTCTTCCCCCGCTTTTGACATAAATCTGGCAGCCTGGTTCACCTCATCTCCGTAAACAGTGTAGTCACACCTTTTTCTACTGCCTACAATCCCGGCATACGCAGTGGCATAAGTTATACCGGCCCTGAAGCTGATTTCTGTTTCAACTTTAACTGTGAGCACGAATTCAAGCGCTCTTCTTATGCCGTGTTCATAATTAACGGGAGCGCCAAAAAGAATCAGCATCATCGGTCCTTTGTCCCCGAATGCAAGTCTGTTGAAATACCCGCCGAAATCTGAACATTTGCTGTGAACAAGAGACACAAAGTCATTCAGTTTTTCAAAATCCTCAATGTTATCAAAGGACAGGAATATCGAAACAACATCTCTGAATTCGCCGGTCAGCTCGGCAGAAAGCGCTTCAGGCGGGTGGAAACGGGCGACAATCTTCTTTCTGTTGCGGGAAAGTTTCTTCCCTTTTGAGATTGGCGCCGGGACCTTATTAGATACCAGTCTAAAATAACCCTTATTCACCGATTCAAGCTCAAGTTGAGACTTATTTAAGCATTCAAGAAAATGTTTGTCCAGTAACACTTCACCAGATGAACATCGTTTTTCTGCTTCAGCGCAGCTGCTTACTGCATTTCCTCTGAAAAAACAGCTTTTGTTCCTGCTGTTGCCGACGATTCCCCATTCCGCTGTTCCTGAGGACAACCCACATTTTCCGGTCAGAATGTAATTGCCGAATCTGCTCTTCCGCAGGCCTTTTTCCATGAGGATTATCTGAATTCCCTCCGCAGCGTTCAATGCTCCTTCAGGGCAGCCCGGGAATAATGCGGTGAAAGCATCCCCCGCAAATCCCGAGATGAAGCCTTTGTTGTTGTACACACAATCTATCAGAGGCGGAAATATGCTGTTCAGGATATTAGAGAGAACCTCGGCGCCTTCTTTGCCGAAGTGCATAAGATCTTCTGTCATTGGCGTAAAACCGGATATATCCATGAAAAGAGACGAGGTTTCAAAGCTTCCCGAGCTTTCACCTTTTACAGCTTTTTCGCAGATAAATCGTGGAATAAGATTGAGCATCAGAATATCCGGGAAGATCTAATGACTATTACTGCCAATTTCTGCAGATCTGAACCGGGAATTCTTTAATGGAATGGCAGAGACTGTTTGCAGATCCTTGAATCAATGGAAAAAGATCACTCACTCTTTACATTTTCACTTATGTATTTTGCTATTTCCCTTGTGTCGGAGCTGGGCGGGAAGATTTCTCCGATGCCGATTTCCTTCAGGCTGGGGATATCCTCCTCGGGGATTATTCCTCCGGCTACGATGAGAACATCATCCATTCCGTTCTTTTTCACAAGTTCCATTATTTCCGGGAAGAGATGTCCGTGCGCGCCTGAAAGGATGCTCAGGCCGATTACATCCACATCTTCCTGAAGGGCTGCGGATACGATCTGCTCCGGAGTCTGTCTTAGGCCTGTGTAAATTACTTCCATTCCGGCATCCCTCAGCGCGCGGCAGATGACTTTTGCTCCTCTGTCGTGCCCGTCGAGGCCCGGTTTTGCGACAAGTACTCTGATTTTTCTGTCCATTTCCATACCTCTTAGAAGGATGTGTCTTCCTGATATTCGCCGTAAACCTCACGGAGGATGTCCGTCATCTCGCCGACCGTGGCGTATTCCCTGACAGCATCCAGTATATACGGCATAAGGTTTTCTTTATTCTCAGCGGCTTTGTCTTTAAGCACGGAGAGCATTTTCCTGACTGCGTCATTGTTCCGTCTTGCCCTGACGGCATTCAGTTCCGAAATCTGTTTTTCTTCAGCTTTCCGGTCAATGACAAGTGTTTCGATCCTTGTTTCATCTTCCATGATGTAGTCGTTCACTCCGACTATGATTTTATCTTTTCTTTCGATTGCCCTTTGGTAATCATAGGACGCGAGCTCTATTTCCCTCTGCGGAAAACCGGCCTCGACCGCGGCGACCATGCCGCCCATATCGTCTATCCTTCTGAAATACTCCATGCACTCTTCTTCCAGCTCGTCGGTGAGCTTCTCGATAGCGTAGGAGCCTCCCAGGGGATCAATCGTGTTAGCGATTCCGCTTTCATGCGCGATGACCTGTTGGGTTCTGAGGGCTGTTCTGACGGCTTCCTCTGTGGGAAGGGCGAGGGTCTCGTCCATCGAATTTGTATGCAGGGACTGAGTCCCTCCAAGCACCGCGGCAAGCGCCTGTATGGTTACCCTGACTATGTTGTTGTAGGGCTGCTGCGCGGTAAGCGAGCATCCCGCCGTCTGGGTGTGGAACCGGAGCCAGCACGAACGGTCATTCTTAGCGTTGAACCGCTCCTTCATTGTTCTTGCCCAGATCCTTCTCGCAGCCCTGTATTTGGCTACCTCTTCAAGAAGGTCATTGTGGGCGTTGAAGAAGAATGAAAGCCTGGGAGCGAATTCATCCACGGCGAGCCCTCTTTCCATACCCCACTGAACATATTCAACCCCGTCTCTTAGGGTGAACGCGAGCTCCTGCGCGGCTGTGGAACCGGCTTCTCTTATATGATAGCCGCTGATGCTTATGGTGTTCCATTTCGGAACCTCTTTCGAACCGTATTCAAAGGTGTCAACGATGAGTTTCATTGAAGGTTTCGGCGGAAAAATGAAGGTTTTCTGCGCGATATATTCTTTGAGGATGTCGTTCTGTATGGTGCCGGATATCTTTTTTATATCCGCGCCCTGTTTCTCTGCCACCGCTATATACATAGCCCAAACGATCGCGGCGGGAGCGTTTATCGTCATGGAAGTGGTCACTTTCTCGAGCGGGATGCCGTCGAAAAGGACCTCCATGTCTCTTAAGGAATCAATCGCCACGCCGCATTTTCCGACTTCTCCCCTGGAGAGCCTGTGGTCGGAATCCCTTCCCATGATTGTCGGGAGATGGAACGCGACGCTTAGGCCTGTCTGCCCGTGCGACAAAAGATATTTATAACGCCTGTTGGTATCCTCCGGCGTGCCGAATCCTGAGAACTGCCGCATGGTCCAGATCCTCCCGCGGTACATGCTTGCCTGGACCCCTCTGGTGTATGGATAGTCCCCCGGGAATCCGAGCTTTTCCGCGTAGTCAAACCCTTCGAGGTCGTCAGGAGCGTAAAGGCCCGCGATCTCCTTCCCCGAAACGGTCGTGAACTTGTCTTTCCGCTCAGGGTCTTTTGCGATCCTAGGTTTGAGGGTGTTTTCCTCCCACTTTTTTCTCTGTTCCTTGATGCTGTCTGTGCCGTCTGACATGTTTTCTCCTAAAGTTCAATGCCTTTTCGGGAATGAAGCCCCTGGTCGTTATAGTAATGCCGGATCTCCTTCATTTCTGTAACGAGATCCGCCCTGTCAAGCAGTTCCTGAGGGGCGTATCTTCCGGTGCAGATAATCTCCGTGTTTTCCGGCCTGCTGTCAATCAGGTCAAGGACATCCTTTATGTCAACCAGACCGAAATCAACAGCGGTGTTTATCTCGTCAAGTATTATTATATTATATCTCCGGCTTTTGATTGCCTTACGGGCTGTTTTAAGTCCGTCCTCAGCGAGCTTCACATCAATCGGGTCAGGATTTTCTTTGCTGACGAATGTCTCGCGCCCCAGCTGGAAAAGATCAATAAGATCCGATTTCTCTGCCGCCTTGACCTCTCCGTATTCAATATTGCCCTTCATGAAACAGAATATTGCCGTCCGATAGCCGTGCCCTGAAGCGCGGAACGCGAGTCCGAGTGCAGCGGTAGTCTTGCCCTTGCCGTTTCCGGTGTAAACATGGATTTTTCCGAACTCGCCCGTCATTGCTTCAGCAGTTCCCGCGAAATGACTATCTTCTGGATCTCCGAAGTGCCTTCATAGATTGTTGTCACCCTGGCGTCACGGTAAAGCCTTTCCACCCGGTATTCCTTTGAAAAACCATAGCTTCCGTGAATCTGGACCGCGTCTGCCGTAACCCTGTTTGCCATCTCCGACGCGTAAAGCTTTGCCATCGAACCTTCTTTCGTAATTTTTTTTCCGGCATCCTTCATCCTGGCTGCATTATGCGTCAGGAGCCTTGCCGCGTGGATGCCGGTTGCCATGTCGGCAAGTTTAAACTGGATTGCCTGGAACGCGCAGATGGGTTTGCCGAACTGCTCCCTGTTCCTGGAATAGGAGAGGGCTTCTTCGAACGCCCCTCTGGCTATCCCCACGCATTGCGAGGCGATACCTATTCTTCCGCCGTCAAGTGAGCCCAGCGCCACCGTGAGACCCTTGCCTTCCTCCGCGAGTATATTTGCAGCCGGGACTTCGCAGTCCTCGAGAATGATCTCGGAAGTCTTGGAGCACCGCAGGCCCATCTTGTCCTCCGGGTCGCCGAACCTGAATCCTGGAGTGCCCGCTTCCACAACAAACGCGCTGATTCCTTTCCCGCCTTTTGACGGATCGGTTACGGCCATCACGATAAATATCTTTCCGATGTGCGTGTTCGTTATCCATGCCTTTGTTCCGTTAAGTATATAGCTGTCTCCCTTCCTCACAGCTTTCGCCGTCATCGCGGACGGATCGGAACCGGCATTAGGCTCTGTCAGCGCGAACCCTCCTGTCATCTCGCCGGACGCGAGCGGAGGGAGATACTTCTTTTTCAGTGCATCGCTTCCGTAATTCAATATCGGAGAGCAGAGAACGCCGTTATGGACAGCCATGGTAACGGCGCATGAGGGACAGGCACGGGCGATCTCTTCGATCGCGAGGCAGTAGCTGACGGAATCCATCGCGGAACTGCCGTATTCCTCCGGGACAACCATTCCCATCAGGCCGAGTTCTCCCATCTTGGCGATGATCTCGGCGGGATATTCGCTGTTTTTCTCGTACTTATCCGTAACGGGCATGATTTCGGAATCCGCAAAATCCCTGACCATGTCTCTTATCATCCGCTGTTCTTCGTTTAAACTGAAATCCATAATCATCTCCGGTGAATAATCCCCAAACAATTAACTGAAGTAAAAATACCACAAAACCCGTTTTAAATCAAAGAGATTTCGTGACGGGGCACCCTCAGTGTGCAAATGTAAATGTTTTTTTGATTGCCGGAAACCCGCGAGAAGGTTCTACTCCATCGTGATCGGCCGTTCCGGTTTCTTGCGTTTGGCGCGTTGCTCATTCTGTTTTTCAAAGTGGTTCACGATCCAGCCGGTCAAACACAACAGAAGAGTGGCAATAAGAAGATAGATCGCAATACCCCTGTTTTCAAAAAGCAGGAAAATTGCAAACGCCCCCGCGAGTGTAATGAGAGATGTAATCAGCAGAATACGACCCATGAAAATCCTTCAGATTAAAACCGCCGCACCCCTATCTGAAAGAAACGATTTTCCCTCACTCTGAATATCCAAACGATTCTACATAAAAAAATCCCGCAAAGCAAATGTATTTTTATAAGTAATTGCCCTGGTAATTCATATGCCGGATTAACCCCATGATTGCAATCATTTCAGTCTGTTCCGAAGCGGTTCAGTTCCGATCCACGGTAAATCCCAGGGTGAACAGAAAGTTTCTGCCTGGCGCGGGGAAACCCGCAAGCTCCATGTAGTCTTTGTCGAAAAGGTTCTCCACTCGTGCCTTGAAATACATTCCCTTTGGGCAGGTTATCTTCAGGAAAGCGTTTGCGATGTTGTGCGCCGGGATCCTTTCTGGAATGTTGACTATTTTGATGTCTCTCATCGAGGACAGGAATATCCCCTCGATTCCAGCGGTGTAGTTTTTTCCAATTTTTGACAGGGTCAGCGCGCCCTTGTTTTTCGGCCTCCGCAGGAGCTGTTCACCTGTTTCCGTATCTTCTGTCTCCATGTATGTATAAGAGGCATCAATGAAGAAACCGAGCGGAAGTTCAATTCCGGCAGCCGCTTCCGCTCCATTTACTTTGGATTCTTCTATGTTCGCAGCGGTGTATGTCACCGGGTCAGAGGAGATAAGGTTGTCGTATTTGTTCCTGAATATGCTCATCCTGCCGTCAAGTTTGCTGTCAAGAAGGGAACACCTGAAGGAGAACTCCCAGCCTCTTCCTTCTTCCGGTTCCAACTCCGGGTTCCCCCAGCCGGGAAAGAAAAGTTCGTTAAGCGACGGAGCCCTGAAAGATGTGCCGTATGATGCCACTATCCGGTATTTTCCGTTCTGAATCTTATACATTACGGATGCCCTGCCGTTCAGGTCATTCCCGAATTCGCTGTGATCGTCATATCTGGCACTGAGATCTGCATTGAACATGTCACTTCTGTATTTGAACTCTGCAAAGTAGCCTTTATTGATGTAATTCTCGTTGTATTCGGAAATGGAATCGAAGAACATGGATTCATAGGTGCTGTAATAACTTCCTTCTCCTTTTTCGTATTCAAAACCTGCTGCTGTTCTGAAGCGATTCCAATCGAATTCCTCAATCACAGAGAAATTCCTCACTTCAGATTCTGACAGTGAGTTTATATCGCCTCCGAAGGGTTCATCGTCGTCCG
This sequence comes from uncultured Acidobacteriota bacterium, assembly GCA_964509835.1. GTDB lineage: Bacteria > Acidobacteriota > CAZDZC01 > CAZDZC01 > CAZDZC01. Next base: position 23,923 of record CAZDZC010000012.1, read on the forward strand.
CATTGTCCGAGTACGCTATTCTTCCTTTGCTGAGTGATGCCCTGGCTGTGTGGCGCCAGAAGTTTTCCGCGGAGCTGAAGGTGTGGGATGCTGAGTGACAGTTCCCACGGTAATCCTGCCATGAGTTCCCGTCAATGTGCTGGACCAGCCCCCCGAGCATAAAATCGTAATCCGTCTCCATCCCGATGTTCTTGGAGCTGTCGAAATTCCGCGAGGAGAGGCTGAACCCATTGCTTCCGAAAGAGCCGTCAATCCTTCCCGAATATGATGTGTTGTTGAAGCCCTCCCGCTCCCCGTCATTTCTGGTGCCGTATCTGTCAATGGAGAGGGAGCCGCTTAACTTATCCATCCCGCCTTTAACGGAGAGGAGTTCCTTTTCGCTGTGGAAGCTTCCCCTGGAATATTCCGCGGATGCTACGAAACCCTTTTTCCCGCCGGAGGTGATTATATTGATCACGCCCCCGCCTGCCTCCGAACCGTGCACCGCGCTTCCCTGTCCGCTGACAATTTCAATTCTTTCAATGTTCTCAAGACTGATGCCGGAGAGATCAAAGCCTCCGGAAAGGGGATCGTTGGCGGGAGCACCGTCAATCAGTACAAGGGTCTGCGCGGAACCTGCGCCCCTCATCATCACTGAAGAGGTTGAACCTCTTGAACCGGTTGTGTTGACCTGTATCCCCGCGACCTTCCTAAGAACTTCCTGGATGGTCACAGCGCCGCTTTCTTTGATCTCCTCAGCAGTGATGATAGTCGTTGATGAACCTGTTTCTCTCAGTTCTTCAGCTATGAGATCAGCAGAAACAACTATAGTTTCATCGGTCTTTTCTCTTTCGAGGCAGAAGGGCGTTGAAGAGAAGGCAAGAACAATAGTCAGAAGGGCAGTGAGTTGTTTCATAGGGCGGTTCCTTTCCGTGTGATAAAAAATAAAAAACCCGGCAGCCTGCCGGGCAATCATTTTAGATATCACACGCTTCCTCCCACGGGAACATGGAATATCTCAAAGGCAGGTCTCCTGGCTTGCGCGTCACTCTCCTTTCAGGCCTTCCCGTCTTATCAACAGTGGCAGAATCTGAAATTCGTCGGCGCTTATAGTGGCGGGGCCGCAACGGAATTCAACCGTTTTCCCTTTTCAACCCGGTCGGGTCACCATTTGAGCAAACATCGGGTTTTTTCTCCCGAATTCTGACAATAGCTCATAAACGGACGCAAGTCAAATTCAAAAAATCGGTCGTCAGAAGAATATCTTTTTGGTTAAAAACCTGGAATTCTTGAATCGCGTTCCAACTGGTTATATAATCCCCTCTGTTGCGGAAATTGCTTCAAACCAAGGAGAAGATGAAGATGAAATATGCGCGGACAGGATATCTTGTTTTTATTCTGATTGTGTCTGGGGTTCTTACAGGATGTGCATCGCTGAATCCCGTTCAGCAAAACCCAGTATTTTCCGTTGAAATCCCGGGGGATGAACCCAATGAACTTGCCTCTTACGGCAGGATGGAGTTTGAACCGATCTCGGAATCATCAGGAATCGTAAAAAGCCCGCTCTGGGATAATGTTTACTGGACATTGAACGATTCAGGCGATGAGGCTCGGATATTTGCTGTCCGCCGGGACGGGGAGATTGTCCGCCCCGAGTGGACGGTAGAAAGCGGGTATGATTATCAGGGCATAAAAATCCCTGACGCGGTCAATATTGACTGGGAGGATATCGCTGTTGACGATTCAGGCAATCTGGCAATTGGTGCATTCGGCAATAACGGCTCCCAGAGAAGGGACCTTTCTATCTACATCCTTGCAGAACCTTATCCCGAGGATGTAATTGCCGCAACGACAACAAAAAGAATAATGTTCCGCTATCCCGATCAGACCTCCTTTCCGATGGAGCAAAAGAATTTTGACTGTGAAGCTTTTTTCTTTGCAAACGGAAAATATTACTTCCTGACCAAACACCGGAGCGACAAGCACACCAAACTATACAGGATGGACAGGACGGAACTTTTCACTTTAAACGACCTTACTCTTCTAGGCGAGTTTGATGTCAACGGCTATGTAACGGCGGCGGATGCAATCGCTACAGATAAGGGAAATCGTCTTGCGGTTCTGACATATCACGCCGTCTGGATTTTTGAGACAAAGGACGGAAGTGATGATTATTTCAACGGCTCCGTTCTGTGGTATCCCATCAAGGCGAAACAGTGTGAGGGAATATGTTTTGACAACGCGGACACGCTCATAATCACGAACGAGCAGAGAGATATTTATGAGCTGAAACTTAGCCAGTTCAAGGTCATAAGGGAATGAACATTCGGGACTTAATGAAACGGAGAGAAAAATGACTGCGAAAAATATCTTTCTGGCGCTTGTTCTTATATGTCTGCTGTCCGTGGTTTCTTTTGCCGGAGGCGACTGCTATCTGGTGCCAGAGGTTTTGCCCGGAGGGAATGCTGAGTTCGCAGGGCTCAAAGAGAACGACACATTATTATCGTGGAGTTCAGGATTCAATGCAAAGGAATTCTTTTTTCATGATCCTTTTGATTGGTTCAGGCTTCATGATATAGCAGGAGAGAGTTCAGCGATTCTGAAAATTAGGAGAGGGGAGGCCATCATATTTCTGAGTATGCCTGAAGATATCGCCAGCCTTGAAGTGGCTCCGCTGTTGGATGAAGAAACAACACTGCTTTACAATGAGGGATTGAACCTCATGAATTCCGGGAATGTGGAGAAAGGTATGGAACAGATTCTTCATGCTGATAACCGGATTGAAAAAACAGATCTGAAATGTCTTTTCCTGCTTGCAATTTCATTAACACTGACGCAGATTCCCGATTATGAGAATGCACTCAAATTATCATCTGAAGCCCTTTCTTTATGCAATGACCTTGAGGACAGATTTGCTGAATCTGTCTGCTGGAAATTTACCGGTGACATTTATTTCCAGAAGGCGGAATGGAACAAAGCGCTTGATGCATATGAACAGGCGATTACACTTGCTGAGGGATCACCACGATTTTCTGTTTTTCTTCTTGAAAGAGCGGCTAATTGCGGGGTTAAGACATTGGAGCTCCAGAAAGCTGAGGATTTTATTGGAAAAGCGGGGCAAATCTGCGATGAATTGAATCTGGCAGGTTTCAGCAGGATACTGATTAACGAATCTGAAGCGGGGCTTTTGATAGCCAGAAGTGAATATGAAAAGGCACTGAATGAACTGCAAAAAAACAATCTGGAACTGAAAAGATTTGAAGAGGGAGGAGCGAGGTCAGCCCTTAATCGCATGAAGGAGGGTGAAGTATATACATATACAAATAACCAGGAGAAGGCTTTCGAAGTTTTCCGAGCGATTGTGGAGATGTGTGATTCTAAGGGGCTCGACGACAGGATAAGATTTGATGCAATAAACGGTATGGGGGCTGTTAAATTTAAAAGCGGTGATATGAATGAAGCAGAAAAATACTTTCTTGAAGCAGTTTCTTTCTGGGAAAAATACTATCCCAACACGATCCTGCATGGAAAATTACTTTCGAATCTGGGCGCAGTGAGTTTTATGAGAAGTAATATGAAAGGAGCGGAAGATTATCTTGAAAAAGCTAATGAAGTATTACGGAAAGTTCCGTATAAGAACACTATGATCTGCGTTGTTAATAGCAATCTGGCTGCCATGAAGGGTCAGAAAGGGGATCTGGAATCAGCTGAAAAATATGTTCGTGAAGCTATAGATGTTTATCTGGATATTGACCCCGAAAGCGATTACCTTACAGGTGCGTATGTGAATATGAGTTCGATAAAGCACAGACAATTTGATAGTGAAAGTGCGGAAATATACAACAATAAAGCTCTGAAACTTGTTAGAAAGAAAGCTCCCGGTTCATCTGTTGAAGCTGAGATACTGAATAATATGGGTCTTTTTGCACAGGCTGAAGGAGATTATGAGAAAGCATATAGAATTTCTGCTGAATCTCTTAAAATAATAGAAAATACTAATCCCTCACCAACATACATCATCATAGCAAACAATAATCTGGCTGTATCCGCATGGGAACTTAAGAAATATGAACTCGCACTTGGCCATCTGGAAACCGCGTTGAATGCTGTATCGGAAAAGCTTCTTGGAGGTGCGGAGGAGGCCACTGTGTATTATAACATCGGGAGAGTGAAGATAGACACCGGAGACTTTGAGCCTGCCGAAAAAGCGCTGGAAAGGGCGCTGGAGATACAGAATATGATCCTTCCCGATTCCGACCGGATGGCCGGCACATATTTCCACTTAGGAAGAGTAAATGAGATGCGGGGTGATGATGTCACCGCTCTTGACTATTACACCAAAGCAGTTGAAACCATGGAATCTTATGAAGCTAGAATCAGTGACAAACAGGCGATAGAGGGATTGAGCCACAAATACGCCGATTATTACAAAAAACTGATTGAATTACAGCTTAAAATGAAAATGCCGGATGACGCTTTCAACACCCTTGAAAGCTACAGGGCGAGAGGCCTTCTGAACATGCTTGCGGAGAGGGAGATTGATTTCAGCCGTGATGTTCCTGAAGAGCTTCTTACGGAAAGAAAGAACATTAACAATGCTTATGACGGGATTCAGGCAAGAATGGCTTCCGCGGATCTTGTAAGTGATGCAGAGGAACTGGTAAAACTCAGGGATGAATTTCTTCTTCTCAGGGACCGTAAAGAAGAGATTTCTGACCGTATTAAAAAAAGCTCCCCAAGGTACGGGGCATTGCAGTACCCGGATCCGGTCGGCTTTGAAGAAGCCGCCAGGCTTTTCAGCGAAAGGGATTGCTTCCTGAGTTTCTGCTGTCTTGATGACACAACGCTGGCATTTCTTCTTAAAAAGGGAAAATTGAGTATTCTTGATCTCGGGATAGCTAAAACTGATCTCAACCGCCTTGTCAGAAGATACCGCAATGAACTGGAACAGCCGTTCATGGATGATTACAGGGAAACATCAGCCCGGTTATACAGCGCTCTGATCAAACCTGTCAGGAAATATCTCAAAAAGCAGGACACGCTTGTTATATGTCCTGACGGTCCTCTTAACCTTCTTCCGTTTGAAACGCTTATTAGTTCGGGGGGAAAGTATCTTATTGAGGAGACATCCGTGAGCTATCTTATATCAGCCACCGTTTACAGCGAGGGAGACATGGAAATCGCCAAAAGAGAAAGGAAGCTTGCTGCGTTCGGCGACCCTATTTATCCGTCTACGGAATCCGGAGACAGCGAAAAGAGATATTCTGCTTCAGGTTTGAGGCTCGACGACCTCGGCCCGCTTCCCGGAACAGCTGTTGAAGTAGATTCAATAAGCAGACTTTTCCCCGGAGAATCAAAAATCTTCAAGAGGGAAAAAGCGTCAGAACAGAATGCTCTGGGATTGGATGAAAACTACAGTTACATTCATTTTGCATGTCACGGCATCCTTGATGAACATTATCCTCTCAATTCAGGCCTCGTATTCAGCCTGCCTGACGGTGAAAATGACGGGAGAAACGGAGTTCTTCAGGCTTGGGAGATCTATGAATCCCTTAGAATAAATGCCGAGATGGTTACCCTTTCAGCATGCGGGACAGGTCTTGGAAAGGAAATGGGAGGAGAAGGGATTGTCGGGCTTGCAAGAGCTTTTATATATGCCGGAGCCGAGTCCGTTGTGTCAAGCCTCTGGAGCGTCGAAGACAACAGCACGGCGGACCTTATGACCGCTTTCTACCGCTTTCTGACAGATGGAGAGCCAAGAAGTTCTTCCCTCAGGAATGCCAAAATGAAAATGATCAAGTCGGGTAACGAATACTCCCATCCGTTTTACTGGGGGGCTTTCAGGCTTTACGGCGGGTGGGAATAAATGAGCATTCACAAACTGGATAATATATTCAAACCGGAAAGGATAGCCCTTATCGGGGTGTCGGCCAACCCGAACAGCGTAAGCGGGGTTGTGCTGCGCAATATTATAAGCGGCGGTTTCCAGGGTGTGGTCTATCCTGTCAACCCCGACAGGGAAGCGGTGCTGGGTATTCAGTGTTACAAGGATTTAGCCGGCCTTCCGAAAAAACCCGATCTTGCAGTTATAGTCTCGGCTGCTGAAGAGGTTCCCGGATTTGTTTCGCAATGCGGGAAACTCGGGATCAACGGGATAATAATAATGTCTGCGGGTTTCAGCGAAGCGGGAGAGAAGGGCGCGAAACTGGAAATGGATCTTAAAAAACAGTTTGACAGGTTCAGCGATATGCGGATCATCGGCCCGAACTGCCTCGGGATAATCGTTCCGGGCAGAAGACTGAATATAAGTTTTGCAGCGGGAATGCCTGGGTCAGGGAATCTCGCTTTTATATCGCAATCGGGCGCTCTTTGCACATCCATTCTGGACTGGGCGATGGACGGGAAAATAGGATTTTCTAATTTTGTGTCCATCGGAAACAGCCTTGATGTGGAATTCGGCGACCTGATTGATTATTTCGGCGAAGATGAAGAGACGAAGTCAATTCTTCTCTACATCGAATCGGTGAAAAGGGCGAGAAGGTTCATGTCCGCTGCCAGGTCGTTCGCGAGGTCAAAACCTATCATAGCTTATAAGGCTGGCAGGTTCGCCGAATCAGCGAGGGCTGCCGCGTCACACACGGGAGCATTGGCAACCGAGGATGCCGTATATGACGCCGCGTTCAAAAGGGCGGGGATCGTCAGGGTGTTCGATATCGGGGACATTTTTGACTGCGCAGGATTGATAGGTAAAAACCGGGTACCGAAAGGGCCGAACCTCGGGATAGTGACAAATGCCGGAGGCCCCGGCGTTATGGCGACAGACGCGCTGATAGCTTCAGGAGGCAGGCTCGCTGTTCTTGAACCTGAAACCATTTCCGCGCTGAATGAAAAACTTCCCCATTTCTGGTCGGGCGGAAATCCGGTGGATGTTCTCGGGGATGCCCGTTCCAAGAGGATAACAAAAGCCGCCGAGATCACGCTGGCGGATAAAAATGTGGACGCTCTTCTCGTCATTCTGACCCCGCAGGCGATGACAAATGTCACGACAACGGCAAAGGCGATTGGAGAGCTTGCCGAGGGAACAAAGAAACCTATCCTCGCAGCGTGGGTCGGAAGCGCTACGATGAGGGAAGGAATTGACATCCTGAATGAAAAGGGAGCAGCGGCTTATCAGACGCCAGAGCAGGCAATCAGAGCATTTATGACCCTTGTGTCCTATTCAAGAAACCTTCAGACCCTTTACGAAACCCCCAGGGATATGACTGTCCGTTTTGATCTGGACAGAGACAGACTCAGGAATGAATTCAGAGAGGTGTTCAGGAACGGCGGCCCCGTGCTTTCAGAGGAAGCCTCCAAACATATTATCAGGGCTTACGGGATACCCGTCACAACCCCACTGAAAGCTTCTACTGCTGAGAAGGCGGTCCTCGTTTCAGAAAAGACCGGATATCCGGTGGTCATGAAGATTGATTCCGCTAATATAACACACAAGACCGAAGCGGGAGGGGTGGAGCTTGACCTGAAAAACGGAGAGGAGGTCAGGGCAGCTTATGACAGAATGATGGGGCGGGTGAATGAAAAAACCCCCGGTTCGGAAATCACAGGCGTTACCGTCCAGCCGATGGCTGTGTTTGAAAACGGGCTGGAGCTCATTCTCGGGATAAAAAAGGACCCTCTTTTTGGTCCGGTCATCATGACAGGGATGGGAGGAATGGCGGCAGAACTTTACCGTGACCGCGCCCTTGGATTCCCCCCTCTGAATGAAAGGCTCGGAAGACAGATGCTCGAATCCCTGAAGATGTGGCCTCTGCTGAAAGGTTACAGAGGAAAGCCCGGCGCTGATATTGACAGGCTTCTCGAAATCCTTGTAAGACTTTCATATCTGGCTGCTGATTACCCGGAGATACTGGAACTGGACATAAATCCGCTTCTCATCTCAGACAAGAAAGCTGTTGCGCTTGATGCGAGGATTATCATTGACCCCTCTGAAACTCTGCCCGGGGAGCATTCATCCCACATGGTCCTGAGGCCTTACCCGGATCAATATGTCGTTAAAAAAACCCTGAAAGACGGAACGGAAGTTACGCTGAGGCCCATCAAGCCCGAAGACGAGCAGAGGTGGATGGACATGCTCGCGAGCTGTTCGAGGGAGACAATCTATTCAAGGTTCAGATATTTCTTCCAGTGGGTCTCACACGAAGTTGCAAGCCGTTACTGCTATATTGACTACGACAGGGAAATGGCCATTGTAGCTGAGCTTGAAAAGGACGGCGTCAGAGAACTTATAGGGGTCGGCAGGATGATAGCGGACCCCGGCCTTGAGTCGGCGGAATACGCGGTCCTGATTGTTGACGACTGGCAGGAGAAGGAGCTTGGGACCGCCTTGACTAATTACTGCCTGGAGATAGCGTCCGAGTGGAACCTTAAGACTGTCACAGCCCAGACTTCAACCGAAAACAGGCGGATGGTATCGGTGTTTAAAAAACTCGGTTTTGAGATCAGCATTGACCCCCGGACATCCGATGTCACGGTCATCAGGAACATGGCAAAGAATGCCGGGAAATCTCAACCCTGATTCTTTACGGTAACTGTTTCCGCAGAGGGTTTCTTCCTGTTCATGACAAACAGCGTCACAAGCCCTGAAGCAACAATCAGTGAAGCCACGAGAAATGATGCCCTGTAGGCGAAGGTCGCCTTTGATCCTTTTTTGATAAGGAAATCCACGAGCGGGCCTGTTATGAAGGTGGCCGGGAGACCCCAGCTCAGAAAAAAAGTCGCGTTGAAGATGGCGAAATGCTTACCCCTCTTTTCCGGAGGAATGAGTCTTGACGCGTATGTAAAGGAAGATGCCACGATAAGCACCCACGACAATCCTCCGACAAACGCGCTTGCAAATATGACGGAAATATTCCGTGCAGCCATGAAGCCCAGCAGGTACATCATCGCCATCACCGTCCCTGACGCCAGCAATGAGAAATCGCTGAACTTCTTCGACAGCCTTTTCACCATAAGACCCATCACGAAGATTGCAGCAGATTCAGTATTCACAATGTGCCCCAGAAGTGAGCTGCTCAGATTGAATCCCCCTTCAAGGCTCAGGTACTGGGACCGCAGGATGGACATCGAATTTGTTCCGAAATGTATAAAAGCCATTGCCAGAAGGAAAATGCCGAACTGCTTTGAAATTCCTTTGATTTCTATATTGCTTATGTTTGCTGATGCCGCGACTGGGAAAGAGCGGGTGCCCCCTTCGGGGAGGAAAAGCACCGGAATGACTGAAATTGCCATTGTGACGGCAGCGAAGAAGAAAAGGGGTCCGGTGTGGAAACCCCAGCCTTCGTAAAATTGCGACATCCCGTCATACATGAATCCGCCTACCCACACCCCGACAAATCTCGTGAGCGCGCCGATGCTCGACAGCTTCCCCTGAATCCCTGTTCTCTCATCAGCAGTGTAAAGATCCGCGAGAAGAGCGCTCCAGCCAACATTGGACATAGACCAGAAAATCTCGACAACAGAAAGCCCAATGATAACCACATAACCGGCGCCCTTATCCGAGACCGGAAGGGTATGAGTCCACCATACCAGTACTGTCAGGACCGAGGCTATCACTTCTCCGACGATCACAAGCGTCCTTCTGATCTGGAGTTTATCTGCGAGAGGACCCCACACAAAAGTCTGGAAAATGATGTTCATAAGCATCGGCAGGGTGGCGAACAGCGTTGTTTCACTGACGCTGAGCCCGAGGAAAAATTTCAGATATATGGAGAGGTAGGTGTAGAAAAGCCCCCTCCTGAACATGGCAAAGGCCTGGAAGGAGGTTATCCCCATAAAATTCATCAATTTCTTATGCTTAATCTCAGGCATGACCGCATATCCTATAGAATATTTACACACAGTCAAGGGAATAATTCCTGGGCACGAACTTGTTTTGAGTCCTCGTGCGATATTGTCTGAACCGTGATTAACTTGGTTACATGATTGGCATAATTGGGCTTACACCTTAACTCAGTCCGTCATCCGGTTTGGCGGAGTTTATATCGAGCCGGGTCGAGATGATCACCATGACAGTTTTCCCCGTTGTCCTGAGCCCTTCGACCGACCTGGGATAAACTCCACAAGTTCATTTTCCGGAATTCGGGTTCACATTTAATCCAGCGCTTTCTTCAGCATCCTGCAGCAGGTTTTCAGAACGCTTATCCGCGCAGACGGTTTGTCGTTCGCGGCAATCAGGTTCCACGGCGCGAATTCGGTGCTTGTCCGTTCGACCAGCTCATTTACCGCGTCTTCATAAGCAGCCCATTTCTCGCGGTTCCGCCAGTCCTCATCGGTTATCTTGAACTGTTTCCATGGGGTCTTTTCTCGTTCCTTGAAACGGCGAAGCTGCTCTTCGGGGGTTATATGCAGGAAGAATTTCATAAGCAGGTAACCGTGCTCGACAAGCTGTGCTTCGAAGTCATTTATCTCGGAGTAGGCCCTTGACCACGCGTCTTCGGAAGCAAATCCTTCCACCCTTTCGACCATGACCCTACCATACCAGCTCCGGTCGAAGACAAGAACGCGGCCTTTTCCGGGCAAATGCCGCCAGAACCGCCACAGGTAGTGCTGGGCCTTTTCCTCGTCGGTCGGAGCAGCTATCGGGATTACGCGGTAATCACGGGAATCCATTGCAGCTGTTAATCTTCGGATCGTGCCGCCTTTCCCACCGGCGTCCCAGCCTTCAAATACCAGGATGCTGGAAAGGCCTTCCGCCTTGGCTTTCCGGTAAAGATCGTTCAGTCTGGCCTGACAAAGAGGGAGTTCCTTTTTGTATGTCTTGGGGTTGATTATCCTGGACATGTCAACAGTGTCAAGAATGGTCTTTGACGGATGGGATATATCAATGGTTTTTTCCATAATTTTAACGGATTTCGACGCCGGTTTGACAGCAGCTGACATTGCGGATTTCCCGTTCTTTTCAGCTTCCAGCCGTTTTGTGATGAGATCAAGTATTGTGTTGCCGACCGTCAGACACTGGTATCTCCGGTCAACCGCTTCAATGACTGTCCAGGGTGCTTTGCCGGTACTGGTTTCACGGACAGCCCGTTCGCTGGTTTTGCGGAATTTGTCATACAGTTTGAAATTCTGCCAGTCTGTTTTGGTTACCCTCCATTTTGTCGCTTTTTTTTCGGAGAGGGAAGTCAGCGTTTTTTTCTGTGCATCCTTGCTGAGATGGAACCAGAATTTTATTATCAGGGCGCCGTCATCCGCAAGGAGCCGTTCGAATTGCCTGATTCGCTGGAGTTCCTTGTCCAGTTTCGCGCCGCTTATTTTGCGGTGAACATATTTCAAAATCGGATCGGTGTACCATGAACCGAACAGGATTCCTATGCGTCCTTTTGGAGGAAGCGCGCGCCAGAAACGCCAGTATTCAGGTCGCTGACTCTCCTCCTCTGAAGGTTTGGCAAATCCATAAGTCAGCAGGAACCGGGGATCGAGCCACTCGTGCAGGACATTGACCACTTCGCCTTTCCCGGCAGCGTCAGCGCCGCTTATTAGGATGAGAACGGGGAATCTGGCGTTTTTCAGCTCCTCCTGAATATGCAGAAGCTTGACGCGCAGGTCAGGAACCTGACTGCTGTAATTTTCCTTGCTGATCTTCAACCCGAGTTCGGCTGTTTCAAACATTATAGGCCTCCTGTAAAAATGTTCCGGTCACAGCATGAAAGTTCATTCTAGCACAAACATACACCGCAATCAATGAAGGGATGAGATTGATCAGACGAGTAATTTCAGTTTTTCGCGACGGCTGTCTTCCAGATAGATTCGCTGGAGAGCAGAGTCCTCGATTGTTGTCGCAACAGACATGACTGCGTTGAGGGCTTTTCTGGCATATTCGGATGATTTTGTCGTTTTACCTTCCCTTTTGAGCCTCTCGGCCTTTCCTGCGAAATACCTGCATTTAATGTGAATGTTGTGGGTTTCCTCCAACAGAGCTTCGTCTTCCGGGTTGCCTGACAGGAACTTGTTCAGCGCACATTCAAGAATAAGCGGTGCGCTCTGTATCCCTGAAATAATCTCTGACGCTTTGTGAAAATGCTCATCTGTCTCAGTGCTTCTGCCCTTTTCCCTGCAGAGTTCTGAAAGCGCTAGCATGGCTCTTGCTGATTCAGGTTTCTGACTCAGTTTCTCAGCGCTTTCGAGCGCTTTTGTCAGCTCATCTTCAGCTCTCTCATATTCAAAAGACAGAAGAGATGCCGTTCCGGAGAAAAGCAGGTAATATGTTCCGCATTGCCTGATATTGTTTTTTTCGATGATATCCTTCATTTCGTTGAGATGCTTATGAACTGTTATAAGGTCGCCTATCTCAAGAAGGATCTCTACTGCTCTTATGTGAACAAATACCCTGTAAAGAAGGTTGCCGGTCTCTTCTGTCAGCTTCATCGCCTCTTTCAGTCTTGACAGAGAGAGGCCGACCTCTCCCTCCTCAAATTCAGGGCGTGCAAGATTTAGAAGAACAAGTGCCTTACTATTGAGGGCGCGGAGCTTCTCGGAAAGTCTCAGGGCTTTCAGGAAGCTCTTCTTCGCTTCGTCATGCATTCCTGTCTCGATATATACTAGTCCGAGGTTTGTCAGAATGGTTGTAGTGACGGCGGGGTTTCTTATCTTTTCGCTGAGTTCAAGAGAGCGGGAATAGTGTTCCATCGCAGGACCGTATTCCCCCCTGTCATCGTAAACAGCACCCAGACTACGCTGAACATTGCATTCTCCTGATATGTCATTTTCGTTAACAAATACTGCAAGGGCACGGTTCAGGTTTTCGACCGCAGCAGCGGTCATGCCCTGTCTCCGGTTTATCTCGCTGAGGTTTATAAGGCAGTATGCCATTCCCCTCTGCTGTTCGTTTTGATTAAATATGACCATCGCTTTTTCCAGCAGATCTTTTGCTTCGCCGAAACCGCCTTTCATCGCGTTCAGCAGACCCAGAGAAGCCATTGCATCTGCGTATCGTTCGCCTTCGGGGATTTTTCTGAAGAGCTCCTCAGCTTCCGGAAGCCGCCCTTTGGATCTGAGCAGCTCACCTTTCCTGTAAAGGAACTGGGGTTCAAGTCGTGCGATTTCATAGCCCCCCCCTTCCGAGTAATAGTCAAGGCTTTTATTAAAGTCTCCGAGTCTTCCGTAGATGTTGCCCAGCGAGAGACATGATGACGCCCTCTGCTCTGTATCGGAACTTTCAATGGTGAGAATCTTTTTGTGACAGTCAATCGCGAGATAGACATCCGATGTCTTTGCAGCTTGTTCCGCGGTCTTTTCCAAATATAGAAGCGCCTTTGACGGAGTGTCGCTGTTGTAGAAATGCCCCGCAAGATCAGAAAGATGAGGTGTGAGGTCATCACTGTACATCTTCTCGATTTCGGATCCTATTTGTTTGTGAAGCTTCCGTTTTTCTGAAAAAGCGATGCTTTCGTATATTGTTTCCTGCAGAATTGACTGTGTGAATCTTATGTCGGTATCTGCCTCACGGGCCAGGAATTCTCGTTCTATTATACCCTGTATGACATCTCGGTCAGAGGAGCCAAGCACCCTGAAGAGAATGTCCTCGTGAAAACTGAATCCTATGACAGATGCCATGTGAAGCATCCTTCTTTCTTTTTCGCTTAGCCTGTCCACGCGCGCCATAATAATCCCCCTGAGCGTGTCGGGGGTATCAGCTATGGAATATTCAAGATCAAGTTCGTATTCGTTCAGGTGTTCATCATATGCAATCCATCCCTCTTCAAGCAGCGCTTTAAGGGTTTCGAGCAGAAAGAGCGGGTTTCCCCCGGATTTATTATAAAGGATATCAGATGCTTCCTGCGACAAAGCCTTTCCGCCAAGGAACGAGGATGCGAGGGCAAGCGAGCCATCGCGGGAAAGACCGCTCAGTTCGAGTTGATCAATATCTGACAGGGTTGTGCCCCGTCCGGAAAGCAGAACAAGTATTCTTTCCGTTCCGATGTTTTTTATGATATGGTCAAGCGCCAGTTTTGAAAGGCCATCCAGCCATTGCGCAGAGTCTATGACAACAGCGACCGGTTTTTCCGAGGCTGATTTTATGAGCGCCTGAAGAAGAATGTCAAACAGGATTCTCTGTCTCGATGCTGTATCAAGCTGGGCTGTCAGTGGAGTGTCTTCAACGGTCATTCCGGTGAAATCGCCTGTCAGAGGCAGCCAGTCTTCAAGTCCCGGGTCAATGGATTTAAGGAAGGATACGGTCTCCTCTTTACCGGCAGACAGGGAAGGGAAGAGCTGTCTGATGCTGAAATATCTCTCATTGGTTTTGTGGGACAGGCACTGCGCTGTCAGCGTCCTGCAGCCTTCTTTCTCAAAAAGCAACACAGCTTCCTGGAGAATCCTTGTTTTACCTGATCCGGCATCGCCGTTTATGCTTAGAGCGTTCCCTTTTCTTATGAACGCTGACCTGAGCCTCTCCCTCAGTATGTCTATTTCTTTTTTTCTGTTTATGAATGTCGCAAAATTGTTTGTCTGATCAAGGGAAGCCTGTTTTTCAGACTCAAGCCTGGAGAGGGTTATCGGTTCGGATTTCCCTTTGACCCGGACAGGAGGAAGTTCTGTCAGGTTGAACCCTCCCGGATCATCATGAACGAAAATCTCACCTTCAGGGGCTGATGCCATCAGTCTCGCCGCAATATTGACGGCATCACCCATAACGGTATATTCCTTTCTGGACGGCGCTCCGACAAAACCAGCGAAAACGAATCCTGTGTTAATGCCTATTCTCAGGCTGAATGGAGTTTTCAGGCGCGAGATTTCAAGTGCGGTGTGGAATGCCCGTTCGCAATCGTCTTCATGTGATAGGGGCGCTCCGAAAGCGACCATCATCTTGTAGCCTTTCTTGTCAAGGTCTATCTTGCACAGAAAACCACCATATCCTGAAATGATATCCCGGCAGGCGCAGAAGAATGAATTAAGTTCCGTCAGGATTGAAGTCCTGTTAGTTTTCAGAACCTTGTTAACCCCCCTGAAATTCATGAACATAACCGTGACCTTCCGGTGTTCTCCGGTATCGAAGCCTCCCGCAAGCCTTTCCCTCAATCCGGGATTAATGAATGGGGATGGATCGAAAGAAGGATGTGCATATCTGCTTTTTGTGCTGTCAATATTAATTGCAGGTTTTGATTCAAGCCTGAATATCCCCTTTGAGACCTCGTTTGAAATACTCCGAAGATTAAGTTTTTTCAGGGTGAACCGGTCGCAGCATATTTCGCCCGCATTCGCGATTGCTTCGACAGCTCCTACCCTGTTTACACAGCTTCCGAACATTCCATAGCCCGCAGAAGTTTTATCCCCGAGAGCGGCAAGAAAAGCCCTTCCGCTGCTTATGCCTATGCTCATCCTGAGAGTCTGGATACCGGCTGAAGTGCTGATGCTGCCAAAGAGTTTCATGTCCTCCTGCATCCTGACAGCACACTCAAATGCGTTTGCCGCGTTTGTGAAATAAATCAGCATTGCATCGCCGCCGAAAACGATGATGTCACCGTCCAGCGAGGATACAATGGATATCATGTGGGTGAAATAATTGTTCAGGATAGCTGTGAGTTCCTCAGCCCCTTCCTTTCCGGACGCGGCCAGTTTTTCCGACATAGCGGTGAAGCCTGATACATCAGCGAAGAGGAGAGAAGCGGTCAGAAATCTACCTGCGGGTATGTTTTTTGATGCAATCTCCGGAACAGAAACAGGGATGTATGGAAACAGGTTCATAAAAGCATTTTAACATAATACGATTAACAGAACAAAAGAAAAGCCCTCCATCGGGGAGGGCTTTTTCAGGTTAAGGGTTCAGAGGTTATTCAACCTTGTAATACCATACATTTCCATCGTCAAGAACATCCGTGTCTGTCATGGTAGTATTAGAAGTGTCCCAGCATTTCCTGAACATCGAATCAAACGAAAGACTGTTATCGCGGTAAACCTTGTAGTCCCCGGTAAGGTCGGTGCTCCAGCTGAGATCTATATCGGTTCCGTTGGTATTTTTTGTCATCGTTAACACCAGAAGTGTAGCAGGATCAGTATATGTGAAAGCATCCGTGAGGGTGCCTGTTCTGGTGTCTGCATTTCTTACGGACACATCAACTGTTTGCGCCGGATACGACGGGGTTGTGCATGTCAGTGTGGTCGAGTTCACGAAGGTAGTCGAGGCGTCAATATCTCCGAATTCCACAATTGCCCCTGATTTAAAACCGGTGCCTGTAACCGTCACCGAAGTCCCTCCCTGTGCCGTTCCTGTTGTCACATTAAGCGAACTTACTGTGGGAGATGGGTCTGCAGTTAATGTTGTACTCCAGGAACCGTCTTCAGCCTTACCGACATAATATGTTCCGCTGGTTGTGGTCAGAAGGTCTTCAACGCTGTATTCTGAAGGGTCAAACCCGGAATTAAGTTCGCACCAGTGTTCACCGCTATCGGCTGACAGATATACACCGCCGTCAGTTTCACCGTAAATTCCACACAGGATATCACCATTATCGGCTTCCACAATATCTCTTATATCCAGACTCGTTGATTCCAGTCCGTAATTAGCCCTTATCCAGCAGGTATCAATAGCATCGTTTGCTCTGTACATTCCGAACCCTACGGTCTCAAGTCCGTCAGTTCCAGTTACAGCCCATCCACCGGTTGTGGCCAGAACAGCCTGACAGTTTGCTCCTGATAAATCCTCACCAAGGCCGCATCCGTTAGCAGTTGACCAGGAATCTCCGCCGTCAAGCGAAAGTGAAATGCCGTCTCCTCCTGTTCCTATCCAGTCTGTTCCGTTGCAGCATCCCTGAGGAGAAACTATAGAAGTTACAGATGTTTTAAGCAGCGAATGATCAGGGTCAACAGGGAAAGGCGACGATGTCCCGTCAAGAGAAAGGCTGCTGATATCATTGAGATACAGAGAATCAAGTCCTATGTTTGCTGGTGACCATGTAAGACCCTGATTTGTGCTTTTTAGAACTCCATTGCCTGCAGTAGTTGCGAAAATTGCTGAATCAGTCACTGAAAACTCTGTAATCGCACTGCTTCCTGTGTAAACAGGTATCCAGAATGAAATCAGATCGGATCTTCTCCATATCTCGCCGTTTGCGGTTCCTGCCAGTGGATAGGGTTCATTGCCAGTATTGGGAGCGAATGCGACAGCGGAAACAAATTTAGATATCCCTCCTGTTGAAAGGAGCCCTCTGTTGTAGGGAATATAAGAGCTGCCTCCGTTGAGACTGATAAAAGCCCCTTCAGGCGTTCCGGCGAGCAGGATATTCTCCTTTTCGGGGTGAACGGCGAGATCCTGTATCTTGTCAGTCAGAGAAGTATTGTTTTCGCCTGTTGCCGTCCAGTTGACTCCTATGTTGTGTTTTGCATAAAGAATTCCGGTGGTCTTTGTTCCTGCAAACAGAAGTCCTCCGTTTGTATTGTACTTCGGAGAAAGCTCTATATCATTTACATTCAGGTCCTCAAGACCAGTATTAAAGGGATACCATATCACATCCTGAGAAGGACTGGAAGCGTTGTCAGTGAAATAGATTCCGGAACCGTAAGTGCCTATGTACAGTCTTTCCGGGCCGACACCGCCATAGCCCGGAATTGCTTCAAGGCTTCTTACTCCATTAATTAAAGATGGCAATCCTATGCCGTTTATATTTATCCATTCTGTTCCGGCGTTCTGTGAACGGTAAACTCCGAAAGTGCTGTTTGCACCAAGGAACATGGTTCCATCAAAAGCGAATCTTGGAGAGAATGATATAGATATCAGATAGGGAGCTGATGTCATATCCACGGAAAACTGCTGCCATGTATCCCCCATATTGTTGGTGCGATAAATGACCCCTTCATTTGTTCCAGTCGTATAGAGAAAATTATCAGTCAGGAAGTTCGGAGAAAATTCCAGCGTGAAAATACCTGTCATAGAAGGATTAGATAAATGCATCCAGGTGTTTCCTCCATCAGGAGATTTGTAAAGCCCGTATTGTCTAGTCCCTGCGAACACAATCCCGTCAATTCGGTATGTAGGAGACATGGCAATAGCGGTGATATTTGCTCCAAGAGGAATCCCATAAATCTGATCCCATGAATTACCGCCATCAGTTGATTTAAACAACCCTCTGCCTGCTGTTCCAGCAAACATAGTAACATCCGAACCTATCTCGAACTCAGGAGATATTTCAATGGATAAAAAACCGTCAGGGTCGCCGGAATACTTATAACTGTTAAGAGTTGTCCAGCTCAATCCTCCATTCAAGGATCTTAGAATCCCTCTGTCATTTGATGCTGCAACTATCAGGTTATCGGTCACATTGAAACCAGGTGATATCTTTAATGATATTGCGTTTGTTTCATTGTGTGTGCTGTAGCTCTGAACAGAAGTTATCCCTGCATTTGTTGATGAGTGCAACCCGGAATCCCACAGACCGAAATGAATGTTCTGATCGCTGGTGTCGAATCCGGGAGAAATCCCTTGTGAAAGCACCCAGGCTGAAGAAAGCGCAGGATCGGGAGCTAGTAAACAGGATGAGCCGAATTCATATCTGTATAATCCGCTTTTTGATCCAATAAAAACAAATCCACCGGAAGGTGTGAAAACGGGTGATACTGAAAGAGACCATACTTCTGTTCCGGTAATGTCTGCGCATGGATCAGACCAGATAAACCCTTCATTCACTGATTCGTAAAATCCGGTTAAATTCGGATCTGAAGCGGCGCTCACACCTGCAAAAATAATATGATCTGTTGCGAACTGGGGTGACAGAACTATTGAACGGACAGATGATCCCACAGGAAGCCCGTCATTTCTGTAGCCCCATGTGTCTCCACCGTTTGTCGAGCAGATAATGCCTGAGCTGTCTGTTCCAGCGAAAATAACAGCAGGGGTGACTCCGGGGAAATATACAGCAACAGAGATGATTTCAGAAACAGGGGAGTTAAGAGACTGCCATTCCCCGCCTCCATTTGTTGATTTGAAAACTCCTCCTCCATAAGTTCCTGCAAAAACAGTCGAATCATACTGGTAATCCGGTGAAATAAAAAGAGAAGTCACATGGTTGTTGGTCAAACCCCAATCATATTCAAACCAATCACTCCCTTCCATGGAAGTGAATATTCCTTCATCCTTTGTTCCGATGAATATATCCAGTCCGTAACCCTTGTCTCCAATAACTATGCTGGTGACATTTAATGTTGACAGTCCTTCGTTGAATTTAACCCATGATAATCCTTTATCAACGCTTTTAAACACTCCTTTCCCTTCAACAGCCATGTATATAGTGCTGTCGGAAGGATAATTGGGGGAAAGAGCGATTGCGGTGATGTTCCCTTCATGCTTCGCGTTTCTTGTCCATTGCCCGTAAGATAAAGAACAAAAAACCAGAGAGACTGCAAGGACAGACATAAAATACTTTTTCATTTCTCCTCCTGAATAAAAGTCATTCCACTTTATAAAACCAGTTGTTTGAATCGTTAAGAGCATCAATGTCTGAATCAGATGTTCCTGAAACAGACCATGTTTTTCTGTAGAGTCCTTCAAAGTCAGCCTGAAGATCCCTGAATGCGGTATAATCGCCGGATCCTGTCCATGTCATGTCTATATCTGTCCCGTTGGGATTTTTAGAAAGATAAAGCGTAACTGTTCCATAACCAGTGTAGGTATAGGCCTCAACAAGTGTTCCTGTTCTGGTGTCGGGATTTCTAACCTGAATGTCAACGGTTCCTTTCGGATGAGATGGCGCAAAGGACTGAAGGGTTGTTGGATTGACAAATGAAGTCTGGGCGTCAATGTTGTCGAATTCAACAACAGCACCGTCTTTGAAATGACTGCCGGTTAAGGTTACAAGCGTTCCTCCTGAAGAAGGACCGGATGTTTCGCTCAGGCTGATTATTACAGGTTGGGCATCAGGAACGATAACGCGCCCCCATAGGCCGTCTTCCGTTTTGCCGGAGTAGTAGGTCACATTTCCGGAGCTGCCGTTGTCGTTGATCAGATCCTGAACATTAAGTTCATCAGGGTCAAAACCTTCGTTTATCTGATACCAGTGTTCTCCGCTGTCCGCCGATAGATATACCCCCCCGTTTTCAGCGCCGAGGATAGCCGCGAGAAGATCGCCGTTGGGGGATTCAATTATCTCATGAATATTCCTGCTGGTGGATTCAAGTCCGTAGTTTGCCCTTAACCAGCATGGATTGTCAGCATCGTTGGTTCTGTAAATCCCTATTCCCTGTGGTTCGAGTCCGTCAGTGCCTATGACCGCCCATTCTGCTGTTGTTGCAAGAACGGCTTGCACATTGGCGCCGGTAAGATTTTCTCCAAAGCCGCATCCGTTTACATTATTCCAGGATATGCCCCCATCAAGTGAATTGAAAACGCCGTCTCCTCCAGTCCCTACCCAGTCAGTTCCGTTACAGCAACTGTCTGGATAGAAGGGCAGGCTGCCGTCTTTTTCGACAATAGCTGAAATTATGTTAAACGAACCGGTTGATCTGGCTCCCGGAATACCTGAAATATCATTTATATTGAGGGTTGGAAGTCCTGAATTTTGCTGAATCCAGGAAAGGCCTCCGTTTGTGCTTTTAAGATTTCCGTAATTACTTGTGGCGGCCCAGAGCTCACTTCCTTTAATTTTAATCTCATTGATAACGCCGGCAGACTGGGAAGTAACACTCCAGTTAATTCCGCTGTCAGTGCTTCGGTATATACCGTTACCGTTGGTTCCTGCAAGAATGATGTTATTACCTGTAGGGCTTATTGCCAGGGAAAGGAATTGTTCAATGGAGTTCAGCCCGTCGTCTTCAAGTTTGCTGAACACAATTCCTTTGTCAGTGCTTTTATACAGCCCGGAAAAAGCGGAAGCAGCGTAAATGATGTCATTGTTGATCGGGTCAACTGCGATTCCAGTTATATTTTCAGGGAGTGTTGTTATGAAGTTCGCCCTTATCCAGTTTGCGCCACCGTCCGTTGATTTCCATATACCGGAGGATGCTGTTCCTGCAAAAAGAGTCTGGTCAGTTTCATAATCCGGTGAAAGAGCTATGGATATAACATCCCTGCCTCCAAGTCCGTCCGCTGTTCCGACCTGGATATAAGAGGTTCCCGATGTTGTTGATTTATAAAGGCCTGTATTTTGAGGCTCCAGATAGGAGCCGTAGTCTCCTGCAAAAATCGTATGATCGTATGGGTAGTCAGGTGAAACCGCAATTGTCAGAATTCCGTCCGACGATCCCGGTTTTGTGTAAGTTGTCCATGTTGCTCCCCCGTCTGTAGATCGTTTGTTGGCGCTGAAAACGGTTTTCGACGCGGTACCGTTTATTCCTGCATCATCGCTGTAATTTGATGATGTGTCCATATGATAGGCGAAAGAGGATCCTCCTGATGTAAGTTCTGTCCAGCTTGCTCCGTCATTTGTTGTTTTCCATGTTGACCAGCCGAAAGACCCGTATGTAATGAAAATGGCATCATCAAACTGATAGTTTGGTGAAGGGAGGAGTTGGTCTGAATATCTGGATGCGCCGTCAGGAGGGCTTGTTCCAAGGTCAATCTGGGACCAGTTTGCCCCATTATTTGTTGAGCGCCAGTAGCCGTCTTTTGATTTGCCGGAAAAGATGGTCAGATCCGCATATCCATAAACAGGCGACAGCTCGACAAAAGTTCCTCCCGTGAATATCGGAGACACCTCCCAGCTTGCTCCGCCGTTTGTGGAACGGTAAATATCTCCACCGGAAACCACGCAGAATATCGCTTTTGAAGGTGTTCCGTTTGTTCCTGATGTTTCACTGTAGGTCGGTGATACAGCGACATCCCTTATGAAATCGTCGTTTCCGGGCAGAGGAGTTTCCTCCCATGTGGAACCTTCAGTAGTGCTTTTATAAAGGGTGTACTTTGAACTGCCTTTAACGATCAGAAAAACTGTCCCGTCGTTCGGATAATCCGGAGATATAACAATTTCCTGTACATTAACGCCTGTGATGCCGTTGTTTACAGGGAACAGGGAAACACCGCTGTTAAGGGATTTCCAAATTCCGTTATCCTTTGCGTCATAAAGGAACATTGTTTCATCAAGTGTAAATGACGGGGACAAAAGAAGTTTTTTCCAACCGAATGAGGTCGAACCGGAGGAGGTTACATGAGTCCATGATCTGCCTCCGTCTTCAGATTTCATAAGTTTATAGGAACTCGATGCATCAAATGCGAACATTGTTCTGCCGGATCCTGCGTCATTAAAATCAGCTGTCAGTTCAGGTGAAGCGAGGTTAAGAGTGTCGTCAATATTTGGTTTGTACCAGTTATAACCTCCGTCTGTTGATTTCCAGAGTGTTTCAATAAGTCCTCCCGATATGTTTTCAAGAAACAGCGTCATGTCAGAACTGTAGGCAGGCGATATCCTGATTTCGGAAATATTATTGAAAACGCCGGTGCACATAAGCTCCCAATTTGTTCCCCCGTCGGTGCTTCTGTAAATTTTTCCTGCAGAGACCGCGATGACAATATTGTCAGTGCTGAAATCTGATGATAATGCAATATCCTTGAACCCGCTGATATCGCCGCTGGCATCAGTCCATGATGAACCGCCATTGACTGATTTGAATATTTTACCCTGCGCGTATTCGGGATCATAACTTTCGGTATTTACTATTGCGAACAATGTTTGATCATTTGTGAAATCAGGGGATATTGCGACTTTCAGCGAATGATAAATTCCGTCGGAGCCGAGTGGCAGACCGTTGACTGTTCTCTGCCAAGTGTTCCCTCCGTCAATGGATTTTAAAATACCTTCCTGCTGCGCGCTCATGAAAACAGTGTTGTCTGTTGCGAATGACGGAGAGATTGCTATTGAGGATATAAACGGCTCTGCCCTGATGTTATTGATGGATATCGCTTCCCAGAAAGCCCCTCCGGTTGTTGATTTAAAAAGATCCCTTGTGGCGCCGGCAGCAAAAACAGTTTTATCGTTTGTATAATCCGGTGAAACGGCGCATGCGTTTATCTCACCCCCGTAAAGTCCCTTTCTGACCCAGAAATCATTCAACTCCTGATCCTGAATGTTGATTGTAAATTCTTTTATGGCACTGTTCCCGCCGCTGTCCTGAAGCAGAAGATTGAAGTTATATGCTCCCAGACCGGTAGGTGTTCCGGTTATTTCATTTCCGGCTAAAGTCAGGCCTGTCGGCAGGGCGCCGCTGTCCACAAACCAGAAATAGGGGGGAACACCTCCTGACGCTGAAAGGAGCTGATCCGGATATGGTTTGTCTTTCATCCCGTCAGGGAAAGATGTGTTGTTTATGTAAACATCGTAAGGTCCGTATATCCTTATGGTTAAAAGTCTTGAGTCCGTCAGCCCCAGCCCGTCCCGAACCTGAACCGTAAAGCTGTAAAGACCGTTGGCTGTTGAACCGACAGTCCCGGAAATAACACCTGTGTTTTGGTCAAGAGAAAGCCCGGTTGGCAGGGAACCGGATAACAGGCTCCAGGTATGGGGCGTGACTCCTCCCGACGCGTGAAGAACGCAATTGTAGAGCGAACCGGCATCTGATGAAGGCAGAGAAACGGTCGTTATCTCCAATGCGCCAAAAGATCCGTCTATGGTTGAGAGAAAAATATCAGGGGCAATTGTAGTTACGCTTAGACTGGCTGAATTTGACGGGGGTAATGTGTCCTCATAGGCATACCCTGGATATGTCCCGAAAGACAGATATTGGGGTCTTCCGGGTGACTGGCGGTAATAGTCGGAAGAGCCATCCCAGTATGTCATTATCGCGTAGCGGTTTCCAGCTGTAAGCTCTTTATTTATAAGGCCGGAGGAAAATGCTTTTTTGCCTGCTGCGACATTTTTACCGGTTCGTGCAAATATAACAGACCATTCCACTCCGTTAAATTCCTTTACCGTGAAGTAAAGATTCTGTATGGCGTCAAGATTAAGAAGCTGTTTGTATTCAAGCAGGGTGACGGTTTCACTTACATCAACCATTACTCCGCGGCCCACACCTGTCATGTTATCCCAGCTTGAAACATCGCTGCCAAGTTCGTCGTAATCTGCTTCAAGAGCATACTGACCCGTGTTCAGAAAACCTGCCGATCCGCTTGTAGAATTGGCCCAGTCCCATCCTGCGTCTGTGTCGAGATGTGAATTCCGATATATGTAATTATTTCCTCCTGTCGCGGCGGATCCTTCCCATTCTGTTCCAGGAGGTATGTGTGTTACACCGGGGATGTTCCAGTTCGCGTAGTCAATCCCCCTGTTTTTGTCAAGAAGGGCCGCTTCTCCCGTTGCAGCCGATGTCCACGCGAAATTAAATCCGGAATAACGAACCGAGGCGGTTGAGGTTCCCGTCCCTTCTATGATCCTTACAAAACTTCTTGAAGGGATGGTGATCATCGGAAAAGTATATGTTCCGTCAAGAAATGAATTTGTGTATATCTTAAGCCTCCAGCCTTCGAGGCTGATGTCGGGGCCATAGTTAAAAATTTCAATCTCGTCAACTGTTCCGAGGTTAATCTCGTTTATGACAACACCTGATCTTCTTTTTGTTCCAACCTGATTCCCGTTTAATGAAAGTGGAGAAGGAGCAGTATCACTCATCCAGTCAATTTCATCGTCTGTGTCATAGTCCCATTGCCGTAGAAGATATTCCGTGTCTCTGAAAAAATTCCCGGTCCATGTGTCATCGTAAGGAATATGATTGTCTGAAGGATCGTCAAACAGCATGTAGTCCTGACATCCTCCGGAACCGTCTTTCAGGATAACCTCGCCGTTTCTTGAACCGGCAAAGGTTATATTCCATCCAGTATATAATTCAGTCGCAGTGTCTGTCCCGGTATTTTCCTTTATCTGTACAAAAGAATGGTTGTTCAATGTGAATCCGGACGGGAAGGTGTAAGTCCCGCTCCAGGGGTAACCCTCATCATACATTTCAAGTGTCCAGCCTGTCAGAGCTTTGTCAGGACCGTAATTATAGAGTTCAACACTGTCGGGAGTTCCCGTATTAACCTCATTTATAACGATGTTTTCGGGTGCTGGATTTTCAAGGGAATATTTCACATAGAGGTTGGTCCATTCTGTTTCAAATCTTCGAAATGAGCCTGCGGATCCACTGACTGATTTCAATCCGACCGCAAACCAGTCTGAACCAAGTTTGTTCTGAAGGTCATTAACACCGTTTGAACTCAAATCGTTGGCTATACTTGTGCACATCCCTTCATCGCACTGATATATAGTCAGACTGCTGAAAAGTTTACCTGCACCCAGGTCATTAAAATATGTCGTGGAAAAGGTTCCGTACGGCGGTTCGTTTGAAACATCCCAAACTTCAACAGAAGCATCACCTGTGCAGGAATTGACTTTGAGAAAGGAGTCAACATCATTGATGATTGCGTTGTCGGGAATAGATGAAATATCCCACTTCATGTAACCCCTGTATTCTTTGGAGGAATAATTGAGTGCTGAAAATACAAAAATTGTGGGGCTAACAAAATCAGCGTTGGCCCCGGTTGCTCCATCATAACTCTGCCATCCTCCATGTGTAGCTCCATATGTGACCACGGTTGGGTCAACTATTACTGGATATTGCCTGTCGGGAGAAAGCAGCCATTCCATAGGGACTTTCACATTCAGTGTGTAAATATTATTCAGCTCATCATCCGGAACCAACTCGTAATATACAGGACATTCGTTGTTAAACTTGCCTGAGCTGACCGTAAATGAATTATTGTCCACCGCAAAGGGCTCGGATATTGTGAAGACCCCTTTGCCTGCGATGTTTTTTATGGTGATGCCGGTTGAGAAAAAAGATCCGTCATCAGATTCGCGGGTAGATTCTTCGATGTAAAAATTTTCATTCAGATGAAGCTTTCCTTGAATGGTAAGGTATTCGCTATCGGAATATACAGGTGGATTCTCTATTATTATGTTTTGCTTGAGCATATTGGGCAGAACAATATATTCGTCAGAAATTCCAGGGAAAAGGTTCTCATATAATACAGAATTAACATTATCTGCATTTAAAAGGGATGGAAGGGAGCTGTTTGTGTTCTGTCTGCTCTTCTCAGAAGTGAATACTGATAAGGGAAGCCACTCAATAAAACCTTTACCGCTTTCTATTCTGATACCTCGTTCGCTTATATCGCCCGGAAAATATACTTTCAGCGTGTTTGTTTTGTTCTGATAGGAATAACCCTTCTCCGAAGAAGGTACAATCCATGTATTTATATTCTTCCAGTTCCCGTTTTCATCTTTGTAATGGACCGGGGATCCGCTTATCACGGCTTCATATTGGTCGTCCTCCAGCAGATAAGTTTTTGATGAAACCGTTCGCTTTTCAACGATTTCATTTTGCCCTTGATGTTCATTTATGCCGTCTGAATATGTAAAATTCAAAGGCGCGAAAATGCATAATATTAATAAAATAATGGCATTTGTTTTTCCGATCATGTCTTTCTCCGCCTGAATGCAAACATAAAACCCCTTTCTAATTACATATCAACATTATAATGTAAAAAATTGAAAAATAAAGCGGATTATGAAAATTAACTGAATTAAATTATATGCTGACTTTTCGGAAGCAAATTAAGCAAAGTTCTTATAAATGCAATCAATTTCTCAGTTCTGATGTATTTTCATACTGACGGAAGATATCATCTGCTTTTATGTGAATTATTTCAGCTTCTTCTGTTCTGGACACCGAATCAAGGTAATTGCCAAACTCCCTGTATGCGAAAGCGAGCTGGAAATTATTTCCCTGGGCTTGGAATAAATTAATGCTCTTCCTGAATGAATCTTCGTCACCGTTGATTTTGCCCAGCGATCTGTAAAGCCATCCTTTTGCGTCATCAGTCTGGAGTGCTTCATCGCTGTTGAAGATCTTCCCAATGATGTTGAGAGCTTCCTGTTTTTTACCTGAACATGTCATTGCATAAACTTTCAGGGACATGCAGTCGTTGACGGTTGAAAGGTCGTTAAGTTCCCTGAACAGCGAAATTGCATCATCAAAGTATCGAATTGCATCAGCGAAATCTTTTTTGAGAATGAAAAGCTCTCCCAGATTATAAAGGGCAAGAGCCTGTCCTGCTTTGTCGCCTGTTTCCAGGTGGACATCATACGCTTCCTGATAAGATATCAGAGCTCCGTCATAATTTCCGTTCAGAGTCAGGATTGCCGCGATATTATTGCTGCAGAGAGCAACTCCTGAAACCGTGCCAAGTTCACGGAACAGAAGCCTTGATTTTTCATACCAGTCGGAAGCTTCCTTAAGCTTTGCGAGATTGAAGTTGAGCGAGCCAAGCGATAAAAAGCATGATGCTTTCGCTGATTTATCGTTGAATTTTTCAGCTTTTTTTAGTGCTTCGAGGTAATTATGTTCAGCTTCTCCATAATTTCCTTCATGGATATTCACATCAGCAAGTCCGTTTAGATATCTGATACTGTCGGCATTGAACTCATCGTTTTCTATAAGCTTTAATGCTGATAAAAAATAATTCTTTGCTTTTATTATATCTCCGGTTTTGAGGAATCCGTAGCCTCTGTAGAAACAGCAGGAAGCTTCTTCCTTTTCCATGGATAAATTGCTGAAGATATCGGAAGCTTTTTTAAGATAATCTTCCGATTTCTTATAGTCCCCAATCTGGAATGTGATGTAACCCAGATTCATGAGCGCTTTGCCTTCTTCCTCTGTTAAATCTGATTTCCGGGCTGTTTCAAGGCATTCCATCAGATATCCCCTTGCAGTGTCATATTGATTGCGTCTGATATAAATTGCAGATTTCCGGAGCAGAAAATCAAGAACCAATTTAGGATTATCTTTATCTGAAGATTCCGAAGATATGGATTCCCCCGTTTCAAAATACCTAAGTGCTCTCTCAAAATCACCTAAAATCATATACCTTGTTCCCAGGTCACGGATAATCTCGATTTCCCTTGAAATATTTCTTTCAGACAGTTTATTTGTGGAGATGTCCAGGGCCTGCTGAAGGAATTCGATGGTTTCTCTGTTTGCATAGAGATCACGGGCTTCACGGGCTGCAGAATAAGAGTATTCGTAAGATTTAGGGTAATTTTCCGCGTGATAATAGTGAAACGCTATGACACCTTTAGGTACTGAAGTGCTTATGTTTGTTCCTGTTTCGTAGTAGTCTGCAAGTTTCAAATGGAACTTTCTCCGTATGGAATAATTAAGCGTTTCGTATGCCGAATGCTGATAAATATTGGAAACGAACTCATATTCTCCGTTGCTGTCGGGACTTTTTTCGATAATTCTTTCCGATTCAAGATGTTCAAGAATAGTATCAATATTATCCCTGATATTTTTTTCATCAAGAATATGTCCAAGTTCGTCTTTTTTAAAGTGAGTTCCGATGCAGGAAGCGGCTTTCAGCAAAACTCTGGCTTTATTCTCAATTTTATCAATATGCGATAGCGCAAGTGCCTGAAGATTATCGGAAAGATGGGGGTTTTTACCCTCTGTAAGGCGGTATCTGCCACTCGACATCTGTTCTATGCCGCCCGATCTCTTGAGGCTTTCAATGATTTCCTTTATGAACAGTGGATTTCTTTCAGAATTCCGTTCTATAAGTTCAAGAAGTTCATCGTCAGGGGAATTGCCCAGAACATATCCAACGAATTCTTTAAATTCAGTGTCAGTGAGTCTGTCAATAAAATATGATTCGACAGGATCTGAATACCCAAGCGATGAAATATCGTCTTTCTCTCTGTGCGTGACAGTAATTATTATCCTGTTCGCTTCAAGATGATGCTTCAGTTCCTTTAGAAATTCCTTCGAATTGGAATCCAGATGAGAAAAATTCTCCAGCCTGATACCAACAGGGCTCTCGGAGGAAATTCTTTCCAGCAGAACCAGAAGGATGTTTATGAGTTTTGATTTTCTTATTTTTTCATCAATTTTCAGAATTTCAGCATTGTCGCATGTCTGAAGTCCTACAAAATCGGAAAGAAGGGGGAACAAGGTTCTGAATTCCGGGATGAGCAGGCTGCATCTGTTTTTAAATATTTCTGCCGCGAGGCCGGGATCCCCTATATTTTTCAAACCAAGAATGCTTCTGAAAATGTTTTTCCATGGATAAAAAGGGATGCTGCTTATGGAAGAATGGCAGTTAAAATAATAGGTGTTGAATCCAAGGGTGTTAAGTTCACTTTGAAACCACAAGGTTATTGCAGTTTTCCCTGTGCCTGCGTTCCCGTATAATGAGATAAGACAGCCTTTATTGTTTTTGAGACAGTCTCCTGCTTTTCCGAGCAGTTTTCTTTTGAAGTCCTCCCTGCCGATGAGACTTGCACTTTTATGCGGACCATCTGCATCGGAACTGCTCAATAATAAAAAAGCGTTTATTTTATCGGACTTTCCCTTAACATTGAACGGAGCGACATTTTTAATTTTAAACTCCGATTTTGCAGATTCCAAGAGGGTCTCGTGCGCGAGAATGTCTTTTTTTTCCGCTTTTGTCATAAGCCTGGCGGCAAGATTGACAAAGTCTCCCATAACAGTATAGACTTTTCTTATTTCTGCCCCGACAAATCCGCAGAAAGCTTTCTCGTATGTTATGCCGATTCTAAAGTAATCAATAAAATCAAGGCTGCTGATGAATTTTTTCATCTCAAGCGATGCGTATAAAGACCTTAAAGGGGTATCTTCATAGGAAGTAGGAGCCCCGAAAACTAGAAGCATCATATTTCCCTTGTCTCCCAAGTCCAGGCTCAGGATGTTTCCACCGAAACCGGAGACAATCCTGTTAACGCCGGTATAGAACCGGTCCAGGTTTGCTATGATGTCCCTGTCGGGATACATCAAGTTTATCCCTGAAAACTGAAGGAATAATACCGCTATTTTTCTGTGCTCGTTTATCCAATTCATTGTTCCGGACTGGATGTATTTTCTAAGATCCTGTTGAATAAACCGACCGGCGGATTCACTTCCTTGTTCCAATCGCAGAAGGTTTGTTTTCCATTCAGGTTTCGATGGTTGAATGTCCCCACCTGTGCGGCATTTGAAAAATCCGTCTTTTTCAACCATGTTGCAATTATTGTTAAGCAATTCAGCAAAATTTTCGTCAACAATAATTTCTCCTGGTTTGGCCTGGCTTTCAGATGTTGCAGAATTGAAAACGGGAAATCCCGCTGTGAAGTAATCCATTTTACCGGAAGCCTCTCCTATTATTCCAGTATAAATATCTCCGGAACTGATGCCGATTTTAATTTCCAGTTTTGCGATGTATCCGCCTCTGCATTCAATACTTCGGAATTTATCCATTTTTTTATTTATGGAATAAGCACAGCTTATTACTTTCAGTGAAAAATCAGCAGGATCAAGTTCCGGACTGTTCCCGAAAATGATGCGCATTGAGTCGCCGCCGAAATTGCAGACATCTCCTCCATACGAATATATGATCTCAATCATATCATCAAAATAGCTGTTCAGTACCCTGGTGAGTTCTTCAGCTCCTTCCTTGCCCATTCTGGCAAGGTTTTCGGAAAGAGGCGTAAAACCCGATACATCAACGAACATGACCGCCCCAGGTATAACTTCACATGTAGTGGAAGTGGTTTTTCCCGTTTTTGAAAGAAGGCCGGTCAGCCAGTTGGGAATAAAACTGTAAATATGGTCTCTATGCATGGGGATCAGTATAGATTCTAATTGTCAGCGAATCAAGGGTCATCATCGGGATGAGTGATTTCATGCTAAGTCAACTTATGATTTGCTTAATAAACAAAAAAGGGAACAGATTTCTCTGTTCCCTTCGATTAACGCATCAGTTTTTCAGAACTTTATCAAAACGGCCCTTCAGCATCGCATATTGAGTTGTAGGCGGTGACGAGGTAATACCAGTCTCCCGGATCTCCCGAGGTGTCCGTCCACTGGA
>CAZDZC010000013.1:0-10665 GCA_964509835.1 uncultured Acidobacteriota bacterium
CGTTCCCCGGCAACTTAGAACCGTTCCCCGGCAACTTAGAACCGTTCCCCGGCAAGTTAGAACCGTTCCCCGGCAAGTTAGAACCGTTCCCCGGCAACTTAGAACCGTTCCCTGGCGACTTAGAAGCGTTCCCCGGCAAGTTAGAACCGTTTCCCGGCGACTTAGACCCGTTCACCGGCAGTTTTTGTGCATCTCGATACATTTTATGCTCCGCATAAAACACTCGATGCCCGGTAAAGGTTCAGTACAAAGTCTCTGATAGGCGATACAAAGTCTCTGTTTACCGGTGCAAAGTCTATGTTTACCGCTGCAAAGTCTATATTTACCGTTACAAAGTCTATGTTTACCGATGCAAAGTCTATGTTTACCGATGCAAAGTCTATGTTTACCGCTGCAAAGTCTCTGATAGGCGCTACAAAGTCTCTGATAGGTGGTGCAAAGTCTCTGATAGGCGCCGCAAAGTCTATGCTTACCGTCGCAAAGTCTATGTTTACCGTTACAAAGTCTATGTCGGGCGATTACATGTCAGGAGCTATTATCACTTTCAGACATTCGTCAGCCCCTGCTGCAAGCTTGAAGCCTTTGGGCGTTTCAGCAAGCGGAAGTTTGTGAGTTATAAGTTTATTTACATCAATCAACCCGGCGTTTATCAATCTCAACGACTCGTAAGTATCAGCAGGTGGTCCGGCATAGGTTGATTTAATCGTGATCTGGTCACGCCAAATATTCCAAAGATCAAGAGGGACTGAAATACCGGGTTCCATCGGCGCGAACAACAATAACACTCCTCCCCTTTCTGTGCATGACAGGCCCTGATGGACAGCTTTTTCAACCCCGGCGCACACGATCACGATATCGGCAAGATGGCCGCCGTTAACCTCTCTGAGTTTGCTTGAATCAAAAACATCAGCCGGAAAGGCAGCTGAAGCGCCGTTTTCTTCCGCTGCTCTCAGCCTGTAACCGCTTATGTCGGTTGCGATGATATTTGCTGCTCCTGAAGCCTTTGCAAGCTGTATATGAAGCAGCCCTGACAGTCCGCTCCCGATGACAAGAACGGTCTTACCGGGGCTCATTCCGGCAATCCGCTGCCCCCTGACAACACATGCAAGGGCTTCCGAAAAAGAGCCTTCTTCGAAGGACATCCCGCGCGGTAGTTTGAATGTCCCTCTGTCAACATTGACAGCAGGAACACGGACGAATTCGCAGAAGCCGCCCGGATCGAAATTCGTGCTCCTGAGCATGTCGCACAGGGAATGATCGCCGTTGAGGCAGTATCTGCATGTGTTGCATGGAACATGATGCGCGACAGTTACGCAGTCGCCCGTTCTGAATTTCTCGACGCCTTTGCCTGTCTCGACAATCTCGCCGGCGATCTCATGCCCGAGAACGAGAGGAGCTTTTTTAATCCGGTACCACTCCATTACATCGCTTCCGCATATTCCGCTCGCCTTGATTTTTACAAGGATTTCTCCTTCACCAATAACGGGGATGGGAACATCCTCCAGCCTTACATCATCGTTGCTGTAGTAAACAGCGGCTTTCATTGTTGCCATCTTATAAATTCTTTGTATCGCAGTAAATCGAATAGGCATCTTCCACAGATATGTTGCCGTGGATTATCCCTTTGACAGCTTTTATCATCCCGACAGGACAGTCCGACTGGAAAATATTTCTTCCCATATCCACACCTGCTGCCCCGGAATTTACAGAGTTCCAGGCAAGCTGAAGAGCATCCTTTTCGGGTATCTTTTTTCCGCCGGCTACCACTATCGGAACAGGCGTGTATTTCACTATTTCCTCAAAACCTTCACAGTAATATGTCTTGACTATATGGGCGCCTAGTTCCGCTGCGATTCTGCAGGCAAGACCCAGATAACGCGCGTCGCGGTTCATGTCCTTTCCGACTGCGGTCACAGCCAGAACGGGAATCCCCAGGCTTTGACCCTCGTCAACAAGGCAAGACAGGTTCAGCAGGGTCTCCTTCTCATTTTCAGCTCCCACAAAAATTGAAAGGGCGACCCCTGAAACATTCAATCTTACCGCATCCTCCATCGAAACGGATAACCCTTCGTTATCAAGCTCGGTAAGAACGCTTGTTCCGCCGGAAACTCTGAGCATTACAGGAATATTTGATGCAGGCGGGATCGAATTTCTCAGAGCCCCCCTTGTAAGCATAAGGCAATCGGCATATTCCAGAAGCGGATTTACCGTTTTTCCGATATCCTCAAGCCCTGAAGTCGGACCAAGGAAATATCCGTGATCAACCGCCAACATCAGTGTTCTGTTGTCTTCAGGTTTTATTATTCTTGAAAGCCTGTTCTTAAGTCCCCAGTCCATATCCTACTCCTTGTCTAAGTGTCATCTTTTTTAAACCATAATCAGATTTCCGATTCTAAAAGGCGGAAGGATGAGTGTCAAGGGATTGTCAGATGCCATGTTCGACTCCATAAGGAAATATCGGAAACAGCGTTTGACAGAATCGCCAGGTTAAGGTAATATCCAAGTTTACAAAGCATTAAAGGTTTATCTGATGCCTGAAAAGCGAAAAAGCAGTGACAATGAAATTTTAAGCGTGGATGACGATTCCGGGTCGCTTTCCTCTGAGGAAAAAACGGAAGAGGAACGGGGTATATCGGTTGACGATTTCTGCGCTCTGGCCAATAAATTCGTCAGCCAGCATATGTATGACGAGGCGATTTCCCTCTATGAAACTGCCTCAAAGATGTATCCGAAAAGCCTTGCTCTGAAGATTAATCTCGGCCGCATCAGGGATATGCAGAAGAGGGCGAACCTCATTGAGAAGGACAAGATTCTCAAGGAAGTGGTCAAGGAGAAGGTGCAGTCAGACAGGCTCAGCAACCGTTATTACGGTCTGGGAAGGGCGTATCTTGCCAAGGGCAGGATTGACAAGGCTGTTGAACTTTTCGAGCTTGCCAAGCATGAGAATTCCGAGTTCTACATGACCCATGCCGGTCTGGCGGAGATTTACTATCAGCAGGACGAGCTTGAGAAAGCCTGCGCGGAACTTGAGATTTCAAGCGAAATAAACCCTTTTGACGAGGATGTATCGGCTTTTCTCGGGAGAACTTACACAGAGCTCGCAAAATACCGTGAAGCGCTTGATAATTATATTAATGCTTTTCTGCTGTCAATGCTCAAGAACACTACCGGTAATATGGATTACAAGAGCAAAATCCGTTTTCTGTTTGAAAAACTCGGCATAGAAAATAAAGACGACAGACAGAGCTATATCAAGGAAAGAATGAACTCGTTCAACGCCCTTGTGAAAGAGCTTGACGAAAAGAAGAAGGAGTTCCTGGAATCCACATCCTTCACTAATATAACCAGCATCCTCAGCGGAACTCGCTCGATAAGAGAATCCAAGACAGAGAAGCTGAAAACCGCCCTGTATCTGAAAAAATTCTTTGTTTTTAAAGATTTAAGCGATGAGGAGATGTTCAAGATCTCAAGGATAATCAACGAAAAGGACTATCCTTCCGGGGAAACCATCTTTACGGAGGACACTGATTGCGGTCAGCTGTTCCTTATGGACAAGGGCAAGGTCAAGATTTACAAGTACACACCTATCGGGGATGAGGTTCTCGGTACCCTTGGCCCGGGCGACTTCTTCGGTGAGATCAATCTTATTGACAAGGGAAAGCACTCCGCTTCCGTTGCGACCATGGAGACAACAAAGGTCTGGGTTATGAACAACAGTGAAGTCGAGAACCTGTTTGAGGTTGACAAAAAGATAGCGGTACATTTCTACTGGAATTTCTGGCGGAGCCTTTCAAGGAGAACGAGAAGAACAAATGAACTTATGAAGAATTTCTTCACTGATGCCGCCGGGCAGGGGAAATCGGTACAGGCCCTTGAGAAACAGATAGGCGATGTGCTTGATACAGAAGTGGATGTGGAAAACAAAATCAAGGTTCTTGAGGAGAAAGGGCTTTCGTCGAAAGAGCTAAGGCTTCTTGCCACTTTCAGCAAAGAGCAGAGGTATAAACCCGGCCAGCTTATTTTCAGAGAGGGTGATATCGGAGAAAAGCTTTTTATCATTCTGGACGGAAAGGTAATTATCAGTAAACATATTCCCGGCGTCGGTGAGGAAGCGCTTGCGGTTTTGAGCAAGGGGGATTTCTTCGGAGAAATGGCTCTTGTGGACTCCTCGCCTCGCTCCGCTGACGCAAAAGGCCATCATGATACCGGCGCCACTATTCTGAGCATTGAAAAGCGGACCCTGGACGAAATACTTTCCCTGGAAGTGGACAGCGCGTATCAGTTCCTGAAAGTCCTCTGCAGAATACTGACTTTCAGACTTAGAGAGATTAGCGGGAAACTGACACGATGGCGTGTGATGTCCGGAGGTTTCTGACCGGAGCCCTTATGACAGAAAACATCGAAAATCTGGACTCACTGCTGGCAAAACTGAAGGATAACTTTGAACTAGTTCGTCGGGAAGCCGCAAGCGGGCTCGGGAAATTAGGAGACAGGTCAGCTGTTCAACCTTTGATAGAGGCTCTGGAAGATCCGAACAAACTTGTCCGCGACAATGCAGCATTCGCTCTTGGCGAGCTGGGGGATAAGCGGGGCGCAGGCGCGCTCATAAAACTGCTTGAAAACGAAGACGACCCGAGGGTCCGCAAAAGCGCTGTCAAAGCTCTTGGAATGATAGGCGACAGAAGAGCGGTGGACATTTTAGTCAAGTCACTGCAGGATGAAAACGCATGGGTCAGGAAAAGCGCGGCCCGTTCGCTCGGACAGTTCGGTGAGGAACAGGCATTGCCTTATCTTGAAAAACTGATATCCGATCCGGACATACTTGTTCGCAAACACGCGAAAGAAGCGATAGAAAAAATAAAACAATCAGATTGAGACAGGTTTCGCACGCTACTATAGCGCAAGGACGGTTGCTGTTGCATATCTGTCCGTGTGGGACATGCTCAGCAGGAAAACTGAAAATCCAGCTTCCTTTGCAAGTTCCAAAGTCCGCCCTGATATCTGCAGGCCGGGTTTTCCGTTTCTTTTTCTTGTAATTTCAATCTCCGTCCATGAAGCCCCGTCACTCCAACCTGTCCCGATCGCTTTCAGGAAGGCCTCTTTTGCCGCGAACCTTGCCGCATAGTGGCGATGAGGGTGTTTCATCGATGAACAATATCCGGTTTCACTTTCGGTGAAGACCTTTCTCAGAAAATCGCCCTCATGACGGGAAAGAACCCTTTTTATTCTGGACACCTCAATGATATCAGTTCCTATACCGGGAATGCTGCTGTGCGTCAAAGCTTTTTCCTCAGGACATATCCGGCTTCCGAGATCAGCAGGTCAAAGTCTGCTTTTGAGGCTTTGGTGAGAGGCGTTCTCACCTGTCGGACTGAACAGAGCGGCACCGTATCACTGAAATCAGACAGAAAATCAATGATTTTATTTTCGGTTATCAAGACATTATTGCTTCCGGATGTGATTGACCGAACAAGATTATATTTTCCAAGCCCGACGAATTTCAGTTTCGGATGCCAGACAACTGTTGTTCCGTTCAAATGCCAAGCTGTGCCTTTAACCTGCTGTGAAAAAGATCTGTTCAGTGTTTTAAGGCTGATTACAAACTCATTGTTTGAAATCCTCTGCACAGATATTGTTCCAAGTTTTTCAGTTCCTTCAAATTCGTTCGTTCCGCTGAAACCGTATGCCAGAAGAAGTCCGGTTGAAGAAATCACAAGAAGTACCGCAAAAAAGCATCCGAGAAAAATATTGTTTCCGATTGTGCCCCTTATATATGGTTTTCCCTTTGTGTATTTAAAATAAAACCCTCTGTAAAGAAGCATATACAAAGATCTCGCGATCATCAGGGCGCAGACGATAAACAGCAGAGATGAAATTATCCCGATCCTTGTCGTGATAAATGAATTTAAAAATGCGGACATCAGAATCCCCTTATTTTCACTGTCAATATAGCATAAAGGACTGCTGTCGGGCAATATATTTCCATAAGCTTGACAATTTTGAAGCAATATATGATAATTTTAGGACTAAGTGCGGATATTGGAGTGATAATTCGATAATAAGGTGGAAAATATGGACAATTCAAAGCCGGACAGAACAATAAACGAACTGATAACCGAAAAGCTGAAGGATTCTCTGAATGCTGTTTTAGCCAGGGTGAAGCAGGAAATTTCAGCGTCGATTGAACAGGTTGCGAATATTGATGTTACCCTTTCTGAAGATGATATTGCTCTGTTCATGCCCGTTCAGGCGGATGCCTTGCCGGTCGTCGCGCCCACCGTTTCAGGCACTGATGTAACGGACCTTCTGAATGCCGTCAGGGCAGTTGAAGCTGGCAGGAGCCAGGTTGAAGTGCTGACACCGCTTCTTGAAAACGCCTCGAAATTTGCTGACAGGGTTGCTATTTTTATTCTGAAGCAGGACCTTGCTATCGGTTGGAAGGCTATCGGGTTTACAGGGAAATCCCGTTTTTCGGATGCCGATATTTCTTCGACAAAGATTTCGCTTGCGGAAGACAATGTTATTTCAAAAGCTAAAAATGGCCCGTGCGTTTACTGCGGAGATGTGGAAAATCTTCCGGGCAACGCGGTTTTTACTTCAAAGTTAGGCTCTCCGGGAATTGTTGCAGCCGTGCCGCTTGTTACCAAAAATAAGATAACCGCTGTTCTTTATGCAGATAACGGACTGGCAGGCGGAAAGCTTGAAATTGAAAAACTGGAGATCCTTGTGAGGGTTGCCGGTATGGCTGTTGATCTTGTAAATGTCAGGCCGAAAGAAGTGCTTGAAGTTTTCTTGGTAAATGAAACAGGAGCTGATTCCGGAGATTATGAAGCACAGTCGGAAATTGCCGGTCAGGAATTTGACAGTTCAGAACCAGAAGATGCTGACGATACGGGAGAATTCGCCGAAGCCGAAGAACCGGTTGAGAATGTTGAGGATGTTCCCGAAAAAGCCGATGAGATAAATGCGGAGGAAACTATTTCATATCAGGCAGAAGAAGCGCAGGAAGCCGAGAATGATGAACCCTATGAGGTAGAAGAAGTTACTGAAGATGAGGATGTTGAATCTTACGAGGCGGAGGATGTTACCGAAGTAGAAATCGAGCCGGAGGAACTCGAAGAGATTAGCGAAACGGATGAAGAGCCTCAGGAAATTGAGATGGAGCCTGTCTATGAAATGGAAGGCGAGGAAATCTCGATGGAGGAAACCGCTGAGATAGAAATTGAGCCTTCCGAAGAGACGGATGAGTTTGCAGTAGTCCAGAGTGAGCCTGTTTTCGAAATGGAAAGCCCCACAGAAGTCACTGCAGAAGAAACTACAGAGATTCCTGTTGCCGGTATTCATGATCAACCGAAGGATGAAAATACAGAGGCAAAAAGGTTTGCCAGGCTTCTTGTTTCCGAGATACTGCTCTATAACGAAAAAAAGCTTCCCGCTGCCGTAAAGGGCAAGAAGGTCTACTCTGTTCTGAAGGACGATATTGACCGGAGTTTCAGGATGTATCAGGAAAGGATCACTCCGGAAGTTGCCAAACAACATGATTTCTTCTATAAAGAACTTGTGAAAACACTTGCCGGAGGTGACGCGTCAGCTCTTGCGGGGTACCCTTTTGAAGGCGAGGGATAGGATCTGACCTTAAAGGTCTTTTATGAATGTATAAAAGGCTTTTCATTTATTCCATACTTCTTATTTCATTTTGCGGGGGATATTTCGGATATGTTTCCGTTTACAGGAATTCCCTGCGTGAGGTT
This sequence comes from uncultured Acidobacteriota bacterium, assembly GCA_964509835.1. GTDB lineage: Bacteria > Acidobacteriota > CAZDZC01 > CAZDZC01 > CAZDZC01. Next base: position 7,752 of record CAZDZC010000013.1, read on the forward strand.
CAATCCGAAAGTGCTGAACTGGATTTACCGTTATGGCAGGATGTAAATGAATCACCTGAAAGATTTCTGAAGGTTCTTAGGTTTATTTCAGATTCATCGCAGGACAGAATAAAAAGAGGGCGCGCTGAATTTTTACTCGGATATTACTATTTTGAGAGGGGTGAACCTGAAATAGCCTTGGATTTTCTGACAGGAAGGTTCATTCCGGAAACAAACCTCAGGAACCGGGCTGTCCATCTTCAGGGACGCGCATTGCTTGAGATAGGAACATCTTCAGAAGCTGCACTCAGGTTCTCAGATCTTGACAGCTATCCTTTCTGGAAAGAAAAATCAGCTTATTACAAGGCGCAGTGCTATCTTGATATGAAAAACACTGATGCTTTTGAAGCAGCGCTCCCTGTTCTTGGCGATGAATCAGCCGCTGAGCTTCTTTTCAGAGCGGGATCGCTGGAAAATCTCGATAAAACTGAAAGAACGAAATACTTCATGAAAATATATTTTGAATATCCTGCGAGTGTTTTTGCTGAAGAAGCAGGAAAAATGTTTAATACTGAAGATGTCGGGAATGAAGTTACCTGGCTCGGAAGAGCGCGACTGCTTTTCGGCAAGAAGCGATATAATCAGGCACTGAATTCGTATGAAAGAATCAGAGATCTTCCCTATCAGGACAGAATATCGCTTGGTATCTGTCAGTATATGAGCGGAAAACACCAGGATGCGGTTAATAACCTGTCAAGATTCGAGGAAGGCAGAGCACAATATTATACCGCAAAAATATATCTGAAGAGTAAATCATATAGCAACTATGAAAAACATATTCTTAAAGCCATAAGAACCAGAGATGCTGAATTTTCTGCGAAAGCAGTTCTGGATTATTGCGGCTATCTCGAAGAACGCGACAGAACTGATGAATGCGTAACAATTCTTACCGAGACACTTGCCTCGCCCCTCTCTGATTCCGGAGTACTTGATATGAACTGGAAACTCGGGTGGATGATGTTCAGGAATGCTGAATATTCGAAAGCCCTGGACAGATTTTCTGCGATCGTAAAAAAAGCTGAAAAGCACAGAGACAGGCTGAAAGCAGCCTACTGGACATGCAGGTGTCTGGAGAAAACCGGAAGAGTTTCAGATGCATCAGCAGGATATATTGAAATCGCTACAAAGTTCCCATGGAATTACTATGGAATAAGGAGCTCTGAAAGACTGGAAACAATCGGAAAAGGAACCGCTGAGGCTGACCGCAACCCTTATTTCAACCTTGAAGTCCTGCCGTCATATATCAGAGACGGAAACAAAAGTGAAGTTCCGCTTGACGGCGTCATAGAGCTCGAGAAAATGGGGCTATTCGAAGCCGCTTGTGATGAACTGGAATTCCTTCAGGGAGAGTATCCAGAAAATCTTGAGATAGCCACAATGCGTGCGTCAGTTTACACCAGACAGCGGGAGTACTACAGGGCGATGAGGGCGCTTACGAAAACAGTCCCTGTTGAAGTAATAGAATCCGGTCTTCAGCATTTCAAAGCTGTCGCGAAAATAGTATATCCGCTGGAATACTTGGACCTGATTGAAAGGGAAAGCAGATCGAAAGGGCTGGACCCGATGCTTGTGGCTGGGCTGATAAATCAGGAAAGTTATTTTATACCAAACGCAAAATCAGGGGCAGGTGCTGTGGGACTGATGCAGATAATGCCCGGCACGGGACGGATGATATCAAATATGAAAAAGGACAGAGAATTCAGCGTCAACGGCCTTTTCAGCATCGAAAAGAACATTAATTACGGCGTTTATTATTTCGCAGAGATCATGAAGGACTTCAACGGCGTCATTGAATATTCGCTTGCGGGGTATAACGCGGGTCCCGGAAGAGCACGGAGATGGTCGGCAGTTCCGGCTGATCTTGATGTATTTGTCGAGAATATCCCGTTTGACGAAACACGGGACTATGTGAAGAAAGTGTATTCCAAATACAGAGCTTATCAGGAGATTTATGACCTTAAGGGTGATTTGAAGAACTGATTGTTTTGCAGTATTTATTGATTTTGCAAATAAAATTGTATAGCATATCATGCGTTGTACTTTTAGAATCTAATAATACTCTCATATGAGGAAGCCATGGCAAAAGGAATGTGTTTTACAGTTGTTCTGGTGCTTTTGTGCGTATTTTCTGTTAATGCTCAGACAATGGTCAGCGGGCCTGTTTCAGGGAACTGGACCCTGGCGGGGAGTCCGTATATTGTTCAGGCGGATGTAACAATAGATTCTGGAAACACTCTTATAATAGATCCTGGCGTTGAGGTCCGATTTGATCCTTTGGCAGGTATGTATGTTAACGGAACATTGCAGGCTGTCGGGATAGGAATGGGAATGATTACATTTACTTCCAATTCTGGGACTCCGATGGTTGGCGATTGGAACGGAATAGATATCAACTCAATGGAAGCAAATGTACTGGATTACTGTAGTATACGGTATGCAGATCAGGGAGTGTGGATAAGCAGCGGGAATGCGGATATAACAAATTCTGATTTTTCAAACAACATGACAGGAGTTGTGGCGGAGTTTTCAAGCGGTGAAGTGACAGGTAGCCTGTTCCAGAATAATGAAGGAGGACTGGGCCTGATGGGATCGGACATGACAGTGACAGGGAACAGTTTTGATTCAAACATATCCTCAGCAGTAAGCGTAATAGACTGTTTTCCGGTATTTTCAGGGAACACGGCGGCAAACAATGGGCGTAATGGAATACTGCTTGAGACATCAACGATAGATGATACGGGAACACTTGGGGCGGATCTGCCGTTTGTAGTTGAAAATCATGATGTGAGGGTGGGAGGAACTGGATGGTTGAACATAGAACCTGGAAGCACATTCAAGTTTGGAAACGGATATGGCCTGACAGTGGACGGCGGAC
>CAZDZC010000013.1:10765-52544 GCA_964509835.1 uncultured Acidobacteriota bacterium
TTCGGGTTAAATGACAATGGTCTGGCAATGATGATGTCGGATATAAGTGTAACAGAGAACAGTTTTGATACGAATATGACAGCAGCGATGAGGGTGTTGGACTGTTTCCCGGTTTTTGCAGGAAACACGGCAGTAAACAATGGGCGTAATGGAATACTGCTTGAGACATCAACGATAGATGGTACGGGAACACTTGGGGCGGATCTGCCGTTTGTAGTGGAAAATCATGATTTGAGGGTGGGAGGAACTGGATGGCTGAACATAGAGCCTGGAAGCACATTCAAGTTTGGAAACGGATATGGCCTGACAGTGGACGGCGGACTGGCAGTATCAGGAGCATCAGGAAATGAAGCGGTATTTACATCATTGAGTGATGACATATTAAATGATACGAACAATGACGGAGCAGCGACAACACCGATGGCGGGGGAATGGCCGGGGATAAACATAAACAGCATGAACATGAATCAACTGACCTACTGCGAGGTGAGATATGCTGACTTCGGGGTTGAGGTGTTCATGGGAAATGCGGACATAAGCAATTCACTTTTTGAGAGCTGTATAGTGGGGGCGTTTTACGCTGAGTCAACAGGGTCGGTGATTGATAACAGTTTCGGGTTAAATGACAATGGTCTGGCAATGATGATGTCGGATATAAGTGTAACAGGGAACAGTTTTGATACGAATATGACAGCAGCGATGAGGGTGTGGGACTGTTTCCCGGTTTTTGCAGGAAACACAGCGGTAAACAATGGGTGTAATGGAATACTGCTTGAGACATCAACGATAGATGATACGGGAACACTTGGAGCGGATCTGCCGTTTGTAGTGGAAAGTCATGATGTGACAGTGGGAGAAGCGGGATGGCTGAACATAGAACCTGGAAGCACATTCAAGTTTGGAAACGGATATGGTCTGACAGTGAACGGAGGACTGACAGTATCAGGAGCATCAGGAAATGAAGTAATATTTACATCCATAAATGACGATGTGGTAAATGATACAAACAATGACGGAGCAGCATCAACACCGATGGCGGGGGAATGGCCGGGGATAAACATAAACAGCATGAACATGAATCAACTGACCTACTGCGAGGTGAGATATGCTGACTTCGGGGTTGAGGTGTTCATGGGAAATGCGGACATAAGCAATTCCGAATTTTCGTACAACTGGTCTGGCGTTTCATTCCAATCAGGATCAACAGGGATTGTTACAGGAAACAACTTCATGTACAACGATACAGGTGTCCATATTGATATCAGCTCAAATCCTGATCTGGGCGATCTGAACGATGCCGATCCATCGAATGACGGAAATAATTCTTTCGTTTGTAACAATCTGGAGCATATTTACAATGGAAACCCGGCAACTGTGATGGCTGAAAACAATTATATAGGAAACACTCCTCCTAATCCTGCGAAAATATCGGGCGCAGTAGATTATGAACCCTATCTTGACGGCCCTTCAGTGCTACTGGTAAGTGACGCGATGAACATCAAATCCGGGGACAGTATTGTTGTAAGCTGGAGTGACGGAACACCTGCCTGCGGATACAGTGTTTACAGGGGGGGCGCGGCTGACAGAGCATCAATGGTTAACCAGACGGGAGTTATCTACGATGCTGAATGGATAGACCCCGGTGCTACGACAGACGGGAATGATTACTATTATGATATCAGGATTGAAGGGGATTAATCTGATCAGCCGTAGCACTTAAAAATCAGACCCGATCATTATTCCCCTGATCAGATCATCAGGGACAAGAAATATCTGTTCGACCCCGTCAATCTTCACTGCGTATTTTCCGTCAATTATCTTCCCGCATTTAAATGTCGCGCTTTTTTCTCCTGACCATGCTGTGAAGGTCAGCAGAGGCTCTTCAAAGCCATGTCTGTCTATTTCGGAAGCATTGTCAATGAAGCCAGTTGCCTTTAATGATCCGATTTTTTCAAGGAATTCATTGATCTTCTCAATGCTTATGTTCAGATTTTCAGGAAAGATTGATTTCCATTCAAGCGCATCGTCTTTTGCGCACTTAATTTCTGTTTCTCCGTGTTTTAAGTGGAAGGAATCAACTGCCCACCTTGACAGCGGCATTAAGTTTTTCATCCTGAACATGAAGAGATCAGGCCTTTTATATTCTTCTCTGAAATGCATTGTCTCCATGTCCATCAGCCTGTTGTCAGATTTTCTGTGGGCAAACAGATGGTCATCTGTGAATTGAAAGAAAGTTTCATATATTTCATCCGAGTCGGCAAACTTTATGGACATAAGGGGTTTGCCGAACCCGTACTTTTTCAGCTCCTCGGGGGAGGCATTTTCTGAAATAAATTCATGGGCTTCAAGCTGTTCCATATCTGCAAGGAAACTGTTTACAAAATCTGTATCGGCAGGTGTGTTAAGAGGTTCGGAAATATTCCATGCAGAACCGTCTTTTTTCAGCACAATTCGGGCAGACTGAGTGTCAACCGAAAGACTCTCAATCCTGTGTATCGGAATTCCGCTGATTCCCCTGTGTCTCAGGTCCATAAATCCGAGGCTAAGTTTGTCCTTCACTATGCCGTCAATCAGGCAGATATCCCCGCCCGTGAACGCATACGAAAAAGGTCCGATCGGAGAATCCATCCCGATGGAAAGGGCGGCGGTGTTCCCAGAAGTGTCAGCCACCGAGCATACAATATCAGCCGGATCTAGCCCGTAATCGGAAAGATCACCTTTACCGAGAATGTTTTCCGGCACAGCGGATTCCATGACGCGCAGAATGCTTTCAACAGCGACGCTGTCGGCATCTGTTTCCAAAGGAATTTTGATTTTCCAGTTACCTTCCCTTTTAATAAGACATGAACCTTTGTCCCGGACAGAAAGTTCAATGGAATCAACCGCATTGAAATCCAGCTCAAAAAGCGGAGTTTTTTCAGCTTCCTGCTGTTCGCTGTCCGTCCCGTCAATCAGAAAAAGGCACAGGACAAGGCCTGCAAGTATAGTCAGCACAACTGCGGTATGCCTGAAGGTCAAAGATGCCTTCTCCTCAGCCAGACAAAAAAGCCGATAATAAGCGGCAGAAGAGGAATGATTACGGCGCATGCCCAGATAAGAGCGCTTCCCTGCGCTGCTGTCAGTATCATAAGATTTGATTTTCTTGAATTCGGCACGATTGAGATAAGCTCTTCTCTATCAACAAGCCAGTTGATGATATTGAGGAAAAAGTTCCCGTTGCCCGAAACGGAAAAATAATTGTCCGTCATGAAGTCACTGTCGCCTGTCACAATCACTCTGGACTGAATTCCGCCGTCTTCTTTTTTCGCGGGAAACGAACAGGCTGCCGCAATACTGACCGGGCCTTCGATATCCTCTCCCTCGTCAAACTGGAAGATACTTTCATCTGTTTCAGCCCAGCTTGTGTCGCTTGTTTCGGCTATTGTTCCCATATTTTCATTGCCTCCTGACGGAAGGACGGAACGCGCCGTCGGGAAGAAGCAGGCTGAATCAAATCCTTCATTGACAGGATGTTCGGGAAAAGAGTTTACAAGAGGGGTGAAAATATCACCGCCCATCAGCCTCGTCAATGTTCCGGTCTCAATGATAATATCATTTCTTAACGCAAAACCGTATCCTCTAGCAAAATCAGCAAGGGCTTCAGGCGCGTCAGGGTCAATTGTCAGAAATAGTCGTCCTCCGTTGTCCAGATAATCCGCGACCATCGGAAGCTCCTGAGGAAGAAAACCTGCATTTGCTCCGCTTATTATCAGCGCATCGCAATCTTCGGGAATAGCCCCGGTTTCAATCAGATTAACCGTTTTTACTGTGAGGTTCATATCTTTGAGGCGGGATGACGCAATCGAAACACTCCGGCTCTCTGCTGGTTCAATGGTGTATTCCCCGTGGCCCTGAAGAAAATAAACCACATTGTCGCTGTCAGACACGAGGCGGATAAGCCCCTGCGTAAAACCCTCTTCATCAAGGGCTTCGAGGACAACCTTTCTGTCTTCCTTCACAAGAATTACTGTTCCGTCGGAAGTTATCTGGTAATTCTGCGCTGCCATGGGATTTTTGACGGGATCAACAAATTCCGGCTTGATCCTGGAAGATTCAAGCATATATTTCTGCAGAAGGCTTTCGAAACCTGCCTTCAAGGGCATTGTCTGCTCGCTGAAAAAACCCATCACCTTGATATCTTCTGTCAGCGCCCGAGCTATGTTGACACTCTGTGGGGCAAGGGTGTGAACCCTATCGGAGGTTATGTCATACTGTCTGTTATGTCCGATCACAAGGACATTGAAAACCATAACCGCAACGCAGACCGCAAACGCGTAAACAATCCTGTTTGTTCCGTCTTTGATATTCTTGAATTCCACGGCTACCTCCACCTTCCGGAGCTGACTGTCTGATGGGTCAGGAAGATCCCGAGAAATATCACCGAGAGATAGTAAACAATATCCTTCAGGTCAATAATCCCGCGCGCGAAACTTTCAAAGTGTTCAATCAGTGAAATATTGCGCAATATTTGGCCCGCGCTGTACGGAACGCTGTCCGAAATCCATCCGACGATATAGAAAAGAAGGATGGTCCCGAAGGTCATTATCATCGCGACAAACTGATTCCGGGTAAGAGACGAGAAGAAAAGCCCTATCGCGGTGAATGCGCCTGATATAAGAACAAGCCCCAGATAGCCGGTCATGACCGGTACCCAGTCAGGTTTTGAATAAAGCCCTGAGAAAAGAGGGACAGACAATGTGCATAACAGCATCAAGATGACTGTTCCCAGTCCGGCGAAAAACTTACCCGTCACCAGTTCCAGTTCAGTAACAGGGGAGGTCAGCAGAAGCTCGGATGTTCCCCGCCTTTTTTCCTCCGCCAGAAGCCTCATTGTAATTCCCGGAATAATAAAAAGCAGAATGAAACTTGTGGAACCGAATATGCCGGTCAGAACAGAATCGTTAATATTAAGATGCCCGAGCTGTTCCTCAAACCCAGGGTAGGAAAGATATTTCTGGGCTTCGAGCGACCGGTTGCTGAACTCGACCATGAAAATCGTGAAGAAGAACCCCGTGATTGCGAGGAACACCGTAAGAAGGGCATACGCCCTCCACGACAGAAAGAGAGACCGTATTTCCTGCATCGCTATGGATTTTATATTTCTCATTCAGCTACCCCGTCCTCTTCAGTTGTGAGTTCCACAAAAACATCCTCAAGGCTGATCTCAAGCGGTTTCATCTCAAGCAAATCCCAACCTTTTCCCACAATGGCAGGGGCAATCATCCTGCGGTTGCCGGAGCCCTTTTCCATTTCCACGATAAACCTGTTCCCCTCTCCGGTAACGGAAATCACATCTCCGATCGCGGAAAGCGTTTCCGTGACCTTCATTCTGTCCTGAGTTCCCTCCAACAAAAGCATAAGTCTGTCCGAACCGCTCATCTGGTTCGACAGCTCCTCGTAACTGTTCTGCGCTACAATCTTGCCTTTGTTTATAATGGCAACACGCTGGCAGGTCATAGAAACCTCCGGGAGGATATGGGTGCTGAGAATGACAGTCCTTTCTCCTCCGAGGCTTTTTATCAGATGCCTTATCTCGGCAATCTGCTTCGGGTCCAGCCCGACAGTCGGTTCATCCAGTATAAGCACGGGCGGGTCATGAATGAGAGCCTGCGCAAGCCCGACCCTTTGCCTGAAACCTTTAGAGATATTTCCTATAGCGCGGTTCCGGACTTCCTCCAGTCCGCATATTTCAATTACCTTTCCCGTTTTCTCCCGGCACAGCGCGGAAGGGATTTTTTTTATCTCAGCGACAAAAGACAGATAAGCAGTGACAGTCATATCATCGTAAAGAGGAGGGTTTTCAGGAAGATAGCCTATCCTCTTCCTCACCTCCAGCGAACTTTTCAGGGTATCGAACCCTGCTATTGTAACAGTACCCGAAGTAGGCCGCATGAAACAGGTCAGAATTCTCATCGTGGTGGTTTTTCCTGCGCCGTTCGGCCCGAGGAAACCAAGGATCTCCCCTTTCTCCACGCTGAAGCTTACATCGTCTATCGCTCTGATGCCACCATACTGCTTTGTGAGGTTCTTTACTTCTATCATCTGAAACTGTTTACTTTCTTACAATAACTGTGGTTATTTCCGGTTTGTTCAGCAGGGTATTGTGGATGGTGCATTGCTCGGCATATTTCATAAACTTTTTCTCAAGTTTCCCTTCCACACCCGCCGGCGGAGTGATTTTTACTTCAATGCGTCCGATCCTTCTCGGCCTGTCAGCGTATTCTCCTTCAATATCAACCTCCATTCCATCCGGATCAATATTATTATTCTTGCAGAAAAAATAACCGTAAATGCCGATGCATGCAGCCATAGAGGAAAGAAATACTTCCGTCGGAGTGGGGCCTTCATCCTTTCCTCCCTTATCCAACGGCTGGTCAATTTCAATTTCGTGCCCTCGCGCCTTGACCTTAAACTTCGTTCCGCCACTGTAAACAGCTTTCAGTTTCATAAACAACTCCTGAAGAAACATCATTTCCGTCAAATTTTAAACGGGAAGCATATCACAATGCTGGATATCTTTACAACACTAAAAGTTACGGAAGCTGTGAAATCAATGCTCTTGACAATACGCTAATTATCGCATAACATGGCCGACCTGTGTGCGGGAGTAGCTCAGTGGTAGAGCGCCAGCTTGCCAAGCTGGGGGTCGCGGGTTCAAGCCCCGTCTCCCGCTCCAATGCAGACAAGGGGTTCAGCTTTGAGGGTTGAACCCTTTTTTCTTTTTGGTGTCCATATAGTGTCCAAAATTTTCACCGAGTCATGGAAATGATTTACACTCCCCATAACAAAGATTCCATAAATCCTGTATATTGCGCAATCTTCCCGTTTAGCGATGGCCGGACAGAAACGGATTGAGGTATTCAGTTTTCTTCATGGGCAGTCATTAAGCCCTAAAACGGCAAACCATTCTATTCACAGCAAATGATTTCCCAATGACCGCCTTTATCAGGGCCGGTTCTGCTAAGAAGTCCATTTGCCTGCATTTTTTTTAAATGATACTTAACTCCGTTGTCTGTAATTCCCAGCTCAACTGCCATTTCTCTGCGTGTGATCCCGGGGTTTTTCCCCCGTACTAACCGGATGATTTACAGCTTGAAATATCTGTTGACACCGCAGAGATTTCAAGGTATATTTAGTTTATGATAACTCGGGAAAAAGACATAACGACAGTCATAAGTCTTTTGAAAGATAATCCTGTTGTGGGCATCGTAGGAGCGAGACAGGTTGGGAAGACCACTCTGGCTCATGAAATCGCAGCTGTTTCTTCAGAGCCATGCGCTTACTTTGATATGGAAAACCCGGAGGATATGGCTCGGTTTTCTGATCCCATGCTGGCACTCAGGGGACTGGAAGGGCTTGTGGTGATTGATGAAGTTCAGATGTATCCTGATATATTCCCAGTGCTGCGGGTATTGGCGGATCAATTCTCCGGTTCAGTCCGTTTTCTTGTTCTGGGGAGCGCATCTCCTCATATGCTTAAACAAACATCGGAAACACTGGCGGGAAGGATTGCTTATCATGAACTGAAAGGTTTCAGCATTGCCGATGTCGGGACGGACCAAAGTGACACCCTATGGCTGCGAGGTTCGTTTCCAAGATCATTCCTGTCATCTTCTCTTGATTCGAGCTTCAGGTGGCGGCGGGATTTTATAAAAACATACCTTGAAAGGGATCTGCCTCAGCTGGGCATCACGACAGGCTCCCAAACCATGCGCCGGTTCTGGACAATGCTCGCACATTATCACGGACAGACCTGGAACGCTTCCGAGATAGGAAGGTCTTTCGGGGTGGCGGATACAACTGTGCGGCGTTATCTGGATATACTGGAATCAACATTTGTTGTTCGTCTCCTCCAGCCCTGGCATGAGAACATATCCAAGAGACAGGTGAAATCCCCCAAAATATATATAGCTGATTCCGGAATATTCCATTCTCTGCTGAATATCAGAACAAAAGACGATCTTTACACCCACCCAAAAGCAGGGGCATCATGGGAGGGATTTGTAATTGAACAGCTTATCCGCTATCTGGATGTGTATCCCGAGGAATGCTTTTTCTGGGCAACACACGCTGGCGCGGAGCTTGACCTGCTTGTAAAAAAAGGAAGAAAACGCTTAGGGTTTGAAGTAAAGCTGACAAGTTCACCTAAAATAACGCCCTCCATCAACAGCGCGCTTGAATCCCTGAAACTGGACAGCGTCTTTGTCATGCACGCCGGGGAAAACACATTTCCTCTGAGCGAAAAAGTCAAAGCTGTATCCGTAAAAGACCTGCTGACAAAAACAGGGATTTGATTTCTTATCGTTCAGCTCCAGCGAAATCCAGAACTTAAGAAGATTCCATAAATCCTGTATATTGCGCAATCTTCCCGTTTAGCGATGGCCGGACAGAAACGGATTGAGGTATTCAGTTGTATTCAGGAGCTGGTATTCCCGAACGGTAATAATGCGGAGAAAACGATGTTGAGATGCCCCTTGATTCCCGTTCGGTAATATTATGCTTGACAGATCCATATTTTACATGATATATTCCCGTCCGGTAACATGAATATATCAGATACACAACAATTAGGCGCAGTTATACGCAGAAGGCGCAAGGATCTGAAAGTCACACAAAAAGATCTTGCGATGGCATGCGGCACCGGATTACGCTTCATAATTGATCTTGAAAAAGGCAAACCTACCTGTCAGACAGAGAAAACGATTCAGGTTCTGCAAGCACTTGGTCTCAGGCTGGATGTTGCGGTTCCGGGCAGCGAATCCGGACGGACGGAGTGATGACAAAAAAGCTGACAGTATATCTGCACTCCCGTGAAGCCGGAATCCTGGAGCAGGACCAGGATGGTCTTATGGAGTTCTCGTATAGCAGGGAGTGGCTTGAAAAACATGGGGCGGTTCCACTTTCCCGTTCTCTTCCTCTCCAAAGCCAGGTGTTTCCCGGAAAAAAGACCAGGCCTTTTTTTGCGGGTATTTTGCCTGAGGAGGAACCCCGCAGTAAAATTGCCGGTATTCTGGGGATAAGCGATACCAATGACTTTGCGATGCTTGAACGGATTGGAGGGGAGTGCGCAGGTGCCGTGAGCCTTCTTCCGGAGGGAACTGTTTTATCCCGCCCGGAAAAAACAAAGCTCCGCGAACTGACTGATTCCGAACTGGAAGATATCATATCTGAATTGCCCGTTCGCCCGCTGCTTGCAGGTTCCGATGGCCTGCGCCTGTCTCTTGCCGGAGCTCAGGATAAATTGCCTGTTGTTATTCACAATGGCAGATTCAACCTTCCGCTGGGGGACACTCCCAGCACGCATATTCTGAAACCTGAACCTGACCGTTTTCCAGGATTGGCTGCCAATGAGTTTTTCTGCATGATGCTAGCCCGAAAGATCGGATTGAACGCTTCCAGGACTGACTATCTGATAATAGGAAATAAACCGTGCATTCTTGTCACCCGATACGACAGAGTGACTGATAAAAAGGGAATTGTAACAAGAATTCATCAGGAGGATTTATGTCAGGCCCTGGGATACCCTCCGGAAAGAAAGTATCAGGCGGAAGGCGGTCCTGCACTCAATGACTGTATTTCGCTGATAAGGGACTGGTCAACGGTCCCGGTCATTGATATTTCATCTTTTATCAACAGCATTATGTTCAATGTTCTTATCGGTAACGCGGACGCACATGGAAAGAACTATTCCTTTCTTTATTCCTCCGGAGAAAGAAAATTGGCCCCTCTTTATGACCTTGTTTCAACTATGGCATGGCCTGTTTTGTCAAAAAACCTTGCCATGAAGATCGGAAGCTGCGCCTCAGTAAATGCTTTCAATATCAGCGACTGGATGAAAATGGCGGAAAAGAACAAGCTGGGCTGGCCGATGATAAAAGAAAGATTGTCAGAAATAAACAGTACGACCCTGGAGTGTCTTGAGGAAGTCAGTTCAATGACCGCGAAATATAACAGGCCGATGGCAGACAAACTTCATAAAGCAACAGAACTGAGGGCGGAAAGAATGATTGAAATGCTTCAAAATATATGAAGTGAATGACGCAAGCCTTGTCCGCAATCACAGGCTTAAGAAATTATATTTCTGTTTTTCATAATAGTGACCGGTTCTGCGCGAAGTTTATTTATTGGAATATGTAGAGCATCTGTGCCAACGCAAAACTGCACGATATGTATGAAAACTGCACAAAACCGCACAAAATGTAAGCGGTGAGAACAGCAGAACTTTTGTAAAGGCTTGATAATATTGTGTTACAGAGGGATTTCGGTCCGACCCTGACAGGATAAACTCCGCTGTCACATTGAGCCCTTCGACAAGTTCAGGATAAACTCCGTCGAAATTCCGGACATCGAGCGATCCCTGAGTGCTGTCGAAGACAGTGTATCGAAGGGTGAGCGATAAAGGAAAATGTATAGAGATGACTGTGCATGTCGAAATGTCATTCTTTATTATTCATCTTCTTTATCATTCTCAACACCTTTCTTCAACTTCTTCCGGGTTTCAGGTTCCATCAGGAGCTTCAAGTTTCAACCCGTGACAAATTGTCACGACCTCACTTCCTTCCTTCTTTAGCCTTTGTTTCAGCTTCCGCCAATATGCGCCTGGATCAGGGCTGTCAGTCAACACTCCGCAAACATCAACCACAGAAAACCACCATTCACCATTGTGGAGCGCTTTCCTGACTTCTTTCTTCTGAAATATTGCTATTTTGGTTTTATCACTCATAAAACACCTCCCGTAAAATGCCTTTACCCGGAGAATATTCTACCATTTTACGGGCTGACTGACCAGTAAAATGTCTGAACCATGATTCACTTCGAGGACATGACCCGATTTGTGATTTTCAAATCGATATCGCGTAACAGTAAATAATTGTCTGAACCCCGACCGGTTCCTTAGCCCCGGTCACTGAGCTTGTCGAAGATGTGCGCACAAGTTCCTGACATAATTAAATGTGTGCAGCCACGACTGCAAAACATTGGCAGATATATCCCATTTACGGGCGATCTGTTTTTTCAACCTGAAAGTCATGCCTCGATAAAGGGTGAAAGCACTTCCGAAGTCCATGATCTCAGATGCCATCCAGATTGGCAGGTATGGTTCTTCAGTGTAAGTTTTTGAAAAGTGTCTAATGAAAACTTCATTGCTCTGCTTTCGTTCTTTTTCAATCTTTTCCATGAACTTCTCATGAACAATACTTTTCAAATTAGGAAGGTTTTTTTGATCTGAATAACCGAAAGGCCCATGTTCAAGAGCAAATGTATTCGTACAGTTCGCTTTCAAAGCAACTTCCACCCGTTCAATCGCATCCATCACAATCAGTCGTAACTGTCTGTCAAATACATAATTTCGCCATACCTCATCGAGGGATGTCCCTTCTTTGATCTCGTCTGAATCCGACACTGTGAACGGATACCAATATGCGGAGAGACGATAATAGCTGACATTTCCAAAGCATTCTATAAGTGCTGTCTTGTCTGCTGAAAGCCCTCGACTTATCAGAATATCAGCCTGTTCTTCGACTGTTTTCGGTGGTTTTGTGTATTTCATAGCAATATCCCCCCTAAAAAAAACCCGCCATATTTGGGCTTACGAGTAGAGGCCTGACGGGTATGCTGAAGCGAATATACTCCCCGGACTACAAAATGTCAAGCAGAAGCCGTTTTTATGGATTTTATATGACTTGTGCCTCGATTTTGTTTACAACGACAGCCTTCCATGCGCCGAATATCATATCCGTTCCGGCGGATATCAGCTCAAAAGCAATTCCGGACAGCATCTCATCTACCATACATCACATAATTCAGGCAATTCGTCATATTTATTTGCGCAAACATCATATATTTCACAAAATATGTGATGTTTATCCGCCAAAACATCATCTTTTTTCTCCAGTTTATAACCTCAGTTCCGAAAAATATGATTTCCTCGTGCCGATATATGACATCTATGCTGCCGGATATGATTTCTTAGTTGCCGATTATGATTTCTAAACTCCGAAGTATGATTTCTGTGCGCCGGGATATGACTTCTAAACTCCGGAATATGATTTCTATTTGCCGGGATATGACTTCTTAGCAGCCGATTATGATTTCTAAACTCCCGGGTATGATTTCTGGATGCCGGAATATGACTTCTGTGTGCCAGGATATGACTTCTTGGTCGCCGGATATGATTTCTAAACTCCCGGGTATGATTTCTGGATGCCGGGATATGACTTCCTGATTGCCGGATATGATTTCCTGATTGCCGGATATGATTTCCGGGCGGGAATATATGATTTTCCGAAAATCATATATGATGTTTTGTGTGATTTTGGGCCGAATACTATGATGTATTAGCGTTAACTGTTCATAAACAAAGGAGAAAACAATTCACGGAACATTAAATTCCCCGTCCAGAGCCGGGCATAAAACTCAACATTCAGTGCGAACTGGGATGGAAGGGGGTGAAAGGGCGGGGCGCCGTTCTTATGGCTTTTATATGTTATGTGGCTCGATTTTCAAATGCTCATTGAGTGATGGTAACATAGAAGATCAGAAAAATTAAGATTGCTATCTGAAGACCAAAAAGCCAATAAAGCCTTGAAAACAATAGCTTCATTTTGGCGTTGATCTCGCTTATTGTTTTTTCATGCATAAGCGCGGTTTTTTTCACAAGTTCCTCTGTTTTTGAATTTATTTCAGAAAACCCTTTTCCATTTGCGCCTTTTGACAACTCCAAACTTTCTTTAATATTTTTTGTGTACTCATGATTATCATCTGCTTTATTAATTATTTCGTCACTAATATTGTGAAAATTCTTAAATTCCATCTCAAAATCGCCGAGCATTGATTTAAGATTAGATGGAATTAGTTTTTCGACATCATTGATCTTTTTCGTTAAATCAGTCAAGTCTTTGCGTATTTTTGCTGCGAACAAAGCTTCTATAATTTCTTTAATCTCATTTTGTGCTTTTTTAGTAATTTTCTCAATATTGTTTTCGTTCGAATTTTCGGATTTTTTTACCACTAATATTCTCCTTATTTTACATTACGAAGCTCTACAATATCTATGAAATGATTAAGAAACATCAAGTTTAAAATCCTTTTCCACCACGGTGTGTCTGATGAATTAATTTCAACAACAATTCTGTTGTAATTATTTAAAAAAGCTTTACATATAAATGCACTGTATGATCCAACATAATTATTTGCTAATTCTGCCTCTTGGCACACTTTCTGCCTTTGAAGTTTTAGTTCTTCTAAATCTTTTTCTATTTCGTATTTTTCCTCAGTTATTTTTTCCAGTTCTTTTTTTAAAGAAATTTCTCTGCTTTTAGCTTGATCTTCTTTTTTTCTAGCTGTAATTATAAGCTTATCAATCGAATCATTAATCGCAGAACTAAAATGCTTCCGTGTTGAACTAAAGCAGTCAGAGCAGGTTTCTTTTACCTTTTTACGATCTTCATCCAGCTTCTTGCTATAATACCCGTCCAACCAATATTTATTCAAGTCGAATAAAGTATCAGCGACTTTATTCACGACAATTTTATTTAACTTATCACTGATAGATGAATCCAACTTGATTTCAGGGAAATTCTCTTTAAATTTATTTATAGTTGTTCCAGCTTTCTTATTCATATCAATATATAGATTTTCAAGTATGTTTTTAAAAACAGAAACCTTGTCTGCTTGGTTACAAATTTGGATATAATCGCCAAATCCTTTTTCCCAGTGCTCTTTCAGGAAACCTAAGCTTTTATTTTTTAGATTTTGTAAATCAATCATAGAATTTACCTTTTTATCTATTGAATTATGGCTTTTTTTAAAGGCTGACTCTTTTTTTACGACTTTATCAAGGTCTATTTTTTTTTGGTCAATACTGGTATCAATGCCATTTATTCTAACTATATAATACTCTTTGATGCTATTTAAATAATTATCGTAGTTTGTCACAGCTCTTTCGTTTGAACATGCTTCTGACAGCAATTTCCGTAAATCATTAAAAATTTCGTCTTGCACCGGAACAAATTTATCCTTCACTTTTTCCTCAAGCTTTCCCCATGAATCACCTATATCGACAGGAAATACAAAATCAGTTTCACTCACAATGCTATACTCTTTTTTTACCTCTTCAGTGAAAAAGTCTATTATGCATTTCTTAGTTAAACGATCATGTTTATTAACGAAGCTTTTCACTGATTCGTCTGAGACAGCTCTTGTAAGGATTACCTTGTATCTACCCAGTAGATGGAACCAGTTGCTGAAACCAGGAAGTTTCATGCATTCTGATAAAAATGTAAATCCACTAGCCAAAGACCTTGCTTCTGTAACAAGTAAAATCATATTGCTTATCGGCAGATATTTGTTCAACAAGGCGTGAATATATTCATTCATTGCCGGCGTTGATTCCTTGCTATTTATTCCTGGCAGATCAAGAATCTTGAATTTACAGTCGCTGTTGAAGTATTTCTTTGGTATTCCTATTTGCAGGGGACTTTTAGGAAAATAGTTTCCAGTCTCCAGTTTTTTCCTGAACTCAGACAATTTGTCGCTCAGTTTTGTAAGGCTAACATTTTCGGTCTTTTTTTCAGGAATTTTAAAATCAAATTCATCCTTTGCAGTCACAAAATAGTAAATAACAGTTGCTGTGCTGGACTTTCCAAGACCTCTTCCACCCCTTAATGCATCACCTATTTTGTCAAGATAATCTTCATGTATACCCATCACTTTCAAAATAATGGAGGTTTTTCCTGTTTGTGAAAGGCCGAAAACACCGATAGAGGGTTCGCTAGCATCACTTTTAAGCACAGGAAAGTCATTTTCCTTAAAAAAATCCAGCCTAAGGCCCTTTTGAAACTCTGTTATTGCCTCGGACAACCAATTTTCTTTTATCCCCCTAAGCTGCTCCCACTCAGACCAAAGCTCTTTTGCTGTCATAAGTTAACTCCCTTACATCTGTTTGAATGACCTTCAAATCTGACAGTGCTTTCATACATTTTTCCCTTTTGAAGAACGAGTCCCCCATACTATAGCGAACATTCAATTTTTCCTGGATATAGTATATAAGATTACCCATTATTTCATCAAAGACATCCATGTATCTGCTGTAAACTCTGTCTTTTAAATTAATAATGATTCCTGTGGCATAATCAGCTTTTCTTATGTCTAGTCTGTTTAATTGCGAAATTACTGCTGCAGACAGTATACCCGCACCTGCAACCCCCATCGTTCCAAGCACAAATTTCCCAGCTACTGTTGCAGTGCTTAACCCCATTGCTTTAAGTAACATAGGTATTGAATCAAGGCTTCCGTCCTTAATAACATCTATTCCAAGAAATGCTCCAAGGGCTGTAGCAATTTTCCCTGAAGAAGAAGTCATAAATTCAAAATGGTTCAAAATATTGCTCATATTTTCTTGGGGCGAGAGGATCATTGCCCCTTCGTTATTAACAACAAATGTATTTGGATATAAAGCCTGAAATCTGCTTAATTCTAATGCCAAAACAGGCATAAGCTTGACTGAATTCAGCAATTGCTTATTAGTTTCTAGGTGGGGCTGAGTAGTTTTTTTCGAATCATGATGTAAAACAGCAAGCATATTTTGTTGAACTTCAGCAGAGAAAATCTGTCCAAACCTGTTGTCAGCCTCTTCCGTATAGCCGGTAAGTTCCTTCGCGTTTGTTCCTGAACTGGCGAGTTGGGGATAAAGCGTTTTACCGTCCAGCACTTTCAATTCTTGAGACATTATTCTGTTTAGAACATGGATATATACAAATTCGTCGCTGTATCCATTTGCTGTTTCCCATGCGGAGCGGATTTGATTTTCAAACTCGATTTTTTCCTTAAGAGATTCGCTCACAAACATGCCTTTAAGCTTGGAAAAAAAACCCTTTTCAACGATTTTACCTCGTAACTCATCAATAGGTTTAACTGTAAATGCATCAAGTGTGTCTCGCATATTTTTGCTGTATATTTTTCTGATTCGCTCTATTTCTTTTTGGGCTGTTTCAATAATGGGGTCAATATAGTCAGTAGCATTATTGTCCTGCTTTACTGAAGAGTAATTTAGTTCATCGTCAGTCTTGGATATAAAAGCACCAACATCATCTCTTAAAAGACATTCAAGATTATCCAATTGCGTTTTTCTAAATGAAGCATTAAAAAGACCGTATTTGTTCAGCGCATTCTTGATTTCCGGTATCCATTCTTTCAGAAGTTCTTTAGTTGTTCCAGCTCTAATGACTCTGTCCTTTTCACTTAAAGGAATTTTAAATTCCTTTAAGAAAGTATCTTTAAGCACTCTGTTTGAATCCTTGCTTTGATCTGAAAAAGAAAGCACATACACAGGTTTGGAAACATCAAACTCAGCAGTAATTTTTTCTAAAATCTCGCTGTTTGTCTTATCAGCCATCTTGGATTCAGTAAGGACAAAAATACATGCAGAAGCAAAATAGAGCCCAAATGCTGCAAGATCACTCCATTCACTTCCTCTGTATTCAATTCCTGGCAACAGCATGAAACCAGATAAATTGTTATGAAAATAACGGTATGGCACCTTCAATTCAAGATAGAGATCATCTCTCTCGGGATTTCTGCCTCTGTTAGCAAACTTTTCCTCTTCCAAAACCTCTGAGCAAACCTCAAAAGAGTCTTTGTCACTGCTTATAAATTTTGTGACCAAAAAACTGTAATTATTATTATTGTGTTCTGTAATGATGATAGGCATTTTTTCGCCACGGCTTATTGTTTCTGGGAGTATCCCTTCAGGAATCTCATAAAAGTTTTTTATTAAAGTTGTTTTGCCTGTTCCCTGCATGCCTGAGACAGCTATAATGTTTTTATCAAACAATAATTGTGCGATAATTGATTTTCTCATAATTGACTTACCGCACGCTTCTAATTCTGTATTATTGAGAAACCGAATTGATCGCATTGTTTTGGAGAGACTGTTGTTAAAATTCGCAAGTAATGCTTCTGGTTTTACAATTGACTTCATATTTGACATCTTATCTCCTAATTATTACTTACATTCAATGTATACGGTAAACTCAAAGAACATACTATTTTCCCTTTAACACATACCCAACCCTTATCTGCTTTTCCTCACAGGTAAGTTCATTGATACTCGATAAATTCATCATAAAACCTCCATCCCACATATCTTACAGCACGAAAATATCAACCGCTGTAATACACCCATCCTCTGCTTTGTTTTTTTCTGATAATCCATATAAGCGGCCATGCTTCACTCCGAAAGAAATGTTGCTGCACCACAGAATAAGGCATGATAGCACCCCGCTGTTTCGATATCAATCAAATTCACCCGCACTGTTCCCATCGGATGTTTTCCCGCGGATATCGGCGTTTTTAGGACGCTGACAAAAGCCGTATCTCATTTTACGCAGGTCTCCTCCGGTATTCCGAAGCGCCATTCCTTCCGCTCTCAAAATACTCCCATCCTTTTTCAACCGCCAGCCCTCCCGCGAGCGCCGCGGGAATGACAAGAATGAACCACGGGGAGATGAGGACTGTCCCTGCCAGCACCCCGAGAAGGCCTCCGAACACTTCTATCCCGGCAAGCTGTTCGTTGCTGACGGCGCGGACCATCTTTTCGAGTTCCGCCGTGTCCTGCCTGTTAATCTGCTCCTTGACTATTCCCCTTATGTCAATCATCCTGGCGGTTTCGGACAGGATCTCGGTCAGCTTATCCCTGACCCTGTCATTACGGACAAGCTCTTTTACCAGCCCGTCTATTTCCTGCGTACCTTTCATGATGAAGCCGTCTATCGTCTTCCATGCCCCGGGGGTCTTGAGATAATCCTCCACCTTCTGCTCGATGAACGGGATGGCTTTTTCCCCCGCGATCCCGCTTAAAAGAGATTTTCCGAACTCGGCAAGTTTCCGGTGGATTTGCGGATTCTCGGCAAGATATGCGTCAAGTTCTCTTATTTTCCCATCCAGGAAATCTATTATCTTAATTCTGAGCTCCTTGGACCTTACGAGGCTGAGAACCATTTTCTCGATGTCTTCATCGCTGACGAAAAGTGAAAATCCTATCTTCTGGAAAAGGCCCCTGAAACCTTCCTGTTTCCCCAGATGGTCTTCAATGGCTTCGACGATGATTTTGCGGATCTCCTTCGAGTTCTCCGCGATGACCGAGAAAATCCTCATGGCGAGGGCATCCCGGATCTCCCCTTCTTCAATCATTGTCTTGACATAGGGCCGTATCATCCCCCAGACATCACCGGGCTTGAGCTTTTCGTTCAGGAATGAATCAATAATGTTTTGTCCCTTTTCGCGGATAAAAGAGGAGAGATTGTCGCGGTTCCGGTCAAGGAAGAGGGCGATCTGCTTTCTGATTATCTTCCTTGCCTCAGGCTCGGAAAGAATGGCGCTCAGGCCCTTACCCGCGAGTTCAAAGAATCTGTCCATAAGGTTGTTGTCGGTGACATATCGTTCGAGGATGTCGGCGTTTAACAGGCGTTTTTCTATTTCGCCCGCCATCATCGAGGCAAGCTCCTTTCTTTTGGCAGGGATGAGCCCCTGTCTTCCCAGGATGGTCTTTTTCTCCGGTTGGAAGAGCATTCTGATCGCTATCAGGTTTGTCCCGAATCCTACCAGGCCGGAAAGGGACAGAATATACAGCCAGTTGATAAACGGCGCTTTCCAGAATATCCCCGCTGTCAGGGAGAGCAGGAAAACGGAAGGCAGCGATATCATCATTGCCGTTCTGATAACGCTCAGAGATAATCGTTTTCTGAAAGCAGGCATTTGTTCTTCTCAGAATCCGTAATCGTCGGGGTCAATGCCTCTGAAGCGGCAGTATTTCTTGATCTGGCCGTCAATCGCCGCGATGCACGCCCCGACCACCGCGATATCATCCACCCATCCGAGTCCGGGGATGAAATCGGGAATGAGGTCTATGGGGTTCACCGCGTAGATTATGGCAAAGATGATGGTCGCTATCGGAGCGAAGGGGACATCCCTGTAAGTACCGTCAAAGTAGTCCTTCAGCATTTCCCAGAGGAGCTTTATCTTCGTAAGAAGCCCTCCGGGAGCTTTCTTCCCTCTTCCTTCCTTCATCCACTCGTCGCCCTTTGCTATTGTTGTCTTCATGTCCTTTTCGGTGTATTCGGACGATCCCTGTTCCACCATATATTCGATGCAGTTCTGGCATTCAGGGTTGGTCCCGATCGGTTTTCCGCATTTCTGACAATATGAAGCGCTCATTTGTTCCTCCTGTAAAAATAAGTTATAATCCGTGCGTTCATAAAAACCTCCGTGTTCAGTCTTTAGTTTAACCAGGGGAAAGAAACAATCCACCCCGCAAAATACTATTTGACATTTTGTTATCGTTCTTTATACTACGATTATGTGGAAACCATTCAGATACGGAAGCTTTATTACCTGGACAGAAGCTCTTGCGGGCGAGGTTGACAGGCTTATCACGGCTGTCCAGAAGTCGCTTTCGCGTGATATTCCCGGAATGATAATCCTGAACGCTGAGCCGGGATACGGAAGCTCCATTCTGGTAAGTCACATAAGCGCGGAGCTGACGGGTTCCGACCCTCTGCTCTGCGGGAGACAGTATTCAAGGGAGCTTGTCTATGACTGCCTGTTCGGTAAAGACTCCATACTGAGGAAAGCGCAGGATAAGGGCAGGCTGATTGTTCTGGACGAGATTGACTCCTATTCGGAGAATATCATCTCTTTATTATGCGATACCATTGACTACAGCAGATCCGGGAAGGGCTCCAGGTTCACGGGAACAATCCTTGCCATAAACAAGAGCAGCGGGGGTATTGATATTCCAGCCAGGGTAAAGCCTGCCGTTATTCCTGCGATGGTTGACCGACCTCTTGACGCAAGGAACTTCGTGGACTGGTTCCTGAAACTTTATTCTTCGAAAGAACACGCGAACAGGTTATTCCCGCCAAAACTTGACGACTCCGCGAAAGATTTGCTTATCCGATACGCGTTCGGAAACAGTCCCGGAAGGCTCTCGAACATCATGAAAATGATTGTGTTTGAACTTGAGTGGAAATTTGTGGACAGCGGAATGCTGCTTGAACGGTTTCCGGATCTCGGCTCTCCGGGACTTGGATCTTTTGTTCCGGAGGAGCTTAAGATATGCAACGGGTTTCTGGAGATGGGGCTTCCAAAGGCTGAGGTTTACCGGCTGATCCAGTTCAAACTCTCCGGCAGAAAGGAAAAGGGGAGGGACAATCTCTCCAAGTGGGTTTTAAGAAGAAAGGAGACAATTACTGAATACGCGGATAAAGTCCCCGCGCTTTATGAGTATATGGAGAAGCTGAGGTTTTCTATTCCGGGAGCCGGACACCCGGATACAAAAGCAAAGGTCCGCAGTTAAAAGGCGACTATTTTTTGTGGTATCGCAAATAAGTCTTGACTATTTTACGATGCTGTAGATAATGGACGACATGCAAATCAGAAAACGAATTTACGACATAATAATTGAAGAGCACCTCAAAACTCAGAGACAGATGGTTTTTGTCAGCGGTCCCCGTCAGGTCGGAAAAACCACTGCATGCCTTAACCACACAAATAACTATGCCAACTGGGACAATACAGACGATAGGGAAGTGATTCTTGGCGGTCCGGATAGAATAATTGAAAGATTTAAGCTTAACCGTTTGTCAGAAGTGCATCCTGTCGTGCTCTTTGACGAACTCCACAAGTACCCTCGATGGAAGCAGTTCTTAAAGGGATTTTTTGACGCTTTTTCCGATCAGATACGGATAATCGTTACAGGTTCCAGCCGAATGGATGTTTACCGCCGAGGCGGGGACAGCCTGATGGGGCGATATTTTCTTTACAGAATGCATCCTTTTTCCGTCGCGGAATTAATTCATCAGGACATTCCCGACCAAAATCGTATCATCAGGAATCCAGGGAAGATAAGCGAACAGGATTTTAACGCGCTGTGGACTTATGGCGGCTACCCCGAACCCTTCCTGAAACGGGATCTTCGATTCAGCAGACGCTGGCAGTCGCTTCGCACTGAACAGCTTCTCCGGGAAGATGTCAGAAGCTTGACCCAGATTCAGCAAATCGATCAGCTTGAAATTCTTATCAAGCTTCTTGCGATTCGTTCATCCCGCCAGCTCGTTTACGCCAACCTTGCAAAAGATGTCCGTGTATCAGTTGATACAATCCGTCGTTGGATTAATGTGATGAGCAGCCTTCACTTTGGCTTTCTTGTAAAACCATGGTTCAAGAACATATCAAGGTCCCTGCGCAAGGAACCGAAATGGTATATGAGGGACTGGTCTGAAATTGCAGATGCCGGGGACAGGGCGGAAACATTTGTCGGCTGCCATCTTCTCAAGGCTGTTGAGGGGTGGACAGATCTGGGGTTTGGGAATTTTCAGTTGTCGTATCTAAGAGATAAAGAGCAGCGGGAAACTGATTTCGTTGTTATAAAGGACGGCAAGCCGTGGTTTCTTGCTGAAGTCAAACAGCATGACGGGGCCGTCAGCAAAGCGCTCAGGTATTATCAGGAACAGACTAAAGCCCCGTTCGCGTTTCAAATTGTCATTGATGCCAACTATGTGGATGCGGACTGCTTTGCCGGACAGCAAGGCCCGATAGCTGTTCCCGCAAGGACATTTCTGTCGCAATTGTTATAGCTTTTTCGAGTTACCGGTAAAATGCGTGAAGATTAAACAGATGCATCTTTCGCTTAATCAGAGGAGTTTTGCCTGTTTTTTGATTACAAAGAGCTGAACATCAGGTCTTTTTTCTGTTATTTGATTGTGATAATATTACTTGATAGGAGTTGATGCTCGGGTTTTGATTAATTGGTGAAGTTGCTGAATTTTCTGATGTCGAACGGGATTTTTGATAAAAACAAAGGAGTTTGTTATGAAAAAAATGGTTCTGATGGCGTTTCTGGTTCTTGTTTCATGCGTGTCGGCTTTTACAACAGTTTACGCTGCGGAAAGTGATGTGGTTATTTATGTCCTGACGGACTGTAACATTACTTCCGACCTTTCTCCCCGTGACGCAGAGGCGCGTAATGATATAGGGCAGTACTGGGAGAATGATCTGATAAAGATCCTCACAAAACGAGGCGGATATCAGGCTCAATTGATTGAAAACAAATCCGATTACAAACCCGGTGATAACACCTATCTTCTCGAAACAAAAATCCTTAAATATAATTCCGGCAGCACTGCCGCGCGAATGATTGTCGGTTTCGGGGCCGGGGCCTGTTCAATGGACATCCATTACGAACTTTCCGGCAAGGATAGCACATCCTTGTTAAGCAAAGACGATGGAGTGGGTTCAAGCAGAGACTGGCGGAATGTGGCCCGTAAACTCAACGAAAATATCCTGAAGGAAATCAAACCGATTATCGGGAAATAGTCCGTGAAACGCAGCGCGGATAACGCGTAAATCGCGAGAGCCGTAAGTTTTTATTCAGCTTGCTTTGATATACGCAAGGATTAGTTTTTTTGTCGCCTGGATCCCTTTTATATGGGTTCTTTCCACTCCGTGTGATGCTGAAACACCTGGCCCTATCAGCGCGACCCTGAGGTCGTAACCCGCGTGAAGGGCTGCTGATCCGTCAGAACCGTAGAACGGGAAGACATCAACCTTGTATGGGATCCTGTTCTTTTTCGCCAGGGAAACCAGCTTTTTCCTCATTTCATAATTGTATGGGCCCGAGCTGTCTTTGGCGCAAATTGAGACATGAAACTCGTCACCCGCGACGCCGTCTCCGACCACTCCCATGTCCGCCACAAGAAGCTCTTTCGCTGACGCAGGGATACCGGAGGTTGCGCCATGGCCGACCTCTTCAAAGTTTGAGAAATAGAACCCGACGCTCTTGTTCTTAAGTTCCCTGCTGTGATTCAGGATGATGTCCAGCATAACCGCGGAGCAGGCCTTGTCATCCATGAAACGGGATTTTATGAATCCTGTCGCGGTATGTTCAAATCTGGGATCAAAAAAAACGAAGTCGCCTATCCCTATGGACAGCTTTTCCAGGTCTTCAACCGACGAAACCTCTGCGTCAAGCCTGACGCACATTCCGCTCATTTCTCTTTTGGAGGAGCCTACTTCTTTATTGACATGTACTGCCGGATTTTTCAGAATGAATGTTCCCCGGTATTCTTTATTGTTAGAAGTGTGTACTGACACATATTCGCCTTCAAATGAAGTCACGGGCCATCCGCCTATCTGTGTCAGTGAAAGCGTTCCGTCGCTGTTCAGAGCGGACACCATCCCGCCGAGCGTATCAATGTGTCCCGAAACGACTAGCTCCGGGTCCTTTACTGTTGAAACAAGAAGCGCGCCCTTATTGGTGACTTTTTTTATGATACCTTTCTGTTTTATTTTTTTGCAGATATGCTCTATCACCCTGTCTGTGAAGCCTGAAGGGGAATTTATCGAAACGAGCTCTTCAAGAATTTTAATTATCATTTTTTCTCCTTTCCAACCGCTTTGTCCATCGTCGCAATCCGCGCGTTAACCGTGTCCAGAAACGCTTCGCCGCCCGTCCAGTAGTCCTTGGCAAGAATGTAATGTTCAAGAGCTTTTCCCTTGTTGCCGTTTTTCTCGTGGACACGGGCAAGTTTGAAGTGGCTGTTGCTGTCCTTTTCGTTCAGCTCAATCGCTTTCAGCAGGTTCTTTTCAGCTTCAGCCATATCATTGAGTTGGAAATGGACACCGGCTAAATTGTAATATGCAAGATGACATTCAGGTTTGAGTATCTGCGACGCGGAGAAACACGCCAGCGCTTTTCGGGAGTCTTCCTTCATCAGATAATAGGAACCCAGATTTGTCCATGTGACAAAATTCTGGTCGTCAATGGAAAGCGCTTCGTTAAGGATGTCAAAAGACCTGTCCATAAAGTTCATGGTGAATGACATAACGGAAAGATAGTAAAGAACGGTTGGATTATTCGGGTCTTCGGTATTCAGTTCCTCAAAAATCCTGAGCGCTTCATTTGTATCCCCGTTGATCATTTTTCTGCGTGCAGACCTTATTTTTCCGGCGAAAAGCGACATTTCATCGGCAGTTAAATCACTACTCGGAGTGAAGGCGGTTTTTTCTCTGTCCACTGCAATCCTGTAAAAACCGGTGACATCCAGGGGAGTTTTTTCCGTGACATTGTTTGTTGACAGGAATTCGTCAAGGTATTTTTTCATTTCTTCCAGACGCGCTGGTTCGGAGGAAGCAAGATTGTTGTTTTCTCTCGGGTCTTTATTATGATCGAACAGCATTCCTGGGCCAAGCGAAAAATATTTCCAGTTGTTTTTAAGAACCCCGTGTACAGCCTTCCATCCGTATGCCTTTTCCGGTTGAAAATTCTCAAAGTAAAGCGCGCGTTCCGCCGTTGTTCCGCTTGCCTCAAGCAGGGGTTTTATGCTGACCCCGTCGGCTTTTTCATAGTCAATGCCAGCCAGTTCCATCAGGGTTGGATAAATGTCCAATGTGCTGACAGGGTTTGCTGCTCTGTCAACTTTCATTTTATCTGATGATTTCTGTTTGATTATCAGCGGAACCCTCAGCGATGAATCATGAAGGAAAAGGCCCTGGAAAGGCTCGCCGTGCTGATCCAGCGGGTCACCTGAATCCGATGTGAAAACAATAATTGTATTGTCATAGATTCCTTTTTCCTTCAGGGTTGCCGTCAGCCTTCCGAATTCCTGATCTATGAAAGCGACCTCCCCGTCATAAGGGTCCCGGCCCAGCGGCAGGAGATCCATCGGCGGGAAGTATTCCTCGCTGGCATCAAAATAATGGACCCACATAAAAAAGGGGCTGCTGTTTTCCTTGAGCCATTTCACGGCTTTGTTTGTAGTGTACGCGGCGATTCTTTCGTTGAAGGGTTCATAAAGGGCAGGCATTCCCTTGATAAAAGAATCTTCAAAGAAATCGAATCCTCTGTTTATGCCTGATTGCGCCCCCAGCAAAGATGCGCTTACAAATCCCGATGTCTTATATCCTTTTTTCTTAAATGCTTCGGCGAGGGTTCCGTTGCTGTTGTAGCTTCCAAGGTTGCTTCTGACTCCGTGGGCATGAGGATACCTGCCGGTCATAATTGAAACCTGCGAAGGAAGGATTACAGGGGAGGGCACATAGGCTTTTTCAAACAATGTTCCATCCTGCGCCAGCGAGGAAATCTGCGGCGTTTCAAGAAGGACATATCCGTACGGGGCGAGATGATCATGCCTGAGCGAAGAACAGGTAACAAGCAGAATGTTAGGTTTTCCGTGATTTCGGGTTTCGCACCCCGGAAGCAAGATTATTGATGTCATTATCAGAATTACCAGAAAAGATTTTTTCATTTAAAGTCTCCATTTGAAAAAGAAGCTGAATATAACATAACGGAATGAATCCTTCAATAATCTGTGCCGCGAATGCCGGATAGTTTGGCGATATTGACAATCACCGCTGTTTGCGGTAAAAAAGAAAGCCTTCAGATACCGGAGAACACAAAAAACAAGGAGAACAAGTCATGACAGCAACAAAAATCAATTTCAAAGCGGAGACAAAAGAGCTTCTTGATCTCATGATCCATTCTCTTTATTCGAATAAGGAGATTTTTCTCAGAGAACTTATATCCAACGCGTCGGACGCGATTGATAAAGCCCGATATGAATCCTTATCGAACAGCGCTGTCCTTGAAGGGGAAAGTGATTGGAAGATCAGGATTTCACCGGACAGGGACAAACGCACGATTACGGTCAGCGACAACGGTATCGGGCTTGACAGGGAGACCGCAATCAGCGAGCTGGGGACTATCGCCCATTCGGGAACCAGGCAGTTTCTAGAAGCTCTTAAAAATAAAGATACGAAGGAAGCGCCTGAAATGATAGGGCAGTTTGGAGTAGGTTTCTATTCCGCATTCATGGTCGCGGATAAGATCACCGTTCTGTCGCGCAGGGCGGGCAGTTCGCCTGAAAAAGGTGTCAGATGGGAATCCACCGCGGACGGCACATTCACAATTGAAGAAGTGATGAAGCAGACCAAGGGAACGGATGTCATCCTGCACCTTAAGGAGGAGGACAGGAACTTTCTTGATGATTGGGAAATCAGGGATATTGTCAGAAAATACTCTGATTTCATCGAACATCCGATCGTTATGGAAGTTGAAAAGGAAAAAGAAAGCTCCATCAAAAAAGGGGAGAAGATAAAGACGGTTGAAGATCAGACCCTTAATTCGATGAAGGCTCTCTGGCTCAGAAACAAGTCCGACATCGGTCAGAAGGAATATGAGGAGTTTTATAAACATATTTCCCGTGATTTCACCGGTCCGTCGGAAATTATCCATTATCGGGCCGAAGGAACTTCAGAATTCACCGCGCTGTTGTTCATCCCGTCCAAAAAACCTTTTGACATGTTCAACAGAGAAGCTGAATCCGGCCCGACTCTTTATGTCAAGAGGGTCAGGATAATGGACAACTGCACGGAGCTTATTCCCAACTATCTGAGATTCGTGAAAGGGCTTGTTGATTCCAACGATCTACCCCTCAATGTTTCCCGCGAGATTCTTCAGAAAAACAGACAGATTGAGAAAATACGGAACAGCATAACAAAAAAAGTTCTTCAGACCCTTGAAGATATCAGAAAAAATGATATGGAAAAATATGTATCTATCTACACAGAGTTTGGCTCCGTTCTGAAGGAAGGGGCGTATTTCGACTTCACAAAGAAGGAGGAGGTTGCCGACCTGCTTCTGTTCCGGTCAACCGTCTCAGATGAGGATAAATACATCACCATCCCCGAATATGTAGAAACGATGAAGGAAGGGCAGAACGAGATTTATTTCATAGTCAGCTCGTCTGCCGGGGAAGCACGAAAATCTCCTTATCTTGAGGCCTACAGGGCCAAAGGGTTCAATGTTCTCATTATGACGGACGAAGTGGATGACATCATTTTCTCAAACTTTGAGTATAAGGGGAAGAAATTCCGGTCTGTTTCCAAGGGTGAAGTGGAACTCGACAAGGAAGAAAAAGAGGAGAAAAAACGGGCCGGTAAGAAGTTTCGTAAACTGATGGACACGGTCAGAGAGCAACTCAAGGGTCGCGTCAGGGAAGTGCGACTGTCCGGAAGGCTCAAAGACTCTCCGTGCTGTCTTGTCGGCGATGAGAACAGCCTTGACCCCCAGATGGAAAAGATCATGAGGGCAATGGGACAGGAAGTTCCCGAAAATAAAAGAATTTTAGAGATCAATCCCGATCACTGCCTTTTCGAAGGGATGAACAGTCTTTTTGAAAAAGATAAAGACAGCCCTCTTCTGAAGGATTACATAAACCTTCTTTACGGGCAGGCGCTTCTTCTTGAAGGCTCAAAACCTGATGATACTTCAGGGTTTGCTCACAGCATGACGAACCTGATGGTTGACCGTCTTAAATCGGAAAAAACGGAAGAGTGAGCCTGAGCCGCTGAAGCACTCAGATTCCGGTGGATTTCCGCGGAAGAAGCAGGAAGATGCCTATCTGCTGAAATATTCCCTTATATTTCTTGCTGTTATTCTGTTGGTCAGCCGGGCGAGGGTTTTTTCGTCAGCTTCAACAATTTTTTTTATGCTGCCGAATGTTTTAAGCAGTCTTCCGGCAGTTGTTTTTCCGATGCCTCGGATGTTTTCAAGTTCTGAGGACAGCATCCTCCTCGAACGCTTTTTCCGGTGAAATTCAACCGCAAACCTGTGAGCCTCGTCCCTTATCTTCTGAAGAACCTTCAGCGCAGGGGAATCCCTGTCCAGCCTGAGAGGCTCTTTTGTTTCAGGGAAAAAAATCAGCTCCTCTTTTTTTGCAAGGCCTACAACTTTTATTTCACTGAAACCAATCTTCTTCAGCACGCAGGAAGCCGCGTTTACCTGGGTTATTCCGCCGTCTATGAGGATAAGATCAGGCAATTCCAGCCCTTCGCTTTTCACCCTGCTGTATCTTCTTTCCACCGCCTGGGCTATCGAGGCGGGGTCATCAACGCTCTCAAGCCCTTTTATCGTAAATTTCCTGAAATTTTCCTTTCTGAAGGAGCCGTTTATCCAGACAACCATTGACGCGACGGTGTCGCTTCCCTGAATGGTCGAAATATCAAACGCGTCAATTCTGTGCGGGCATCCCGGAATACCGAGGATTCCAAAATCAGTTTCCTTTTCTGATTCGTCCTGCTGGGATAGGGCGTGTTCAGCGTTCTGCGTTGCCAACCTTAGCAGCTTCATCATGTCCCCCCTTTCAGGGACTGCGAACCTTACTCTTTTCCCCCTTATATTCGAAAGACATTTGAGAATGATTTCGCTGTCATCAGGAAGTTCCTGCAGCACAATCGTGTGGGGGATACCCCCGCTTTCACGGTAATAATGGACCACGGCGCTCCTTAGAACCTCAAGCCTTGAACCTGTCAAAACGCCTTCTGAGAAAAACCTCTTCTGATCCCTGATCTCACCGTTTCTTAAAATAAAAAGCTGGCAAGCAGCCCGCCCGTTTTTTATGAAAACACCCAGCACATCAACATTTTCCTTTCGCGAAGAAGCAACCCTCTGGATGAAAGGCGATACCGCACTGACAGAATGGATCAGGTCACGGTAATAAGCGGCAGTCTCAAAATCCTCGGCAATGGCCGCTTTTCCCATGCGTTTCTCAAGATCATGCGCCAGTTCGTCACCCTTTCCCCTCAAAAAATCAACCGCGTCTTTCACAGAAGCACGGTAATCTGTTTTCGTTATAAATCCCGAGCAAGGGCCTCTGCATTTACCCATCTGAAAATAAAGGCAGGATCTGGCGCTTTTCCCTTCAATGCCGCCTCTGCACTGCCTCAGATTGAAGCTCTCGTTCAGAATCCTGAGAAGATGCCGCGCTCTTCCCCCCGGAATAATCGGGCCGAAATAGCTGTGATTGTCCCTTTTAACCTTTCTGACTATATATGCCCTCGGAAACGGATCGCCCGTTGTGATAAGAATATACGGAAATGTCTTGTCATCCCTTAGCAGAACATTGTATTTCGGCCGGTGTTCCTTTATAAGGTTGTTCTCAAGCCCCAGCGCCTCCATTTCGCCTGAAGTGACAATATACTGGATATCCATTGCGTCGCTCCGGAGCCTGTCAATTCTCGGGCCCCTTTCTCTGCTTCTTCCCGTGTAGCTTTTTACGCGGTCTTTCAGGGATTTGGCTTTTCCCACATAAATAATATGGCCTTTCCCGTCCATAAACAGATACACCCCGGGCCCGGAGGGAAGATTGTTTATTTTTTGTTTCAGGTCTGATATGCTCATTTTCCTGCTGCCGCGCGAATTATAGCACGGCATCGTTCCCGGGTGAAGATTTAATGTAAGGATCAGTGAATTTTGAAGAATGCTGCGGGCGGAATTAATCAGTTGATAAGAAAGCGCATTGAGGATAAAGGCCCGATGTCCTTTCGCGACTTCATGGAGACAGCCCTTTATCACCCTGAATATGGATACTACACTTGTCTGGACAGCGGGGTGGCTCCGGATTTCTATACCTCGCCTGAAATATCCCCCGCTTTCGGGTACGCGGTTGCAGAACAGATAAAACAGATGATGGAATTTCGCGGGCTGATTGAGAACGATACCTTCACTATTATTGAAATGGGAGGGGGAAGCGGAAAACTTGCCCTTCAGATCCTGGAGAGGCTTTCAGGGAGCGGCTGCAGCATGAATTACATAATGGTGGAAATAAGCCCCGCCCTGAAATCGCTTCAGAAAAAAAACCTTTCTTCATGTGCAGATAATGTCACATGGTCAAGCTGGGAGGAACTTTTCCGGGAACACGAAACTTTGAACGGGGTTATCTTGGGGAACGAATTCATTGATGCTCTCCCGTTCCGCAGGTTCAGAGGAACGGAAGAAGGGGTTATGGAAATATGTGTCGGGATTTCAGCGGATGGTTTCACAGAAGTCTTGGCGGAACCTGATAAAGCTTTCACAGCTCGCCTGCCTGTTCTGGCTCCGGAGCAGGAAATCGAGTTTTCCGGTGATGCTGCCGTCTGGCTGAAGGAGGCTTCGGAACTGATGAACCGAGGATTTCTTTTGTTGTTCGACTATGGAGAGAGTGAGGAGTCCCTGATAAGGGAAGGCGGAACAGTCAGAGGATTCAAGGGCCATACAGTGTCACCGGACTGTCTTTCCGCCCCGGGGACGGCGGATATAACGGCATCTGTCAACTTCTCTTTTCTTGAAAGGGAAGCAGTGAAGTGCGGTTTTGAAACTGCCGGTTACACCGGACAGGGGAATTTTCTGATGTCGGTCGGGATACTTGATCTTGTCTCAAGTATGGACTTTGAGAAATTCAGCAGAGATAAAATGGGATTTATGCTGGGAATCAAAAGACTTATCATGCCTGACGGCCTCGGTGAGAGCCATAAAGCAGCTGCTTTCTCAAAGGGATTTAGCTCTGATGTTCCTAAATTGAAGGGTTTCATAGGTTTATGAAATATCATTTCTCATGGGTTCCTGTGTGCACATTATCATGTGCAAAGCGCGGTAACTTCTTGTCAGGCAAACTCTTAAATTCGTCAGAAACCCGTTCTTCAACACAGTTTTTAACAGAAACTGTTAAAGACAGTGGTTTTGTGTGCTGTAACGGGCAGATAGAACAACTCTGCTCAAGTGCAATATTGCCGTTTCTAGTGAAACTTAACGCAATTTACAAAAATTGGTCTTCAGCGGAATTCAGTGTTATAATTTCGTCTTTTATCGGGATTAAAAATGAATTCTGATTCTTCCGACTATGTTGTTATTTTCTGCACCGCCTCCGCTGAAACGGAGGCTGAAGCGATCGCTTCGGCACTCACAGAGGAAAAACTTGCCGCCTGCGTACAAATACTTCCTAGCATTAATTCTTTCTACCGGTGGGAAGGAAGGGTTCATAACGACAGGGAATACCTGATGATGATCAAGACGGTATCTCAGAACCTTGAGGCAGTAAAGAGCAGGATTATCGAACTCCACAGCTACGATGTCCCTGAAATAATAGCCCTGCCGGTTGCCGGAGGATCGGAGAAATATCTGGGGTGGATTCGTTCATCTGTTAAAACGGAGATAAGATGAAATCATTCAATAAATGGACAAAACACGGGAGAGTTCTTTCCCAGCTTGCGTATCTGATTGCGACCGTATGGGTAATGCACCGGATGCTGACAGGGGTCAGAGGAGCGACAATTGAGAAATACTGCCCGTTCGGGGGATTTGAAACCCTTATACCGTGGCTCCGCAATACCGGATCCCTGTGCAGCCTTTCTACCATAAACATTTCGATAATGATCGCAGTGATCATAATGACCATTCTCTTCAAAAGGGTCTTCTGCAGCCATATCTGTCCTCTCGGAGCAGTTTTTGAATGGACGGGGATGCTGTCCCGGAAAATGGGATGGAAATGGAGGATGCCGCGCAGAGCTGACATTTATATGAAATCGCTGAAATATATTGTCGTGATCGCTGTGCTTGCTGTGACATATAAATACGCAGAGCTGTACTTCCGCGACTTCGATCCATATTATGTAATTTTTACGGCAGGAACAGGCCACGGGATAGAACGGTTCGGGATCCCTTTCACTGTTATTATTTTGCTTGTAAGCTTGTTCATCCCGCTGTTTTTCTGCAGATACCTCTGCCCTCTTGCAGCAAGCCTTGCTCCGTTCGGGAAATTCGGGTTGGTGTCAGTGACCAGGAACACTCAAACCTGTACCAACTGCAAACTGTGCGATAAAGCCTGTGAATGGGGGATAACGGTATCGGAGCGGACAACAGTGCACAGCCCCGAGTGTTCCAACTGCCAGGACTGCATCAGAGAATGCCCCGTTCCTGACGCTCTCACCTTGAGGATCGGAGGCGGAAAATGAAAATACCATCTGTTATTCTAGCACCGCTGACTGCTCTTCTTTTTGCCGGAGCTATTATGATAGCGGACAAATGGGAATTGCCCTCCACCGAAAAGACATTCGCCACGCCAACTGGTGAAACGATAAAGGTCGAAATGATAATCGAAGGAGTCAGATGCCGCGGCACAGCGAACTTCCTGAATGAGATGCTCGGCAAACTTGACGGTATTGTCTCTGTGACTACCTTTGTTCAGGAACACCGTGTCCTTATAAAATATGACCCCGAGCTGATAACCGAAGAGGAGATAATAACGACTATTGACAATCCGGTGAACATGCCTGACGGAAGCGAAGTCAGCGCGTTCCATGTGCTGGAAGTCAATCGCGATGTGAAGTGAATGTTTTTTATGGCACTACCCCTCTGATCTGGAATCAATGGTCATGTTCCAGAGCATCCCCCGGGACGATTGTTATCCTGCCTCCGGTGCTGTCCGTCAGCTTCTGCCTTAGTTTTTCCTCATACTCCTCTTTTACGGTCAACAGGAAGGAGATTTTCTCGCCGAACTCCGAAGAGATTTTTTCAGCGTTGTATGATGACAGGACGGATTCAATTTCCCCGAGAAAGGGATAGCTGAACACAATGGAAATTGTCACGGTGGGAAAGCATTCCACAATCCCGGCCTTTTGGATGCACTGCCTCGCAGCTCCTCCGTAAGCTCTTATAAGCCCTCCGACTCCGAGTTTTGTCCCCCCGAAATACCTTGTAACAACAATGGCAGAGTTTCTCAGGCCAGCCCCTTCAATTGCCGCAAGGATTGGCTTTCCTGCTGAACCGGACGGCTCTC
Organism: uncultured Acidobacteriota bacterium; assembly: GCA_964509835.1. Classification (GTDB taxonomy): domain Bacteria; phylum Acidobacteriota; order CAZDZC01; family CAZDZC01; genus CAZDZC01. Next base: position 43,450 of record CAZDZC010000013.1, read on the forward strand.
CGTCGTCAACAGCCCTGAATTCGCCTGATGCCAGAAAATAGGCGTAGCAGTTGTGTGTCGCGTCATGAAATTCAGCCTTTATCGAACCCACAAAATTCGCAACTGATTCTACTGAAACCGCATTTGCCGCTGTAGAGATAAATCTCGAACCCTTCTCTTTCAGCTCTGTTCTAACAGAACTCAGGGCCAGCGCATTGAACTTCCGCTCAGTACTCATATCGTATGACTTCGGAACAGTCTTCGCATTTCTGAAGCAGAACGGCCGCTGAACACTTTAAAACAGGATGCATTATCTTTGGGGTTATCTCGCATAAGGGGACAAGGACGAACCTTCTTCTATGCATTTCAGGATGAGGGATACTTAGTCCGGGTGCATCACAAACCGTTTCGCCATGAAGAAGAATGTCGGCATCAATCTCCCGCGGCCCCCATCTTTCCGTTCCTGTTCTTCCGATCTGCTTCTCTGCTGACTTGCACAGGGCGAGAAGTTCTTCCGGTCCGAGCGTTGTCTCTGCCTTCAGAACACAGTTCAGAAATCGAGGCTGGGCTTTTACCCCGAATGGTTCTGTTTCATAAATTGAAGAGACGATGATGTTCTCAATTCTTGATAGAGAGAGAATGCTCACAGCTTTGAGAATAGCGGCTTTTCTGTCCCCGAGGTTGGAGCCTAGTGAAAGGTGAATGAGATGACGGTCACAGGCTGTCATCGGTGGAATCGAAATAGTCTTTCGGGACAAGGAGTTTTCGGGGTTTGCTGCCGTCAGCAGCGCCGACAAGCCCGTCAGATTCCATCAGATCAATGAGCTTTGCCGCTCGGTTGTAGCCGATGCTGAAGCGTCTCTGAAGGTTCGAGATGGAGGCTCTGCCCGATTTCACTACAAGCCGCGCAGCTTTGTCATAGAGTTCATCGTCGTTTTCCCCGCCTTCGCCTTCATGGTCCGGGCCATCCTGTCCCGGCTGTTTCAGAACGCTGTCGTTGTATTCAGGCTCCCCCTGCCGTTTCAGGTAATTAACTATCCGTGCCACCTCCACTTCAGTGATTAACGGACCGTGGATCCTTTTCAGCCTTGAACTGCCCGGAGGAAGGAAGAGCATGTCACCCATCCCGAGAAGTCTTTCCGCTCCATTGCAGTCAAGTATGGTTCGAGAGTCGGTTTTTGAGGAGACCCTGAAGGAAATTCTCGCGGGGAAGTTTGCCTTTATGACTCCTGTTATGACATCCACCGAAGGCCGCTGGGTGGCGAGGATAAGATGGATGCCCACCGCGCGCGCCATCTGGGCAAGCCTCGTGATGGACTCCTCAACATCCTTCGACGCGACCATCATAAGATCCGCAAGCTCATCAATCACAATGACGATGTAGGGCAGCGGCTTAATCTCGTCTTCTGATCCGCGGCCGTTATTCATTTCTTTAAGCCTTTCGATTATCTGATCCTTCTGGGTGATGACCGAAATATTGAACTGCTCTATATTCCTGACGCCGAGCGAAGCAACAGTTTTATAGCGCTCCTCCATCTCCCTTGTCGCCCATTTGAGGACATTGGACGCAGTTTTGGGATCAACGACAACAGGAGTGAGCAGGTGAGGGATTCCGTCATACAACCCGAGTTCAAGCCTTTTCGGATCAATGAAGATGAATTTAACCTCGTCCGGTTTTGCTTTGTAAAGGATGCTCGTGATCATCGCGTTAACCGCCACGCTTTTGCCTGTTCCTGTCGCTCCGGCGACGAGAAGATGGGGCATCTTCGCGAGATCTGCGACAAATGGCTCTCCCTGAATGAATGTTCCGAGCGCCAGCGTCAGTTTTGATTTGGAGCCGGTGAAGGGTTCGCTTTCAATTATCTGACTTAAGGTTATCGTGTCCCTCGCGTCATTCGGGACTTCTATCCCGACGGTGGATTTGCCGGAAATCCTGTCTATTCTGATGGATTCAGCTTTCAGCGCGAGGCAGAGGTCATCCGCAAGGCCGGTCAGCCGACTGTATTTGACCCCGGCATCGGGTTTGAACTCGAATGTTGTTACAACAGGGCCGGGATGAATCTGCTCAACGGCTCCGCCTATCCCGAATTCGCTGAATTTGGCCGTCAGCAGTCTGGACTTTTCCATAAGGCGGGCCTCGTCGTAGGTATGCTTATCATGCGCGGCATCCAGCAGTGTTCCAGGAGGAAGGCTGTATTTCCCGGAATGTGTTTCAAACTCAAAATGAGGCTGTATTTCAGAAGGTTTTTCTGATTGCTCGGCAGTTTCCATTCCCTTCTCTTTTACCTTCTCTCTCTTATCCTCTATGACCTTCTCTGCGTGCTTCTTTATGACCTTTTCCTTCATCTCCTTCTTCCGTCGCTGTTCGACTGCCCTGAAAAAACGGGTCCTTATCTTCTGGAAAAGCCCCGCCGTCAGTTCTCTTAAATGGGCAAAAAGCTGATAGAACGAGAATTTGGATGTGATTACCACGGAGAGCAAAATCACCGTGATAATAACAATCAGCGCGCCAACCGTATTGAGATTTTTCTGGAGGTATCCTGAAACGATTTTTCCTGTCACTCCTCCGGCATCAATGTCGGGTCCGAGATAGGCAGATTTCCATCCGGTTATACTGGCAAAAGCTGCCAACGAGACAACCATGACGGTAAAACCGAAAATCCTTGTGAAAAAATGTTCCAGGGCTTTGTTTAGTATGAAGCTCAATCCGAGGACAAGCATTATCAGCGGGACAACCCACGCCGTGATTCCCAGGATCTGGAAAAGGGCTTTGGAAATGAATGCACCGAGTATTCCCACAGCATTATCAGCAGCAGGTTTTGATGAATCGCTGCTGAAAAACCATGTCGGGTCGTCATGGCTGTAAGAGAAAAGGCTTACGATTATCATCAGCGCTACTGATATCACTGAAATCCCGGCGAACTCCCGGCCCTTGGTGGAAGCGAACATTCCGGCGATCGACATTTTATCCCCTGAAACTGTTACACACAGTAATTTGTCAACAATAAAGAATACTTATCATTCGTATCCTTACAAACACCTTTAATTTTAGAGCCTGCGGGTTAACATGTCAAGAGGAACCGGATAATTTGGCAATTTGACAAGGCCTGCTCAGCAAGTGAATTAAAAAGGCCTGGAATTGTGCCATTTATGCTTGATAAATACTCTGACGAGGGTTAAAATGAACAATGTTTCGGAATGCAAAAATGAACAACCTTTTTCATGAATTTCTCAGAGTTTTCAAAGCACTCAACGAATGTGATGTTGATTATATTCTTATTGGCGGTGTGGCTATGGTGATCCATGGTTATGAGAGATTAACCCAGGATATTGACCTGTTCATCAAGTGTGACCGGTCAAATATTGCAAATCTTAGAGACGCCTTAAATTCGATTTACAATGATAAGTCAATTGATGAGATAACCTTTGAAGATCTCCGAAACTATTCAGTTATTCGCTATGGCCCATCTGATGAATTTTGTATTGATCTGCTCACCTGCATTGGAGAAGCGTTTTCCTACGATGATATTGAGCAAGAGGTTGTTGAATATGATGGGGTAAAAATAAAGATTGCAACGCCGAAAAGCCTGTATGAAATGAAAAAAAATACCTTGCGCGAGAAAGATAAAACCGACGCGGCGTTTCTCTCCGCGCTGATTAAGAATGTGGGTGATTGATTGCCGATTTATAAATACAAAACCTTTGAGAAAGCCGAAAAAGCATTATGGTGCTTTCATCCCGATGACGCGTATTACAAAAGAGTGGCAGAATTCTGGGCTTTTGCCCGCAAGCTTAATCCGGTTAAATATCCCAAAGGGCTGTTCAAGTTTAAAACTTTTGAAGATGCAAACCGGCACCGTGAGAAAATCGAACTTTCCCACGCCGCAGAGTTGAGAAATAAAAGAAAATAATTCCTGCTTTCTTTTCTCTACGGGTGAATTTGTTCAGCTTTGACCCGTTTTGAAAATTCAAGGACTTCCCTGTCCGATCGAAGCGTTATAACAGTTGCGTGAACAGAGCTTTGCGACAATATTTTTTCCACTTCCGGTTTTATATCCCTGCGGAAATTCCATACCCATAACAGAAATTTCCAATCCATCTTTTCCGGACATCCCGGCCCGAGGTCCGGTCTTTGAGTGCCTCTCCACAATAGAAATCTTTTCAGGCACCGCCAGACACAGATATATCGCTTAAAATCAAGATAGATGACCGTATCCGCCCCCTCAAGCCTCACAGCGAGCGAACCGGCGAAGTTGCCGTCCATAATCCAGTTTTCACCTTTCAGAAGTCCATCAATAACGGCCGGCCATTCATCATCCGGGGTCTGAACCCATCCGGGTCGCCAGAAATGGTAATCCAGATGAACAACAGGCAGCCCTGTTATTTCCCCTAATTTTTTCGCGAGGGTTGATTTCCCCGCACCGCAGCATCCGATTATCAGCACCCGTTTCATGGAGATGAAATACCCTGTGGCTGATTATTATGGTTCATATTCATAAATATATTAAATCACGCGTCAGAAGGATTTGCAATCCGGTCTGAACGCAAAAATCAATCCTTAAGCTGACCAAATATTAGCAGCGCGGTTATTCCGTCCGAAATGAAAAGTTCTTTTAAATTGACAAATTTATGTTAAAATAATTGCCAATACATTTTTTAAGAGTATTCTTGAAAATAAAACGAAATACTTAAGGAGGAAATAATGGATTTTAAAACGATAGGTAAAATTTTTGCCATTTCTGTTCTCCTTACCGTTATAGCATGTGTGGATTACTGCAACTCCGGCGCTTCGATAACATACCAGCAACGAATCGATGCGCAGAGGGCGATAGAAAAAGTCTATCATGAGCAGAGGTCTGCCTATACACAAAGAACCTCTCCCCAGACAGCAATAACACCCTTTGAGGAAACAATAACTGAAGAGATATTAAAAGCAAAGGTTGACAAATATCTTGCCTGTTCTTCACTTCTTGAACAAATCTGGGGAGACAATAGTACGCCTGAAAGATTACAGGGCGAAATGGACAGAATGGCGAAATACACAAAAAGTCCCGAAGTCCTTCAAAAATTGTTTGACAGCCTGAACAATGACCCCATTCTGATAGCCGAGACACTTGCCCGGCAAACCCTCGCAGAAAAACTCGCACGGAGCAGGTATTCTTCCGATGCCATTCTTCATAAAGAGACAAGAGAGAAAGCAGAAAAAATATGGTCTTTATCAGAAAATACAGCAGACTGGGAAATCTATGAACGGGAAGGCATTGTCTATGGGAAGACTATCTTTAAATCAGAAAGCGCAGATAAGACAGAAATTAAAGAAACTGCAGAACTAAATGAAGAAGAACAAAATGCAATAGAACTCGAGCCGGAAACCTTCAAACAGAAGTATGATGCACTTACAAACGCGTCTCACAAAGGCGCGTTCAGAGAAACAGAAGAAGGTTATGTAATTGAACGATTAAAAGGAACACCGTCAATTATCAAGGGAGAGCAGCTCACAGGCGAGATGGAAACAGAAAGCCTGTTTATCGTGAAAAAACCGTTTGATGAATGGTTCCTGGAAGTCGCAGATAATAATCAGATTGCCGAAACCGGTTTAAAAACATTGGAAAGCACAAATCACTCATACACCCTGCCAGTCATAACCGGTGAGTTCCAACCGATGGAAGGATGTGAGGAAGAATGGAGACCAACACCCGCCCCGTCATCGCGTTGTTATCATACAGCAGTGTGGACAGGGACAGAGATGATTGTCTGGGGGGGGTGGAATGGTTCATCCCTCAACACTGGTTGGCGGTATAATACGACAACAGACAGTTGGACAGCTACAACAACGACAGGTGCACCTACAGCGCGTTATAATCACACAGCAGTATGGACAGAAACAGAGATGATTGTCTGGGGCGGATATAATGGTTCATACTTAAACACTGGAGGACGATACAATCCATCAACGGACAGTTGGACAGCTACAACAACGACGGACGCTCCGTCAACGCGTTATTTGCATACAGCAGTATGGACAGGGACGGAGATGATTGTCTGGGGAGGAAGAAATCTTTCGAATTTCAACACCGGAGGGCGGTATAACCCGTCAGCAGACAGTTGGACAGCTACAACAACGACAGGCGCTCCGTCATCGCGTTGTTATCACACGGCAGTTTGGGCAGGGACTGAGATGATTGTCTGGGGGGGCTATATGTATGATGGTTCATCTAATTACTACAACACCGGTGGACGATATAACCCGTCAACGGACAGTTGGGTTGCAACAACAACGACAGGTGCCCCGACAGCGCGTCGTTCTAACACAGCAGTTTGGACAGGGGCTGAGATGATTGTATGGGGGGGGTATAATGATTTATATTTAGACACAGGAGGAATTTACAGTTTCGGCTTGGCTGAAGTCCCGTTGAAACAATCCCCTGCAAATGGAATCATATATCCTCCTGGAACGCTATCAGCAGCAATTTCCTGGTCACTCGCTGACATTGCCAATTCTTACGACTACGAAGTTTCAGATATCTCTTGTGCTGGAACTGTCTTTGCTTCAGGGAATATAACAGGTACTTCACAACTTATTACTGGATTGACAGAGGGAAGTACATATTTCTGGAGGGTCCGTTCTGTCAGCATTTGCGGCGCATCATCCTGGTCTGAATGCTGGAGTTTCAGCGTTGATGGAGACAACGATGGTGACGGTATTGGCGATTCTGTTGACAATTGCCTGTCGATCTCAAATCCCGGTCAGGAGGATGCTGATTCTGACGGAATAGGAGATACTTGCGATATCTGCCCCGATGACAGCAGTAATGATGCAGATTCAGACGGTGTTTGCGGAGCAGTTGATAATTGTCCATCAGTCTCTAATCCAGGCCAGGAGGACAATGATTCTGATGGTATGGGTAATGTCTGCGATGCATGCCCGGATGATCCCCTGAATGATATTGACGGTGACAGTGTCTGCGGGGATGTGGATAATTGTTCTGTTATATCTAATCCGCTTCAGAAGGATATTGACCATGACGATATCGGTGATGACTGTGACAACTGCAGATTTTATGCAAACACCGGACAGGAGGACAGTGATTCTGACGGAGCAGGTGATATATGCGATGTCTGCCCCGGAGGGGATGACAGAATAGACTCCGATATAGATGGCGTGCCGGATGCGTGCGATAATTGCGAGTTTACTGTTAATCCGTTGCAGGAGGATATGGATATAGACTACATGGGAGATGTCTGCGACAACTGCCCGTCGGTTTACAACTACAACCAGGAAGATGCGGACGGGGACGGAGTCGGCGACGCCTGCGATAACTGCCCGATAACTTATAATCCCGGGCAGGAGGATTCTAATTCAAACGGAACAGGTGATGCCTGTGAAGTGCTTCCTGTCGGAGAGGTGTCAAACGGTGAATCAGAAGCTGGCGCAGCAGCAGCAAAAAGCGGGGAGGACTTCATTATCAGCCACGGTGCGGCAGAGAACGCCACCCACTACAATTTATATAGAGGGACAATCGCGAGCCTTCAGACAGGAGTTTATGACCATAACACAAGACGCAATCCTGAAGCCTGCAGCGGGGACATCTCAGGTGATTTAACACTTGCAGATTCAGGAGTTTTGATTGACAGCAGCAACTATTATTATCTGATAGCAGGCAACAACGGAACCTGTGAAGGTTCCTACGGAGATTCGAGTACGAATATAGAACGACCGGTGTCAACAGATAACTGTTCATTGGGGGTATGCCCATGAGGCGGAGGTTAAGCATGGATTTAGTAAATAAAAGATTTCTCTTCCTGATTTGCATTATTGTTCTGAATTTTCAGATTAATTCATCCGTTCAGTCTTTCAGTGGGTTTTATAGAGATGAATTTCAACAAATAACATATCAGGAGAGGATTGAAGCGCAGAGGGCGATAGAAAAGGTCTATCACGGACAGAGGTCTGCCTACACGCAGAGGACATCACCGCAGACAGCCATAAAACCTTTTGAAGAAACAATTACCGATGAGATATTAAAAGCGAAGGTTGACAAATATCTTGCCTGTTCTTCACTTCTTGAACAAGTCTGGGGAGACAACATCACCCCAGAGCGGCTTCAGGGCGAAATGGACAGAATGGCGAAATATACAAAAAGCCCCGAGGTTCTTCAAACACTGTTTGACAGCCTGAACAACGACCCCGCCCTGATAGCCGAGACACTGGCAAGGCAAACCCTGGCAGAAAAACTCGTGCGGAACAGATATTCCTCTGACAATAACCTTCATAAAGAAACAAGAGAAAAAGCGGAAGAGATATGGTCTTTATCCGAAAACACGGCAGACTGGGAAATCTTCGAACAGGATGGCGTTGTATATGAGAAGACTATCTTTAAAACAGAAAGCGAAGACAAAACAGAAGACCTGAAAAGCCTTGAGCAAAACGAACAAAAAGCAATAGAACTGGAGCCGGAAACCTTCAAACAGAAGTATGATGCACTGATGAACGCATCACACAAAGGCGCGTTCAAAGAAACAGAAGAAGGTTATTTGATTGAACGGTTAAAAGGAATTCCGACCGTTATCGAAGGAGAGCAGCTCACAGGTGAGATGGAAACAGAAAGCCTGTTTATCGCGAAAAAGTCGTTTGACGAATGGTTCAAAGAAGTTGCAGATAATAATCAGATTGCTGAAACCGGTTCAAAAACATTTGAAAGCACAAATTACATCTACACCCTTCCTGTCATAACCGGCGAGTTCCAGCCGATGGCTGGATGCGAGGAGGAATGGAGATCAACACCAGCGCCACCAGACCCCCGTTACGCCCACACAGTAGTATGGACAGGGACGGAGATGATTGTCTGGGGGGGATATAATGGTTCGTATTTATACACCGGAGGGCGTTATAACCCGTCAACGGACAGTTGGACAGCGACGACAACGACAGGAGCACCGACAGCACGAGAATCACACACGGCAGTATGGACAGAGACAGAGATGATTGTCTGGGGGGGGTATAGTGGTTCATATTTAAACACAGGAGGGAGGTATAACCCGTCAACGGACATTTGGACAGCGACAACAACGACGGGTGCTTCGACAGCGCGTTATGATCACACAGCAGTGTGGAC
>CAZDZC010000014.1:0-19895 GCA_964509835.1 uncultured Acidobacteriota bacterium
ATGCGGCTTCTTTCGATCAAACTTTTCCTTCGCCATCTTACTTTTTCCTCCTTGTGAAAACCAAATACACTTTCTTTATTGGAGCCCATGACCGGAATCGAACCGGTGACCTCTTCCTTACCAAGGAAGTGCTCTACCGACTGAGCTACATGGGCAGTTTCATAAAAGCGGTCAATACCGCCTCTGCCTTTATCAAAATAGAGCGGGAAACGGGATTTGAACCCGCGACCCTCAGCTTGGAAGGCTAATGCTCTACCACTGAGCTATTCCCGCTTTCAAGCGACTGATCAACGATCAATCGCAAAATCAACTGGTGGGGAGAGAAGGATTTGAACCTCCGTAGGCTACGCCGGCGGATTTACAGTCCGCTCCATTTGACCGCTCTGGCATCTCCCCGCAATATCTCTGGAGCTGGCGAAGGGAGTCGAACCCCCGACCTGATGATTACAAATCATCTGCTCTACCAGCTGAGCTACGCCAGCCAACAAATCAGATAAGCTAACACAATCAAAATTAAAAATCAAGGCAAATTTAGTTTTAAAACATTATTTTATTTGAAAATTATAATTTTTTCAAAAGAACAGAGCAATAAACAGCTATAGCCTTGCAATTACCTATTGAATCCATTTTTTCATTCGTTCCAGCTTTAATATTGATAATATTACTGGTTACTCCTAATAAATCAGCCACATTTGCCTTAATAATTGTCTTATAGCTCCCAAGCTTCGGTTCTTCGGCAATAATGCTGAAATCAACATTAACAATTCTGAAATCAGATGTAATCATATCAATTGTCTTCCTGACAAGAACAGAGCTTTGAATATTTTTAAATACAGGGTCAGTTGTAGGGAAATGATCCCCGATATCCCCTTTTCCTGAAGCCCCTAAAATCCCATTACATAGAGCATGAAGAAGCACATCTGCATCAGAATGACCTTCAAGCCCTTTGTCATAAGGAATGTCAACCCCGCCTAGCATAAGAGGTCTGTTGTCACAGAATCTGTGTATATCGAACCCATGACCTATCCGGTACATCTCCGCTCCAATATCAATTCAGCAGTAAACAAATCCTGCCTGTCGGTTATTTTAATATTCTCCGCAAAACCCTCAACAACTGCAACTTTAAACCCTGCTGTAACTGCCATTGACGATTCATCGGTGAACTTTACATTCATTTCTGCTGTGTCTCTGAAAGATTTATCAAGTACACCGAACTGAAAAACCTGAGGGGTCTGCAGTGAATGAACAGCATCTCTGTCTTCATAAGACAACACATATCCATCCTGAACTCTGCAGATTGTGTCTGTTAATTTCAGCATAGGGACTGCTGCGTTGGCTTCAAGAACCTTTTTGAGAAGTCTCGAAATGATATCATCTGTAACAAAAGGTCTTGCCGCATCATGGATAAGAACAATATCCGAATTATCAAACTTATTAATAGCGGAAAAAGCATTAAACACAGAATCCTGTCTTTCTTTCCCGCCATCAACAAGCTTTATATCCTCGGAAATAGGATTAAGAAGTTCCGAACACATTTGTTTATATTCAGATGCCACTGAAACATAAATGTAGTCAACGAATTTATTTCTAAAAAATTTAGACACAGAATGCACAACTACAGGAGAACCTTTCAACATGCAAAACTGTTTTGGTATACTCCCGCCAAAACGCTTACCCATACCTCCGGCAACCACAACTGCATGAACGCGGTGATTTTTAAACAAAAGTCTCCTAAATTGTCATAAGCTCTTTTTCTTTAGATTCTTTAAGAGACTCAAGTTTTTTGATTTTATCGTCAGTGATTTCCTGAACCTCGTCCAGACTGGTATGCAGTTGATCCTCTGAAATAGAGTGCTTCTTTTCGAGCTCTTTCAATTTATCATTAGAATCCCTTCTAATGTTACGAAGCGCTGTTTTACCGTTTTCAGTTATTTCGGCTATGTGCTTGACCATCAATTTTCTCCGCTCTTCATTCAAGGCAGGAACGGGGATTCTTATAATCTCGCCGTCATTTGAAGGATTAAGGCCGAGATTTGCTTTCAGAATAGCTTTTTCAATAGTACTTGATATTGTTTTATCAAACGGTTTGACGGTAATCAATGATGCGTCAGGGGTAAGAAGCGTTGCCAATTGATTGAGAGGGGTCATAGTACCGTAATACTCAACCTGAACTCCATCCAACATGGAAACAGAAGCTTTCCCGGTACGAACTCCCTTGAATTCTTCCTTCACAGTCTCAATTGTCTTATCCATTTTGTCCAAAGTATCATCCAAAATTTCTTCTATCATAATTTCCTCCTGACAATAGAACCTACTTTTTCACCAATAACCGCATCCCTGATCCTTCCGCTTATATTCATATTGAGAATCATGATAGGAAGGTTATTTTCCATACAAAGAGAAATGGCTGTTTTATCCATAACACCCAGTCCTCTTTCAAGCACAGACATATAGTCTATGCTGTCTATTTTTTCTGCCGCGGGATTTTTGACAGGATCATCAGTGAAAATACCATCCACTTTAGTAGCTTTTATAAGAATCTGAGCATTAATCTCAACAGCTCTTAGCGATGCTGCGGTATCGGTAGTGAAAAAAGGGTTACCCGTACCGCCTGCGAAAATTACTATCCTGTTTTTTTCAAAATGCCTTAGAGCTCTTCTTCTTATATACGGCTCGGCAATATCCTTGACCTCAATGGCGGTTGCTACTCTTGTAGGAATTCCTGCTTTTTCGAGAGCGTCCTGAAGCGCAATGGAATTAATTATAGTTGCGAGCATACCCATGTGATCAGCAGCGACCCTGTCCATGCATGCAGCACTTGCAGCTATCCCTCTAAAAATATTGCCTCCTCCAACAACAATACCTATTTGAGTGCCTTCATCATATACAGAGCGGATCTCCGCTGCTATGTATTTGGCCCGGTCAGGGTCTATGCCCTGTCTTCCCTCTTTTGCAAGAGATTCACCACTCAATTTCAGAAGAATTCGATTGTATTTTAATCCGGAATGCATGCTCTTCCCATATAGAACAGCATAAAAAATATCAGGCTTAAGAGCCCAGTTCATACCTCACAAAACGGCGAACTTTAATATTCTCACCAATGGATGAAATTTTAGTGTGAATAAGTTTTTCAATTGTAATATCGTTATCTTTGACAAAAGGTTGCTCATATAGACACACTTCAGCGTAGAATTTTCTCAACCTACCTTCAACTATCTTCTCAACAACATTTGCAGGTTTACCCTCTTTTTCTCCCTGCTTGCGGTAAATGTCCTTCTCCTTTTCTACAAGTTCAGCATCAACCTCATCCCTAGTAACATACTTTGGATCCGCTGCGGCAATCTGCATACAAATATTACGAACCAGTTCCTGAAACTCAGCGTTCTTCGCAGCAAAATCAGTTTCACAATTCACTTCTGCAAGAACTCCGATCTTCCCGCCTGAATGTATATACGAAGCAACAGCTCCTTCCGCAGTAGTTCTTCCAGATTTTTTGGCTGCTGACGCAGACCCCTCTTCCCTGAGAAGCACAACAGCCTTCTCAAGGTCACCATCAGTTTTCTCAAGAGCTGACTTGCATTTCATCATTCCAACGCCGGTGCGCTCTCTAAGTTCCATTACAAGAGATGCTGATATTTCCATCTCTGTTCTCCCTTACAATAAACCAACCCAATGTTGGGTTTCAGTTAGTTTCCTCGTTAACATCTTCATCGTCTTCATGTTCTTCAGTTCCATGAACCATACTCTTCTGCATTTCAACTTTTCTGGATGCAGCAAGCCCTTTTCCTGTGATAACAGCGTCAGCGATTGCGGAAGTAAAAAGCTGAATGGACCTTATTGCATCATCATTTCCGGGTATAATATAGTCAATATTGTCCGGATTGCAGTTTGTGTCGATAAGGGCAACTACAGGAATACCCAATGTGTTCGCCTCTTTAACCGCTATATCCTCTCTGATTACATCAACAATATAAATAACATCGGGAGCTTTGCTCATATTTCTTATTCCGCAGTGAACTCGGTTGAGCTTTTCCTTTTCTCTTCTCAAAGCCATCGCTTCTTTCAAAGGAAGCATAGAAAGTTCACCTTTTTCATCTCTCTCTTCTATGTCCAGGAGCTTATTAACACTATTTCTGATTGTCTTGAAATTTGTCAGTGTACCCCCTAACCATCTGTAGTTTATATAATGAGCTCCGCATCTTATCGCTTCCTTTGTGATGGCATCCTGTGCCTGCCTTTTTGTTCCTATAAAAAGAATCTGGCCACCTTCTGAAATCTTTTCCGAAACAAATGAACAAGCATCCAATGCCATCTTCTGTGTTTTTTGAAGGTCGATAATATAAATCCCGTTTCTCTCCCCGAAAATATACGGTTTCATCTTGGGGTTCCAGCGCCTGGTCTGGTGACCGAAGTGGACACCGGATTCTAAAAGATCTTTCATAGCAATTGTACTCACGGTTAAACTCCTTACCTCTTTGAAAATTGGAATTTGGCTCTGGCACCTTTTTGCCCGTATTTTTTTCGTTCTTTTCTTCTGGCATCGCGGCTCAACATTCCTTCGCTTTTAAGCTTTTCTCTCAATTCACCGTTGTATTCCAAAAGAGCTTTAGAGATTCCGTGCCTTACAGCGTCAGCTTGGCCGGCTTTACCTCCGCCGCTGACCCTTATAAGGATATCAAATTTGTTGTCTGTATTTGTAAGCATGAGAGGATGTTTTATTCTGTATCTGAGCCGTTCATTCTCAAAATAAATATCAAATCCTCTGTCATTTACTTTTATATCCCCTCTACCGGGTCTGAGATAAACCCTTGCAACGGATGTCTTCCGTCTTCCTGTCCCGTAGTATTGAATGGACGCCACCTAAATCCTCCTATATTTTCTGACCAACTACTATCTGCGTCGGTTGCTGAGCGGTATGTGGATGCTCAGAACCTGCATAAACTTTAAGTTTCGTTATCATTTTATCACCAAGTTTATTCTTGGGAAGCATGCCTTTAACAGCAATTTTTATAATTCTGTCAGGGTATTTCGCTATCATTTCGCCGGCACTCAACTCCCTTAATCCCCCAGGATAGCCTGAATAATTCCTGTAGAACTTATCCTGAAGCTTATTACCGGTCAGTCTGACTTTTTCAGCATTGAGAACAACGACAAAATCACCCTCATCTGAATGTCTCGTAAACTGCGGTTTGTGCTTACCCATCAGAACCCTTGCCACATAGCCTGAAAGCCTGCCGAGGGTCTGATCCGACGCATCAATCACAAACCACCTCTTATCCACTCCGTCCCCCGATGGGAAAAATGTACTGCTCATATCAAAAACCTCTTATTTACACAGTTACGGATACAGAATCACCCGTTTTTAGCAAAACGAAAGGGACTCTACTATAATTTCATAACAATGTCAAGCTGGTTATGAATAATTTTATCTTATTGATTTTCTTACAATTGAGCTTTTCAACACAATTCTCTGCAATAAATTTATTGTAATTGATGAAAAACATGTATATAATGGTTGGTTTTTGCGGGCATTGCTTTTTTAAACAGGCCGCTCTATCTTAAATGGAAACTAACATGACAGATTATGACACTCAGTTACACATTGAATGTTTAACTGTTGGTGATTTTGGAACCAACCTTTATATTTTGTCGGACAAATATTCGTCTGAAGCGATCATAATTGACCCCGGACCGGGAAGCGAGTCTGTTCTTAGCAGTATCAAGAGGCAGTCTCTAAAAATTAGATATATCGTTAATACTCACGCCCATTTTGACCATACCTTCAACAATAGCCTTTTTAAACAGGAAACAGGAGCAATGCTCTGTTGCCATCCCATGGAACTCCCTCTTCTTAAAGTCCTTCCTTCCCAGGGTATATCCTATGGCATAGAGGTTCCTGATTCTCCTTTCCCCGATCTGTTTCTTGAGGATAATGACATCCTGAAGCTCAGCGAAAATATAAATTTCCGTGTAATACATGCACCTGGACATTCTCCTGGGAGCATTTGTCTATATACTGACGGGTTTCTTTTTTCCGGAGATGTTATTTTTTACGGTTCTATCGGAAGAACTGACCTCCCCGGCGGAAACTATCAGGAACTTATGGATTCGATAAAAAGAAAACTTCTTGTTCTTCCTGAGGGTACCACGATTTTTCCAGGCCATGGACAATCCACAACTATTCAAGAGGAAACAAAGAACAATCCTTTTTTAATTTTGAAAAACTAAAATTAAGGGAATAAAAATGACTTTTACTTTTACTACTGCACTTATCATTTCGCTTGTTGCTATAACGGGTTTTCTTGCCGGATGGATTCTGAAATCAATCCTTGGCGCAGACAACAAACATCTTGAGGAAATAGTACCGGAAGTTGACGAATCAAAAGCTGCTGAATCTGCCGAAAAAATTGCCGGGTATGCCGCAAAACTTGAAAAGCTCGAAGAAGAACTTGAAAAATTAAAAGCGGAACATCAGAACAAACTTCTTTCCCTGAAAGAAAAAGAAAACTCTCTTGACAGGCGGGAGAAAGATATAGAAGTTGAATTAAACAGCCTGCGTAAAGAAAAGAAAGCAAATGAAAATAATATCAGAGATCTTGAAGGGAAACGCAGTGCGATTAATGATAAAATAAATCATCTGGATAAACTGGCCGAAGAATACGAAACAAAGCTTCAGAAAATGTCAGGATTTACAAGGGAAGAAGCTAAAAGGCTTCTGATGTCAAATCTGAGAAGCAAGGTTAAATTCGAAGCCGCCCAGATGATAAAGGAAATCAAGGATGATGCCCGCGCCAAGGGAGAAGATGAAGCAAGAAAGATCATTGCCATGGCAATATTGAGGCTCGCTTCAGAAGAAACCATGGAACTTACAACCAACGAGATTGAGCTTCCGAGCGATGATATTAAAGGAAGGATTATAGGCAAGGACGGAAAAAACATCAAAGCTTTTGAAAAAGAAGCAGGCGTCAAGGTCATCGTTGACGAAACCCCGAAGAAAATAATTCTTTCTTCCTTTGATGCTGTTAAAAGAGAAATAGCTCGCCTTGCGATGGATAAACTTATAAAAAACGGAAAATTCAGTCCGGAAGGGATAAAAAAAGCGCTAAAAGAAGGCGAAATTGAGATAAACAGAAAAATTGAAAAAGCCGGAATCAAGGCTATCGAGGAAGTGAAGCTGAAAAATGTCCATAAAGATCTCATGAGACTTATGGGCAGGCTTCAGTTCAGGACAAGTTACGGGCAGAATGTCCTCCGTCATTCCATTGAAGTTGCCAAACTCACCGGCACTATGGCTGCCGAACTTGGACTTGATATAAAACTAGCAAAACGGGCTGGATTTTTCCACGATATCGGAAAAGCAATTGACCGCGATACCGAAGGAGCCCATCCCGAAATTGGAATAGGAATTGCCGAAAAATACGGAGAGCACGAAGTTGTAATTAACGCGATAGCTTCTCACCATGAGGATGTTGAAGCCACATCAATTATACCTGTTCTTGTGGCTGCCGCGGATGCGGTGAGCGGTTCAAGACCCGGCGCCAGAAGAAGAAGCGCTGCGGATTATGTCCACAGGATTGAGGAACTTGAGCATGTGGCAAATTCTGTAAACGGTGTTGCAAGCAGTTATGCCATCCAAGCCGGACGGGAAGTCCGTGTAATTGCGATGGAGGATAAAGTATCAGACAATGAAGTCCAGCTACTGGCTTCGGAGATTTCCAACAGGATCCAATCTGAACTGGAGTATCCAGGCAAAATCAAGGTTGTCGTTATCAGGGAGAAAAGAGCCGTTGAGTACGCAAACTGATATCGATAAAAAGGAAATTCAAATATTATGACACAGCTGTCCCGGGCCCGCTCCGGAGAAATCACCCCCGAAATCAGACATGTTGCTCACACAGAAAATATTCCCGAGACAACATTGCTGGAATATATATCGAATGGCTGGGTTGTAATACCCAAAAACACAAATCATGATTTTTCACCCATGGGCATTGGCAAAGGATTGAGAACAAAGGTCAATGCCAACATAGGGACATCACCACTGCATTGCGACATTGCTGAAGAAATCAACAAGCTCAATTCAGCCGTTAACGCAGGAACCGACAGCATAATGGATCTCAGCACCGGGGGCTCAATTGACGACAACCGCAGGTTGATAATCGAAAAATCTCCGGTGATGGTAGGAACAGTTCCTGTTTATCAGGTTATGGCAGGAATATCTGAATCAAATCCCGGATGTAATATATCTGCGGATGATATTATCTCGGCGATCAGAAAACAGGCAGAAGATGGCGTTGACTACATAACAATTCATTGCGGCATTACTCTGGAAGCGTTGGAAATCCTCCGACAGAAACCGCGTCTCGGAGGAATAGTCAGCCGGGGAGGTTCCTTTATTTCCAAATGGATGTCTGTCAACAGAAAGGAAAACCCTCTCTATGAAAATTTCTCAGCAATTCTTGACATTGCGTTCGAGTATGATGTAACCCTGAGCATGGGGGACGGACTCAGGCCCGGTGCAATAGCCGACGCGGGGGATGCTGCACAGATTCATGAGCTTGTCATACTGGGAAAACTTGCGAGGATTGCTCGGAATAAAGGGGTTCAAGTTATGATCGAAGGTCCGGGCCATGTTCCTCTTGATCAGATTGTGGCGAATATACAGATACAGAAAACAATATGCGACGGCGCTCCTTTTTATGTGCTGGGGCCTATTCCAACAGATATAGCCCCGGGTTATGATCACATTACTTCAGCAATAGGCGGTGCAATAGCTTCTGCTGCCGGAGCGGATTTCCTGTGTTATGTAACTCCTGCGGAACATCTGAAACTGCCCGATGTGAAAGATGTTCATGAAGGTGTTATTGCTGCCAGAATTGCGGCACACGCCGGGGACATTGCAAAAGGTATCCCCGGGGCTTTAGATTGGGATCTTAAAATGTCAAGAGCGAGGTCTGCACTTGATTGGGAAAAAATGTATAAACATGCTATTGACGGGGATCGTGCCCGATCAATGCGAAGAAAAAGTGAAGCATTTGAAAAAGATGAATGCAGCATGTGCGGCCATCTATGTTCCATAAAAAATACAAGAGAAGAAAATGTTGGACATGACAAAGAAGAAAAGAATTGATCTGCACATTCATTCTTCGCTGTCCGATGGAAATTACTCTCCCGATAAGATTGCGTCTATCGCATATGAACAGGGACTTTCAGCTTTAAGTATCACCGATCATGACACTCTTTTCCCTGAAGCACAGGCAGTTGCCCTGTCAGAAAAATATTCGATTGAAGTAATACCCGGAGTTGAATTCAGTGCTGTATGTGAGCAGTGCAATATACATGTGCTTGGTTATTATCTAGACGAGTCAAACAGAGAACTTCAGTCATTCCTTGCAGAATTCAGAAGAATAAGGGCTGAAAGGGCTGAAAAAATGATCAATATTTTGAGAATGCTGGGGATAAGAATAAGTATTGAAAAAGCGAGACAGAAAGCAACTGGCGGAATTCTTGGCAGACCGCATCTTGCGGATCTCCTTATGGAAGCGGGGTATGTTGCTGATTACGGCGAAGCTTATAGAAAATATCTTGGCCAGGAAGCTCCCGCTTATGTTATGACAAACGACACACCCGTAGATGAAATAATAGATATTATACACAAGGCAGACGGGATTGCTTTTATGGCTCACCCGGGCCTCGGCTGTGCCGGCAAACATATTGAAAAGGTTATTGAATGTGGAGTGGACGGGTTGGAAGTGTATCATCCTAAACATAACCCGGAACAGGTTGCGGCATTTGAAGATATCTGTCATGATAAGTCTCTTCTGATGAGCGGAGGCTCTGATCATCACGGAAAAAGAAGATGGCTGACAACCATAGGAACACCGGAAGTTCCATATTCACTGCTTGAAATCCTGAAAATAGCCGCAGGAGCCCGCAGACATGTCTGAAAACCGTAAACTGGGAGATGAATGGATCGGATGGAGCGGAAGCGAAGAAAATCCTTCCAGAGCAGAATACAATGAAGGCAAAGGGGTTTTTGTTTTTTTCGCTTCTCTGACATGTATATTTTATATTCTTCTGATAGCAGTTACCTGGTTTATGGTCATGCCAAGGTTTGAGCAGTTCGGAGGTTTTTTGCACAATACCTTTTTTATTTTTTTTGCTGTCATTTTGGGTTTCAGTATAGTCTTTTCGCTTCTAGTGATAACATCAATGGGCACAGGTTTAAGGCTTCCATTCAGGAATGCTGCAGGATTTGTTTTGTATCGCTATGTACTGGATGGTGCGCTCAAATGGTCAAAAATATTCGGCATTTCCAGGGACAGGCTAGGAAGTTCATTCATTAAAGTGAGTAATTCCATTAACGCTGCTGAAAAACTGAAAATCAAAGGTAACGAACTGCTCATACTTCTCCCAAGATGTCTTGAAAAATCAGTAAGGGAAAACATTATAAAGATCTCAGAAAGCTATGGCTGTGTTACATCTGTAGTCAGCGGAGGAGAAGCAGCAAGGAGGAAGATATTTGAAATGAAACCTGCTGCAGTATTGGGAATCGCCTGTGAAAGAGACCTCCTGAGCGGGATACAGGATACCGCTGTTCATCTGCCTGTGTTCGGAATCGCAAATAAAAGACCTGAAGGACCCTGCATGAACACTTTGATAAATATTACGGAACTGGAGGAAAAGCTATCATCAATATGCATTAATCATCCTGCTTCCGATTGAAGTCCATTCCCCTATTCAAATGAATAGGTTTTCTTTTCCCCTTTATCCTTGGCATGCTCCCTTTCCTCATTCAAATCGTCAGAAGCAGTTTCACACTTTTCCACCAAAAGCTCAAACGAAATAATCCTGCCGTTGTATGTGGCGGCAAAAAACTTTTCTCCGCTGACAACAGCCGGAACAGTAAAAAAATCGTCTTCATCCTCAAGGGTGTACTCTGTCTCCATTTCTCCGGATGCAATCGAAAAAAGTTTCAAACTGTGGGAAGTATAAGGCTTCATAATAACAAAATTACCGTAGCCTGAAGGTGGAGTGTCACATCTTCCCGCTGTATCTGAATTCCATATCCTTCTCCCTTTTACTGGATCAAGACAGTACAAGATGGAATCATAGGAACATGCATAAAGTCTGTCCGCAATGACAATTGGGCTTGATTCACTATATCCTCCGGTCAGAAGCTTCCATTTTAGCTGTCCATTTTTTGCAGAAGCAGACATAAAATAATTATCATCTGTTCCGCAGAAAAGTCTGTCTTCGTAAAAATAAACAGAGGATGAGATATTGCCTGATAACACTTTTGTCCATCGAATTTCCAGTGATTCAATATCAAAAAGTATAAGAGAATCATTCGAAGCAAAATAAATATAATTCTTATTTATTGAGGGCAATGTTGAAACACGGACAGGAATAGTAAAATATGATCCGTCCACAAAAAAATCCCCATTCTTCAAAAAAACAAACAGCCTGCCCGCATCTGAAATTGGTTCAAAAAGCGGTTCCGATCTGAGATTGAATCCCTCAACCTTCTTTTTTCTTGCAATATCAAAAACAGAAAGAGAGAATTCACCGGAGGTTACAGCCAACATCTCATTTTCTGTCAGGCAGTATCCGGTTATCTTTTCACCCATATCATATTCCCATACTTTTGACATATCATTTGTACTGAACACATAAAGAATATTTTCCTGAACCGCAATAATATTGTCCCTGAATATCCTGAGCGGCAGCAGGATTGTCCCCGGCAACCGGACAGAAGTTATTTCGTTGATACTGAACCTGAAGTTCACAGGAATTTCCTTGTCAATACCGGAATAAATGCATGAAACCGAAGCGGCAAAAGAAAAAACCGCCAACGGAAACAATATGAATTTTAATCTCTTAAGGAGGGTCACCATCATCTCAATAATTATCTCCAATTAGAAAGTCCGCAATCGGATTATAACTTGCACCGCTCTTACTTAGAATGCTTTCGTAAAGAATCAATTTAACAATGTTGATTTTCCCGAACTTCCTGTCGGTATTTGATTTGAGGAAATCACCAAGCTCAGAGAAATCCCCGTTCCCTTTGACCCTTCCCAGTGTCAGATGTGGAAAGAATTTTTTATTTTCAATCCGGAACCCGTGCATTTCCATAGAATGTTCAATTTCAGACTGAAGATTTCCAAGTTCAGAGCCGGAAAAATCAATGCCAGCCCATATCACCCTTGGAGATTTTACTCCCGGAAACACACCCAGTCCGGAACATAATCCGGAAAATCCTCTGAGGTGGGAACAAACAGAATGCAATGAAGAACATATTTCTGGAATTATGCCATTGTCCGTATTACCTAGAAATTTCAGAGTCATATGAATACCATCCGGATTAACCCATGAAGCCGGAAGCCTGAATTTCCGGAGTTCATTCTGAACTGCCCTGAGCTCTGATTTTAGCTCTTCACTAATATCCACAGCAATAAAAGTCCTTTTCAAAAAAACAACTCCATCAAGGTTCTCATTATACAGAAACCATCCCTGCAATGGAAACGGAATATTATTTATTTTGGTATTGACATATCAAGCAGCGATGTGTAAAATGCCTTCTTATTGATATTGAATCTCAATATAATATTATGCAAAAAGAAACAGAAAGATTTATAGAATATATTAAGGCGAAAGGTCTTCGGATAACAGAAGCAAGACAGATAATCGCCGAAGAAGTATTTAATATACACAGCCATTTCAGTGCTGATGAACTTTATCTGAAAATGAAACGCAAACAGAAATCAGTCTCAAGAGCTTCTGTTTACAGGACTCTTGAACATCTGGTGGATTCAGATCTTGTCAGCAAGCTTGTCATTTCGGGGGATAGGTCTCTTTACGAACATGTTTACGGGCACACTCACCATGATCATCTTGTATGCTTAATATGCGGAAAAATTATTGAATTTGAAAACAGAGAAATAGAAAACCTGCAGAATGAGATCTGCAAAAAACTTGATTTCAAGCCTGTGACCCACAGCCTTAAAATAAACGGTCATTGCAGTGAATGTTTTAAGAAAGAGGGCAAATGAGAAAACGCCACAGGGGAGGAAGAAAACATGCCTTATTAAAGGTTCTCCTTATAGGAAATCCGAATGTGGGCAAAAGCGTTATTTTCGGCTACCTGACAGGAAGATATGTAACTGTTTCAAATTATCCCGGAACAACCGTGGAAGTAAGCACAGGTAACACAGTTATAAATAATATCCCTGCAATCGTTGTTGATTCTCCCGGTATAAATAATCTTCTGCCTATGTCCGAGGATGAGCAGGTTACAAGAGATTTGCTTCTAAATGAAAAATATGACGCTGTGATCCAGGTCGCGGACGCTAAAAATCTGAACCGCGCTCTTACAATTTCTCTGCAGCTTATTGAAATGAATATCCCTTTCATTCTTTGCCTTAACATGATGGATGAAGCTGTCAGCAGAGGGATTTCAATAAATGTGGAAGAACTTTCCAGAATACTCCAAGTGCCAGTCATACCAACTACTGCCACCACAAGACAAGGGCTTCCCCTTCTCAAACAATCAATAATGCAGATGAATGTTCCCATCCATCCATTGGAATATGACGAACATATTGAAGCATTTATAAGAAAAACAGAGCCCCTCATTCCTTCAAGCGGTATTTCAAAGCGTTCTCTTTCGCTCATGATTATGGCCGGAGATGAAAGTCTTAAAAACTGGATCCACAGCAGAATCCCCAAATCTAAAATAGATAAAATTCTTTCTTTTAGAAAAGAGCTTATTAACGGCTATGAAGGTTCTGTCGGCTATTCAGTTAATCTGGAGAAATCAAGGCATGCAGAGAAAATAATGTCCCTTGTTTATTCAAAAGACAGTTTGTCCATCTCATCATCAGGTTTGGCGGGATTTCTTGCCAGGGTTTCAATGCACAGATTCTACGGCCTTATTTTTCTTATTGGAGTACTTTACCTGGTATATCAGTTCGTCGGGGTTTTCGGAGCAGGATTTCTTGTGGATATTCTTGAAACAAAACTTTTCGGTGAAATTCTTATACCTTTTACCAAAAAAACAGCATCTCTTTTTCTCGGTGAAGGATTCTTCTTTGATATGCTTGTAGGCGAATTCGGATTACTAACCATGGCGCTATCGTACTCCCTGGCGATTGTTCTTCCGATAGTCGGAACATTTTTTATTGCATTCGGAATTTTGGAAGACACAGGGTATCTACCCAGGCTTGCCGTTATGTCAAACAGAATATTTAAGATGATGGGGCTTAATGGAAAGGCTGTCCTGCCGATGATACTTGGACTCGGTTGCGACACAATGGCAACCCTGACCAGCAGGATAATGGAGAGCAGAAAGGAACGGCTGCTGGTCATATTGCTGCTTGCTCTGGGCGTACCATGCTCAGCTCAGCTGGGAGTAATTCTGGCGATGCTGGGAAGTGTATCTTTCAGCGCAATTCTGATATGGCTTTTAATAGTAGCAGGTGTTCTGATAATTACAGGATACTCGGCAGCGAGAATCCTTCCGGGAAGCCCATCCGATTTCATCCTTGAGCTCCCGCCATTCAGGATCCCTAAAATTTATAATTTGACAGTCAAGACCCTTGGGAGAATTGAATGGTATCTTAAAGAGGCAGTCCCTCTTTTCATAGCAGGAACATTTGTTCTTTTTCTTGCCGATAAAACAGGAGGGATATTAATATTGAGAGATATGCTTGCACCGGTGGTTCAGAATTGGCTTTCTCTTCCGGCTGAAAGCACTGATGCTTTTCTTATAGGTTTTCTAAGAAGAGATTTCGGTGCAGCAGGTCTTTTTCAGCTTCAGAAAAACGGAATGCTTAATGATTCGCAGGTTATTGTGAGCATGGTGACAATTACTCTTTTTATCCCTTGTATCGCGAATTTTTTCATGATCATAAAAGAGCAGGGAGTGAAAGTTGCTTTTTATATTGCTCTGTTTATTTTTCCTTTTGCCCTTTTAATCGGTGGGCTTGTCAATTTGGTTTTGAAATGGTCTGGGTATGGAGAGTAAAGATAAACAGATAAAATGCCCCTTATGCGGGCAATTGTTCAGTTCCGAACTTGAAGCCTGCAAATCGTGTCCGCTTAACAAATCATGCAGGCTGAAATGCTGTCCGAACTGCGGATATCAGTTCCCTTATGAATCTTTGATAGTCAATTTTTTCAAAAACATCGGGAGAAAGAAAAATGATAAACCATAATGAAGAGGAAATTCTTGAAGAACTATGGTTGATGGCAGAAAACAATGAGGACAGTTATAAATTTCTTTCTGAAACCAGCAAAATCAAGGACGGGTTCACAGAAACATTCGGCAACCTTTTAAAAGAAAAATATGTGATTCTTGAAAAAACAACAGTGAAACTTAGTAAAAAGGGGTCGGAAGCGGCCAAACAGATAATAAGAAGGCACCGCCTTGCCGAAGTGCTTCTCAGCGAGGTTTTTGACCTGTCGGAAAAAGACATTGAAGCAACAGCGTGCGGATTTGAACACATACTTAACCCCAATGTTACCGAAAGCATATGCACATTTCTAGGCCATCCCCGGATATGTCTTCACGGGAAGAAAATCCCCAGGGGTGAGTGCTGCGAAAAATTCAGGATTGAGGTTAAACCTCTGATAGTGCCTGTTTCAAGAATGAATATCGGAAGCGAAGGAACTATTTTCTTTATGGCGCCGGATTCACATAACAAACTGGATAAATTAAGTTCTCTTGGGCTGATCCCTGGAAAAAAGATCAAACTCCATCAGAAAAAGCCCTCGTATGTGATCCAGATTGATGAAACACTGCTTGCGATTGATTCAGTCATAGCTGAAGAGATTTTCGTTAAAAGAATTTCCGAAGAACCTGCGAACAACTAAAGCTCGCCAGCAATAAAGAATTCTACTTCATCGAGCTCGGTTCCAGTGCATTCAATCTTTCTTACTCCAGGAGTTACTTTTAGTAGTTTTCCCCCTTTGGGGACAACTTTAAGTCTGTATTTACCAGCCTGAATCTCTCCGAAGTCGAACCTACCATCATTCATTACTTCAGCGCTTTTAAGCGGAACGGACTTGTCCTTTTCTCCGAAAAGAACCACTTCTTTCACAAACCTTGATTCACCCTTGATCTTACCGGACAGATTGCAAACCCCGCTGATTTCTTCAGGAATTTCCATTTTTATAATACGGTTAGCTCTGCCTACCTCAAGTATTAGTTTAACTATTGTGTCAGGCTTTACAACTTTTTCATTATGTTTCGGAATCTGCATAATTACCCTGTTTCCGATAACTTCATCCTCCTCAGCAGCAGCAGGCAGAATCTCATATTTCCATCCTTCGCTCTCAAGAATTGCGACCGCCTGGCTTTTAAAAAGACTGGAGACCAATGGCACTCTCTCAAACTCAATATCCTCGTCCTCGCCCTGACCATGTTCTATTTCAAAAGCTCCGTCGAAAGCAGCTGGATCCATATCAATCGCCCAAATCATAATTCTGAAATCCAGATCCTTCCCACCGGAAATATCGCGGTTGAATATCTCTAAAACACTGTCATCTTTTATTTCATACCATATCCCCAGAGATCTGTTCAGACTCGACCACTCGGGATTCTGTCCATCTCGGTACACAATCTGCACAAGAAAATCCTCAGTCGCCAGTCCATGCCTGACAATACGGCTCTCTCCCGACGGAACAGTTATTTCAGATATAAAATCGGGGGCTGAAATACCTCCGTAGAGACAAAGCGCGGTAGAAAGAAACACTAACGGAATCAGATAGATTTTAACTATTTTCATCTCATTATCCTTTTTAAATACTTATAGATGCAATCAAAGCCTCTCGCTGGTGAGAAGATATAGTGCCTCTAAATATTTCTCTCTGGTTTTCGTTATTATGTGTTCCGGCAGTAACGGAGCAGGCGGTTTTTTGTCCCAGCCCAACTCTTCCAGATAGTCTCTTACAAACTGCTTGTCATAACTCTTGGGGGAAGAACCCGAACTGTAAGTTTCTTTAGGCCAGAACCTTGATGAGTCTGGCGTGAATATTTCATCTATCAGAATTGTTTCCCCGTTGTAAATTCCAAACTCAAACTTGGTATCTGCGATAATTATACCTTTGGAATCAGCGTACTCTGACGCATCAGAGTAGAGCTTTACTGATAATTCCCTGAGTTTCAAAGCATTTTCTCTGCCAATGATATTTATCATAGCATCAAAATCAATATTCTCATCATGGCCGGCATCCGCTTTTGTGGATGGCGTGAATATCACTTCCGGAAGCTTATCCGCCTCCCTGAGACCGTCCGGGAGTTTATGGCCGCAAACAGTTCCTGTTTTAAGATAATCCTTCAATCCTGAGCCGGCAAGATATCCTCTCACAACACACTCAACCGGAAGAGGCTCTGCTTTTTTCGCAAGTATGCTTCTTCCTTCAAGTTCATCACGAAACGCGCTCAATTCTTCAGGAAACATATCCGAATCAGCAGTGATAATATGGTTGGGTAACAGATCCCTGAACATATCAAACCAGAAAAGAGACAGCCTAGTCAGCACCGTTCCCTTGTCAGGAATTCCCGGGGACAGCACACAATCGAACGCGGAAATTCTGTCGGAAGCAACAATAAGAAGTTCGGATCCCAGATCAAACACATTTCTGACTTTTCCCTTTCTGAAGATTTTCAGTCCGGGTAAATTAATATCAGTGCATACTTTCATATGTACCTCTCAAATAATATTCTGCAACCCATCAGTATCCTTTTGTCGGAAATCAAAATATCCTATTTCTTCAATTTTATATCAAGATTGAGGTTCAGGTTTAATTCGTTTACATTCTTTAGTTCTTCAAGCTTCAGATCCATTACATCATGAAGCGTTTCCTCAATACCATCACCTTCGAGAATCAAATGAACCCTTAATCTTGAAACCCCTCTGAAATCTCTCATCTGGGCAACTATATCAGCTTTTTCCCTTATGGTTTTCCGGTGGTTTAGCGAAGTGGTAGAACCTCCGACAGAACCAAGGTCTATCTTGGGCATATGTCTTGAAACCGGTTTTCTCTTTCTTGAAAGAACAGTTCCTAGCGAATTTTTCGTAAGATTCTTGAAAACATCCTCAACATCGAGTGACTTTACCTTAACTCTCTTAACATCAATCTTAGTTTCTACAAGTTCTTCTTCATCAGTACGGTCAAAAACAATTTCCGTCTCCGGTCCTGCATCAGTCATATCCATTTCAAGCTCATCAAAACCTTCAAGTTCATCGAAGTCGGTTTCAGTGTTATCCGTGTCCAACAGATTATCAATATCTTCATGAGCTTCAGCTTCAATTTCTGTGGCTTCCTCTTCAACAATTACCTCTTCATCAAGAATAACTTCCTCACCATCGTCATTTTCCATTGCAACGGAATCCGGTTCAATACTATCTTCAGGCGGGGCAACATTTTCCATCATCTTGGATGAGATTTCACTGTGATCAATTTCCAACAATTCACTTTCAATATTTCTCGTTTTCACATCTTCTTCAACCTCAACACTTATATTTCCTGGCTTAAGATTCATGTCCGGATCCAGCGCCTTCTCTTCTTTGATTTCAATGCCAGGCTTCGTGTCAGAAAATTCGTCTTTTTTCTTAGCAATCTTGTCTTTGGATATCTTCACCTTCTTTCTCTGCGCTGCCTTTTCCTCAATATCCTTCTTTATCTGTTTAAGTGTGAGTTTTGTAATCCCTTTCAGGGTCTCGAAAACCCCTGTTCCTTTTTCAGCTGCTGCCTCAAAAAAAGGAAGCTCACGCGGATTGAGAACTTTATTCAGCTCATCAATAGGCAGCACTCCAGGCAGGTCTCTTTTATTATATTGGATAACCATTGGTGTGGTTTCGATATCTATATCGAAACCTTCCAGTGTTTCCTTTAATTTTTCAAGGCTTTCAAGATTCGCCTGCAACATAGGTTTCTGTGAATCGGCAACGAATACTATTCCGTCAAGTCCTTTCAGGACTATACTTCTTGTGCTTTCGTAGAAAACCTGCCCCGGAACAGTATAAAGCTGGAATCTTGTTTTATATCCTCCGATAATGCCGACCTCTATGGGAAGAAGGTCAAAGAACAGCGTCCTGTCACTGTCTGTTTCAAGACTTACCATCTCCCCCCTTGAATCAGGGGATGTTTTACTGTGAATATACTTCAGATTTGTTGTTTTGCCACTCAGACCTGGACCGAAATACACGATCTTCGCGGCCATCTGTTTTGTTGTGTGATTTATAAAAACCATTTATCCGCTTACAGTTAAAAAGCTTGAAGGATAGCACGGATAATGCTGTTGGTCAATAGCTGACAAATATTAGTCATTATTTATTCCGTACGCCTTCATTTTCCTGTAAAGACTTGTTCTTTCTATCTGAAGGATCTGGGCTGTTTTCATAATATTTCCATTATTTTCTTCTAATGTTTTAATAATGAACATTTTTTCAAATTCTTCTCTCGCCTCCTTAAGAGAATCACATTCGGGGTATTGAAGCTCCGCTGTTCTCCTCATGACCGGAAGGTTTATGTCCCCAGTCTCAATAATATCACTGGAAACCATAATAACAAGCCTTTCAACCGTATTCCGCAGTTCCCTGACATTTCCCGGCCAGTGATACTGCTGAAGTTTTTCAACCGCTTCAGGACTGAATCTTTTCTGCTTTCTTCCGTATTCCCTGCTGAGGCTTTCACAGAAATATTCTGCTATCAGAGGAATATCATCTTTCCGTTCCCTGAGGGGATGAACCAACAGAGGAATCACATTGAGCCTGAAATAAAGGTCCTCTCTGAATTTTCCTGATTCAATCTCATTTTCCAGATGCTTATTCGTTGCGGCAATAACCCTGACATCCACATTAATAATCTCACTGCCCCCGACCTTCATA
>CAZDZC010000014.1:19905-42429 GCA_964509835.1 uncultured Acidobacteriota bacterium
CTTCAAGAACTCTCAATACCTTTGCCTGTGTTTTCAAACTCATATCCCCGATTTCATCCAGAAACAGGGTTCCGCCGTCCGCCAACTCAAACTTCCCCTTCTTGTCTTTCACGGCTCCCGTAAAAGAGCCTTTTACATGACCGAAAAGCTCGCTTTCGATAAGTTCCTCCGGTATGGCAGCACAGTTTAGTTCAACAAAAGGTTCGTCCTTTCTCAAGCTTTTGCTGTGTATAGTTCTTGCGACCAGTTCCTTTCCCGTTCCGTTTTCACCGTAAATAAGAACTCTGCCGTTCGACGGGGCGGCCGTTTCTATATCGTTTTTAAGGCTCTCGATCAACGGACTCTCCCCTATTATAATGATGCTGTCTGTCAGCCGTTTTCTGAGCTGAAGGTTCTCTGCTTCAAGCTGTTTCTGTTTTACCGCGTTTTCAACTACAAGAAGGGTTTTCTCCAGTGAAAGAGGTTTTTCAATAAAATCAAACGCACCAAGCCTGGTTGCCTTTACGGCGGTCTCAATTGTGCTGTGACCCGAGATCATTATTACCGCACCCTGGTAACCTGTATTGGCGAACAATGCTTCAAGCGTTTCCAATCCGCTCATCCCCGGCATCCATACATCCAGAAAAACAGCGTGATAGTTGTTCTTTTTCACCGCTTCCAGGCATTTTTCACCACTTTCAACCGAAGCGACAATATATCCTTCATCCTCAAGAATTCCCGTGAGGGAGGTTCTAACTCCCTTTTCGTCATCAACAACAAGAATTCGCCTCTTCATGAACTGCTCCTAAACTGGTATTTCAAATGATACAACTGTCCCCTTAGGGGAATTGTCAGCAACAGAAATACTTCCATTGTGGTCGCTGATGATCCTGCTCACAATTGCGAGACCCAAACCTGTACCTTCTTTCTTTGTGGAAAAATACGGGACAAAAAGCTTGTCTCTGTTTTCAGGGTCAATTCCCTCACCCTCGTCTGCAACACTAATTCTGGCAGACTGTGTGGAAACATCGTATTCAGCTTTAACAGTGATTCGCCCTTCCCCTTTCATAGATTCTACTGCATTATCCATGAGATTGACCATTACCCTCTTTAATTGCTCGGGATCAGCCTTCACCACAGGAATATCATCAGAAAAACATGTCTTAATCTCTAAGGTATCGCCCATGCCTTCATACAATCCAATTGCGGATTCTATCATTTCCAGAATATTAATTTCAACAGGTTTGGCTGTTGGCAACTTCGCGAAACGGGAAAATTCATCGACAAGATTTTTCAGAGCGCTGACTTCGTCAATTATCGAATTAACGCATTCCGTAAGGAGATCTTTGTAGGAACCTTCAGAACCTTCGTACTTTTTAAGGATTCTCTGTGCTGACAACTGAATAGGGGTCAGCGGGTTTTTGATTTCATGGGCCATTTTTTTAGCCACTTCCCTCCAGGCCGCAATCCTCTGGGCCTTGCTAAGTTCGCTCAGATCCTCAAGAACCACAATGAGGCCCTGATAAACTCCTTTTGCGTCAACAAGTGAATTGAAACTCACGGACAACTTCAGCGGTTTTTTTGCAAGAATAACATTAACCTCCCTACTGACAGATATTCCTATTCTGCCAAAAAGCTTTGATACCATCGCTTCAATTTCCGGCATATTATTTTCACGGAGAATATCCTTATAGGAAACCCCGAGTATCTTATTGTCAAGTTTCAGCATTCTCTGAACAGCTCCGTTAAGTGAACTTATCCTGCCTTTCGAATCAATCGTTATAACCCCGGTCGGAATATTTTCGAGAACAGCTTCAATATATCTTCTTCTGGTCTCAAGTTCTTCGTTGGTTCTCTGAAGATCGGTGTTTGCTTCCTCAATTGCCAGTTTAGAATGCTTAAGATCGCTAGTCATTTCGTTAAACGAGCTTATAAGCAGTCCCAATTCATCTCCGGCACTGGCATTAACCTGATAATCAAGATTACCCGTTGAAACCTGTCTCGTGGCTTCTGCAAGCGCCATAATAGGAACAGTAATTGTTCTTGCGAGATATAAACCCAGCCATACAGCAGAAAAAACAATCACTACATAAATCAGCCCGTATGTCCCTGTCCAGATGGTTTTAATATCTCTTTTCTGAACTTTAAGCTGTTCATAGGCTTCAAAATTCTCTTTGATAATATGGGTTTTCTTTGCAAGGTTGCCTGGAATATATCTTCCAACAACAACTGCTCCTACAACATCCTTATTGAATGTTGACCTGATAGGGTTTCCAGCCCTGAACATCTGACCTTCTCCCAAAAGATCCCAGCGGGAAAACTCTTCGCCTTTTAGCACTTTTTCAAGATCACGATCGGATATAATATCAAATTCAAGAAAGGGTAGCGATGCTGAATTTAGGACAGTGAGTGGCTTCCCGTCAGAGGTATATACTGTAAGCATATCCAGATGATATTCCCTTAATCTGCTTTCGAGTCCCTGTCCCAGAAGATGCACCCGATCCATGTCTAGATATTTTCCTTTCTGCACATGTTGACTGATCTGCTTCGAGAACTGCAATGTTTCGTTCCCTATCATAGAGTAAAACTCATCAGCAATATCAAGAGAGCTTTCAAGAATAATTTCCAGAGGTGGATTAAACCAGCTGTCAACCTGACCCAGAATTATGTCGGTAGCAGTCCAGAAAAGAATCATAGAAGGCACAAAAGCTATAAGGAGAAAAGCAATCACGAGTTTGGTTTTGAAGCGTGAGCCAAGAGTTCCTTTCCTTCTTTCCATGGCAAGCTTTACCAGATCCCTCAGCAACATAAACAAGAAAGCAATTACAAGAAGAAGGATAAGTAATCCCAAGGTTAAAATAACAACATAATCGCTTATAAAAGCGATTGAGAAATTCTGAGATTGGTTTATGAGATATCTTAATACAGAAAGCGCGATTATCGTGAAAAAGAGAACGGCAAGAGCTATCCTGTGGTTCTTGATTAAAGATTTTCCCTTCCCCTCATTCATTCGACTTAAGGATTAAGGGAATCTTTTTCCATCCGGTATCAATGTCCCAAGGTATGAATAAAAACACATTTCTTTTCATAATATCTGTTTTTGCTCTTATGAAAAACCTGCCATCACCAAGGTCCTGAATCTGGCCCAGGTTTATGTCCTGAAATGATGTCATCCATTTCTGAATGTCAGTAAAAACAGAAGTGGTTTCAGATTCTATCAACCCGCCATCCACAATTTTCGTAAAAGTGTACTGCTTGGTAAGATTGTCATATTTAATTTTTGTCTGTATTTGCCTGCGCAGTGGTTTTGCGTTCCACCAGTACCATCTTGGGCTCATAATTTCAACAAAGTGTCTAAACTCAACCTCAAGGCCGCTCTGAAGCCTCTGCTCAATTTCAGGCGGAAAAGCATTAATGGTTATAAAGGAAACCAGGATGCGGGAATCTTCGGTTCTGTAAGATAGCTGAGAAACCTCGGGACCACCAGCAAGCGAGGGTGCGGCGGAAATTGCCGATAAAAGAACAAAAAGCATTTTGATATAAACATTCTTCATATACTGACACTCTACATTAAACTGAAAACAAAGACAAGCAGGAAAGGTCAATCTGGTGGCCCAGGAGGGACTCGAACCCCCACGAGCTTGCGCCCACTAGCTCCTGAAGCTAGCGTGTCTACCAATTTCACCACTGGGCCAAAAAGCGGTATGTTACTTGCTAATAATTTGTGTGTCAAGGAATTTATCTCTTAAATTCAGATTGACCCTGATAGCCCTTGGGCTTATTATTTCTGCACATTTAAGTTTAGATGAATCACGCATTTCTCAAACTTCTGAGGATATCTCGGAACCCGGGCCTCTTCCCGTACATGAGAAGACCTACGCGGAAAACCTTGCTGAAGAATTTAATGCTTAAGAAAATCGCTGCTGTAAGCACAATTATTGAAAGAGGTATTTCCCACCACGGAACCTTTCCTGTCGCCACCCTTGTTATCATTGTAATCGGGGATGTCAGCGGAATATATGACAGTATTCTTGAAAGCAGTGAGTTGGGCTCGTCAATTATAAGAATTATGAAAAACATAGGAATCACAGCAGACAGTGACCATATCATTGAAAGTTGCTGGCTCTCTTTCTGATTGTTTCCCAATGAACCTGTTCCTGCCATAAGACTTCCGAAGAGGAGAAATCCCAGAATAAAGAAAACGAATGAAATTACAAGGGATGAAAACCTTATATCCAAGGCTGAAAGTTCAGCAAATACAAATGCAGAGACATATGCCACTGCTCCCCAGGCTAAAGTTACCCACACAAACATCTGTATGAGCCCTGCTGTTCCGAGTCCGAGAAGTTTGCCCATGAGAAGTTCGTCAGGATCAATAGATGAAAGTATTACTTCAATAACACGGTTCTCCTTTTCCTCTGCAACACCCTGCAGGAGATATCCCGAGCTCATCATAATTGACATGAGAAGGAGCATGCCGAAAGCGAGGGGAACGGCAACATAACCAAGTTCCCGCACAATATTCTTCTCAATAAATCTGCCCTCTTCCATCACATATTCAGTCACATTGAGAGGATTTTCTATTCTTGCCTGCGTACCTTCGTCAACCGCTCCGAAGAGCAGGCTTGACACAAGCAGCTTTCTTAGAAACCCGGTTTTCCCCTTACTGCTGAAAAAACTCCCTCCCGAGGAATATGACTGAACATTTCCGTTAGCCATGTAATCCTCCGGAATAAAGTAAAACATTGATATTCTGTTCTCCTTCAAGGCTGTTTCAGCGTTAACGCTATTCTCAAACAGAATAGGCTCAACATCTGCAAGAAGTGCTTTATACATCTCGCTTCCGCTGTTCATAAAAGTATTTTCGAGATTTACACCTTCTTTTTTATCTCCTGAGTTGATTTCAAATGATTCCAGATTAATAATTCCCGCGTTATCAACTATTCCGACAGTCTTTCTTGCTCTTTCCTTTTTTTCTATCATGACTCCGGGAATAGAGACAAGGGCCATATACAGAACCATAAAAAAAGGCATTCCGACAGTAAGTATTATATAACTCTTCTTTCTGACTGTCACCCAGAATTCCCGTTTGGCGACGATCATTGCTTTAGCCAGCATTTTCAGCCTCCACTGTTTTTATGAATATATCTTCAAGAGGAGGGGCTGCTGATTCAAAATACCTGGGGAAAATATTCCGCTCTGTCATCTCAAGGAGAAAATCCTTACGCTGTTTGCCTTCTTTAAGAACCACTTTCATTTTAGCTCCGAAACTTTCCGCTTTTTCCACGCAATCAAGATTTTCAGCTCCAATACCGGAATCCACATAAAGGGCATCCCCTGCAAACCTGTCCTTTATCTCGGTGAGACTCCCGTATAAGACCCCCTTCCCTTTGTTTATCATGAAAATATCGCTGCAAAGTTCTTCTACCTGGTTCATCAGATGGGTGGAAAGAATAATTGTCCTTCCTGAAGCGCTGAGTTCAAGAACAAGGCTCCTCACCAGTCGTAGATTAACGGGATCAAGACCCGTAAACGGTTCATCCAGAACAATAAAATCCGGATTATGAACAATAGTGCTTATTATCTGAATTTTCTGCTGATTTCCTTTTGAAAGTTCTTCAACCTTCTTTTTAGCGGCATCTGCCATTCCAAGCTTGTCAAGAAGCTCGCAGGTTCTAATCTTTGCAGCCTTCGGATCCATTCCCTTCAGAATGCCGAAATAGCTGATGACTTCCCAGATGACCTGTTTTTTGTAAAGGCCTCTTTCCTCGGGAAGATAGCCAATCCTTCCCTTGTCATGGCTTATTGAAAATTTATCATCCACAAGGATTTCACCGGAATCGGGTTTGATGATGTCCATCATCATTCTGATAAGCGTTGTTTTCCCTGCCCCGTTCGGCCCAAGAAGTCCAAAAACCTGTCCTTCGCTTACCTCAAAAGATACATTATCAACAGCTTTTAGTTGGTTGAAATTTTTTGATACAGTCTTAATTGAAATATTCATTTTAATTAAGATCGTTATTTTTGTTTATTTCAGGCATGTTATATTCCCTGATACCCACTTCAGCGATTGTTTTGCGGCATTCTTTGTCCACAATCCCCGCTATAGATTTCTCTTTCTCCATGGCTTCCCACCTTGTCATTATGCCTTCTCTTACCATCATGGCATAATTGTATCCGTCGGCTGATATCCCACATTCCTGAAGGAATTTATAATTCCCGAAATTATGAATAACGCAGTCAAATCTGTGTTCATGACCCTCAGGTGTTTTCCAGCCCAGTTCATTAACCAGCAATTCTTTGTTTGCCATGGAATCCCACTTGACATAATCAAAAAAATAGATGACTTCAGCACCTGACTCAGGAAAAGCGAGTGTTTTTCTAGGTCGGAATCTGTAATTCAAAGGAACCTTCATTTCATTCCTCTGTTTGATGCTGTAAAACACATACTTGGCAAGATGGTATGCGAGCGGAAAAGCTTTTTTTACTGTTATCTTTTTCAGAAACGACCTAAACCCTGTAAAACTCAAACTTCCAATATGTTCAACCTTTGAACTGCCGAAAAGAATAAAAGGCACTTTATGTTTCCGCGCTGTCCGAAGGGCAAGCGTTCTTATATTTGTTTCACAATTGCCGCATATCCTGTAAAAGCTACCTACCAGTTCCGAGACTTTTAGAATTTCTGTAAGCAGTTTTCTCTGACACTCAGGTTCAGCGTTTTTGGTTAGTAGAGGAACATTAAGTGCCTTGCAGGCATTGATGACATTTTCCCTTGCCTCGGAACGCTGAAATCCCGAATCATAGTTCACTGCTATAACTTTTTTGTTGAGTATCCTTACAGCGTGATAAAGAATATATGTACTGTCCTTGCCTCCGCTTAACGGGATAACACAGTCGTAATCTCCTCCTTCACGGCTGTTAAGAATTTCCGTCAGCTTCTGTTCGCCATGTGGTTCAAAATGCTTATGGTCTTCACAGAAATTACATACACCTTGGTCAGAAAAGTGTATTTGTGGAAATGAGTCGGGAAGTATGCATTTTTTACATCTGTGATGCTCGTTCATTCATTCTCCGCGTTTAAGATTAGGATATTACAAAAAGCACAACAACTATTAACTGTCTTTAATCTGTGCTTTTTCAATAAGCTCTTTTGCCTTTTTTGCATCCCTTTCCTTAACAAGAATATTAACTTCACCAAGGCCGTCAACTGTCAGCGGCCAGACACTCTGAACATTGTGTCCGGTCGATACCATTTCAATATTATATGCGTCGAGCAGCGATCTTACAACATTTGCTTCAACATCACCCCTGACTTTACAAACTTCAACCAGTTTTATAAGCGGCTCAGGTTCCACTCCATCCGGCAATCTGTCAACCAGTTTTACATTGCAGAAAGCGCAGCGGTCATAACCTTCAAGATATTCACCTTTGCATTTAGGGCAGAAAGCCATATTATGTCCCCTCACTCCATGAAGCCAGATATCTGGTCTGTTCTTCTGTAAGCGCATCAATTCTGTGTCCCATTGATGCTAACTTAAGCCTAGCAATTTCCTTGTCAATATCTTCAGGAACACCATAAACCTTTTTAGCAAGCGAGCTGGAATCCCTGAAAAGCAGTTCCGTGGATAACGCCTGATTCGCGAAACTCATGTCCATAACCTGGGCTGGATGACCTTCCGCTGCGGCAAGATTGATCA
Organism: uncultured Acidobacteriota bacterium; assembly: GCA_964509835.1. GTDB lineage: Bacteria > Acidobacteriota > CAZDZC01 > CAZDZC01 > CAZDZC01. Next base: position 27,582 of record CAZDZC010000014.1, read on the forward strand.
ATCGCCCATCACCAAGGAGATGAAGTTTTCTTCCGTCAGCAAGGTTAAATTCCCTGACAAACTCTCTGACTTCTCTGGAAGATATAGCAAGATCGTTAAGCTCCTTTATATTGATCTCCACATTGAAATGACCTGAGTTTGCAATAATGGCGCCATCCTTCATTCTCTCGAAATGCTCTTTCCTTAGAATGTGCTTGTTCCCTGTCACAGTCAGGAACACATCACCCACTGACGCAGCTTCTTCCATCGGCATGACCCGGTAACCGTCCATCACAGCTTCAATTGCCTTCAGAGGGTCCACTTCTGTAACAATTACATTGGCACCCATTCCGCTTGCGCGTCTTGCCACACCACGGCCACACCAGCCATACCCCGCAACTACGACATTCAAACCTGCTATCAGCATATTCGTCGCCCTGATAAGCCCATCAACAGTGCTTTGACCAGTTCCATATCTGTTATCGAACAGATGCTTCGTCTGCGCGTCGTTTACGGCAATGATCGGATAATTCAAAACACCTTCCGCCGCCATGCTTTTAAGGCGTATAACACCAGTGGTGGTTTCTTCGGTCCCTGCGATCACATTTGTTAGGAGTTCCTTTCTGCTTGTATGAAGCATGGTGACCAGATCGGCTCCGTCATCCATTGTTATCTGAGGCTTGGTCGCAAGAACTGAATCAATATGCTCATAGTATTTTTTGTTGTCCACTCCGGTTATGGCAAAAACCGATATCTCATGATCAACGACCAGGTGAGCGGTAACATCATCCTGTGTACTTAAGGGATTTGAAGCGCAAAGGGCTATTGAAGCCCCACCTTTTTTCAGCGCAATCATGAGATTTGCTGTCTCGGTCGTAACATGGAGACAAGCTCCTATTTTAAGCCCTTTAAGCGGTTTTTCAGCTTCAAATCTGTCTCCTATCTTCTTTAAAACAGGCATGTTCCTGAAAGCCCACTCTGTCCGCAGTCTGCCCTTTTCAGACATCCCTTTGTCTTTAATATCGAAATTCATTGGAATCATCCTTTATATTGACGCGAGTCTTTTAAGTGCTTCAACTTTATCCAGTTTTTCCCAACTGAAATCACCGTCCATTCTTCCGAAATGGCCATATGCTGCTGTTTTCGTGAAAATCGGCCTCTGAAGATCAAGGTGCTTAATTATCCCTATAGGGGTGAGAGGGAATGTTTCCCTGACTATTCTGCTGATTTTTAATGTATCCAGTTTTTCTGTTCCAAAACCATTTATCATTATCGATACTGGTTCATCAACGCCAATGGCGTATGCAAGCTGGATTTCAAGTCTGTCAGCAAATCCGGCGGCAACCAAGTTTTTCGCAATATATCTGGCCATATAGGAGGCCGAGCGGTCAACCTTCGTCGAATCCTTGCCTGAAAAAGCTCCTCCTCCATGACGGCCTACACCTCCATAGGTATCCACTATAATTTTTCTCCCTGTCAGTCCAGTGTCGGCATGCGGTCCGCCCTCCACAAACCTTCCTGTAGGATTGATATGGATCTTGACACCTTTAGACAGAAGATCAGATGAAATCACTTCTCTGATTACCATTTCCTCTATATCGACTCTAAGATCTTGCATCTTGACAATGTCAGAATGCTGAGTGGAGATAACAACCGTATCAACAAAAACGGGATTGTCATTATAATCGTACGCGACTGTCACCTGGGATTTCCCGTCAGGTCTCAGATAGTTCAGGATTCCTTCCTTTCTGACCTGAGCAAGGCGTTTTGTAAGTTTGTGGGCCAAAGATATAGTAAGAGGCATATATTCAGGAGTCTCGTTGGAAGCGTAGCCGAACATCATTCCCTGATCGCCGGCTCCCCCGGGATTAACCCCCATAGCGATATCCGTAGACTGCTCATCGATGGATGAAACAACCGCGCAGGTTTTATAATCGAATCCGAACGATGCGTCGGTATATCCTATATCCTTTATGGTGTTCCGAACAACTTTGGGAAAATCAACATATGATTTGGTTGTTATTTCTCCGGCAATAAAGGCAAGCCCTGTTGTGACAAGCGTTTCACATGCGACCCTTCCCTGCGGGTCATCTGTGAGCACAGCATCAAGAACAGCATCGCTGATCTGATCCGCAACCTTGTCCGGATGGCCCTCTGTCACCGATTCAGAAGTCAAATAGTAAAAAGTTTTATTTCCGGTCATACTATCTCCTGTAAATTTGTATCCCAATAAAAAAGCGAGAATTGTAACACAAAAGGTATAATTTGTCAAAAAACAATAAGGAAATTTACGAACACAAATAACTCGGTAAATATTTCTTCGCAAAACAGAAAAACATGCCCATTCATAAATTTTTTAAATCTTGTATGGTTTCAATGGGTTTGTTATAATCCATATCTTATTAAGGAGTTGGAATTGAAAGAAAGAGCATTTGAAAAAGTAGGTGTATATGTGGATGTTGCAAATGTGGCAATGAACGGAGGTTATGGGATGCGTTTTGACATCCTTCGAGATTTTGCCTCAAGGGACTTTGCTTCACCTCTCAGGCTTAACGCATATGTCGCATTTGATGAAACAAGATCCAAGATAGACAAAGAGTATCGTGTGAAATCCTCTGATTTTCATTCAATCCTCAGAGACTTCGGATATAAAGTGATTGAAAAAAAAGTAATGTGGTACACCGATGAAACGGGGACTAAGTTCGGTAAAGCAAATGCCGATCTTGACATGGCAGTGGACGCGCTCCTTCAGTCAGAAAATCTGGACAGGGTCATACTTGTGACCGGAGACGGCGATTTTCTGCAGGTTGTGCGAGCACTCCAGAATAAAGGGTGCAGGGTGGAGGTAGTGGCCTTTACAAATGTTTCTACCCTTCTGAAAAGAGAAGCTGATATGTACATGTCTGGTTATCTTATACCCAATCTGCTTCCGGTTCAGGATTCAAAATCTAACTGGGGTGAAACAGGATCGAAGGTAAGGGGCTTCTGTTACGCATACTATCCTAACAAGAACTTCGGATTTATGAGGTTCCTTTGCAGAATAGGTCCCGGGATGTGGATTACAGATACCCGGCGGGACGATTCACCCTTTAAAACTGCATTTGCCCATGAAAGCCAGTTCCCTGAAGAAATGGACCTCACACAACTCCCGAGCAGGGATTATATCTTTGAATTTGAAATTGGCAATGGTGAAAAAGGCCTGCTGGCAAACAACATAAGGATAGTCCCAACAAGCTGACAGGAAGGAGCATTAAAACTACTTTCCCATTCTTTTCCACTTCACTCTTTCAAGCCATTCTGTTGTTTCAATTTTAAAGTAAGGCAGGTCAAACAGAGGAAAAGCACTGTTCAAGCATGCTTCCGCTTCGTTATAAAAACCGCTGTGATATGCTGTTCTCCCCAAGGCAAGAAATATCAGTGCTTTCGTCTCCGAATTGCAGCCAGGCCACTCCAGAAAGCTTTTGTATGAATTGTAGAGCTCATAATAAGGGATAAATCCAAGAGAATCATCCCAGGAGACGGCAAAGATAATTCCATAATTCGGGTGATCAAAATCAATGGTAATTCTGTTCTGAGATGCCAGCAAAGAGCAGTTGGCAGCAAGAAATGATATTACGGGGCTTAAATCCCTGTTATCATAAAGTATCCTGTACATTTCCTGCTTGTCTGAACGAAGCGCTTCGCTGAAAATATTCCTCAGTTTCTCATCTTTGAGAATGGACAGCCACATATTCTCCTTCTGATATTTTTCAGTAATATCTGGGAAATCATCGCTGAACTGCTCCTCAGCTTCAATGGCTTTCCCCCAGTCTTCAATATCAATCGCACAGTTCCTCTTTAATGAAAGCAGGAGAATACGGTCTATCCCCTCTCTTTGGATATTTCCGTCAATGAGCTGAATAGCCTCCCTTTGCTTCCCCATCCTTCTCAATACGGAAGCCTTCCATCGTATGCTCCATGTATCATTCCTGTTTTCAAGCATGCAAAGTATTTCATCATATTGCTTTTCTTTAAGAAATCTTCTGTACTTTGTTCTCAATTCTGAAAAATCTTGGTCCTTAAAGCTCTGCGTGTTTTTTACGCTCCTTCTAAAAAAATTTCTTTTCTTGGACTCATTATATTCCTTACATAAGAATTCCGTGTTCCTGTCAGAAACAATGCACTCTCTCAGAAATTCGTGCCACTCTGATTCAAGCTCAAGAAGGCTTTTACCGTAAGCATCATGCCAGTCATACCCTGCAGCCATTCTGCTGAAAGATCCTACATTGTACTTATACATAAGGAACCCGGTAAAGGAGCCTGACAGATCGTAAGCATAAGCTGTCGCTGTTTTAAGAAATCCGATATTCGTATAGAATGAATCGAGGGGTGGCAGAAGGCCCTTTTTCAGCAGAGCAGCCGCCTGATAATGCAGTTCCGGGCCGAGGTAATAATTTCTTTCAATTGCTTCAGCGAGCCCCTCAACCGTCGGAAGAGCTGAAGCAGTGTAGCCGCTCCAATCCAGCGTCAGAGCATGCACAATTTCATGTCTCAATGACAGTATATGCGGAATATTCCTGTCCCTGAAACAGATAAGATACATCTTTTTTGCATGCACTTTAGAACTTCTGAACGCAGCAAGATTATCCCCTGTCCCGCCGGGAAGAAAATTATTGTTGTTCACCAGATAAGCTTCGATTTTGTAATTTTCCGGCACAATCAGGATTTTGCTGACTTTTTCATATTCCCACTCAAACTGGTCTTTAAGATATTCGATTTCCTTATTTGAAAAAACACCGGGAATATAATTAATAGTGAAATGTTCTGTTCTGACTTTCGCTTTCAGGATTTTTTTCAGCGAAGAATCACCTCTTGAAAAACCGAAAGCGTCAGGAAAAGCAACTGAAGAAACAATACACAAAGTCAAAATACCCACCCCATATTTCCTTTTGCCAGGTGATAGAACAATAATCAATCCGATTCCCGAAAAAACCGCAATCAACCTGTTCAGAAAAAAAACTGAAATATCTGAAGAAAGACCGTAAATCCATCGTACCTCTCCCCCTGTCTGTACCTTGCCGAGGAATATGTCATAAAAGACAAAACCGGGCCCATTAAATGAGTTAAGGAACATAAGATAAACCGATCCAAAAAAAACAAGCCCCAACAATACAATAATCAGAAATTCCGAATATACGAATCTCTCACATAAATACCTTATGGAGAGTGTCAGAATAACTCCCGGTAGAAGGTTTACAAATAAGAGAACAATTAGAAAAAAAATATCAGGAACTGATTTTGAAACTGAGTTCAGAATTATTATCAGCATCCCGGGTAAAAGTCCGAATGGGACCTTCAATAAAACAGATCTCAGCCTGGAAGCCGGGGAAATCTCTCTGTTCCTGTCTGCGACCGACCAGAAGATCAAAGAAAAAAAGGTGACCATAACGATATAGTCACCTGATAAAACGCTTAAGAGAGGAAAGAAAAGTAACGAAATATTCAAAAAAGCGAAGAGAAATGCGAAAAATACAAACTGCCTGTCAAGCAGTCCTCTTTTATCTGAATTATTATCGAAATAGCCTGATACCAGTTTTAGATACTCCTTTCAACCTTGAACCTGAAACCGATTTTCCCAAGTTGGATGATATCACCGTCCTTAAGGTCACTCCTTTCAACCTTAACCCCGTTAAGGATTGTGCCATTTGTGCTTCCCAGATCGTAAATCCTGAACCTGTCATTGCGGTGATCAATCCTGCAGTGCTGACTCGACACGGAATCCTCGTTGAGCTTTATCTCATTCACATCACTTCTTCCGATATAAGTTGACCCCAGTATCTGCAGTGGATACTCTGTTTTCCTCCCTTTGCCCTCATCTCTTTCAAGATAAGCTTTTTCAGCGAGCACAAAAGTCTTATCGAGCTGATCATCTGATGGTCTTCTCTCCACGAATGTTTTCTCAAGCCGTTCCTCAAGACTGCCGGCAGATGACGGAACTATATCTCCCGGCGCTATTAAAGGTTCAACAGCGACAGGTTTGCGTCTTAACAGCATTATGATAAGAAAAAGCACAACGACTATGAGGAAGAGGGAAATATATGTCAGGAAATTTGAACTTTTCTTCACCTGCACAGGAACAGGCGCAGACATGGGAGCAGGTTCAGACTTCACCACATCTGTTTTTGCTTCAGCCAAAGCTTTTCTGGCCGCTTCCGCCTTTTTCAGTGTAGCTTCTCTGACATTCTGAATAAGCTCTGGTATGTTAGAAACCTGGGGAGATGGAACATATATTCCTTCAGTCAGCTTTGACAGTCTTCTCAGTGGTTGGGAGACCGGAATCCTTCCTATTGACATGGAAACAACTATAACATTGTCAAGTTGCACCTTGGCGGCAGCATCTTCAAAAAGGAGAGCACTGTTTTCATCCCTTCCATCGGTAAGAGTAAATACTACCCTTTCATCCTTTTTACTTTTAGAAAGGGTTTCAGAAGCATCAAAAAGAGCGTCATAAAAAGCAGTGTAATTGCCTTTAAGCTCAAGCCCCTGGATACCTTCGAGAACTGCAGCCCGGCCCGAACCCAGTGAAACTACTGCGGAAGGTTTATCATCAAAAGAGATCAGAGCAACTTCATCTGAAGCATCCAGACTGTTTATAATGGCTTCCGAAATCCTTTTACCTTCTTCAAACGAAAACGGGTCAATACTTCTTGAGGTATCAAAAAGAATAATCGCCGCAATTTCACCTCCAAAAGCCAGGCCTGTTGAAAGAACAAACGCTGCAAAAATCAAAAAATGTTTTTTCATAAAAAAAATCTCCTTTCAAAAATCGAATTTTAAGTTTACACATATACCGGATATATGTCAATCAAAGGCATGAGGAAAATACAGGATAAATACATCAGCAATTTCGTCTGATTCTCACCTTGTGCTCTGTTGCCAAAAAAATGTTAGTATGATATTTTATGCTCTTACATGAGGTTTGCTTTGAGTGATATGTTTCTTCATTTTCTAAAAGAAAAAGAGAACCCCCTTTTATACTTCATAACTGATTCCTCTCTGACGGGAACAGAACGGCTGCTTGAAATTGCCGGCGAAAGCATCAGATCAGGGATTGATATGATCCAGATAAGAGAAGATAAACTTTCCGACCGGGAGCTTTTTTCCCTTACCAGAAGCATTGTTGAACTTGCGGATCAAAAAAACTGCAAAGTGCTTGTGAACGACCGTTTTGACATTGCCCTGTCTGCCGGTGCCCATGGTGTCCATTTAGGTTCCAGAAGCATGCCGGTACACACTGTCCGGAGAAATGTTGGCACTGAGATGATAATAGGTTTTTCTGCTCATTCTCTGGAAGAAATCATTAAAGTCAAAAGGGACGGGGCTGATTTTGCGACTTACAGTCCGGTCTTTCAGACCTCGGATCCGTTAAAAGGAAAACCTAAAGGAGTGAAGGACCTGGCGGATGCAGTCAGAAAATCGGAAATTCCGGTTTTTGCTTTGGGGGGGATTAATATATCAAATTTCCCAACGCTTTCAAATACGGGAGTGGCAGGAATTGCGGTTATATCAGCCATTGCAAACTCCAGAGCCTCGGGATACACTGTGGAGCAGTTGAAATCAGGTCTTTCCAGATTCAGAAAAACAGAGGTTAAAAATGAATAAATGCGTTTTAATTATTGCCGGTTCAGATTCCGGAGGGGGCGCAGGAATACAGGGTGATATAAAAACCCTGTCAGCTTTCAGGGTTTACAGCGCGACAGCAGTAACATCCATTACAGCTCAGAACACAACCGGGATTTCCGCAATTTTTCATCTTCCAATGGATATTGTCGGTCAGCAGATTGAGGCAGTCGCCGGTGATATTGATGTCCATGCAGTTAAAATAGGAATGCTTGGCAGCAAAGAGAATATCAGGATGGTAGCTTCGATGATCAAAGTGTTCAAATTCCCGAACATTGTCATTGACCCTGTTCTGAAATCGTCTTCAGGAACTGATCTGATTGACAAAGAAGCGTTGGAAGTTCTGAAGAAAGAACTATTCCCCCTTGCTGATGTTGTTACGCCTAATATCGAGGAAGCCTCTTTTCTATCTGGACTAAAGGTTTCAGATGTCGTGTCAATGAAATCTGCAGCTGAAGCAATTTATAAAATGGGTCCCAAAAATGTGATCATAACTGGCGGGCACCTTCCCGGGAGAGCAACGGATGTTCTCTTTGACGGGATAAAATTCAGTGTCTTTGACGCTGACAGAAATGCGAGCAACAATACTCATGGCCTGGGATGCGCATTTTCTGCAGTCCTGGCGGCAAAACTCGCCTCGCATATTGATCTTCCGGTAGCGGTAGAAACTGCCAAAAAGTATATTGCCAAAGCAATGAATCATCCTTTTAAGATAGGCAAAGGTCCCGGGCCGATAAATCATTCGGTTCCTGTCTAGCTCCCAGTAAAATTCGGTTTATGAAAGACAGGGATTCAACAGATATAAACCTTTTCATAAAAAACCTGTCCAGCGGCAAAACCGTATGGAACAGGATGCGCCTGATTTCACAGCTGTTAAGTGAAGCTGATATGACAAAGGCGAAAGCTGAAATACTCAGCAGGGAGATAGAGAATACTGTCCTTGCCCTTGGTAGCGCACCTATTTCAACTCAACTTATGGATGCTATCATAACTTCGAAACTGGAAGAACACGGTTTTAAAAAAAGCGCTGAAAACAGATCATCTTTTTCCGTCCAGCTGAAGGACATTGAAAAACTTATTTTCTACCCTAACAGAAGAAAGGCTTCGCAGCACCACAGCCCTGAAGGAACCAATCTGCTTCTTGCGGAAGCGTTAAAGGCCGAATACGCTTTGAAAAAGGTTTTTTCGCCTGCTGTCGCAGAAGCACATTTGTCAGGGGATATTCATGTACATCAGCTTGGAAGTATTGACAGGCCTTTGAATTCGTATAATTCGATTGAACTTATCAAAAAGACAGGTCTTGCGCTTCCAGGTTTCAATAATTGCGCTTTACCCGCTAAACATGCGGAAGTTCTGATTGCGCAGATTGTAAGGTTTTCGGTAATTCTTCAGGGACATTATTCAGGAACAATCGGCTGGCATGCCCTTAATGTCCTGATAGCTCCATTTCTGGAAGGAATGAAAGCTTCGGAAATAAAGCAGCTTGCTCAGATACTCATCTTTGAGCTTGCCCAGATGGCATCTCCGAAAGGGGCACAATCCGTCCACTGTGAACTTCATGTTTATCCTGATGTTCCGGAATATCTGGCTGATATTAACGCGATTGGACCGGGCGGAGTCAACCTGGATAAATGTTACGCTGATTTCAGAAAGGAGGCCTCCTCCTTTTTTACTGCGCTTGTTGATGTGCTGCAGGAAGGTGATGGAAAAGGCTATCCTTTTTTTCTTCCTAAATTTTTCATCCATCTGGAAAAAAATTCAATAATCGGATCAACGGTTATAAACTCCGTTTGCGAAACTGCTGTTTCCAGAGGCACACCTGCCTTTCTGATAGAAAAAAACAACGAATTATTTATCCCCGGGATCGGAAGCGTAAAGACTGATATACTGGATGATTATGAAAAAGCGGGTCTCAGGAGGTCCTCTCTTCAATCCGTAACAATAAACCTTCCTGCTCTGGCGCTGAAAAAAAGTGATCCCGAAACCGCTCTGAACTCGATCCTTGAACTTTCAGTCAAGGCACATATGGAAAAGAGGGTTTTCCTTGAAAAACTGATGGCACAGGGCTCAAGCGGACCCCTTTCATTTTTCGCGCTTGACAGCGACGGCTCACCATTTCTGGACTTCCACAGCGCAACACATCTGATAGGAATAAACGGCCTGGATGAGATCACGCGAGTGGTCACCGGCGAAGGATTAACTTCCGTCAATGGGATTCACTACGGATCTGCATTGCTGAAAAAAATCAACGAAAAGATTTCTGGACTGCGAAAACTTTACCATTTAAACCTTGTTCTGTGCCAGAGTCCTGCCGAAAGCACAGCCCATCGTTTTGCGAGGCTTGACACGATAAGATTCTCCCCTGATGCGGGTCAATATGTGAAGGGCGATATCTCGAAAGGTGAAATTTACTATCAGGCACCAGGATTTACCGATTCATCACTGGATATTCATCCGATGAAAAAGGCAGAAATAGAGGGAAGCCTCAACAGAATGACGGATGTGCCTTCGCCCACAAATATATACATTGACTCCTGCTGTCCCCCTGCTTCGGAAATTGCTGACTTCATTGAAAAAGTTGCAGAACAAACCGAATGCTCTCACCTGACATTCAGTCCGGTGTTCACCAAATGTCATAACTGCGGTCATCTTAGCAGAGGCAGCCTTGATAACTGCGAAAAATGCAATTCATTTCTCGTTGACAAATTTGTCAGAATTACGGATTATTACGCTTATCTCTCCGACTGCAACAAAGGAAAGCGGGGGGAAATTACAGGGCGGTTTATGGCGGACAGGTACCTGTAAAAAACATCAGGATATTAATATGAAAATATACAACACCTATTCCAGAAAAAAAGAGGAGCTAATCCCTCTGAGAAATAATCATATAGGAATTTACACATGCGGCCCCACAGTTTATAACCACGCGCATCTTGGGAATTTCCGAGCCTATATCTTTGAGGATCTCCTTAAAAGAACCCTTAAATATCTTGGGTTCACAGTAACACATATCATGAATCTCACCGATGTTGAGGACAAAATTATAAATAAGTGTATAGAGGAGGGAAGCACCCCACAACAATACACGGAAAAATACATAAAAGGTTTTTTTGAGGATCTGGACACCCTGAATATCGAGAGGGCAGACTGCTATCCCAAAGCCACGGAACACATCGATGAGATGGTAGCAATAATAAAAACCCTCAGGGACAAAGGATATACATACGAGCGGGAAGGGAACATATTTTTCAAAATATCAGAATTTCAGAATTACGGAAATCTCTCAGGGATGGACTTAACCCGCATGGTAAGAGGGGAAAGGGTTGTATCCGACGATTACGAAAAGGAAGATGTCCGTGATTTCGCCCTCTGGAAGGCACCGAAAGACAAGGAATTTTTCTGGGAGACAGAGATAGGTCCCGGCAGACCCGGATGGCACATCGAATGCTCCGCAATGAGTTCAAAATATCTCGGGACTACATTTGATATTCACTGCGGCGGGGTTGACAATATTTTCCCGCATCACGAAAACGAAATAGCACAGAGTGAGGCGGCAAGCGGTCAAAAATTTGTCAGATACTGGATGCACAATGAACACCTGATAGTTGACGGTGAAAAGATGTCAAAATCAAAAGGGAACTTTTACACTGTCAAGGATCTTATCGCGAAAAACATCGATCCGTCAGCCCTTCGTTATCTGCTGCTTTCGGTTCACTACAGGAAGCAGCTGAATTTCACATTGGACGCCGTGAAGAATGCGGAGAAAACCGTCGCAAGGCTCAGAGATTTTTACGGAAGAATGAAAAACCCTATTTACCGGGAAGGCAGGAACAACGGGCTTTCGGAAGTTCTGATGAAAGGCGGAAAAGATTTCATTGACGCCCTTTCAGACGATCTCAATGTTTCCGAAGCCCTCGGCTCGCTCTTTCTTGTGATTAAGGAATTCAACATAGCGGAAGACAAAGGGGAACTTTTACTGGATAACGCCCTGGAAATGGCCCTTATGCTTGAGGACACTGACAGGATCCTGGGAGTGATAAGCGTAGAGGGAAAGGATGAAATCAATGACACGGAAATTGATTCCCTGATAGAAGAGAGGGTCTCGGCCAAAAAAGCAAAAGACTTCAAAAGAGCTGATGAGATAAGAGATATACTCAAAGGAAAAGGGATCGTTCTGGAGGATACCCAGGACGGCACAAGATGGAAGAAAATATAACCAAATGTTACAGGACATGAACAATGAAGATTCCGGACATAAAAACCCCTCTGCCGGGTCCCATCGCGCAGAAAATAATTGAAAAAGATAAAAAATACCTTTCCACAGGCGTAATAAGATCCTATCCTCTGGTAGCCGCAAGGGGTGAAGGAGCAATGCTTGAGGATATTGACGGTAACAGATTTCTGGATTTCTCAGCTGGCATTGCAGTCACTTCAACAGGCCACTGTCATCCCGAGGTTGTCAGCGCCATTCAGGAACAGGCTGCAAAACTTATACATGTAGCAGGAACTGTCACATATCATGAGCCTTACGCTGACCTTGCGGAGAAAATAGCGGAGATTTCCCCGATCAGTTCTGACAAGAGAGTTTATTTCGGGAATTCAGGAACAGAGGCGATGGAAGCAGCACTGAAGCTTGCGAGATATGCCACCGGGAGATCAAACTTCATATCATTCTTCGGCGGGTTTCACGGAAGGACAATGGGAGCATTATCCGTAACCGCAAGCAAACCGGTTCAGAAAAAGGGGTTCGGCAACCTTGTCCCGGGAGCTCACTTTGCGCACTACGCTTACTGCTACCGATGCCCTTTCGCAAAAGAACCGCGAACCTGCGGACTTGAATGTCTTAATTCAATTGAAGACCTGTTCAAGAGAACTCTTCCTCCCGAGGAGGTTGCTGCCTTTGTGCTGGAAACAATGCAGGGTGAAAGCGGGGTTATAGTGCCCCCTGAAAAATTCCATAAGGCTGTCAGAGAAATGGCGGACAAATTCGGAATTCTTGTCATTCTCGATGAGATTCAGGTTTCCATGGGAAGGACAGGCAAGATGTTCGCGTGCGAACATTACGGGATTGAACCCGACATTATCTGCATCGCCAAAGGTATCGCATCAGGAATGCCAATAGGGGTCACGGTATCCCGCGCTGATCTGATGAACTGGCCCGCCGGAGCGCACGCAAGCACATTCGGCGGGAACCCGGTTTCGTGCGCTGCAGCTCTCGTATCCATAAAGCTTATAGAAGAAGAGTTCCGTGCAAATGCCGAAAAAACAGGGTCATACCTTCTCGAAAAGCTTTCCTCCTTTGCCGACAAATATCCGCTGATCGGGGAAGTCAGGGGCAAGGGTCTATTCATCGGCATTGAACTTGTGTCAAACAGGACCACAAAAGAAAAGGCTGTCCGGGAAAGAGGGGCTATTCTGCAGTCAGCGTTCAGGAAAGGGCTTCTGCTGATGGGCGCGGGGGAAAGCTGCCTCAGGCTTGTTCCTCCTCTCTGTGTCACCATTGAGCAGGCCGATACTGCACTCGACATACTGGACAGCACATTCGCAGAGATCCGAAGCTGAAAAGCAAAAAATATTTTCCCCTGTTAAACCTTTTTACCTCTTCCGCTGTCTAAGGGTTGAGTATGAGCAATGCAGATGATAATTTTCTGATAAAAAGGTTTAACGATGGAGATGAAAAAGTATTCAGTGAAATTGTGGGAAGACACAAAAAGGCTGTTTACTCGTTGTGCTTCAGATATCTCGGAAACCATCAGGATGCCGATGAGATATCACAGGAGACATTCATCAGAGCCTTCAGGAGCCTTTCCGGTTTCCGGTTTCAGTCTTCATTCAGGACATGGCTTTTCCGCATCGCGATCAATCTCAGCATCAATGAGTTTAACCGGACAAAAAAATTCACAGAGCTCAGCCCGGAGAATGACAGCATATCGCATAACCCGTCAGACGACGATCTCAAACGCAATATCAGGGAGGAGGTCATGAAGCTTCCAGAAAAACAGCGAGAGACTGTCATTCTTAAAGCATACGAAGGAATGAAATACCATGAGATCGCTGAAGTGATGCAATGCAGCGTTGGAACTGCAAAAGCAAACTTTCATCACGGAATAAACAGCATAAGGGAAAAACTTGGTATAGGGAAAACGAACGATGAATAAGACAAATAAAATCATCAGCCCTGAAACTGACATTCAGGAAATTATGTCCGAAGACCGAATTCCGGATCCCGGAGCTGACTACTGGGAAGGGTTTGAAAAGAGGCTTGAAAAAAGAATCCATGCCTCCGACAGCAAAGCGTACAGGTTTTTTCTTTCCGCTGCCGCTTCTGTCGTTTTGATTATCAGCGCAATTCTGCTGACAACAGAGATGGGTTTTCTCAAAAATGAACCGGAACTTCAGGAAAAGAGGATAGTGCGTATGGCATCGAACTTCTCTTTTGACGAGCTCTCAGGTGCACAGGAGCTTGTTTTTGACATATACGACTACGGCTTTGAAGATACCGACGAATATGCTTTCAGTGAAAACGCGGTATCATTCGAAGCTGTCGAAGAGTTTATTGAAGACGACATTTTCGATGAAATCTTCAATGCAGAAACAGATGACCTGACTGATTTCAGCAGGTTTATAACCGACGAATTAACCAACACACAAGGAGTATGACATGAAACGACTTAAACAACTGATTCTTCTGACCCTCGCTGTCCTTATCTGTACATCTCAGTACGCCCAGCCCGTGCCTCCCGAAGGCGACATGGACGAACTTGCCGACAATATGCAGATGCTGATGATCGGCAAAATGAAGGAAAATCTTGACCTGTCAAATGAACAGACTGCAAAGATAATGGATATCATGGACCGGAAACAGGAGCAGAAAAAAGCTCTGAGAGAAGAAGGAATAATGCTGAAGAACGAGTTGAAGGCACTTCTTGACAATCCGGGGACAACGGATGGCCAGTATCTCAACATTATTGGCCAGTTCGAAAAGCATAAGGCTTCAGTTGACCTGATTGAAGAGAAAACCCGTGAGGAAATGAGAAAAGTTCTTACCCCCAGACAGGAAGCCCAGGCGATACTCTTCATGCACGGTTTCCAGCAGGGAATGAAAAAGAGGCTTCATCAGCGTCAGAGCGAAGGGTTCGGAGAGGGTCCCCGCAACGACAAAGGTTTCGGAGAGCAGAAAAGAATGAGGGATCCGGAAAATTGTCCCCAA
>CAZDZC010000014.1:42439-50087 GCA_964509835.1 uncultured Acidobacteriota bacterium
CAACGATAACTCAGCCCTAAATTGGAATGCTTTTAAAGGCCCCGCGGAAGCGGGGTCTTTTATTTGCGGAAAGCTCTAATCCTCAACTGTCCTTACTTTGTCCGACCTTACCCAGCCTGAAATCCCGTCTTTTGTCGTTACAAGAGTATATCCATACGCGCCGAAACTGCCTTCATCCAGGATTTCAACCTCAACTGATTTGATGACAGTCACAAAGGCGGCTCCTTTCTCCAGTTTCTCAAAAACATAAACCTCTCTCTCCTCGCCGGGAATGATAAAACCTTTTTTAATCTGTGGTTGATGGACTGTTCCTTCTTCTTTCCTGCTGCCGTCAGAGGAATCTTCCATGGAATTGTTTCCTCCCGCCACTAAAACAGAGGCATTCTTTTTGACCGGGGGAATCATGGACCGCAGCCTTTCCTTCTCTGCTTCCGTGATTTCCTCCTCCTTCTTCTCTTCTCCTATACCGCTGCTCGTCATAGTTAATTCGAGCAGCTTTCCGAAAAGAAGAGCGAGGGCGCAAAATACAATCAGAAGGATGATCGTGTTCCTGAATTTCTTGTCGCTTGAATACATGACAAAAACTATCTCATCCGGCCTTTGTTCCGCCCAGCCCGTCCTCAGTCTGAATTCCCGGGACTTCCTCTGTCCTCTGCTTCTCTCCACTCTTCATTTTCTTTCTGATGTACCATTTGAATATTCTGCTGTTCTCGACGCCTTTGATAATATCACTGATACCCTCATAAACCGACGGGTCATTGACAAATCCGCCCAGACTCCCCTCTCCCCTATCAATCTTTTCAGTGATTGACGCCAGGTTTGATGTTATCTTTCTGATGTCCTCGTATATTTTCTCGGAGTCCTCTTTGTCTGCAAGCAGCTTCCCGAGCAGGCCCTCCTTTTTTGACAGTCCCTCGCTCACTATCTTCAGAGCGTTCGTTGTCGCTTTCAAATCATCAACTATTCTGCTGTTCTCCTCTGATGTCTGAAGCAGTCTTCCCGCAAGGGTATTTTCATTGCCAAGCTGTTCCACAAAATACCTCAGACTTGAAACCGCTTCCTCCAGATCCTTGCTTACCCTGTTCCCGTACTCTTCGTCGGCAATCAGTTTCCCGGCAAGGCCTTCAGAATTATTAATCTTCGCAACCAGTAACTTCGCATCGTCAATAATCACTTCGATATTCTTTATGGATTTCTGGCCAAACTCGGGATCCGCAAGCAGTTTTCCCAGCACCCCCTCACCCTTTTCTATGCTGTTCAGGAGAGACACGAGAGAGCTGGAAATCGAAGCTAGGTTAGTCACAACATCGCCTCCCTGCCTGGTCATCTGCTGATAATCAACCGGTTCAGATGTATTGATAAGACAGCCGTCCTTAACCTTAACCGGATCTTTTATATCCTTGTTCACTGAAAGAGAAATGTACTTGTCCCCGAGAACCCCCTGAGTCTTTATCTGCGCGACTGTCGCGCTGGTTATCCAGCTGCTGTATTTCGACTCGATTTCCATTTTCACTGTCACTTTTTCCTCATCGGGATTATCAGGAAGCAGAACATCATCGACACTGCCTATCCTTACCCCCATCAACCAGACAGGCGACCCTGACTGTAATCCTTCCACTCTTGTAAATGTCGCGCAGTATTCAGTCTTGGACGAAAGCCAGCCTTCCCTGTTCCCGATGGAAAGGGTAGCAATAATAAAAGTGACAATCGCCGCTGCCACAACAATGCCTACTGTGATCTTTGTTCTAATTTCGGTTTTCATTTTATATCCCTTCCTCCGGAAATAAATTCCCGCACCTGCGGATTATCTGTTGTTCTTATATCATCTACAGAACCCACGAATGCCATCTGTCCCTCGTACAGAAGCGCCATCCTGTCGGCGACAAGGAACGCGCTGTCAATATCGTGAGTGACAACGATGGATGTGACATTCAAAACCTTCTGCATGTCTCTTATCAGTTCATCAATCTTTCTCGCGGTTATAGGATCAAGCCCCGTTGTCGGTTCATCGTAAAGGATTGCTTCAGGTTCAAGGGCAATGGCCCGCGCCAGCGCGACCCTCTTCTGCATTCCTCCGCTCAAATCCGCGGGCATTTTGTCCTCAACGCCCGTCAGCCCCACAAGGCCTAGCTTTTCGCCAACCCTTTCCTTTATCTCCTGTTCCGTCATATCGGTATGTTCATAAAGAGAAAAAGCGACATTCTCGAACACATTCATCGAATCAAAAAGCGCGCTCCGCTGGAACAGCATCGCCACCTTTTTTCTTATGTGCTGGAATCCGCTTTCGGAAAGATTTTCAGTGGGCTCCCCGTCAATAAGCACCGTCCCGCTGTCAGGAATAAGAAGTCCGATTGTATGTTTGATGAGCACGCTTTTACCCGAACCGCTCGCGCCCAGAATGACCATCGTCTCGCCTTTTTTTACACAGAGATTGACACCCTTCAGGACTTCCTGGTCCCCGAAGCTCTTATGAATGTTCCTGAATTCTATATATCTGTCATTCATGTCATTCAAACAAAATAAAAAACAGTTTCGTAAGGAAGAAATTTGATATAAGGATCATTATTGACGCGACAACAACTGTGTTCGTCGTGGCTTTACCTACACCGTCAGCGCCGCCTTTCGCGTTAAGCCCGTTATAGCACCCGATCAGGGAAATGAAAAAACCGAAAAACACGGTTTTGAACAGGCCGCTCATGACATCGTTCATATGAAGGGAACTGAGAACATGGCTCATATACATCGAACCGCTTATCTTGAGTTCAAAGGTTGATATCAGAAGCCCCCCGAATATCCCAAGGAAATCGGCAAGGACAGTGAGAAGCGGAAGCATTATGACTATCGCCATCATCTTGGGCAGAACGAGTTTTTTGATGGGATCCGCCCCGAGAGCGCGGAGGGCGTCAACCTGCTCTGTTACCTTCATCGAACCGATCTCGGCAGTAATGCCCGCGCCCACCCTTCCGCCGACCATCAGCGAAGTCAGAACAGGACCGAGTTCCCTGACAAGGGACAGCGACACAATTTCACCAATGTAAAGCTTCGCGCCGAATTCAGCCAGAGCGTAGGCTGTCTGAAGGGCAAGCACCATTCCGGTGAAAAGCGCGGTAATGCAGACAATGGACAGCGAGTTAACCCCCAGATGCTCCATCTGGATAAGCAGAAGGCGATGCTCATAGGGTTTCTTAAAGAACTTCCTTATGGCCTCCCATCCGAGAATGGAAATATCCCCTACGGTCTCAATGTATCTGATTAATATGTTTCTCGCGGAAATAAACATCAGGAACCTGTTATTAAAGCGGAATCATAGATTATCGGCCCCTTCATGTCAAGAAAAGACAAAAGGCCTGGTTCTGGAATCAGAAGGATTTCCCACGGAGATTAACTGCCCGGGCACTCAGCTCTTCTTCTTCAGGTACTCAAGAATATCGTCAACATTTACAAGAACATTTTCGCCGTCCACAAGAACAGGAACGAACGGCTGGCCGGACACTTCTTCAACCGGCCTCCTGTCATCAGGGTCTATCCTGATATAATCATAATCCAGACCATGCCCCTTCATCGCCCCCTTCACCTGCTGACACTGGCCGCATCTGTCAAACCCGTATAGTTTCATTTTATGCATAAACCCTTCTCCTCATAAATATTTCAGTCCGCTCTTCATAAAAAAAACAAGCTGGACGATCCCGAAGGCGGCATCCCCTGCAGCAAGAATGAGAAACACTGCCGGAGCGCCGAAAAATCCGACCCAGACGGCAAAATATACTGCCCCCGTAAACCTGGCAATCACTGCCACAGTTATATTGCCCTGATACTGCTCCGGCCTGTAAACAGCCAGCGCGTAAAACAGGCACAGAACAACCAGGAAGACCGCGTTCAGTTTCAGATAGATAAGTTCCCTGGGTTCCGCAATATTGAACAGGAATGATATCAGCGACGGATATATCAGGATAAAAGCCGCAAAAACAAGGTCATAGACGATCCCCGCTGCCAGCGATATCCTCAGATACTGTAACGCCCTCTCAACTTTCAAATCCAATGCCCTCAGAATCTGTCATACTTGTCAGCGCTTCCTTTGGATTTTCCCACGGGATATTTCTCGGCGTTCATTTTAAGTTTTTCGAGCATCGCGTCCTCAAGATCAATTCCGTTGTCGTGGCAGAACAACATCAGATAGATCGCGATATCCGCGACTTCTTCCCTTATCCTCCCCGCGCCTTCGTTATCAGCGAACCTTTTCCCTTCATCATTGTCCAGCCACTGGAACAGCTCCAGCAGTTCAGACGCTTCAATGGAAATTGAACACACAAGGTTCTTCGGCGTGTGATACTGCTCCCAGTCCCGTTCATTCCTGAACTGAAGAACCTTCTGAAGAATATTCTGCCAGTCCCTGATCATATGTCAGTCTTGAGCGAGAGTTCTTTAAGCTGCTTCGCGTCTATCTCTGACGGCGATTCCATCATCAGGTCGGACGCGCTGGTCGTCTTCGGGAAAGCGATCACATCCCGCAATGATTCCGCCCCGACACAGCTCATTACAAGACGATCCACCCCCAGTGCAATCCCGCCGTGCGGAGGCGCGCCGTATTTAAGAGCGTCCAGCAGAAATCCGAACCGCTTCCGTGCTTCTTCCTCCGGGAAACCGAGTGCCCTGAATATCCTGCTCTGGATATCCGTCCTGTGAATCCTTATGCTGCCGCCGCCAAGCTCAACGCCGTTCCAGACAAGATCATACGCCTTTGCCCTGACACCGGGGAGGTCGCTGTCCAGTTTGTCCATATCCTCATCGAGAGGCATGGTGAACGGATGATGTTTCGCGACAAACCTGTTCTCCTCCGCGTCGTGCTCGACCAGCGGAAAATCCACCACCCACAACAGATGATTCAATGAAGGGTCAATCAGTTTTTCCGTTTCCGCAATATGCTTTCTAAGTCTTCCGAGCGATTCGCACACCATTCCGTAATCCCCGGCAACGATCATAATCATGTCGCCCTTCTCCGCTCCGAAGGAGCTGATGATCCCGTTCATCTCGTCCTGAGAAAGGAATTTGGCGACCGTTGACTTTATTTCATCCTGCTCAAGCTTGATCCACGCGAGCCCTTTCGCCCCGTAAGCCTTGACAAGCTCCTCAAGCCCTTCAATCTGTTTCCGGGAATAAGACGCGATCCCTTTCCCGCAGATCCCCTTCACTACACCTCCGCCTTCAACGACCGAAGAGAACACCTTAAACCCCGACCCCTTCACTATATCCGAAATATCCGTCAGCTCCATTCCGAACCTCGTGTCCGGTTTGTCCGAGCCGAACCTGTCCATCGCCTCCTTATAGGTCATAACCGGGAACGGCAGGCTGTAAGGAAGCCCTATGAGGTCCAGAACCTTTCCCATCATCCCCTCGGTGCAGTCCATGATGTCCCGCGGTTCAACAAACGACATCTCCACATCAATCTGCGTAAACTCGGGCTGGCGGTGGGAACGAAGGTCCTCGTCCCTGAAACATCTTGCGATCTGGAAATACCTGTCGAACCCCGAGACCATAAGAAGCTGCTTCATTATCTGCGGCGATTGCGGCAGCGCGTAGAACTTCCCCTTGTGCACCCTGCTGGGAACAACATAATCCCTCGCCCCTTCAGGCGTTGACTTCAGAAGATTCGGCGTCTCGATGTCCAGAAAGCCCTGCTCGCTGAAATAATTCCTGACGCAGTGGATTATCCTGTGGCGCATCCTGATGTTGCTCTGCAGCGAACCCCTTCTTAAATCCAGATACCGGTATTTGAGCCTCAGCTCCTCCGCGGCTGTCGTGTTCTCGACAACCTCGAACGGCGGAACTTCACTGCTGTTGAGCACTTCAATTCCGGTCGCCTCGACCTCCACCTCGCCGGTGCGTATATCTTTGTTTATATTATTCTCATCCCGGGCCGCCACCCTGCCCCGGACCTTCAGCACAAACTCCGACCTGACCTTCTCCGCCAGCGCGAAGTTTTCCTTATTCCATTCCTCGCGGAAAACGACCTGCGCCTTCCCCTCCCTGTCCCGCATATCAACAAAGATAAGCGAGCCGAGGTTCCTCATGCCGTCCACCCATCCGCACAGCGTAACTTCCCGCCCGATATGTTCCTTACTCAGTTCACCGCAATAATGACTGCGCATCATCTTCCTTCTCCGATCATTCTGACTATTTCTTCAAAACCGGCCGTCGCCTGGTCGCCGGTCTTCATGTTCTTAAGATTATACCGCTCCTCCGCGAGCTCCTTCTCCCCGATTATCATTGCGTATTCAGCGCCCGACCTGTCGGCATTCTTAAGCTGCGCCTTGATGCTTTTCCCCTGAAAGTCCATCACGCAGCTTATTCCCCTGTCCCGGAAGTCCTTCTGAAGGGAAAACGCCCTCAAGAACGCCTGCTCCCCGATAGGGGCAAGATAAAGAACCGCGTTCTCCGCCATCTCCCTGTCCCCCAGCGACATGATAAGCCTCTCCATCCCTCCCGCGAAACCGATGGACGGGATGGCAGGGCCGCCGATGGTCTCCGCGAGCCCGTCATACCTTCCTCCCCCGACCAGGGCATCCTGCGCGCCCAGATCAGCCTGAACAAGCTCGAAAGCCGTCCGGCAATAATAATCAAGTCCCCTCACCAACTTCGGGTTTATCTCAAAATCAACTCCGCAGCCCTTCAGATAATTCTTCACCCCGTCAAAGTGCGTCCGGCATCCGTCGCACAGATAATCAAGCGTGCTCGGCGCGTCCGCGAACCTCTCCCTGCACGACGGAATCTTGCAGTCCAGTATCCTCAGAGGATTCTTCTCATACCTCACAAGGCACTGCGCGCAAAGAACATCAAGCGAACCCTTCAAAAAATCCTTCAGCTTCGCCGTGAAGACCGGCCTGCACTCCCGGCATCCGACGGAATTCAGGATAAGCCGGTATTTCTTCACTCCCAGGGAGGTAACAATACGGATAAGCATCTCGATCAGCTCCGCGTCAATGGCGGGATGATCCGCGCCAAGAACCTCCGCCCCGTACTGCCAGAACTCGCGGTATCTGCCCTTCTGCGGCCGTTCATAGCGGAACATCGGCCCCATGTAATACAGCCTGTCTATGCCCGAACCATGCTGCATGCCCGCCTGAAGATATGCCCGCATGACAGAGGCAGTCCCCTCCGGCCTCAGCGTCAGCGAACGCCCCTTCCTGTCCGGAAAAGTGTACATCTCCTTGCTGACAATGTCCGTCTCCTCACCCACACCCCGCGTGAAAAGCTCAGTGTGTTCGAAGGTGGGGGTCCGTATCTCCTTATATCCGTAAAGCATGAATGTCTCACGCAGGATTCTCTCCACATAATGCCACTTCGCGGTCTCCGCCGGAAGCAGATCTCTCGTTCCTTTAGGCTGCTGTATCATATCGGTTTCCTCTCCGTCATAAACCGCAAAAGATTAGCACACAGCAGCGCGCTAATCAAGAATGCTGAACGGGGACATAACCCGATTTGTGATTTTCAAATCGGTATTGTGTCCCCGTGGAATAATTGGCATGATTGGTATTCCCCGCCGCCGTCACTGTAGGGGCCATTAGCGGATTGGCCCCGGTCATCCCGAGCCCTTCCACGGTCATACCCAGCGGAGTCGAGGGATGAGGGACGGGGTGGTTTCGCTCTGGTT
>CAZDZC010000015.1:0-2100 GCA_964509835.1 uncultured Acidobacteriota bacterium
CGGTGGTGCAGATCGGGCCAGTGGGGATGAGAGTGTTCATGATCTTCATGTTCGTGCGGGTGGCTGTGGGTTTGCTCAACGCTGCCTTCATGTTCATGATCATGGGCATGATGTCCGTCGTCATGGCTGTGACGGTGCCTGTGGTTCACAGCCTCATGATGATGCGTGTGCCCGTGTCTGTCCCGGAAGAGTACAAACAGAGAAGCAGTCAGAATGCAAGCCGCTATTCCCTGGGCTGCTGAAATTCTTTCTCCCAGAAGAAGCATGGATAAAGCCACCCCGAAAAAGGGAGCGCTTGCAAATATCATCTGGCTTCTTACCGCGCCCATGTTCTGTGCCGCGTAAATGTAAAGGCTGATGCTGAAACCGTACGCGAACATTCCGAGAACAAGGCCGGAAATTATCATTGTTGTTCCGGTGTTTAAATCTTCGACGAAAGCGGCAATTACCAAGTTGGTGGAACCCGCTATAATTCCTTTCCAGAAAGTGCTCTGGGAAGGCGTTATCCCGTCTATGAGGGCGGTCATGTGATTATCAATTCCCCAGCATGTTCCGGCGCCTGCCACAAGAAAAAGCGCGTGAAGGCCTATTCCTCCTTCGTTCCATGAGAGCAGGACTGACGCAGCGAGCGTTCCGGCGACGCTGAGCCATCCATATATTCCCAGATGCTCCCTGAAGATAAGGAACCCGAGGACAGCGGTTGCAGCAAGTTCGAGATTAAGCCACATTGAGACCGATGCTGATGATGCCAACGACAGCCCGAACAGCAGCAGGACAGGCCCGATTATCCCGCCGAATATAACCGCGCCGGACAGATACACAATGTTCTTTCTGTTCAGGTTTCTGATTTCAAGGGACCTGCCCTTCATTAAAGCGAAAGGAAGAACACCAAGAGCAGCTCCGATGTAGAGCAGCCCCGCAAGCTGAAAAGGAGGCAGGCTGTCAAGAAGCATCTTACCAACGGGAGTTGATGCTCCAAAGAAGATTGCGGATAGAAATGCCGTGAGTATATATTTCATTTGTTCATTCCGGCAGATCGGATGCCGTATGCCCCCCGTTTAATCCCTTTACATGGCCGCATACTTAAGAGTTTAGAAATTTACGACTGGTTTGCGAATACTTCCTTGAGGATCTCTGAAACCCTTGCTTTCGGGTCGGTGCGGATTTTTTGCTCCTCTTCCCCGAGCACATGAAAAAGTCCGTCGAGTGCTTTGCCGGTCACATATTCATCCAGTTCAAAAGAAGTTGGTTTGACCAGAGGGAGTTTGTTATATCGCCCGACAATATTGTCAAGAAGCCTGGCGCTTCCGGTTTCGTCAAGTTTTTTGTCCACTATCGGCATGAACAGACCTGAAAGTCCTTCCCTGGTTTTTGTCGCGAAATAATCGGTCGCGGCGTGATTTTCACCCTTCAGAATATTTCTTGCGTCGGAAATGCTCATGTCCTTAACAGCGCTCTTAAAAATATCCAGAGCGAGGGGGGCAGCCTCTTCCGCGGCGCGGTTCATGCTTTCCAGAAATTTGTCCATCTCTTTTCCCATGCCGATTTTTCTGAGGACATTGTCCACTTTTTCAAGTTTTTCAGGCATGGGGATTTTAATTTTCTCGTTTCCCCAGTAGCCGTCCTTTATTCCCGTTCTCTGAACCGCTTTTTCAGTCCCGACCTTCAGAGCCTCTTTGAGGCCTTCTATAATTCTGCTTTCGCTTAACTCATTATTTTGAAAAAAACTGTTCAGTTTATCGCGCCATCCTGCCTGGACAGAGCACAAAACAAATACGGCAAAAACAGCGGTTAAAGCGAATATCCTGTGTTTCATATATGAAATCCTTTTCAATTGACAGAAACTATCTCGAAATCCTTCCGAAGAACCTCGACACCCTTAGCGTTCACTGACAGCCTCACAAGCTGATAGTTTTTGTCATACCAGAGCTCGACAATATCACTGCCATCCTGTCTGACTGAAAACTTTCTCAGCTTGAAGCTTTTTGTTCCCAATTCCAACATGTCGTTTTTTTCAAATTTGAACACACATGACGAACCCTTCCTGAACTGCGGGACAAGGGCAGTAAAAGAAACAGATTTGGCCCCGTTCTTCAGCAG
>CAZDZC010000015.1:2200-48230 GCA_964509835.1 uncultured Acidobacteriota bacterium
GGTTCATGCGGCGGTGCTTCAAGGTCTTCCCTTTTTAATATTTTATTTTCTGTTTTATCCACTTCAAGAAGCGCGAAATGTTCGCAGTGCCCGAAATGAAGAGAGAGTCTGCCCTGAGCGAGCGGTATGGCAATTTTCATTTTTT
This sequence comes from uncultured Acidobacteriota bacterium, assembly GCA_964509835.1. Classification (GTDB taxonomy): domain Bacteria; phylum Acidobacteriota; order CAZDZC01; family CAZDZC01; genus CAZDZC01. Next base: position 2,346 of record CAZDZC010000015.1, read on the forward strand.
CCTCCTGGAATAATTGAGTTTCAGTCTCTTAAAGAATAGTAGCATTTTGTCTTAAAATAAACTTAAATTAATCACATGTGATAAACATTTCATTCTGAAATCCCTTGCAGTTTTAACATGGCCCAGACATTTCTTATATCCTCGGCACTCGGAGCGTCAATCTCAACCACGGCTTTCTCCTGCATCTGGGCAATCGTCACTCCGCGGTCATATCGTATCCTGCCCGCGATTTTTGCTCCTTTGCTGCGAGCTTTATTTTCAATTCTTTCCGTCATGGCAGGGTTCAGATCCCATTTGTTGACGCATACTGCAGCGCTGATGCCGAAATGCTCCGTAAGCGACAAAACCCGTTCGAGATCATGCTCCCCTGAAACAGTCGGTTCCGTTACAGCAAGCACTACAGATGCCCCTGTCACTGATGCTATAACCGGACAGCCGATTCCCGGAGGGCCGTCAACAATCACCAGGGAACGCTGCTGCTCTTCGGCAACACTGCGGGCTTCTTTCCGCACGGTGGAAACAAGTTTCCCCGAGTTCTCTGCCGCCACTCCCAGTCTCGCATGGACCATTGGGCCGACACGGGTTTCGGATATCATCCACTCGCCGCAAATGCTTTCCGGAAAATCAACAGCCTTTACCGGACAGAATCTGACACAAACACCGCAGCCTTCGCATGCGACAGGGTCAATTACAAACAAAGGACGGTGACCTGTTTGAACCTCGGTCTTTTTAACCGCGCCAAAACGGCAATTGGCTTCGCACAAGCCGCATCCGATACAGTCGTTCTGACGGATAACAGCTTCATGCCCGCTCCGGAACTCATTGTGTTTTAATACACGGGGTGAAAGAACAAGATGCAGGTCGGCAGCATCCACATCGCAATCCGCCAGAACAGGCTTTTCTGCAAGAACAGCAAACGATGCCGTAACACTCGTTTTCCCGGTGCCGCCCTTGCCGCTTATAACCACAAGTTCTGTCATAAGCCAAAAATATCCATAAATCTAAATTTGTTTAAAATCAGCATATACACTCCTTATTTCATTCTTGAAATATGCAGAAAAACAATTGTCAGAATTCCCGCCAGGATCAGCGGAAGCTCAAACAAAAGGCTCTTTAATCCTCCTGTAGCACGCCTTCCCGGGACAATATCCGCGAGCGCAATATAAATAAAGCTCGCAGCGGACAATGACAGCAAATACGGAACCAGGGAATGAATAACAGGCAGAAGAAAGTAAGTCATAACCGCGCCTGCAAGAGCGGTGGAACTTGATATGGCATTAAATAGAAGCGCTCTGGATTTCCGGTAGCCGCTTTCCAGCAAAATCGCGAAATCGCCTACCTCCTGAGGCACCTCGTGCGCGATTACAGCCACGGAAGTTGCTATACCCAGAGACACGGATCCTGAAAATGCCGCGGCAATTGCGACACCGTCAACAAAGTTATGAAGCGAATCTCCAATGAGTATCAATTCTCCCGCACGGGTATGGGTGCCGCACGGCTGTTCGTGACAGTGCCTCCAAAGCGCAAATTTCTCCAGAACATAAAAGAGAATAATCCCTGCAAGAACCGCCGACATTACCGGCATCGGAGACAGACTCCCCAGCGCGTGAGGGATCATCCCCAAAAATGCCGCGCCAAGAAGGGTTCCTATCGCGTAAGGAATCAGAATACCGGTAATCATGGAAAGCTTGTTTTCTTTGAATAACAAAATCAGCGCTGCAAGTCCTACCGAGCATAACGACCCAAGAAGGGTAAAAGATATTATCAGTAATAAAGTCACACTGCCCCCCCCGTTTCGCCGGATGTTGCGAGAGAATAATATAATCTTCCATCCGTAATGATAGTTTTAACTTTACCATTTTTGCTCAAAACATCCAGACATTTGAGCGCTTCCGTGACATTGACTCCAAAACTTGCCCCGACATCGCCGGCTGTGCATGGCCGTCTTCCGAGCAACGCAATTATTTCCGTTTCCTTCACATGGGCAAACACTGAAACAGATTTATTCCTGATATTGTAACTGCTTATTATATCAACGGGTGCCGGGAAAACACTTTTTAACTCAAGTATCCGTTCAGCGGAAACAGGGCAGGCGAATTCTTCAGCCGGTGGTCTGTATGCCGTGTTAAGCTGTATTCTGGAGGGTGCAATCCGTTTCGCGTGAACCGCTATTTTTTCAGCTTCTGATGCAATTCCCGTCACCCCTTCGAGAAGAAGAACTTCCAGCCATATTTCCCCTGGGAATTTTACAGAAAAAGAAGCAAGTCCGTCAACTATCCCTGTAAACGAAAGATCTTCATGGGGCCGATTTACATATTTAAAAATCTGCTCATCCCCCGCATCCAGCGATGGTAGCAGCAAATCGGCATCCATCAATTCATCCTGCACTTCCCCCATCCAGAGAAGTGAACTGTTCGTAAGCACCGCAACCGGAATATCAGTCATCCTTTTTACGGCTTCTATCAGTCTGCCGATACCGGAATTCAGTGTAGGTTCCCCTGATCCCGCAAGACTTATGTAGTCAGGTCTATCTTCTTCTGCAAGCTTCCTTTCAAGTTCAGCTATAATTTCATCCGCGGAAACATACTCCATCCTTTTACAGGTTTTGTTTTCAGTTCTTCCCAACTGACAATACACACAATCAAACGAACATGTCTTGAAGGGAACAAGGTCTATTCCCAGAGAACGCCCCAGACGACGGGAAGGAACCGGCCCATATATGTACTTAAAATTACCTGGATTCATTTTTTATCTTCCTAACCTGATGCTCAGGCTTTCTGTGAATATATATCGTCATAATCCGCTTCTGTTAATGCTGCCGTAATCAAGTATTTTATCCAAAAGGCCGCTGAAAAGATTCCGGTATTCGGGAAGCGCGTCAACAATAAGATTCCCTCTGGAATAAGCCTCCGCTATCCGTCTGTCTTCAGGTATTTCGAGAAGAACCGTGACACTCTCTTTTTTGCAAAAGTCATGAACCCTTGAATCCCCTATCCCGACCCGGTTAATCACAACCCCGAACGGAAGCTCAAGCTGGCGGACCATATCAACGGCAAGTTTAAGATCATGCAGTCCGAAAGGCGTCGGCTCGGTTACAAGCACAACATAATCCGTATCGCTGATGGCTGCAATCACCGGGCATGATGTGCCGGGAGGAGCATCAAGAATGGCATGAGCATCTTTTCTTATTCGTGATCTGACAGCTCTTATAAGAGGAGGAGCCATGGCAACCCCCACATCCATTCTGCCCTGAATAAGGGTGATGTTGCCGTCCTGAAGCGTTTCGACCACACCAATTCGTTTATCTTCTTCGCTGAGAGCCTTTACGGGGCAGACCATGATACAGCCTCCGCATCCATGGCACATCTCGGGGAATATAAGCGGTTTTTTCCCCAGCAGGACTATTGCGTGATATTCACAGAAGCGACTGCATTCACCGCAACCGTCACAGAGAGACTCATCCACCTTAGGGACCGGAATGCTCACAGTTTCCGCATTGAGACATTTTCCTTCAAGGAACAGGTGCGCGTTGGGTTCCTCCACATCGCAGTCAAGAAGCTGAACCGGATAACCGAAAACTTTGGCAATGTTGGCCGATACGGTTGTTTTCCCGGTTCCTCCCTTGCCTGAAGCAACTGCCAGGATCATTGTTTCCCACCGTTTTTGTCAACCGGTCTCATACCCAATGTCCCTCCACATCGGCTGAACGGGCTTCATCCAGTTTACCGGATTTATATTGCTCGAGGGCTTCGGCAACCGTTTTGGCATCTGTGTTGTAAATTTTGATTCCCGCAGCCTGAAGCACACGGAAGGCTTTAGGGCCGCAATGCCCTGATATCAAAGCTGTTGCTCCCAATTTCGCAACTGTTTCGGCGGACTGAATCCCCGCCCCCTGAGCGGCGTTCATATTCTGTTCATTATCAAATACTTCGAATTTCTTTTCATCCAGGTCATATACCAGAAACCTCTGCGCTCTGCCGAAACGATTATCCATCGGCGCATTAAGGTCATTCCCTGAAGTAGTTACAGCTATTTTCATGTTTAATGTTCCCTTCAATTATAAGCGTTTTTGATCTTTTCATCCTCATTCATCAGCTCCGGCACAATCTCTTCCATCTTATGTTCTTTCCAGAAAGGAAGCTTTGAATGCGCATCCATGTATTTTTGCGGTATCGGGTGGGTGCCGACCTCAACCTTCAAACCGTAAACAGTTTCTATGTAATTCTTGAAGCGACGAATGTTGGGGCAGGGAGGATACCCGACAACCAGCCCTGTCGCAAGATGGATGATTTCAGCACCGTTATTTTTCATCTCCCCCGGAACATATTCCACATTACCTCCCGGACAGCCTCCGCAGGTTGAATATCCGACAATCTCAACTTTTTCGTCCTCAGGATATACGGCAAATGCTCCTGCCCTCTCCCGCAACGCACGGAAACACTTTCCTCCTCCGCAATCCTTATAACGGGCACATATGATTATCCCGATTTTTTTCATCTGTTCCATCCCTTTCATTAACAGACTGCGTCAAAATCCAATTTTAATCCACATTTCAAGGCCGCACCGGATTAATTGACTCCACCTGTCAGCCTGCAGGCGGAAATCATTCATCTTTAGCAGTTTCTATCTCATCCAGCCGCTTAGCGATGGAATCCAGTTCGGATTTCAGCGCTTCAGCCTGATTTTTCAGAAATTCCTTTTCCTGATCCGCGTCAGGTTGCTGATAAGGAAAAGAATAATTCTGTGCCGGATAGTTTCCGCCAAAACGAGCCCACCCGGGTTGGCCGGTAGCATAAAACATGTTCCGCCACCCGAATCCTCTTCCACCGAAACTGCGGCCTCGTCCGAAACCCATTCCATAACCGCGGCCTGGCACAGGATTCATATATCCCGGCATTCCGGACCCTGAGCAATACCCGGCAGCCCTTCCTGTCATTGGCCCCATTCCCGTTGGTCCTGTTCTGTCACCTCTTGGCATTTTAGTTTCCTCCTTTAAAAAGAATTTTATTGCCTTATCATTGCTGTTCCGCATTTGGAACAGACCCTGTTAACACAGGGCACTCCCCGTTCATGCGACTCTGTGTTCCCGCACTTGGGGCACAAACATTGCCCCGAAGGTCCCGCGGCCCTGCCTCCGCCCATTCTGCCTCCTCTCTGACCGGCATTGCCCTGGCCCTGGCCCATTCCGCCTCCTCTTCCACCGCCGCCTCCGCGGCCTTGTCCTCGCTGGTTCATAAAAAAACCCTCCTTTCGAAAATTGTTTAAATCTCCCTCTGCGTTTTGCCATCCTCTGCGACAACCCGGCATTGAATAAACAGGCCTGTCAAGGTTGCCGTGAAGCCAGGCGTTTATAACATCTTTCAAATCCCCCGCCACAAACGGGATTGTCAATATCCCGTAAGCTCCCACCATTCCTTGCGTCTGCCTGGAAATTGCTCCGCACACAAGCGTTCCTACCTCCAAATCCACAAGCCGCATGATCCTCTGAACGGGCTGGTTTCCGGTCAGTTCCTCTGTTACCTCGCTGACAATCATTCCCGGCTCGTACTCAACAATGTGAATCTGATTTGCGGTATCGAACACCGGCGCAATCCTTTCGTTCCAATATGAGAATGCCGTCTTAAAAACTGTTGTTCTGTTATCGCTCATATCCTGTTATATAGCAAAAGCAGTGCCACTTAAATATTAACACAGGCAATCATTTGTATATCTTTAAAAATAAAAAGGATAAACAAGAAAATACCGATAAAGCAGAACCTAATATAATAGCAATATCGCTACTATATGCTTTTGTATAGATGCATATTTGCCGCTATCGGTTGGCTGGTTTTGAACGACCGTCCTTCTCGGGAAGAGGTATGGATAAATTCTTAATTCTTCTTAACAGGGTGGTTTTATGAATTCCAAGTTCCCGTGCCGCAGCTGCCCGGTTATAATCATTCCGCTCAAGCGCTGCCATGATAATACGGGCATCAAAAATATCCCTTGCGGATTTTATATCCCTGCTCCCGTCGCCTTTCATCCCTGCAGAAGTAAGTTCTTCTGGCAGGTGACGGATAGCAATCTTCTCATTTCCGCAAAGAATAAAAGCGCGTTCAATGGCATTTTCAAGCTCGCGGATATTGCCGGGCCAGTTGTGAGCCATGAGGAGAGAAAGCGCTTCCGTGTTGATGCCGCATATTTCCTTTTGCTGGAGCCTGTTAAATCTTGCAATAAACTGATCCGCAAGGAGCGGAATGTCCTCTTTCCTGCTTCTCAGAGGAGGCAGTTCCACCCGGACAACATTCAGTCTGTAATAAAGGTCTTCGCGGAATTCACCTTTCCTGACCTGGTCAGCAAGATCCCTGTTTGTAGCTGTTATTACCCTGACATCAGCTTTCTCCGAGCGGGTGGAGCCTAGAGGCTCATAGGTGCGTTCCTGAAGAACACGGAGCAAACCAGCCTGAAGAGCGGGGCTTATTTCGCCTATCTCGTCAAGAAAGATTGTTCCGCCCTTGGCCATCGCAAAACGCCCGGGTTTGTCCTTCTGAGCACCGGTAAACGCACCCGCTTTATAACCGAACAGCTCCGACTCCATAAGAGTATCAGGCAGAGCACTGCAGTTCACCGCAACAAAAGGGCCCTTATTTCTCGGGCTCAGGGAGTGGATAGTTCTGGCAATCAGCTCCTTTCCGGTTCCGGTTTCCCCCAGAATAAGAACCGTGCTTGGACTGGACGCGATTGCCGGAAGAACCTCAAGTACCTTCTGCATCAAGGGGCTTCCGCTGACAATATCACCGACCCTTGATTTTTCCTCAAGTTCATTTCTCAACGCTTCAACTTCAGACAAATCCCTGAATGTCTCAGCCCCGCCGATCACACTGCCTTTGGCGTTCCGAAGAACGGCGGTGGAAACACTCACAGGGATCCTGTTGCCTTCGGAATCAATAAAAAAACCCGATTTTCCGATAACGGGCCTGCCCGTTTTTAATGTTTGCTGCAAAGCGCATCCGGCACCGCACATGCTGGAGCGGAAAACATCAGAGCATAACATGCCCAGCGCCTCCTTACGACGCACCCCTGTGATTTCTTCAGCAGCGCGGTTAAATGATGTTATCCGCCATTCCAGGTCCACCGTGAAAACACCGTCAGATATACTTTCAAGGATGGATTCCGTAGAAGCCTTTATTCCTGATGAGCTTTTCATGCGATTATAATACATTTAGAAGGGGAAACTGTCAAAGAAAACATAGATTATATTGTTCGCAGGGTGACTCACAGAAACATGGAAACCATGTTGTACAACTTTGAAAAATATAAACACAAAAATTTCAAATCAATAAAAATACCTTTAACCGTCTCAGCGGGGCTTCGTTTTCTGGCTCCTGGGGAGGGACTCCCGCTTCCAGCGGGACCCGGTGGTTAATCCCGCCATGGCGGGACTCTACCGTTTTGCCCTACCACCCAGATATCTTCCAATTCCTCTTTTCTTTATCGCCTTTTCAGCTTTCATTGCTTCCGCTCTGGTTTCATAATCTTCTGTATAAACAACTTCCCATGGACCGGCAAATCTTTTGGTTGTCAGACTGCCATGATATTCAGGATCATTATGCTGTTTCAATCTTCTTACAAGGTCATCAGTGTGACCGGCATAATAACGCCCCGTAGCTTCACTCTGTAGTATGTATACCGTATATTTCAAATCATTAAATATGGAAAAGCCCCGTCTCAGCGGGGCTTCGTTTTCTGGCTCCTGGGGAGGGACTCGAACCCCCGACCCGGTGGTTAACAGCCACCTGCTCTACCTACTGAGCTACCCAGGATCATCATTTCTTCCTTTCACCCAGTGGTTAATCCCGCCTTTGGCGGGACTCTACCTACTGAGCTACCCAATAAATCATTTATCTTTCAAACCATTCACCAACAGATTGCTCTTCAATTGCAACATTGTCTGCCAACAGGCTGGCATGAAAGTACTGCTCTAAATTGAGCAGCAGGTATTCTAATGAGATGTTCCCCTTCTGTCAAACAAATTTTATCTTCCTTCTTCGCGGAGTCTGATAAGAACCAGCTTCGCGATCGCCTTGAGTGTTTCAAACACGCCCTGCCCTGTCACCGCAACTGCTTCATAAACCGGTTCGTCTTTATATTTCAGCCTTTTCACCATTTCTTCTACAGAAACCGCAGTAGGCATATCTCTTTTATTGAGCTGCAGAACATAGGGTACGGCTTTTAAATCGTAACCCTGCTCCTTGAGGTTGTGCTCAAGGTTCCGAAGGGATTCAACATTGGCTTCCATTCTGGCCTCTTGTGAGTCCGCCACAAAAACTACACCGTCAACACCTTTCAGGATAAGTTTTCTGCTCGCGTCATAGAACACCTGCCCCGGAACGGTGTAAAGATGGAACCTGGTCTGAAACCCCCTGACTTTCCCAAGTTCAAGAGGGAGAAAGTCAAAAAACAGAGTTCTGTCCGTCTCTGTCGCCAGAGAAATAAGTTTTCCCTTGTTATTGGGATTGGTTTTATCAAAGACATACTGCAAGTTGGTCGTTTTGCCACACAGACCCGGTCCGTAATAAACGAGCTTGCAGTTAATTTCACGGGAAGAATAGTTTATGAAGGTCATAGAGCTGTAAAAACGGCCGGTGCCGGATTATTCGCCAAAGAGGCTGTCAATATCATCATCGGTAATTTCGGCAAAAGGTGACTCCATTCCGCTGTCCAATGCTTCTCTCTCCTGATCAACCTTCGCCATTATTTCCACAAAAACCAGTTCAAGTTCAGCGGTGGCCTTTTTAACCCTAAGTCGCACAAGCCCGAGAGAGGATCTTTCATCGAAAATGACAACCAGAATTATTCTTTTCCCAACAATGGAGATATGAAGATTGTCCCGTTTCCCCTCGTGAAAAAGGATACTGAACTCCTCTTCCCCCAAAAGTTTGGCAAGACCATCCGTTGCGGCGACATTCCCTGCGGTCAGCGAAGCAAGGGCGGTTGTGTCCATTTCGCTGAACTCGCCCTGGGAAGCAATCTGCTGTCCGTTCTTATCCACGAGGAAAACCAGTTTCGCGTTGGCATCAATTTTGAGCCTCGAGATAATAGTTTTAATCTTTTGAAATTCTTCGTCGTAAAGAACAAATTCTGAACTTGGCATTTAAAGCCTCTCATAAGAGCAAAATACGGCCACAAAACTAAAAGGAGTTTATAACATAGAATATATTGATTTTCAAGAACTTTCTGAACTGCTACAGTTCCCTTCTTCCCTGAATAGCGCTTGCTATGGTAATTCCATCAGCAAACTCAATGTCGCTTCCTGCCGGCATTCCCATGGCTATCCTGGACACCTTGACCCCTAAAGGCTTTAGTATGGACGACAGATAGAGCGCAGTAGTTTCACCTTCAACCGTAGGATTGGTTGCCGTTATTACTTCCTTCACAGTATTGTTCCTAATCCGCTTCAGAAGTGAATCCACAGCAAGCTCACCGGGGCCGATACCTTTAATAGGTGACAGCACCCCTTTAAGAACATGATAAACTCCTTTGAACTCCTGCGTTCCTTCAATCGCAGCGAGATCACTCGGATGTTCCACTACGCATATAGTCGAATGGTCGCGGGTTTCATCCGAGCAATATGCGCAGGGATCCGACTCAGTAAAATTACCGCAGACGGAACAGGGCTTTATCTTGTCTCTGATTTCTTTCACTGCATCAGCCAGTTCATCGGCAGTCTCTCTGTCTGTGGAAAGAATATAATAGGTGAGTCTCCGGGCTGTTTTCCCGCCAATCCCGGGTAGCCGCTTAAGGGCATTTATCAGCCTCGATATTGAATCTGCGCGTTCTTCCATCAGAAACCGGGAATTCCCAGTCCTCCAAGCTGAGACTGAAGATGCTCGTCAACCTTCCTCGCGGCTTCATTGACCGCGGCCATCACAAGATCCTGAAGCGTGTCTATGTCCTCCGGATCAACAACATCAGAATGCACCGTAAGAGACAGTAGCTGTTTTTCGCCGTTCATCTTCACGGTGACCATTTCTCCTCCAACAGAAGCTTCAACCTCAAGATCCCTCATCTGTTCTTGAAGTTTCGCCTGGATCTCCTGCGCCTGCTTCATCATTTTCTTTATATTGATTCCCATATTACTCTCCTCAATCCAGCTTTTCCACTTCAAGTATCTTTCCGTGAAAAACATCTATTATTGTCTGAACCAACGGCTCCTCTTTAACTTCCTGAAGCATTTTATCTTTTTTCATATCTTCGTCATCACGGTTTTTAAGCTCTTCGATTTCAGATTCGCGGGGTTCGGCAATCTCAATGCTTACTTCAATATTTTTTCCTGTTACTGCGGAGGCCGTCTCGGTAATAAAATCCTGGTTTTCTTTGCCCGACACTTTGTCCCGGAAATAATCATTCGCTTTGCTGAACCTAATCCTCAGCCTGACACCTTCCATTTCAATTGTTGAGGCCTGCTGAAGAAATCCGTGGAGAAGAGGTTTATCTCTTTCAATCGCGTCAACTATCCCCGCGACATCATCTTTTGCCTTTTCGGGCTGAGGCTTTTCCTCCTCCTCTTCAATCCTTTTAAACGGAATAATGGCTTTTATCTGAAGCCCTGAATCCTTTCCCTTTGACGCACCAGCAGGAGGATGTGGTTTTTCACTGCTTTGGCTTCGTAAGACAGCGCGGGGAAATTCACCGCTTCCTATTTTGCTCAGAAAATCCTCAATCGGAGCGAGTCTTCTTATCTGAATAAGCTTAATAAGCGAGGTTTCCAAGATAAACCTGGGAACCTTCGACCATCTCATTTTATTTTCCGCATCGCTCAGAACATCAAAGAACCTTATAAGATCTTCCTCTGATAGTTCCCCTGAAAGGTTTTCAAGCATTTCCATTTCCTTGCCACTGACAGCAATAAGCTCTTCAGGCTTTTTGGATACCTTAATTATAAGAAGATCCCTTATATGCTCAAGAAAAGCAGAACAGAAATGTATCACATCATGCCCCTGCTCCACCAGTTTTCCGACCAGCGTCATCAATTCCTGCGGATCCTGCCTGATAATCGCTGAAGACAAAGCAAACAAAAAATCCCGATCGATTATCCCGAGCATATCTTCCACATCTTCCGCTGTAATCTCGGCACCGGAAAATGCAATGACCTGATCAAGAATACTTATCGCATCCCTCAGGCTCCCGTCCGCTGCCTTTGATATAACTGCCAGTGCGCCGTCCCGAACCTTTATATCTTCTCCTTCAAGAATGCTAATGAGCCGTTCCTGGATTTTCTCCGCAGGTATCCGCCTGAACTCGAAATGCTGGCATCTTGACAATATGGTAACAGGGATTTTGTGAAGCTCCGTCGTGGCAAGAATAAATTTCACATGGGATGGCGGCTCTTCAAGGGTTTTAAGCAGTGCGTTGAACGCTGAAATCGACAGCATATGGACTTCATCAATTATATATATTTTAAATCTGTCCCGTGACGGGGAATATCTGGCGTTTTCCCTGAGTTCTCTGACATTGTCAACCCCTGTATTGGAAGCAGCGTCAATTTCGAGAACATCCAGAGATGATGATGTTGCTATTTCAAGGCATGAAGAACATTCACAGCATGGATCAACGGTAGGGCCTTTAACGCAGTTCAGGGATTTAGCGAGGAGCCTCGCGGATGATGTTTTGCCTACCCCTCTGACTCCGGAAAAGAGAAAAGCATGCGCGATCCTGTTAGTATTTATTGCGTTCTCTAGGGTTCTGCTAACGGCATCCTGACCGACAAGATCCTTGAAAGTTTTAGGTCTCCACTTCCTCGCGAGAACAAGATAAGACATCAAAATCTCCTGGAATAAAATTAAGGCCGTGCATCCATGCTCGAAGCTTCCACCCTGCCGCTACATCCACAACACCAGACCCAGGTTTTCCTGCGGCACATGAATACTTCTGTTTACCGCTGCTCCCTTCCGGGCCTGACGGGGTTCACAGGGTATCATTGCACAGGGCCCGGATCCTTAAGGTGCTGTAAAAGTCTGACACAAAGCGAACACCCCTCACATGGCGTTCAGTCCTGCTGGAGCGGATTGCAGGTACAGGGCACCGCTAGTTCCCCACCTAGCACGGCCGATTTACTTATGGCGGAGAGAGTGGGATTCGAACCCACGGTACCGGTTCCCCAGCACACACGGTTTCCAACCGTGCTCCTTCAGCCGCTCGGACATCTCTCCTGCTGTTAAAAAAATCATGCATGGCGGAGAGGGTGGGATTCGAACCCACGTGCCTCCTTTGGGGAGACAAATCGATTTCGAGTCGACCCCGTTACGGCCACTTCGGTACCTCTCCGTTACATTAAGTTGTCAAATAACAAAAAGAAACAGGGATTTCCTTAATCCCTGATCCTGATATATAATACTTCACTAGTAACATGAATTCAAGAAAAAGTAAAAAGAACTTCATAATATCAATTTTCCTGATGCTGACAGCAGTCCTTTCAGGGTGTGTTTCCGTTAAACAGAATCCTGTTGTACATGACAGCAGAGCTCTTAATGAACCTGAAGAAGGCCAGGATTCAGAGGAAAATATAATTTCAGGGATATATCACACAGTAAAAAAAGGAGAGAACCTTTACAGGATATCAAAAGCTTACGGAATCAGTGTTGAGGATATAGTAAATATCAACAGTATCCCTGATGTCACTGATATTTCTGTTGGAACGCCGCTTTTCATTCCTGGTGCATGTGAGATAAAGGAAGTATTTGTTCCTTCAGAAGTTCCAACTGAGGAAAAAACAGGCCCGGAAACCGTGCTCTGCTGGCCCGTTCAGGGAAGAATAACATCTGGTTACGGGATTCGGAACGGGAGAATGCATACTGGCATTGATATTTCGGCAGTTAAGGGCACCCCTGTAAAAGCTGCCGAAGAAGGAAAAGTGGTTTTCGCCGGAGCTTTGTCAGGATATGGAAATGCCGTTGAAATTGATCACGGAAATGATTTAAAAACTCTTTATGCCCATCTATTGGAGTATGATGTAAAAAATGGGGATAGCGTTCAGAAAGGGCAGATAATAGGAGCCGTTGGGAAATCAGGAAGAGCCACAGGGTATCATCTCCATTTTGAAGTAATATCATCTTCAGGCAATCTCAATCCTATGGAGTATCTTAATTAATGTAGCCAAGGGCTTTCAGGCTTTCTTTTGTCTCCTCGTCCAGTATGACTTTTTCCGGCTGCAGAGTTCCCTCTGAAATTTTTTCAACAATATTTTGAAGTTTTTCAAAATACATCTTTCTTACTTCAGCATGTTCATTATACATGTTTTCTTTTTCTGCAGGGTCATCGGAAAGGAAGAATAACTCCTTTTTTATTTTATTCCCATAAAAGTATTCGCTGTATTTAATTTCATTCATTATAAGGGATCTTCCTTCGTATCCTCTGGTTATCAACTCCGAATATACGATTTCCGATAAATTCGGCCCATTGATTAATGATTTTCCCATCAGCCCGTCGGGAACTGATATCTCGGCAAGACTGAGAATTGTCGGGAAAATGTCAATCGACCTGACATAGGAGTTAATTCGTAAATCGGCATCAAAACAAGGTGCTTTAATTATCAACGGGACATGGAGAAGTTCATTATACAAGCTGTGGCTATGTTCCCAACCTGAGTGCTCATAGAATGCTTCTCCGTGATCAGATGTGATAATTACAATATTGTTTTGTATATTTCTGCTTTTTTCTAAAATATTAAACAAATTTTCAATAATACTGTCAACATACCTTATCTCACCATCATAAGAGGCAATAAGGCTCAAATGGTCTCTTTCACTCAAAATAGGACCAGGTTCAAACACATTTAAAGATTTTTGGGGAACATCAATAACGGGTTTTTTGTCGTCAGGTTGGAACATGAACCTGTAGGGTTCCGGCGGGGAGTAAATATTATGGGGCGAATTATAATGGATATACAAGAACAACGGAGCATCATCCAACCCTTCAAGATATCTTTCGATCTGCCGGTTCAATTCTATGTCCAAATATCCCGTGTCAGCAGATTTTTTTCCGCTAACATTACAAATACGATGGAAAACAGGAAAATATTTCTTGAAAAACTGGTTCATAAGGCCAGCATCGCTCATAGACATTTTGTGTGTATTGAAGAAGTAATCCACACCCTGCCCAAACCCCATTTCTGGTGATACATTGGCATTGGCACTGAAAAGTGCTGTATGATATCCTGTCTTTTTAAGATATTCGGGAAGTGTCAGCGCTCTTTCGGGAACTCGGTCATTCAACACAAGCGCATTGTGCTGTGAAGGATAAAGCGAAGTGAATATTGAGGCCGTGGAGGGTTTTGTCCAGCACGCCTGCGTAAAGTTATTTTCAAACAGAACTCCCTCCTTTGCCATTTTGTCAATGAAAGGGCTTGTCTCCTTGGTGTAGTTATAACATGAAAGATGATCTGCGCGTAGTGTGTCAATAAGAACAAAAATAATATCAGGTTTTCCTTTAAATATAAGGTTTTCACCCTGCGTTCCGGTCTCCTGTCCCCCTCTGCCGACAATAAGATAAATGCAGATTGCTATAAAAACCGGAACTATGAAGATCAGCGGAAAAATCCTTTTCAGAGGTTTCCGGTAAAAATGTGATAAAATAACGGGAAAAGAAAAAAACATAGCGGACATGGTTAAAATTAGAATATGAAGGATAAACCCTTTATTGGAATTTATTTTTAAAAGCTTTACAGCATTCAGGTACACAGCAATCTGGATACCCGAGAAAAGAAACGATAGTGATGAAAAGAAAAACCACTCAGCAGGAATATTAAACTTCCGTAATACTGGAAAGAAAAACAAAAGCAGAAACGGTAAAAGAATAATTGCCGTTAAAGAATAGAGAATAAAAAGATTCGTTACAACCGGAAAGCGGTAAGAATCAGGGTTCTCGACAACCATGTAGAGCAGATCTATCAGAAGGAAAGTTACAGACGACAAAATGATCGAGGCAAAAATCAGACCGGAGCCTTTTATGCGGTAATCTGCGTTCAGTTTGTTTGCAAACAAAATAATGCTCCAATTATCTACTTTGATCGCAAAGAATGCACTTTAAAAATCTTCTTTTGCCAACCTTGAAAATAATTTCACGCGGTTTTGAAATATCAAGTTCAAAGGAATCGTCCGGAATATTCTCGCCGTCAATGGAAACAGCCCCTCCTTTTATCAGTCTTCTTGCTTCTCCGTTGGATGAAGCAAGCTCCAGCACGCACATCAGTTTTGGAAGCCATATTTTTTCCGGGCAGCAATCCATACATTTTTCAGGGATCTCATCAGGTAGTTCTCTGTTTGCGAAAACACGGTTAAATTCCTCCTCCGCTTCAAGAGCGGCTTTTTCAGAATGGTAATAGGATACAATTGTTTTGGCAAGACGGCTTTTCGCTTCTTTAGGATGCAGTGCTCCAGATACGGCACTGTCTTTTATTTCCTTTACTTCGCTGACACTCAGATCAGTGCAGAGGACATAATAGTCCCACATCAGCTCATCGCTGACTGACATAAGTTTTCCATACATCTCCCTCGCCGGTTCATTGATGCCGATATAATTTCCCAGGGATTTGCTCATCTTATCGGAACCGTCCAGCCCAACAAGCAGAGGGAGAGTGATAACGCACTGCGGCTGAAGCCCCCACTCCCTCATTATATCCCTGCCCACAAGCAGATTGAATGTCTGATCTGTTCCCCCCATTTCCACATCACACTCAAGAAAAACGGAATCATACGCCTGGGCCAGAGGATAAAGCAGTTCATGCATTGATATTGGAAGGTTTTTACTCAACCTGTTTTTAAAGTCATCTCTTTCAAGCATCCTCGCGACAGTGTATTTTGACGCAAGGTTTATGAATCCCACTGCTCCAAGGTTCCCAAGCCAGCGGCTGTTAAATTCAATAACCGTTTTATCAGGATCAAGGATTTTGAATACCTGTTTGCGGTAAGTTTCCGCATTCTCCTCCACCTGATCTCTTGTTAGCTGGGGCCTTGTTTTGCTTTTGCCGCTCGGATCACCTATAAGTCCAGTAAAATCACCGATAAGAAAAACAACCTTATGCCCGAGGTCTTGAAAATGCTTCATTTTCCTGATGACGACAGCATGTCCAAGATGTATGTCCGGAGCCGACGGGTCAAAACCAACCTTTACTGTAAGAGGATTATTGTCAGAGGCTGAACATTTCAGTTTATTCAGGAGGTCATTTCTATCAATAACCTGAACTGCTCCTTTTGAAAGATATTCCAGCTGCTCTTCGGGGGTCATTTTATTCATAGTTATCTCCTGTTCAGTTCCATACGGACGCAAAGTATATTAGAATTCAGAATCCATGTAAAGAAAGAGAAACACGCTGAATCCGGAACCCGATTGTTTAAGCCACTCCGGTATTTGACAACAAATCATTCATGCAATATACTGTGTGCTTGTGCGGTTGGGTTTTCCGGTTTTGAGGTATAAATGAGAGAATGTAAATTTCTGGCGACTTGCCTGTTTTTTAATGATGTGCTTGAGGATATGCCTTCCACCGCGGAGGCACTAAAGAACAAGTATTGCCGCGAAAGTTTTGAGAAGTGCGCCAGATACAGGGTCAGAATAAAAATTCCAAAAGTGCCGAATGACCTTTTTCCGCATCAGTCGGATAAGGTTGATAAAATAATCATCGATTCAAAATAGCTTTAAAGCGCTGAAGGTTTTTCTGTGTCTGATTAACTCATAATTCAATCAGCGTGATTTTTCTTCCTTCCATCTTTATTTTTCCCGCACAGTATAATCGCACAGCTTCAGGATAAGCGATGTGTTCCTGCTTAAGAATCCTGTCCGAGAGGGTTTCCTCTGTATCGTCATCCATGACAGGAACAGTTTTCTGAAGGATGATGGGTCCGTGATCCAGTTTTTCATCCACAAAATGGACTGTGCATCCGGTCACCTTAACTCCGTAATCAAGGGCTTGTTTCTGTCCGTCCACCCCCGGAAATGAAGGGAGAAGAGATGGATGAATATTGATTATTCTGTTTTTGTATTCATTTGTAAAATAAGGACTCAAAAGCCTCATAAATCCTGCAAGGCAAATCAGTTCGATGTTTCTTTTTCTTAAATTGGAAACAATTTCGCGGTCATAGCTTTCACGGTCAGCGAAATTTCTGTGATCAATATACAGTGTTTCTATTCCAAGCGCTGCTGCCTTTGAAAGCCCTTCTGCATCTGATTTGTTGCTTATCACAAGCAAAATCTCACCGTTGATGCTCCTGTTCATGACATGTTTGGCAATAGAGATCATGTTTGATCCCCTTCCAGAGATCAGAATCCCTATCCTGACCTTACCAATCATAAATGACCTCCCGGTGACCCTTTACGATTGATCCTATAATGAAAAATTCTCCGCCAATATCAGCACCGAAGGTTTCAAGATCATCTCTGGAAATTATAACAGCCATTCCTATACCCATGTTAAATGTCCGGTACATATCCGTGACTGGAACATTTCCGGCTTCTTGTATGTATCTGAATAACGGAGATATTTCCCATGAATTTCTGTTTATTTGAGCTGAAACTCCCTCCGGAAGTATTCTCGGGATATTATCTGTAAGCCCTCCTCCGGTGATATGGGCCATCCCTTTCACGATTCCTCTGTTGATCGCTTTTTTTAACACAACATTATAGCACCTGTGAGGTTTGAGGAGTTCCTCCCCGACAGTAGTGCCAAGCTCTTTGACAAATGTGTCATGCCCAAAATTAAGTTTTTCAAAAAACAACTTTCTGGCAAGCGAATATCCGTTGGTGTGCATACCTGATGACGGAAGGCCGAGTATAATGTCGTTTTCACGGATCGCAGAACCGTCAATTATGTTCTTCCTTTCAACAACACCAACTATGAAGCCTGCGAGATCATACTCTTCATCATTATAAAACCCTGGCATTTCCGCAGTTTCCCCTCCGAGAAGGGAACAGTCCGCGAGTTCACAACCACGGGCAACTCCCCTGATAACCTCTTCGATAATCAGCGGGTTCAGCTTTCCGCATGCTACATAATCCATGAAAAACAATGGCTCGGCTCCCTGCACCAGAATATCGTTCACGCAGTGAGAAACAATGTCTATTCCCACTGTATTGTGAATCCCTGTCATAAAAGCCAGTTTGAGCTTTGTACCTACTCCGTCAGCGCTTGAAACAAGAACAGGTTCAATGAACTTTTCCTTCGGTACCCTGAAAAGCCCGCCGAACGATCCGATATTTGACAGCACTTCCGGTTTGAATGTCGCCTTAACGGCGGCTGCAACCCTCTTCAGCGCTTTGTCCTGAGCGTCAATATTCACACCTGAATCACTGTAGGTTAATCCCTTTTCTTTTTCCATGCCTATCTGCCTTTTATGAATAAAGACTGCTGAAGTTCATTTGACTCAGGAAAATTCAGAGGATACTCTCCCGTGAAACAGGAAGTGCAGAACCCTTGCCCGTCCTGCCTTACTGCATCCAGAAGCCCTTTTCTGGAAATATAGGCAAGCGAGTCAGCCCTTATGTGTTTTCTTATTTCTTCAACAGTGTGAGTCGCTGCTATAAGTTCAGATTTATACGGAGTGTCAATTCCATAGTAACAGGGGCTGACATAGGGCGGAGAACTCAGTCTCATATGAACTTCCCTTGCTCCTGCTTCCCTGACCATGCTTACGATTTTTCTGCTTGTGGTTCCCCTGACAACAGAATCATCAATCAGAATAACTCTTTTATCCTTTATGGCGCTTTTTACAGGATTCAGTTTTATCTTAACTCCAAAGTTCCTGATGGATTGTTTAGGCTCAATGAAGGTTCTGCCGACATAGTGATTTCGGATAAGCGGCATATCGAACGGGATGCCTGATTCAGCACTGTACCCTATTGCTGCACATGTTCCGGAATCCGGAACAGGAACAACTATATCGGCCTCAACAGGTGACTCCCTTGCCATGATCCGTCCCATCCTGTTGCGAGCGTCATTGACATACTGACCAAATATATAACTGTCAGGCCTGGCAAAATACACAAGCTCGAAAATGCACTGATGCATATCTTGTTTTTCGAATGGGTAAATACTGCGCAATCCCTGCTTGTCAGCGACGACCATCTCACCGGGCTCAATCTCCCTGATGAATTCTCCGTAAACAAGGTCCAGAGCCGTGGTTTCTGATGCAAATATATATGATTCATCGAGTTTACCAAGTATCAGAGGTCTGAACCCGAGAGGATCCCTGATGCCGATAAGGCTGTTTTCTGTCTGAAAAACAAGAGAATATGCTCCCTTCACGGCGTTGAGAGCATCAACAATGGCATCCTCAATAACTCTCTGATTAGATTTCGCTATGAGATGAAGAATAACTTCGCTGTCGCTTGATGACTGGAAAATAGAACCTTCTTTTTCCAGTTGCTTTCTGATTTCAGATGCATTTACCAGATTACCGTTATGACAAAGAGATAACTGCCCTCTGAAACTGCTTATGAGAATAGGTTGGGCATTGGCAATCCTGCTCTCTCCTGAAGTTGAATATCGGACATGCCCGCTTGCGTTTTCCCCTGTGAGTCCGGTAAGCTTTTCTTCGCTGAAAACCTCATTCACATGCCCCATACCTCTGACGGATATCAATTCCCCGCCGGACGAGCAGACAATGCCCGCGCTCTCCTGTCCTCTGTGCTGAAGAGCAAAAAGCCCGAGATAGGTCAGTCTGGCAGCCTCCTGATGTCCGAATATTCCGAATATGCCACATTCTTCTTTCAGTTTATTCATTTTTCACCAAAAACAGCCTTTTCAAATCCATTCTTCCAGAGATTTTCAAGTTCGTCAGCCGGAATACTGATAAGGTTTTTACCATTATAATCTATAATTACATCCATACCAGATACTTCTCCAATAACAGATACAGGCGCATTATGAGAGGAAGCTATTTCCAGTATCCTTTCTGCATACTCGTCCGGAGCTGACACTATAATTCTGGAATGGCTTTCCCCAAAAAGCACCGCCTTTTCATTAAGATTGCCGGATATTGTCAGTCTGGCTCCTTTCAACCCCTTTGATGGATTGAAACAGCATTCCGAAACTGCTACCGCGAGTCCGCCTTCAGAGCAGTCGTGAGCGGATGACAAAAGTTTTTCCTTTACCATCTGAAGACAAGAATGTTGAACAGATTTTTCAAGCTCAAAATCCACAACAGGAGGTTTCCCGGCTTTTATGCCGTGGATGGAATAAAGATATTCGCTCCCTCCAAGTTCATCTTTTGTTATTCCAAGAAGAATAATAACATCCTTTTCGTTTTTGAAAAAAGAATCACAACGGATATTTATGTCATCTAAAAGTCCTACCATTCCTATTGTCGGGGTCGGGTTGATCGCTGTTCCGAATGTTTCGTTATAGAAACTCACATTCCCGCTCACCACCGGGACATTAAAATACTTGCATGCTTCGGCTATACCTTCCACCGCTTCGATAAACTGCCACATTATTCCCGTCTTTTCTGGGTTCCCGAAATTAAGGCAGTCGGTCAGCCCTATCGGTTCGGCTCCGCTACAAACAAGATTTCTCGCGGCTTCGCAGAAAGCGGCCTTCCCTCCCGTTCTCGGATCCAGATAAGCAAATCGGCTGTTGCAGTCTGTGCTTATTGCAATCGCCTTGTTTGTATCTTTTATCCTTATGACAGACGCATCAGACCCAGGAAGAACAACGGTATTTGTCCTGACCATATGATCATACTGCTCATAAACCCATCTCTTGCTGGCGATTGTAGGAAGGGAAATCATTTTTTTCAGAACATCCTCATTGCTTTCACCAACCGGGTCAAGAGAGCCAGGATCAAATGAATGTTTCCCCTCCAGATAAGACGGTTTCTCGAAATCACGCAGATAGCAAGGGGCTTGATTTACAAGAGGAGATACGGGAATCTCCACTGTAAGCTCACCGTCATTAAGAACCCTGAAAATACCGTCACCTGTCACCAGTCCTATTACAACCGCATCAAGATCCCATTTCTTATAAATATCAATGACTTCCTGCTCCCTCCCTTTGTGCGCGACCAGAAGCATTCTCTCCTGAGACTCAGAAAGCATACACTCGTATGGGATCATATCTCTTTCTCTCAAGGGGACAAGGGCCAGATCTATCTCAAGCCCTGTTCCGGCGCGATCTGCCATTTCAACGGATGAGCATGTAAGTCCTGCTGCGCCCATGTCCTGGATACCGACAACGCAGTCCGTTTTCATAACTTCAAGGCAGGCTTCCAGAAGCAGTTTCTCGGTAAACGGATCACCAACCTGCACCGTCGGCCGCTTATCCTCTGTTTCGTCGTCAAATTCGGCGGAAGCAAGCAGGCTTGCCCCGTGAATACCGTCTTTTCCTGTTTTTGAACCGACATAGATAACCGGGTTGCCTATACCTGACGCATATCCTTTAAAGATCCTGTCCTTTTCGACAAGGCCAAGACTGAAAACATTCACGAGAATATTTCCGTCATAACTGTCATCAAAATAAATCTCTCCGCCCACTGTCGGTATGCCCATGCAGTTTCCGTATCCCGCAATCCCGCCGACCACTCCGTTTACAAGAAATGCAGTCTTCGGATGAGAAGGACTCCCAAATCTAAGTGAATTCATTGATGCTATCGGCCTGGCACCCATGGTGAAAATGTCCCTGAGAATGCCGCCAACACCGGTGGCAGCACCCTGATAAGGCTCAATGTAGGAAGGATGGTTGTGGCTTTCCATCTTGAAAATTACAGCGTATCCATCTCCGATATCCACAGCACCGGCATTTTCACCCGGGCCCTGAAGAACCCTTGGCCCCTTTGTAGGGAATTTTTTCAGATGTTCTCTTGAACTTTTGTATGAACAATGCTCGCTCCACATCACCGAGAAAATTCCAAGCTCTGTAAAATTCGGCACCCTGCCCAGAATGCTTTTAATTCTGCTGTATTCCTCTTCTGTTAGACCATGTTCAAACGCAAGCTGAAGATCAACGGCAGGTTCATTATTTGAAATGAGCTTCATAGCGAACCTCCGCTGATAATAGACTCGAACATGAATCTGCCGTCACTGTTCCCGAGCATTTCCTCTGAACAGCGTTCCGGATGGGGCATCATACCCATTACATTTCTATCTTTATTGCAGATACCCGCAATATTCAGCAGAGAGCCGTTCGGATTGTATTCTTCTGACACCTCTCCTTCGCCGGAAGAGTATCTGTATATAATCCTGTCGCTGTCCTGAAGTTCTTTCAGCGTGTATTCATCGGCATAATAATTCCCGTCGAAATGGGCAACCGGGATATTGTAAACCTTCCCGCGCGTTCCGAGGGATGTGAATACCGAATCTGTTGTTTCAAGCCTCAGATTCACCGTTTTACATATAAACTTGAGCCCCCTGTTCCTTTTCATTGCTCCAGGAAGAAGACCACTCTCAAGAAGAACCTGGAACCCGTTACATATTCCTATAACTGGTCCGCCCTTTCCGGCAAAATTTCTGACACTGTTCATTATCGGCGAAAATCCGGCAATTGCCCCACTCCTCAGATAATCGCCATACGAAAATCCGCCCGGAATAACAATACAGTCGCACCCTTTAAGTTCAATTTCTTTGTGCCACAGAAAAACCACCTCCTGTTCAAGAACATGTTTCAGGACATGATAACAGTCATGATCACAGTTTGAACCGGGGAAAACAATAACTCCGAATTTCATATCCTCTCCCGAAATTATGATTTCAGAATTTCAAATGTATAATTTTCGATGATTGTATTGGCAAGCAGGCGACTGCACATCTCGTCAACACGCTTTTCCGCTTCAACCGGATTAAGCTTGTCATCCAGTTCCACTTCCATGTATTTGCCTATCCTCACCTCGCCAACCTCACCGTAACCGAGCGTTCTCAAGGAATTACCAACGGTTTTCCCCTGAGGGTCAAGCACTCCGTCCTTCATTTTCACATAAATCTTTGCAAGCATTTGAAATCCCTATGGTAAAAGAAAGAAATCCGAAATATTCATTCCGGCATCAATTTTCTCACAGATTATACTACATATTAAACACATTTCGGAAAAAAATGCCAACTTTAGCTTAAATGATTTTGGTTAACTGCCTTGGTCAGAAGTAAAAATGCAGACCGAACCCCGCATACTTCAGCGGTTCATTATAAAACTGCCCGTTAGGAGAGTGGCCGTTGAAATATTCAATCATAAAATGAATTTTTCTGCTTTCTTTTTCTCTGTTCTTCAGCTGAAAACCAACCCGGGCTGATATATCCGAATCCCATCCGTTTTCCTCCCAGTTTTTCACATCCACACCTCCAAGAGGTTTCCAGAGACCGTTCACGAAAGATCTCAAACTTCTGAATTCAATCCCGTATTGAGTGGAACGCGGCTTCAGTTCGGAGGGTTCACGGTTGAACATATAACTGGCCCCTGCATACACCCTGAACCAATCCGTGAAGTCGTAGGAAACGCTAAGGCTGACACTTTCATAACTCAGGTTTATCCGGTTAATATCATTACCGAGCAGATATTCATCCCCCAGATGAGAGCTCTGGTGAAATATCCTTAACAGCGCAGAGAGGTCATCTTTCCTGTAACTGACCGGGAAACCTATCCAGTAGTCCGCGTTAATCAGATCCATTGAATCAGCATCCAGGTCAAAAATCGCGAAAACAGATGCCTGAATACCCACATCCCAGTTACTGTGAAGAGGCGCGTAGTCCTTGAATATGATAAATGTTTCCCCGAAACTGCTTGCTCCAACATTTTTAAAGCCGGTTCTTGAATCAATACACTTCAGATAACCGATAGAAAAATGAGGCCATCTTGGGTCTGCAATAAGGGGTTCGAATAATTGTTTCCGGGGAAGCAATGTCTTGCCTTGTTCGGTTTCATAATTAATGTTTTCAGAGGAAACCTGTTCAATCTTCACGGATTTCACACCGGGAACTTTGCTCAATTCCCTTATAAGATCTTCCTTAAGCGCAAGAGAATACTCGTCAAGCGAAACCTTTAATTCACCATCCTGAACGATAAGATTATATTCTTTTATATCGAACTGCCGTTCCAGAACCGCAGCCGAGTATCCCTTAATATAATCATCAGAGGCAATGCTGATCGGACCTAACA
Organism: uncultured Acidobacteriota bacterium; assembly: GCA_964509835.1. Classification (GTDB taxonomy): domain Bacteria; phylum Acidobacteriota; order CAZDZC01; family CAZDZC01; genus CAZDZC01. The sequence continues at coordinate 26,455 of CAZDZC010000015.1, forward strand.
GAAGCAGCAATATAATTAACCGGATTAAGTTGCCAGATTTAAATTTGAACATATCAAAAAAATAATCGAAGAAGTTCACAGAAGTTTTTATCTCCCTTTAAAAAAAATTTTCTACTCTATTTATCTGCATAATGAATAACCTGCTGAGGGAATGGAATCTCAATGCCTTCTTCCGCAAACACACGGTGGATCTCTGTATTTAAAGAATCTTTTGCGGTAAACATATCTTTAAAATCCTTGACCCATGCCAACAGCAGAAAATCCAGAGCGCTGTCCCCGAAATCAAGGAAAAAAACCAACGGAGCCGGATCCTTAACGGCAAGCGGTTCATTTTCGGCTATTCTGAGAAGAAGTTCTTTTACTTTGCTGATGTCCGATCCATACGATACTCCCACATTAATTGTGACTTTAACCTGATTATCAGGATAACAGAAATTTGTAAGTTTTGTGGTAATCAGTTCCCGGTTGGGAACAACAATTATAGAATTATCAAGATCCTTGATCTTGGTAGAACGGATCCCTATGGCAACAACATCTCCTGTTTCACCGCCTGAAAGCCGGATACGGTCGTTTAGCCTGAAAGGCCGGTCTATCATAATGAGAAACCCGGATATCATATTTTCAAGTGTGTCTTTGGCGGCAAGTCCTATCGCAAGACTTCCTATCCCGAGAGAAACAACCACGGAAGTGATATCATAGTTAAAGTGCCTCAATATAATAACGGCAGCTGACAGAAACAGGAAAATTTTCCCGAGTTTGTCAGCAAGGGGAAGAAAATTTTTATCAACAACAGTCTGCGTTCTGTTTGCTAGCTCGTTTCCATACCAATTAAGAACTTCAACCATCACACGGTTAATAAGATAAAATACAACTGATACCCCTATTGCATATAAAGCACCCTTCCCTATTTTCACAAGCATACAAGCCTGATCAGGAAGCCCAACCATCCCGGCATATGCTCCTAAAACCACTATAAACGCTGTGACCGGGGATTTTGAAACGCGGACAATATTATCATCCAGATTATTCTTTGTCTTTGAAGTCACCCTGTGAAGAGCGGAAGAAAGTACGGGAACTGCAATTTTTGCGGCAAGCCATGACAAAAGAACAATAAGTAGCGCCTGCATATACGGGTTGACAATATATTTCATTAATTCAGATTTTGTCCATTCCATAATTTCACCCTTTATATTGTTATCAATCCGGTGGGTTCATCCTGTGAAGCCACCCTGATCTGAATATCGCTGCCGTATTCATCTCTAACCTCAAAAGCTTCTGCCAGAGCGAGTTCCGGATGATTATTCTCCCTGCTGAGATGAGCAAGAAAAAGATGTTCAAGACCATTCCCGATCAATCCTGCAAGTGCTTCCGCCATAGCTGAATTTGAAAGATGCCCGAACCTGCTCATGATCCTTTGTTTCAGGTGCCAAGGATATCCACCGTCCTTGAGCATTTGAATATCATGGTTAGATTCGAGAATCACCGTTCTGCAACCCTTCATTTTTTCAGCAACCAGATTTGATACAAATCCGAGATCAGTAGCGCACGCAAGACTGCAGTTACCCTTCTTTACGACAAACCCTAAAGATTCGACAGCATCGTGGGAAACAGAAAAGGGTGATATCTCAAAAGGGCCTGCAGTAAAAACATGTCCGGCTTTTATTTCGTGCATGAGGCAGGGGTTTCCGCCGAGATCGCACATCTGAATACAGCTCGCAGTTGCGTAAACAGGAATGTTATACCTTCTGGAGATGATCCCGGCCCCTTTAACATGATCTGAATGTTCATGTGTTATCAGCAGGGCATTTATGTCCCCAGCCCTAAAGCCTATTCTGGCAAGCCTTTTTTCCAGTTCTTTTCCGCTGAAACCAGCATCAATTAGAATAGAGAAACCATTGTCCGCTATAAGCGTCGAATTGCCATCGCTACCGCTGCCAAGAACTGAAACGGATGCCTCCATTATTGACTGCCATTCCCGCCCGTATGCCCGAATCCTCCGGAGCCCCGTATGCTGGGTTCAAGCTGGGCAACTTTCTCAAGTTCCGTCATGGACACAGGGGCTATAACCATCTGGGCAATCCGGTCACCATTTCTGATCGTGAAAGGTTTATTCCCGAGATTTATCAGTATTACTTTCACTTCGCCCCGGTAATCCGAATCAATAGTTCCCGGCGAATTCAGAAGAGTAACACCGTGTTTCAATGCAAGCCCGCTCCTCGGGCGAATCTGCGCCTCATAGCCAACCGGAACACAAATTCTAAAACCTGTCGGGATAAGCAAATGTTGAAAAGGTTCGACAACAATCTCAAAATCAAGATAGGCAGAAAGATCATACCCCGAACTCCCGGGAGTGGCTTTTTTGGGAAAAATCAGATCTTCAGCTCCTTCAACAGGCTGGATCATTATTTTAATCGGATCAGTCAAAACGAAAGATCCTCTCTTTCAATTTTAAGCTTTTTCAATTGTTTACCTCCCAAGACCACAAGAGAAAGCGCTTCCGGTGTGAATATTTCACGGGCGGTCTCAATCACTTCATCTTTTGTGACTGCATCAATATTGGAAACAACATTGTCAAGAGACTCATATTTGCCGAAATAATATTCCTGAAGCGCAAGCCTAGTCATTCTTTGAACAGAACTTTCAAAACTCAGCATGAGGCTTCCCTTAAGATTGTTCTTCGCATTTTCGAATTCATCATCACTCACATTGCCTTTTCTGAGGTCCGCATATTCACTCAAGATAAGTTTCAGCGCTTCCCTGATCTTGCCGTGGCTCAATCCGGCGTAAACTGCCTGATATCCTGAATCAGAGTGAGGATTCGAATATGAATATACGCTGTATGCCAGTCCCCGTTCTTCCCTTACTCTTTGGAAGAGCCTTGAACTTGTTGTTCCACCGAGAAGAGTATTCATTATATACAGTGCGAAACGCTTGGGATGGTTCTGGTGGTAGCATTTGCATCCGAGAACAAGCTGTGCCTGCTCAAGACCGTTTTTCGAGACGATATTAATATCAGGTGTTTCGACCGGAGCTTCCAGTTTCTGAACACTCTTTTTGCCTTTAAGCTTGAGGAAATGTTCTGAAAACATATCCACTGCGTTTCCGTGATCAACCCTGCCCGCAATTGCGATAATCATATTCTCGGGAATATAGCTCTCCCTGAAACAACGGGCAAGAATCTTCTCGTCCATTCTTCCGAGACTCTCCATTGTCCCGGAAATAGATCTTCCTAAAGGATGGTTTTTGTAGTAATCCTTAACAAACAACTTGTGAACAAGGTCTTCAGGGCTGTCCTCAATCATTTTTATTTCTTCGGCTATCACCGTCCGCTCTTTTTCGAGATGTTCCTTAATAAAAGTTGGATTAAGAACTATGTCCGATATAAGGTCCACAGCCTTGGGCAGATGTTCGTCAAGCACACGGAAATAAAAAGCTGTATATTCCTTTGCTGTGAGCGCATCAAACTGACCGCCAATGGCATCCATCTCAAAAGCTATCTGTTTGGAGGTTCTGTTTTTTGTACCTTTAAACAGCATATGCTCAATAAAGTGATATATTCCATTCAGTTCCTCAGGCTCATGTCTTGCGCCCTTTTTAAGCCATACACCCACTGAAACAGAACGAAGAGAAGGTATTGTTTCGCTCAGAATAGTAATACCGTTATCCAGTTTTGTTTTTTTGAACATTTTCATACTTATTTTTTATCCTTCGCTTTTGCTGTTGGACAATCATTATATCACGGCAGAAATTTTCATGAACAATTGCTTTTCAGAAATCTGACAATATCGTCCGATTCCAGCATCGGTCTACCATCAACCACAAGGCACGGAACCTGATCATCTCCGCTCAGTTTCACAAGCTCGCTGTGAAACGCACTGTTTTTCAGAATGTCCTTGAGTTCTACCTCAATTTCTAAAGCGTCAATAGTATCGAGAACCTTTCTGCAATATGGACATCCCGGAAAATAAAATAGCACGAGGCCCATAATCTCTCCTTTTTATGGGGATTATTTCTATATCCCCTTACTCATCGAGTTTAAAAATTCCTCATTGGAACTGAACTGGGATATCTTTTCTATAAGAAGTTCCATTGCCTCAAGATTTGAAAGCGGGGCAAGAACCTTTCTCAGAACCCATGTTCTGTGAAGTTCATTGCTTGGAAGAAGTAGTTCTTCTTTTCTTGTTCCGGACTTTTCAATGTCAATTGCAGGAAATGTTCTTTTGTCTGCAAGTTTCCTGGTAAGATGAAGCTCCATATTGCCTGTGCCTTTGAACTCTTCGAAAATAACATCGTCCATTCTGCTGCCGGTATCAATCAGTGCAGTAGCAATAATTGTGAGACTTCCGCCTTCCTCAATATTTCTGGCAGCTCCGAAAAACCGTTTAGGCCTTTGAAGTGCATGCGAGTCAACACCGCCGGAAAGGACTTTTCCGCTCGGAGGAACAACCGCATTGTAAGCTCTGGCGAGCCTGGTGATGCTGTCCAGAAGAATAACAACATCTCTGCTGTGCTCAACCATTCTCTTGGCTTTCTCAATAACCATCTCCGCTACCTGAACATGCCGTGTCGGTGATTCGTCAAATGTTGAGCTGATAACTTCCCCGTCAACACTTCTCTGCATATCGGTAACTTCTTCCGGCCTTTCATCAATCAGAAGTACCATCAGCTCGGTGTCCGGATGATTTGTGCTGATCGCATGCGCGATTGACTGAAGGAGCATGGTTTTACCCGTTCTCGGAGGTGAAACGATCAGTCCTCTCTGGCCTTTCCCGAGAGGGGTCAGGATATTCATTATTCTAGAAGAAAGATCATCTTTATTATACTCAAGATTTATTCTTTCATCAGGATAGAGAGGGGTTAGACTGTCAAAAAATATTTTTGCCTTTGACCTGTCCGGTGTTTCAAAGTTAACTGCTTCGACCTTGATAAGTGCGAAATACTTCTCTCCTTCCTTGGGAGGCCTTATCTGACCAGAAATTGTGTCACCGGTGTGAAGATCAAATTTTCGGATCTGGGACGGAGAGATATAAATATCATCCGGCCCGGGCAGATAATTATAATCCGGCGCCCTTAAAAAACCGAAACCGTCCTGCAGAACCTCAAGCACACCCTCCGCAAAAATAAGGCCGCTCTGTTCGGTCTGAGCCTTTAAGATTTCAAAAATCAGTTCCTGCTTTCTTTTTCCTGCGGTGTTTTTTAAATCAAGATCCTTTGCAATTTCTGCCAGTTCGGAGATTTTCTTCTCTTTCAGCTCTGAAATATTCATCGCTACACCCTGTTCTGTTTTTTTCTCATTCATTATTCACCATCTTCTCTTTCTTTAGTACTATTATCCAATCTATTACAAATATGCATTCTGTTAAAAACTATATAAAAACCGGGGAAACCGGCAGGGTTACCTCCGGATAATCGTTTGTCAATTCATTCCGTTACGGAACACCAGTTCGAAAACCTCGTGCATTTCATTTACAAAATGAAGGTTAATCTCAGCCAGGACTTCTTCTGGAATATCCTCCCTGTCCATTTTATTCTCATATGGAAGGATAATATTTTTCAGTCCAGCTCTATGTGCCGCGAGGATTTTTTCCTTTATGCCGCCTACTTTCAGTATCTTTCCTCTTAAAGTCACCTCGCCTGTCATTGCAAAATCATTGTTGACTGGTAATTTCTTTAATGCTGAAAGGAACGCAGTTGTAATGGTCACTCCGGCAGACGGACCGTCCTTCGGAACAGCACCCTGGGGAACATGGAGATGAACATCATAGTTTTTATGAAACCCTTTATCCACGGAAAACCGTTCACAGTTGGCTCGCACATAGCTTAATCCCGCCTGAGCTGATTCCCGCATAACCTCGCCCAGATTTCCTGTCAGATTCAGTTTCCCCTCACCTGGCATGAACATCGCTTCAACAAGAAGTAACTCACCTCCTGAACTTGTCACCGCCAGTCCTGACGCAAGCCCTATCTGCCCCTGTTCCTCTTTCTTCACCGGCAAATACTTCGGAAGTCCCAGATAGTCATGCAGATCGCTTGGTTCAATATTGACCGAAAGTGTCTCATTTTTTTCTGCAACAATCTTTCTCGCAACCTTTCTGCAAATTGAACCTATTTCCCTCTCAAGGTTCCTTACTCCTGATTCCCTTGTATATCCATCTATAATTCCTGCTATAGTGCTGTCTGAAAACACAGTCTGGCTGTTTTTAAGGCCGTTATTCTCTTTCTGTTTCGGAATCAGAAATTGTCCGGCGATTTTAATTTTCTCCAGCGAAGTATAGCCGCTAAGCTCTATCACTTCCATCCTGTCCCTCAGGGCAGGGGGTATCGCTTCTACATTGTTCGCTGTTCCGATAAACATTACCCTGCTGAGATCAAATTCCACATCAAGATAATGGTCAAGAAAAGAATGGTTCTGCTCAGGGTCAAGCACCTCAAGAAGCGCTGATGCCGGATCTCCCCTGACTCCTGAATCAATTTTGTCCATTTCATCGAGGAGAAACACCGGGTTCATTGTTCCAACTCCCTTAATCTTCTGTACTATCTGACCGGGAAAAGCCCCGATGTAAGTTCTCCGATGGCCGCGGATTTCAGCTTCGTCCCTAATCCCGCCGAGTGAAAGACGAACATATTTTCTCCCGGTCGCGCGCGCAACTGATTTCGCGAGGGATGTTTTCCCTACACCCGGAGGTCCTGAAAAACAAAGAATAGAAGATCTGACTCTTCCAACAAGTTGGCTTACAGCAAGATATTCCAGAATTCGTTCTTTTGCTTTTTTAAGGCCGAAGTGATCCTCATCCAGAACCTTCAGGGCTGACTCAATATCAGATGTTTCCTCAGATTCGGTTTTCCATGGCATATCCAGAAGCCAGTCAATATATGTTCTGCTCACAGTCGCCTCAGCAGAAACGGGAGGCATTGCCTCAAGCCTCTCGAGCTCCTTAACAGCTTTTTTTTCGGCTTCATCAGGCATACAGGCATCTTTAATCTTCTGTTTCAGTTCCTCAATATCCGCAGTGCTGTCTCTTTTGCCAAGTTCCTTGCGGATAGCTTTAATTTTTTCGCCCAAATAATATTCCTTCTGGGCAGTTTCTATCTGTTCCTTGATTGATTTCCCTATCTTTTCGTCAATCTCAAGCTTCCCGGTTTCCTGCCGGAGAATGTGTTTCAGGTTCAGCGCTCTTTCCACAGGATTTGCATTACTCAACAGCATCTGTTTTCTGAATACATCAATTATTAAATGCGAGGCAACCGTGTCGGTAAGTTCATCAAGATTGCAGTCTTCAAGAGCATCTGTCGCTATCTCCGCGGAGATAGCACTATGGATTCCCGCATAAATTTTGAAGCCTTCCGTCAGCGCCATTGCGAGGCCGGATTTCTCTGCTTCAGTACCGTTGGAGCATGACATGAATTCAAGCTCCGCCTCCGGAAATCCAAAGCGGTTTACAACTTTCTTAAGTTTTGCTCTCTGCTCTCCTTCAATCAAAAGTTTAAGTGAATTCCTGCCGGTATTCACGCTCTGAACAACTACGGAAACAGTACCGACATCAAAAAGATCATCAATACCAGGAGAAACAATTTCAGGATCTTTCTGAGTTACAAAGAACAGCCGACTGTTCATTTCAAACGAATATTCAACAGCCTTGAGAGATTCCTTCCTACCGACAATGAAAGGGACAATCATTCTCGGAAAAACGACCATATTCCTGAGCGGAACCATTGGAAGCAGTGCTGTTCGTTTACTGTTTTCTTCAGATGTCAAGTCAAACATCAGGTATGCAGTTTCCCGTTTTCTGTGAATGGAAAAAAGAAGACCGGATCAGCCGACCTTCTTCAAAAGTTTGAAGGCATTGCCTTTCTGCTCAACCATCTCTTTGGTTATAACGCAGCGTTTCATATCCTTTTCCGAGGGGAGATGATACATAAGCTCAAGCATGATGTTCTCAAGAATAACCCTTAACCCTCTGGCGCCAAGTTTTTTCTTTATAGCGTTTTCCGCTACGGCGTCAAGGGCATCATCGGTAAATTGAAGATCAACATCATCATATTCAAAAATGGCCTGGTACTGTTTTATAAGCGCATCTTTCGGTTCAGTCAGAATCTTCAGCATAGCCTCCTTGTCAAGATCCTTAAGCGGCCCAATAACAGGGACTCTGCCTACAAATTCAGGAATAAGACCATATTTGATGAGATCAAATGGTTGACAGTCCATAAGAAGATCATCCGCTCCGAATTTCTTTTTAAGTTTGCCTCCGAAACCGACTGTGCTTTCCCCCTTTCGCTTCGCAATTATCTTGTCCAACCCCACAAAAGCACCGCCACATATAAAGAGGATATTTGTCGTGTCAATCTGAATGAACTCCTGCTGCGGATGTTTTCTGCCTCCTTGAGGCGGAACATTTGCTGTGGTTCCCTCCAGTATCTTCAGAAGAGCCTGCTGAACCCCTTCGCCTGAAACATCTCTCGTTATTGAAGGATTCTCACTTTTTCTGCAAATCTTATCTACTTCATCAATGTACACAATTCCCCTTTCAGTCTTATCAACATCGTTTCCCGAAGCCTGATAAAGTTTGAGCAGAATATTTTCCACATCCTCACCCACATAACCTGCTTCCGTCAGCGAAGTGGCATCAACCATCGCAAAAGGAACCTGGAGGAATTTCGCAAGCGTACTGGCAAGAAGAGTTTTCCCTGTTCCTGTAGGGCCAAGAAGAAGCACATTGCTTTTCTGGAGTTCAACCGGAGTGCTGTAATTCGTCATCTCCACGCGCTTGTAATGATTATATACAGCAACTGCAAGCTTTTTCTTCGCATCTTCCTGACCAATCACATACTGGTCAAGAAAGGATTTTATTTCAACAGGCTTCGGAAGCTTGAGCGCAACATCACGCGCCTTTATCTTCTTGTCCTCTTTTATAATGTCCAAGCATATGGAAACACACTCATCGCATATATAAACCGTCGGGCCGGCAATAAGCTTGTTGACTTCCTTCTGATCTTTATTGCAGAAGGAACATCTCAAGTTTTCCTCCGATCTTTTTCTTTCTGTCATCCGATTATTCCGTATTTTGCCTGATGCAAGTTAGACCCTACAGTATAGGCATCATTTTTAAATTGTCAACAAACTAACAGCATGACCGTGGATTTAATTCCCTTCCTTTTTCAAAAGCTCACTGTCCCTGCTGTTTATAACCTTGTCAATAAGGCCATATCCCCTCGCTTCATCCGCGCTCATAATGTAGTCACGGTCGGTATCTCTGATAATTCTTTCCAGGGGTTGTCCGGTATGCGCGGAAACAATTTCATTAAGTTTTTCCTTAAGCCTGAGAATTTCCTTTGCCTGAATATCAATGTCGGATGCCTGGCCCTGAAATCCCCCCATCGGTTGATGAATAACAATCCTTGAATTCGGAAGGGCTTCTCTTTTACCGTTTGTTCCTGCAGTCAGCAGAAGAGCCGCCATACTGGCTGCCTGCCCGATACATATAGTGTTTATATCAGGCCTGACAAACCGCATTGTGTCATAAATCGCCAATCCCGCTGTTACAGATCCGCCGGGGCTGTTAATGTAAAGATGTATGTCCTTGTCAGGGTCTTCTGCCTCAAGAAACAGCATTTGCGCAATTACAACATTTGCGATATCATCGGAAATAGGTGTTCCCAGAAAAATAATATGATCCTTTAGAAGTCTGGAATAAATGTCATAGGCCCTTTCACCTTTGCTGCTCTGCTCAACAACTATCGGAATATATGGCATTACTTTCCTCCCTCTTTTCTTTCCGTTATTTTTGCGTTTTCAAGTAGAAAATCAATCGTCTTTTTTGTTCTAAGACCAGACTTGATATCATTCCATAATCCCGATTTCATATAGTTTGCTTTGAGCTTTGCTTTCGGTTCATTAAGGACTTTGGCTATTTTTTCAAGTTCGTCATTCATTTCCTGTGTTTCCACACTAATACCCTCAATATCTGCTATAGTCTGAATCAGAAGTTGTCCTTTAACTTTATCAATCGCCCGTCCGTGTCCTTTTTCTCTAATCTGTTTCCAGTCAACATCCGTTTTTGACGGATCCAGGCCCTGATATGCAAGGTTATTTACGATTGACCTAAGCTGGTCATCTTTCTCTCTTTCAACAAAACTGTCAGGTACTTCAAAACTGTGCATTTCACAAAGCTTTTTCATAAGACTGTCTCGTAAATCCGCTTCAACCTCTGAGGTCTTATTGTTTTCAATATCCTTACGCGCCTTATTCTTAAGCTCTTCAAGAGTGTTTATATCTTCTGAAACCATCTTCGCGAAATTATCGTCAAGGGCCGGAAGGATCTTTTCTTTTATGCCTGTCACCCTGATTTTGTATTCTATCTTTTTGCCGGCAACTTCCGAGTCTCCGTGATCCTCAGGAAATTGGACAGAAAATGTTTTCTCGTCCCCCGGTTTTAATCCCTTCATTTCTTTGCTGAACTCATCAGGAATCGTTTTATCCCCGATCACAAGGCTCGCGTTATCCTCCTTAAATATGTCCTCTGAATCCGGTTTTTTCCCTTCCATACCGAAATAAATGTGGTCGTCCTCTTTCGAAGGTCTGTCCTCAACGGGTTCCATTTCGGCAACATTATTCCTGAGCGAATCAATAAACCTGTCAATTTCCTCATCTTTAACTTCAGCAGACTTCTTTTCCAGTTTAATCCCTTTGTAGTCAACGGGCTTCACTTCAGGCATAACCTCGAATGAAACAGAAAAAACAAGGGGACCGTCCTTAACAAAATCCACTTCTCCTTCCACAATCGGCTCTGATACAGGCTCAACACCTGCTTCAGACACAGCTTTTTTAAACTGCTCCGGAAGAAGATCTCTGATTACCTCGTCTTTGATTTCCTTATTAAAGCGGTCCAGAATCATTTTCATCGGAGCCTTTCCTTTCCTGAACCCCGGAAGAGCCACATTTTTTCTGACCAGATCTGCCTGCTTGTTGTATTCAACTGAAACTTCGTCTGCAGGAAGACTGATCTTTACAGTTCTTTTACATTCACTTTTGTTTTCGATTTCGTATTTCATTTACCTCAGATATCTATTAATGGTGCGAAAGGGGGGACTCGAACCCCCACGGTCTCCCACTGGATCCTAAATCCAGCGCGTCTGCCAGTTCCGCCACTTTCGCCCGGGATTGAAAATCAACGGCAACCTCTGTAACCTCTTCGAACATTATCCTTTCCCAAACCCACCGTCACATTATACAAATTACTTATACAAGGTCAAATCTTTTATTCAGGGTCGGAAATCATCAAACTTGAGCGCTCCAGAATTTTTCCAGTTCTTTTTTAATTATTAATATATCAGATGCATACTCAACATTCCACCAGTCAGGAAGCAGATTTTTGTATTGATCCCAGGCGAACCTGTCGTCAACCAGAATTATGAGCCCCCTGTCCCTTTCAGTTCTTATAACCCGTCCCCCAGCCTGAAGAACCCGGTTTATTCCGGGATATACATAGGCATAATTAAACCCCTTACATTCATGATTGAAATACTCTCTTATGATTTCCCTCTCCGTGCAGATCCCCGGCAAACCTACACCAGTAATAACCGCTCCATCCAGCCTTTCACCAGTCAGATCAATCCCCTCTCCGAAAACACCCCCCATAACAGCAAAACCTGCAAGTGTTCTGCGTGGGCTTTCCTCAAATCTGGAAAGGAATAAATCCCTCTCCTCTTCTGACATTCCGGATTCCTGTTTAATGCAGTCAAAACAAAAATCTGCTCCGTTAATAGAGGAACAGATCATATCCATATATTCGTAAGAGGGAAAGAAGAAAAGGAAATTCCCCTTCCTGCTTTCAGCAACAGCTCTCACAATGTTTGCTAAAGTTTCCTTTGTTTTCTTACGATCCCTGTAGCGGGTTGAAATCCTGTTACAACAGATCACCTTAAGATTTTCCTGCGGGAAAGGCGAGCCCGAATTAAAAAACGATACATTTTCTGAACACCCCAGCAATTTTGCGAAATAATCAAACGGCGTCAATGTCGCAGAAAAAAAGACGGCTGATCCCGAACCTTTGAGGGCTTTTCTGAGATTTTCCGACGGATCAATACAGAACTGCCGCACCTTCAGCTCCCGTTTGTCTCCCTCGTAATATGTGCAATACCTTTCATCATAAAGCTCAGATATTTTCAGAAATGCCGATACCGAAAAATACATATCCAGAATTTCTTCCCTGAAGTCAGTTTTACTGTCAGTTAAAATCCAGCTTTCAGCCTCATGCTGGAACTTTTTCAGAAGGGGGAGAAGTCCGTCCCCGGTTTTCTTCTCAATGAATACTCCTTTATTTTCCAAGGCTATCTTTCTTTTTTTCAGCATCCACGAATTAATCCTTCCAAGCAGCCGGGAAATAGAAGGAAGACTTTTTTTTATAGCTCTCCGCAGAGAAAGAACATCCGTTTTCCGGAGTTCTGCGGAGAACATATCCCGTGCCCTGTCCACAAGGTTATGAGCTTCATCAACAAGAAAACAATACACATCGTCAGCAGAAGTAACCGGAGGCATCTCAAAATATCGCTTCAGCTTCGCCCTCGGATCAAAGGCATAATTATAATCGCAGATTATAACATCCACAGATAGCGAAATATCCAGAGACAGTTCAAAAGGACAAACCTCAAACCTCTTTGCAAGATTCTCAATGCTACTTCTTGTCAGAGCCGGACTAAGAAGGCCTTCCTTCAGAGCTTCGTCCAGTTTGTCATAATAACCCTTCGCGTACTGACACTCCTTTGCGGTACAGGCAGCATCAGGGTTAAAACACATCTTCTCCTTGGCGGTGAGAGTGACAAAGCCTCCAACAAATCCCTTCTCGAAAAGAAGCTTCATCGCACACTCGGCGAGCTCCTTCCCCGTGGTCCGGGCAGTCAGATAAAATATCTTCGAAACATGTCCCTCACCCATTGCCTTCACAGCAGGATAAAGAACAGCCACAGTCTTCCCGATCCCTGTCGGGGCCTGAACGATAATCTGCCCCGAATCCCGAATAGTCCTGAAAACCTCGACAGCCACCTTTCGTTGTCCCTTCCGGTACTCCGGAAAAGGGAATCCCAGATTTCTTATTGATTCATCCCGTTTCACTCTGCGAACAGTTTCGCTTTCAAGGGAAGAAATAAATGCGCCTGTAATCTCCGAAAAAAAACTCTCCAGTTCAGTTCTGGAATAAAAATTAATCTCCTCTTCAACTTCATCGCTCATCTGCCTGCAATAGGTCATCTGGACAGCAATTTCCCGGAGTCCGGCTTTTTCCATATACATGAAGGCATAACATTTAGCCTGGGCGAGATGTAGAGGAGAGTTCTTCTTCAGATGATCAATAGTGCGGGAAGTTGACTTGATTTCCTCAATAACGGTGACACCGTCTATTTCAAAAACACCGTCAATGCGGCCGGTGACCAGAAGGGACACATTCTCGCTGTCAACAGCCCTCGAAATTTCTACTTCAGCCAGATAACCTTCCGGACGGCTTTGTTGTATCACGCGGTGGGCTTTTGAGCCTGCAATGGCCCTAACAGGACTTGAAAAACCTTCACCCCCAAGGTCACCACAGCGCAAAACAGCCTCAACAAGAGAACGGACTGAAATCTGAATTTTAAATTGATTATTCACTGGAAACCGAAAAGAAATGTGAAAAACAAGCGGGAAAAGTTTACATAAAAGGAAAGATTATAGCAAGAGGAGAATCAAAAGATGTCAGTACAACTGATATGAAGTATCGAAATAAAAAAAACTAAATTTAGAATCACCAAAAATATCATCAATGAAATTGTGATTGTATACCTACTCCAGAACAGTTTTTTGAGAGTATCCCTTCTAAACAATAAAGCCATCGCCAGTATTTGTACAATTAAAGCAAAAGCAAAGCCGCTAATCGAATATTCAAGTACCCACAAGAAGGATTTTATAAAACACTCGCAACAATCCTCTCCATTATAACATGTATTGTCAAGGCTGAGAATTATGAATATACTTGAGCCAAAAATACTGAAGGGTACTGGAAAGCTCCAGAGAAAATGAAGTAATTGATCTGAAAAGATTGCCAACTTCTCTAATTTCATGTATCTTGCGACCAAGCCCGTGACCACAATCAGAATTATCGGCACGAACAGAATTACATAGAGAAAACTAAGATTGAAATATCTCAAAAACCCCATAAATGATTCAAGCATTATCTCGGTCATCCCTTCTCCAACTGGGGCTGAACAGGGAGGATACTACTGTCTTTCAGTTCAGGCACTGTTCGCAGGCCTCGCTCCCTTTGCTGCATTTAGCTGGATAAAAGCCAAAGTGACGCGCCAGCTCCCCCAGACAAACATGATTTCAACAGGCAGAAGAGCAATCCTATCAATCTGGTTCATAATGGCGAAAATGATTATTTCTGGACCATAGTTGTACTGTGCAGATGGATCAGTAAGAAAAGAGAATTGAAGCAGCACTGAAAATAGCAGCATTATCAGCAAAGAGACCTTCATAGGGACATGACCCGCTGCTTTTGCCCACCTCGCCATCAAAATCCCCGGTATCAGAAGACAGAGGTAATAAATTGCCTCACCAAGTATGAACGATTCCGATACGAATCCTGCAAATGAAGCCACAATAAGCAACCCGATAGCTGAAAGAACTGAAACAATAAGTACTCTTGGAGTCGTAAAGTTCCTGTTTGATTCAATATAAACCTGCATTGCACTTTTTCTATCAATAGAACAGGCTTTTCTCTCAATTAAAGCACTCAAACCGTACCCGATCCCAAAAAGAACTACTCCAATGGGAATTGTGATGCTGGCTCTAATCAAATGAGACATCTTCCATGGACTCCAGAGCATAAGAAAGAAAAACAGAAGCATAAGACCCGCAGTAAGAACTAAATTTGATTTCATAATTTCACCTTCTTAACCATTCCTCGCATTATACATTAAAGAGTAAGAATCTGACAGGCAAAAAGAAGCCCCGCCGTGCGACGGAGCTTTAATTGTGGAGATCGGTTTCAATTATTTCCAGTTAACTCCTGCTTTATTGCAGGGAATTCGCAATGCGCCCACAGCATTGTCAATTCCGCTTCAATCGTTTCTTTTTTCCATCCTTTGTTTTCGAAGCGGAGTTCATCGAAGGGGAAACTGTTAAAACTTATTGGCAAACTTGACGCCGTTATCGTGCAGAAGTTTACTGAGTTTTATATAAACAGGTGCGCTATAAGAAACAAAAGTGAAATGATATCCATGGGATGATGAGTTCAGCAAAATTATCGGAGGGCGGTAGTATCTTAGAATTTTGACAGAAATTACAGATTCATATGGAATTTCATAACTGCATAGTACTCCAGATACAAGAATTTTATCCTTCATGAAAGATATACTTAACGCTGATAGAGTTAATATGATATAAACAAGAAAACCAGCAGAAATAAAAACAAAAAGGCTTGCAATGAGTTTAATCAGATCCGATGAAAAAAAAACTCCTTTATTCATCATGGGTGCAATTGACCTGCATATGGAAAAACCTGAGATAATTGTAAAAACAGCAGGAACTATAATAGCTACAACTAATGAAATATGCCCTTTGTTGAAAACAATGTCTTCATGTGTTTCTATTTCACTATACACTTGTTCCAAACATCCCCATGCTCATGAAGTGCGTGATTAAAGAGGCGAAAACTGTGCCTATGAGGAAAAGTACCCAGCGGTATTTCCTCCAGGTATCCTTTAGATTCTCGGTAGCCATGTTTAATTTCCCCCTTCCGAAAATATCACTTCTTGCTGTTTTTGTTATCTGATGCTTTCTGCTGACCGGTTTGATAACTCAGTTTCTTTCTCAGTCTTTCACCACCAAGAGAGATACAGAGCCTTCGCAGTTCGCTTGTCTTCTTAAGCCGCATGGTGATTGCATGGGGGCTCATATCAACTTTCATTGATAATACTCTCCAGATTCCACAGTTTCCTTAAAAAAAATCCTGGCGTTCCCGGCGGGATTTGAACCTGCGGCCCCTAGCTTCGGAGGCTAGTGCTCTATCCTGGCTGAGCTACGGGAACGCACCAATGAACATTATCACAGACCTGCATTGCAAGTCAACTGACTGATTGACTTGACCTTTATGATATTTTAGAATGATGTTCCTTCAGGAGGTTTTTTTGAACGAAATTCCGAAAATGGCTGACAAAATGGTTTTTGAGGAACTCGAAGAGGAGCGTCTCTCCCCTTGCGCTGTCAAAAGTCGAAGTTCCGAAAGGCAGTATATTATTCCTGCTGAAGGAAGGCATTTCAATTATCGAACTGAATTTCAGCGGGACAGGGACAGGATTCTTCATTCAAGGGCTTTCAGGAGACTGATCCACAAGACCCAGTTGTATCTTTATCAGGAGAATGATCATTACAGAACACGGATGGCGCACACTCTGGAGGTCTGTCAGCTTTCGCGCGTGATCGCACGATCGCTCAATTTAAATGAAGACCTCACCGAAGCAATCAGCCTCGGACACGATCTGGGGAAAGGCCCTTTCGGACTGGCAGGCGAGAAGGTTCTTTCTGAAATAATGGAAGGCGGCACCGAAATTCAGGGTATTGAAAAATCAGCGCTGGAATCTCTCGAACCTTACAATTCATCAACATTAAGTCTTCTTGTCGTTGATGAGCTTGAAAAAAGATACTCTTGTGAAGGTCTTAACCTGACCGATTTTGTCAGAGAAGGAATTATTAAACACGATTCGGACAAGGTTAAAACCACTGACAAATCACTGAAACCCGGAATACCGCTATTTTTTGAAGGCCAGATTGTCCGCCATGCCGGTAATATCGCAACACAGGCTCATAATCTTGAGGACGGCATGAGATCGGGAGAGATCCGTCTCGGCAGTGTTGAGGAACTTACTATCAGCAAAGAGGTCATAAAAAACATCGGGAGTTCATATCGGGATACGCGGAGCTCTTTCGTGAAAGAGAACATGCTGGTTCGCGGGATAATCCACCTGCTTGTTACAAGCACAATATTGAGTTCAAGAGAGAAACTCGAGGACTGGATGACCTGTAACAGCATCAGCAATTCGGCAGATTTTCTTAAATCACGGGACAAGATACCGGACAGCATCATATCGTTCAGCGACAGCGCATCATTGATGTTCAGCGAGTTGCAGGAATCCACTGATAAAATCATGTCAAACAGCGGAATAGTGAACCGTTACGAAGGGAAAGTCCGGAAAGTAATTACAGGTTTGATGAGGACATATTACGAAAATCCTTTACAGCTCGAAGATTATTTTCTGATCAGATATAAACAGAAGAACAGGCTTCAATACCTAAGGGATGTTCCCGCCGATTCGTTCAGAGAGGAGATCTGCCGTAATTACAGAAACAATCCGGAATTTATGAAATTTTTATGCCAGCATATCGCAGGTATGACAGATATCTACGCGCTCAAGGAATTTAACAGATTGATTAATTTCAGTTATCAGGATTTTTAAAATGAAAATTGCCATAGGTTGCGACCACGGAGGATATAAACTCAAAGGAATTGTTAAGAGCACGCTTGAAATTTTAGGTGTTGAGATCGTTGATTTCGGCACATTCAGTGATGAACCGGTTGACTATCCCGATTTTGCGCACAGGGTCGCTGAAGCTGTCAAGAAAGGTGATTCTGATTGCGGCATTCTGATATGCGGAACAGGCATTGGAATGTCAATCGCTGCAAACCGCCACTGCGGAATCAGGGCGGCTTTGTGCCATGACGGCTATACCGCCAGAATGAGCAGAGAACACAACGATGCTAATGTGCTGTGCATCGGAGAGCGTGTAACGGGTCCCGGCGCGGCAGAGGAAATAGTTAAAATATGGATTGAAACTGAGTTTGCCGGCGGCAGACATCAGAGAAGAATTGATAAATTTGACATTTAAACATCAAGGAGTTTTGGTAGAGATTATGAACAGAACATTAAAAGAAGTAGATCCCGAGATTTTCAGTTCAATTGAAGAGGAAAAAGGAAGACAGAATAAATATCTCGAACTCATCGCGTCAGAGAATTTTGTCAGCAGGGCCGTTCTTGAAGCGATGGGATCAGTCATGACAAACAAGTACGCCGAAGGATATCCCGGTAAAAGATACTACGGAGGATGCGTTTTTGTTGATAAAGCCGAAACTCTTGCGATCGAAAGGGCAAAGGAGCTTTTCGGTGCCGATCATGTTAATGTTCAGCCCCATTCAGGAAGCCAGGCTAACACCGCTGTTTATTTCTCGCTACTAAAACCCGGTGATACAATGCTCGGCATGAACCTCTTCCACGGCGGCCATCTGACCCACGGACATCCGATTAATTTTTCAGGGGTTTACTTCAACATTGTCCAGTACGGTGTCAACAGAGAAACTGAAAAAATTGATTATGATGAAATGAGAGAGCTTGCCCTCAAACACAGACCTAAACTTATGGTAGTCGGAGCAAGCGCTTATTCAAGAACAATTGATTTTGAAAGAATAGGGAACATCGCGCAGGAAGCCGGCTGCCCCGTAATGGCAGATATTGCCCATATAGCCGGCCTTATAGCTGGAGGTCAGCATCCAAGCCCAATTCCGCATTGCGATTTTGTCACTACAACAACACACAAAACACTCCGGGGGCCGAGGGGCGGAATGGTCATGTGCAAAGAAAAATATGCCAAGGAACTTGATAAGGCTGTTTTCCCGGGCATACAGGGAGGCCCTCTCATGCATGTAATCGCGAGCAAAGCAGTATGTTTCCATGAAGCGCTTAGCCGGGAATTCAGGGAATATCAGGCACAGATTGTCAGGAATGCTTCGGCTCTTTGCGGCGCAATGCAGAAAAACGGGTTCAGGATTGTTTCAGGAGGAACAGACAACCATCTATTCCTTGTGGATGTGTTTCAGAAAAATATAACGGGAAAAGCAGCGGAGCACGCTCTTGAGGAAGCCGGCATTACAGTCAACAAAAATACGATTCCTTTTGACGGCAATTCACCGTTTGTGACTAGCGGAATCAGGATCGGGACTTCAGCCGTGACCACAAGGGGAATGAAAGAACCGGAAATGGGCATTATTGCAGATTTGATATCCAGAGCCCTGTCCGGCATTGATAATAATTCATTATTGGAAGAGGTGAAACATGATGTTCAGGAACTTTGCGGCAGATTCCCTCTTTACAAATAATATCAGGCTTTTTTTTGTAATTCTTATCTCTGCCGCACTGTTAATAACAATAAGTTGTGGAGAAAAGGAAGATGAACTTCTTCTTCAGGAAGCAAGGCTCCTGCAGGAAGGAACTGAATATCAGAAAGCCATAGAAGTCTATTCCTCGCTGATTGATAAATTCCCGGAATCAGGATTTGCTAACGAGGCCGAAAAAGGAATAGGGTTCTGCGAGGAAATGATAACTGTAATAAGAAAAACAATGGCTATGGGTGCTGTTGAAGATCTTAAATTACTGGCAAGGGCATGTGAAAAATACAAGGTTGACAAGAATTTATACCCTGATTCTCTGAATATCCTGGTTCCAGAATATATTCCTTCAGTTCCGCTTGACCCATGGGGTAACGCATATTTCTACCGTGTGGAATCAACAGGCACAGAAAAGAATGCCCGATACTATATGGCGTCTTTCGGAAAGGACGGTCTGCCCGGTGGAGAAGAAGATGATATAGATCAAATAGTTGAGGACGGTGAATTTATTCAGAAACATAAATGGCTCAGATGAAAAAGTTTCTGTTCCTTGTTGTTGTTCTCTTTCTTGGCAGTTGCGGATCTGATGAATTAAAGGGATGTTCAGTAAGGCTGCCATCTGGCACGGTTATTGAGATTGATATTGCAGACAGCCCTGAAACGAGGTCCAAAGGACTGATGTTCGTCAAGGAGCTGGGAAAAAACAAAGGGATGTTTTTCGTGTTCGGGGAAGATGGTTTCCATTCATTCTGGATGAAAAATACTTTTATTCCTTTGGACATTATATGGATAAATGCTGATATGAAGGTAGTTCACATAGAAAAAAATATTCAGCCATGCCAAAATGACCCTTGCCCGTCATACTCAACCATAAGAAGATCTCGCTATGCACTTGAGGTAAACAGCGGCACGGCTGATGAAGAATCTCTTTCGATAGGTGACTGTATACGCCTCATTGGCAGGGATTGTCCTTATTGAAGAATCCGGAATTTTATGATAGCATTAAATTCATGAAGAAATTTATGCTTATCAGGAATCTCGTACTGCTGTTTATTACCATATCCCAGCTTACCGGATGCGGTTATTACGCTCTTCAGGTTCCTTATCCTGATAAGATCTACACTGGCACGCCCACTAACCTTGTTTTGAACATCAGAACCAGTACAAACCTTGAGCGCATCTCAGATAAAAAAGCTCTTCCGGCGTCACCTGACGCATTTAATATTGCAGCACAGGATTATTTCACGACATATTTCACAAACACAAAACTTTTCGGTGAGGTCGTGACCGAATCTTCGGGAGATATAGATCTTCAGATAGTCATTGTATATATCAGAAATGATATAAAAGGGTTTGAAGAGCTGAGATCCATGCCGACAACATTCAACACCCAGATTGATGCTAAATATTATGTTATAAATAAACTTCACCCTGAAATGTCGTCAAACGGAACACTGAAAGGGACCGGCTATGTTAAACTGGGCGGGCCTGCTGACATCAATGACTACCAGAATGCCCACAGTCAGGCATTATCAAATATTGCCAAGGAATTATATCCGGTCCTTTTAAACAGCATCAGCCAGCTTTCTTCAGAAAATCGCTGAACAATATCAATCCGGCATATCAGATCTTATGGAACACATATAAACATTCATTATCAATAAGCCTCTCGTTTCGATTATGAAAATTCTTATTGCGACAACAAGCACTGACAAATTGAACGAAATGGAAAATATCCTGTCTCCGGAAGGATTTGAAATCAAATACCTCTCAGATTTTAAGCCTCTGCCTGAACCCATAGAGGACGGCAAAACCTTTATGGAAAACTCTGTTATTAAATCGGTCTATTACAGCCAAAACATTGATATGTTGACTATAGCCGATGATTCAGGGATTGAAATTGATTTTCTTAACGGAGAGCCCGGAGTTTATTCAGCAAGGTTCGGAGGAATATCTGCTTCGGGTGAACAGAAAAATAATATTATTCTGAAAAAACTGAAAGGTGTCTCGATCATAAATAGAGGGGCAAATTACACATGCGCTGTTTCTGTGGCAAAAAACGGATCCATCCTCAAGAAAATTGAAGAAAAATGTTACGGTATAATAACAGAAAAACCTTCGGGAACAGGAGGTTTCGGATACGATCCTGTTTTCTTCTTCCCGCCCTTCGGAAAAACCTTTGCCGAAGTGCCTCTGGAAATGAAGAACAAAGTCAGCCATAGAGGAAAGGCTCTTTCTTCACTTCTTTCTTATCTTGTTAGACTTAAAGAAAACTTCAAAACCAGCAGATTGTGAGACGATTGCATTATTTTAAACATTTGATTGACATGCGTAATCTTTTAGAGTAGGATTTACAGCGTTTTTCGGGGTGTGGCGCAGTCTGGTAGCGCACCTGCTTTGGGAGCAGGGGGCCGGAGGTTCGAATCCTCTCGCCCCGACATTCGGAATTGATTCTGCGCGCCGGTAGCTCAGCCCGGATAGAGCAACGGACTTCTAATCCGTAGGTCAGAGGTTCGAATCCTCTCCGGCGCGCCAGATTTTTTTATAGCTCCGCGCCTGTAGCTCAGCCCGGATAGAGCGCCGGACTTCGAATCC
>CAZDZC010000016.1:0-47016 GCA_964509835.1 uncultured Acidobacteriota bacterium
GATAAACAACCCCGTAGGGGCAGACCTGCGTGTCTGCCCTTCTAAAACGGGCGAACGCCACGAAACGGTTAAAACGGGCGACCGGCCGGTCGCCCCTACGACATTACCCTTTTAATCAGATACGCCGCTGCAAATCCTGCCTGGGCTGCCATCATCAGCAGATACATGTGTTTCCAGGAGACATGGTTTGCTTCGGTTGCGAGTTCTTCCGGTTTTCTGACGATCAACCACGCGACATACAGCCCGTAAAGAGCGAGGGCAAACCCCAGCACTGTGAGGAATAACGGATGACCGTTAAGGATTCCGAAATACACCCCTGCAGGGAAAAGAAGGAACGGGATGACCAGGAAGGGGCTGATGATGTAAGCGCATTTTCTGACGCCGTATTTTATCGGGGGGGTGATGCATCCCTCTTTTAGATCTCCTTCCATATCGGAGAAATCCTTTGTTGATGCCGCGCCGAGGATGAAGATCGCGAAGATCGACCCGATATACCACGGTTCCGGGTTAATGACCGTGGCAACCGCTGCCCATCCTGAAACCGGAAGAAGAAGCCCGCGCGGGATGGTTATGGTAAGATTCGCCCACATTCCGAATCGTTTGGTCCTGAACGGAGGGCCGGAATAGGCATAAGTCAGAAATGCCGCGACAAGAACGATATAGAAACATTCGTGCTTTCCTCCGGGCGGGTTGGCAAACCAGGCAAGCGCCAGGGACAACCCGTAGAAGAACAGGCTGAAAACCCACGCTTCTTTAATGCTCATTGTTCCTGAAGGCAGAGGGCGCGTCGGTTTGTTGACGGCGTCTATCTTCAGGTCGTATATCTGGTTTATTCCGTTGGAAGCGGCGTTTAGGGATGCCGCCATCAGCGTCCCCAGGAACAGCGGCAGAAAAACCGCCGGGGAGAGCGGGATATCAATATTTACCCCGAGCGCTCCGATCCCTCCGCATATAAATCCTATCAGCGGGGCGAGAAGGGTGAACGGCCTGGCAAAGGTAATATATACATTCAGCCTGCTTTGTTGATTGTTTTCTGCTTTTTCCATTGTTTTCCCGTTAATATATCAGCATAAACACCGCGAACGCGGATGCTGCGCCGATGACAGTGTTCGCGAAATTAAGAAACTCATTTTCGACGGAACTGTGCGTCTCTATTTTTGAACCGACCAGACTTTCGAATGTCGTTCCGACAAGCGCCCCTGCGGTGACCGCAATGATACCCTTGAGGGAAAGGAATGACAACGCGAAACCGGTTGTCGCCAGAATAAGCGCGGCAAGAAGGCCTGCAAGCGTCCCTTCAACGGATACTGCCCCTTCTGTTCCGGGAGGGACCCGTTTCATGGACGGAATGAGGAATGTCCTTTTCCCGATAAGCTGGCCGATCTCGCTTGAAACAGTGTCAAAAACCGCCGTTGCGAGGGAAGCGCAGAACGCCACGGCGAATGCCGCGCTGTATTCTGCCGTCCCGAGAAGGACAAACGGCGCGAGAAGGACAGCAACCCCGCAGTTTGCGAGCGCGTGCCGCCAGCCTCTTTTCCCGCCCATTTCCTGGGCAATCCCCGCCTTATGCTTTTTCGCGTAGCCGATTTTGGTTGAGCCGGAAGCAAGAATGAAGAAAAGGATCAGAACGCTGTATCCCCAGTATCCCGTCATGACATAAACAAGGCTGCCGATAAAAAAACCCGACACGGCACCCGAAATGCTGACCGTCCTGAACAGAAAGGCCGCGGTCACGACAATCAGATTGATGATGACGGCGGGCAGAATGTTTGACTTCAAAAAATCGGCTTCCGTTTGCGTGTAAACAAATTGCGTTCCCAGCAGGCAGTAGAGACAAATCGTTCCGGCAAACGGGACGGTTATATTGTCGTCCACCTTTGTGGGTATTGTCTCCAGTATGGCGCAGAACAGCGCTGCATAAAGCGACGCGGTCACAAGCAGCGCAAAGGAGGTTTCAAATCCATGTCCTTTCCCGGCCCACCAGATGAAAAACGCGCACCCGGCCGTGCCGAATACCCAGAATACCAGTGCCCCTTCCCAGCTTTTTGACGGGTTCCACGGAAGTTTGTGTTTTCCGAAGAGCATGCCGGACAGGGTCGCGAAGCCGTCGCCCAGCGCCATCAAAGCCCATGCCCCGCACACAAGATGAGGGTGCTTCGGGAAAATAAGGAACAGGACGGCAAGGCTCAGCGCGTAGAGAAGTATCCCGGGAGGATAACCTTTCGCGGCATCGCCCGGCCTGAAAAGCCCTTTCCCCCCGATCCTCGGCAGAACATATTTGTTGAAAAGAAATGCCGACAAAGCGCATATCGCCGCCCCCCACCATGAAAGATATCTGACAAGAAACGCGAAGCCCACCATCGAAATATGGAGCGTCTTTCTCTTAAGTTCTGTCCTTATCGCCGATTTATCAGCATACTGCATATTTTTTCATCCATTCAAGCGTCAATTCTATCCCCCGCTCAAGAGGGGTTGTCGTATATCCCAGTTCCTTTTTTGCTCTTTTACAGTCATACGCCCAGCTGTGCTTATAAATATCCACCACCTGATGCGTAAACCTGGGCGTTTTTCCGAACAGCATCGCCCTGGCGACATAAGCCATTCCGAACATCCGGCAGAGCCAGTAGGGAAGATGGGCACCGGGTTTCCTCACTCCGGTCTGTTTCTCAAGAATGTCAAAAAGCTCGTTCATTGTCCGGTTGTCGCCGCCCAGAATATAGCCTTTGCCGTTTTCTCCCTTTTCCATCGCGCTTATGTGGCCGCCGACAACATCGTCAATAAATGAATAACACCACTGTCTGTCCCCGGGGCCTA
This sequence comes from uncultured Acidobacteriota bacterium, assembly GCA_964509835.1. Lineage (GTDB taxonomy): Bacteria > Acidobacteriota > CAZDZC01 > CAZDZC01 > CAZDZC01. The sequence continues at coordinate 2,815 of CAZDZC010000016.1, forward strand.
TTGTTCCGGGCAGTTTTCCCGCAATGAATTCTTTCATCAGCCCTACCACAATATTTCCGGCTGTCATTAATCCGGGGCCGTATATCACTCCCGGAAAGGTTATTACGATCGGAAACCCTTTCTTCGCGTAGGATTCAGCTGTTTCATATCCAAGATACTTTGTCCGTTCATAATCATTGTGGAATTCATAGTCGCACCGTTCCTGATCTTCCGTCAGAGGATTATCCCCGGACGGGCCCAGCGCCATGAATGAAGAGGTGTAAACAACCCTCTTCACCCCCGCCAGTTCAGACGCTTTGAAAACCGCGTCCGCCCCCGCCACATTGATGCTGTCAAAAGAGTGTCTGTCCCTCTCCCACATGCTGACCTGGGAGGCTGCGTGGAAAACCCTGTCACAACCCTCAACAGCCTTTTTGACGGAGGCAAAATCGCGGACATCCCCTTCCGCAATCTCCACGGCTGAAGGAAGGAGCAGCCTCGCCTTCTCGGTACTCCGGGACAGAATCCTGACATGCTCCCCTTTTGAGACAAGAGCTCCGACAAGCCGTTGTCCCAGAAACCCCGTTCCTCCTGTAACCAGAATTGTCATTGCTTTATAAATCCAATAATTTCCCGACATCCTTCAGTTCAAGGATAAAACTGATTTCGTCATCCTCGTATATGCCTAACTTTTTCTTGACATACTCAAGAACAAATCCCGTGCACTGTCCTTTGTAACTGAGGCGGTACCGCTGGTTCTGCATGGTATCCCGTTCTATGTCGTAATTGAGCTCTATGTCAAAATTGAGTTTCTCCCTCATGAAAACGGTTCCGACAAATGCCCTCACCTGCTGGCCTGTCGTGTTTCCGCTGTAAACATCCCTGTAAATATTCCAGATAAGGTCACCCCTGAAACCCTGTTCGGATTCAAAGCGGCCGGAAACCGACGCGCTGTTGATTTCATTGTTGAAATTGTCATAGGTGACCCGGAGGTCTCCGCTTATTTTCGGAAGAGGGGAAAACCTGAGCGCCATAGCGACAGGAGAATATTTCCGGGTGTATCCTTCGCTGTTCCTGCTCAGGTTTGAGTCAAAGGAATAGCGTTGGGAAATCTCAAGCGAAAGGAGTTCGAAGGGTTCAAACCGTTCAAGAGAAGGCTTCCCGTAAAGACGATTGAACAACGAAACAATGACTTCATTTCTCCCTGTCTGCGGCCTGTCCACCTGGTCATAAAGCGGATAATCGCCGTATTCAACATCTTCGCTGTAATTATAGTTTACAACCGGCTCGATGGTGTGTTTGAACTTCTCGAAAAAGCCTTCGTGACCTTCCATGTTGAAGGTCTTATAGAATTTGGGGCCTGAAATTCTGAGAGCGCCGTGGAAATACTTTCTGAAATGAGCATCGCCGTTCAATTCCTGAGTGGCAGTATCTATTGTTTTAGAGTAGTAAGTCCCCCTGTACCCTGCCGAAGGATCAATATCGAGCCAGGGGAAGGGAGTGAACGGAAGAGACAATTCAGGAGAAAGGTCGTAGCGCTGATATTTATAGTCAAACCCGCTCCATTCCTTTCGGATATTTACAGCCGAGGATGTGTATGCCAGGTATAACGGCGAATCGAAGAGTTTTCTTCTCCTTCCCCTCATTTCAATCTCAGGAAGGCTCATCAATTCAACGGAGTCCGTAACGGTGGAATAATTCTCCTCAATCTTCGCGATGATGTTCAGCGTTTCGTAAGTCCAGTTTTTGGTCAACGCGGCCTTTGACTTAACTGTGCTGCGCGAGTTAAGGTCGAACATATTCTCATAACTCCTGTAATAACTGATATTGTTGACATAACTGCCGTCAATATTCAGCGCAAATCCTTTTGCCAGTTTCTGCCTGTGTTTGAAATCGGCGCTGAAACTCTCAGAACTGTCGGTATTTTTATACAGATAATAGCTTTTGAAACTTCCCTCGCCGTCCTGGCCCAGTTTGTAAAGAAATTCTGTTCCAAACGCAACGCCCTCCTTTTCCCAGTATTCAAAAAGAAAAGTCGCGTCGGAGTTCCGTGAGATAGCCCAGAAAAAAGAAGTGCTGAACATGGAACCCTTTACATCGCTGTAACCGACATCGGGTATCAGAAAGCCGCTCGTTCTGTCCTGTTTTATCGGCCATATCAGATAAGGAAGATAAAGAACCGGAACATCCTTCACCCTCATTCTCAAATTTCTGAACCTCGCATACTTCTCAAGTGTTGCCGTTGTCCTGGATGCCTGAAAACTCCAGTATGGCTTGGGCTGGTTGCAGGTCGTGAAAAATGCTTTATGAATGATATATTTTTTATCGCCGACCTTCTCTATTCTGTCCCCGGTGAAGAAATAACTGGGATCATCAAAAGCCGTGGCATTATACACAACCCCGGTGGAGGTTTTGATGTTCATCTCGATACGGTCACCAGTCAGCTTCATTCCGTCTTTCTCGGTAAGGACGATATTCCCTTCCGCTACTATATTGCCGGTTTCGGCGTCGTACCTGATGCTGTCGGCCTGAAGCTGGACATCGCCGGAAACGAAGTTTACATATCCCGTGGCTTCATAAACATTTTTTGCCACCTGTTTCTGGCTTCCGGCCTCCAGCTTCCAGCCCGAAGGAGGATCCTCCTCCGCGTAACACATAAATGCCGCAAGAAAAAGAACAGAGATAAGAGTGTTCCGAAGTTTAATATTCATAAATAAACTGCCGTAACCATAAGAAGAGATTATCACGGAATCCTGCCACAGGCAAGATTTTATACTAAGTAATTTTTTCTGAAATCCCTCTTGACAAGATGAAAATTTAGTATATTATTAGCACTCGTTGTTAATGAGTGCTAACAGCACCATCAGAAAAGTCAAACAACCTAAATAAAGGAGTTACAATTATGAAGGTTAGACCATTACATGACAGAGTTCTTATAAAGAGAGAAGAACCGAAGGAAAAAGTGAGGGGCGGGATTATCGTTCCGGACACGGCAAAAGAAAAACCGATGGAAGGCAAAATTATCGCTGTCGGACCCGGCAAACTTGCGGATGACGGAAAAATAATGGCAATGACAGTGAAAGTCGGAGACAATGTCCTTGTAGGAAAATACGCAGGGACTGAGATTAAGATAAACGATGTTGAGCATATTCTTGTCCGTGAAGACGAAATCCTCGGCATAGTGGAATAAGGAGAAATTATAATGTCAGCAAAAAAAATATGCTATCAGGAAGAAGCCAGGCAGAAACTGCTGAAGGGTGTAAATCAGCTTGCGAATACGGTTAAGTTGACACTCGGCCCGAAAGGCAGAAATGTTGTTCTTGAGAAGAGTTTCGGCTCCCCGACAATCACAAAGGACGGCGTGAGCGTGGCGAAAGAAATCGAACTGAAGGATCCCTACGAAAATATGGGAGCCCAGATGGTGAAGGAAGTCGCCAGCAAAACAAGCGATGTTGCCGGAGACGGAACAACAACAGCTACCGTCCTTGCCCAGGCAATTTTCAGGGAAGGCTGCAAACATCTGGCTGCAGGATGCAACCCGATGGACATCAAGAGGGGCATCGAAAAAGCAGTTAAAGCCGCTGATGAGGAAATACAGAAACTCAGCAGGCCGGTTGAAGGAGACTCCATAAAGCAGGTTGCGACAATTTCAGCGAACAATGATCCTGAAATCGGGGAGATTATCGCGGCAGCCATGGAAAAAGTCGGGAAAGACGGAGTAATCACCGTTGAGGAAGCAAAAGGCCTTGACACAACCCTTGAGGTTGTTGAGGGCATGCAGTTTGACAGAGGCTATCTCTCGCCTTACTTCGTGACCAATTCCGAAAGAATGGAAACTGTTCTTGAAAACTGCCACATTCTCCTTTTCGAGAAAAAGATCAGCAGCATGAAAGACCTTATTCCCCTTCTGGAAAAGGTCTCCCAGAGCGCGGCTCCCTTACTCATAGTTGCAGAAGACATTGAAGGCGAAGCACTGGCTACCCTTGTTGTCAACAAACTGAGAGGAACCCTGAACTGCGCAGCCGTAAAAGCTCCGGGGTTCGGCGACAGAAGAAAAGCCATGCTTGAAGACATAGCAATTCTGACAGGCGGCCAGCTTATCAGCGAAGATCTCGGCATTAAGCTCGAGAATGTGACGATGGATGATCTCGGAAAGGCAAAGAAAATCACCATCACAAAAGACAACACAACAATCGTTGAAGGCAAAGGCGCCAGCAAAGACATCGAAGCAAGGGTCGCGCAGATCAGAAAACAGATTGAAACAACTGATTCAGAATACGACAGAGAGAAACTTCAGGAAAGACTTGCTAAGATCGTAGGCGGTGTTGCTATTATAAAAGTCGGCGCCGCAACCGAAACCGAACTGAAAGAGAGGAAAGCCCGTGTTGAGGACGCAATGCACGCGACACAGGCAGCAGTCGAGGAAGGTATTGTTCCAGGAGGCGGTATAGTTTTCATGAGAGCAATCCCTGTCATCGAGAAGATGAAGGACAGCGAGTATGATATACAGATCGGTATCGACATCGTGAAAAGAGCACTGGAAGAGCCGCTCAGACAGATCGCCGCGAATGCGGGATGGGAAGGCTCCGTTGTGGTCAATGAAGTGAAAAACAAAAAAGGCGCCTACGGTTTCAATGCTCAGAAAGAGGAATATGAAGATCTGATTTCAGCCGGTGTTATTGATCCCACAAAGGTTTCAAGAAACGCTCTGCTGAACGCATCCAGTATCTCATCCCTGCTTCTGACAACCGAAGCACTGGTTGCCGAAGATAAAGAGGAAAAAGAGAAAACCGCGATGCCGGGCGGTATGCCTCCCGGCGGTATGGGCGGTATGTACTAAGCCGGTTATTTCCGCAAATCAAAAGCCCCGCTTCGCGCGGGGCTTTTTTTTATCTGCAAAAAAATTGACGGATCTGTATGTATATTTACAGCAGTTTCACGATTTGCTCTTTTCTGTTACGGGCACAACCCCAGTCCGCAGTTATCCGTTGAAGCGGGCCTTTCGACATCCGTGCCGGAGCTGCCGTAGGAACCCTCGCAGCTTTCGTTGTTACCTGCTATAAGATAGTAATAGCTGTTCCCGTCTGTCAGGGCTCCGGTGTCTTCCAGAGTTAAATCGCCCGAGTTGTCGCCAGTGCAAACTTCAGCATTTCTTCTGCTGTTGTGGTCATAAACTCCCGTCTGAAGGCTGGCGATTGTCCCGCGATATAGATTGTAGTGGGTGGCGTTGACCGCTGGGCTGTGCGTGACAACAACATCATCCCCGCTTTTTCCGGATTTTATGCCCTCCCCGTCAATACCGTTCGGGACTTCACCTATTGAGAAGGTGCAGTCTTCAGCAACAACAATCAGATAGTCTATTCCTGAACATCCGTTTGGATCTGTCACAGAAACTGTTACGGTGTATGTTCCGGCAGTGCTGTAAGTGTAGAAAGGATTCTCCAGCGTAGAAGATCCTGTTCCATCGCCGAAATCCCAGCTGAAATCATAAACAATTCCGCCAATTCTCTCGTAAACCCTATTTACTCCTCCATTATTGCCGACAACAAGATCATCATCCCCGTCAGTATCAATGTCACCCCATACCAGAGCTGTTGTGGCATCTGTTTCCGTTGAGCTCCAAACATTTGTGAAAACGCCGCTGTCATTCTCATATACTGGATTTACTTTACTGTAATTCCCGAAAGCAATATCAAGATCACCATCGCTGTCCCAATCCCCCCATGCTGTCCCCCAATAGGTTGCATCCGATACTGGCGCTGTCCAATAAAGGTTCATCGAATCGCCTGTATTTTCGTAGATCCTGTTGACCTGGTTCAAATTGCCGAATGCAAGATCCGGGAGGCTGTCTTTGTTGAAGTCTCCCCAATCCAGGCTGTAAGAGGCATCTGTTTCAGCGGACGACCATGCCAGGACAAATGTGCTTCCGTTGTATTCATAAATTCTGTTAGGCTGATTACTGTTTGCGACAGCTATATCAAGGTCAAGATCGTTATCCCAGTCCGCCCATTTCAACTGCTGGGATGAATCAGTCTCCGCAGAAGTCCAGAAACTGCTGAATACGCCAGATGTGTTCCTGTAAACGCGATTGACCTGACCGCTGTTGCTGACTGCAATATCCAGCTCTCCATCGTTGTCGAAGTCCCCCCATCTGGCTGAAGTGGTTGTTTCTGTTTCGGTTGATGACCAGTAAAGAGTAAGGGAACCTCCTGCGCTTTCATAAACTCTGTTAACCTGCCCGCTGTTCCCTACGAGCAGATCGTCGTCTCCGTCGTTGTCAAAATCTCCCCAGTGCACACTGTAGGAAGCATCTGTTTCAGTTGAGGACCAAACCAGGCTGAACACTCCGTCAACATTCTCATACACTCTGTTCGGCTGGTTGTAATTCGCTGCCGCCATATCAAGGTCTCCGTCGTTGTCAAAATCGCCAAGATCAATTCCCCTCGTATTGTCAGATTCTGTGGTTGACCAGAATAAGAGAAGTTCTACCGGATCAGCTGCTCCTCCGGAGGGATTTGCTTGAAAACCTGCCGGTGAATATATACAAACCGGACTGTCATAAGAAGGCACTGTGATGGGCGATTCATAAACTTCTACAGTGACAGCATCATTCGCAATGCATCCTGAAGCATCGGTTACTGTTAACGAAACAGTGTATGAACCATAGTTTGAGTAAGTATATGATGGAAGTTCTGAACTGCTGACGCCTGCTCCGTCGCCAAAATCCCAGGAGTATGAATACGGCGTGGTTCCATCTGTAACATTACATGTGTAGTTTACGGTTCCATTTTCACAGGCTGGGCTGGAATTCAGTATATCATTTATGAATGGACCGAAAGGACAGGGGTCACAGACATCTCCTATCGTATCCGCATCCTGATCCTCCTGACCGGGATTGTAATCGGAGGGGCAGTTGTCGCACGCGTCACCGACTCCGTCCCCGTCCGCATCTTCCTGGCTGTAATTGTAAATTGAGGGGCAGTTGTCGCATACATCTCCCATATAGTCGGCATCAATATCCTCCTGTAAAGGGTTAACAGTGAACTCACAATTGTCGCACATATCCGGTACGCCATCTATATCGGAGTCTATTCTGTCATCCCCTCCGGGACAAGCATCACACGCATCTCCGACACCGTCTCCGTCCGAATCCTCCTGACCGGGGTTATTATTACCGGGACAGTTGTCCATATCTCCGCATATGCCATCAGCATCAATATCATTATCAGGGTCGTTAGGACAAATATCGCAGGCATCGCCAATACTGTCTCCGTCCGTGTCTTCCTGGCTGTAATTATATACTAAAGGGCAGTTATCACAAACATCGCCCATGTAATCGTAATCAACATCCTCTTGTAACGGATTAATAGTGTACTCACAGTTGTCGCATATATCTCCTATACCATCACCATCGGAATCTTCTTGTCCAGAGTTGTAAGTGTCAGGGCAATTGTCAACAGAATCATTGATTCCGTCACCATCAATGTCATCATCAACTTTGAAACTCCAGCACTGTGACCAGGATGATGCACCACAACTGTTGACCGAGCGGATCCTCCATAAATAGGTACCACCGTCAGTCAATCCAGTGATTAACTCTGATGCCCCTGCAGTATTTCCTGAAGCAAATACAATACCACCACACGAGATTTCTGAAATCTCATAATTATAAGATTCAGCATTATCAACTATCAGCCATGAAATAGTTGCTGATGTTGTTCCCGGTGGATACAATATCCCATCCAAAGGTGATTGTTGGAACGGAACTTCAGCCAAGCCGAAACTGTAAATCCCTCCGCTATTAAAGGATGAATCATCAGAATACCCTCCCCAGACAATCATTGTCGTCCCTGTCCACACTGCTGTATGAGAAATTCTCCCTGTCGGGGCATTTGCCATTATCGTCTCTTTCCAGTTGTCTGTCATCGGAATATATTTACCTCCGGTGTTGCTAAATCCACCCCCACCCCAGACTATCATTTCGGTTCCTGTCCATACTGCTGTATGGTTGTGACGCCCTGTCGGCGCACCTGTCGCTGTCGTTGCTGTCCAACTGTCTATTGACGGGTTATAACGACCTCCGGTGTTGAGATATGTTGAGCTATCATACCCCCCCCAGACAATCATCTCTGTCCCTGTCCACACTGCTGTGTGTTGACCGCGCCCTACTGGTGCATTGGTCGTTGTTGTCTCAGTCCAACTATTAGTTAACGGATCATAACAACCACCGGTGTTGAAATATGTATATGATCCATCATACAAATAACCGCCCCAGACAATCATTTCGGTTCCTGTCCACACTGCTGTATGGAAACTGCGCCCTGTCGGGACATCTGTTAAAGATGTTGCTGTCCAATTGTCCACCGTCGGATCATACTTACCGCCAGTGTTGCTATAGTCACTGCCACCCCAGACTATCATTTCGGTTCCTGTCCATACTGCTGTATGGAAAATTCGCCCTGTAGGGACATCTGTCAAAGATGTTGCTGTCCAACTGTTCGTTACAGGGTTATATCGTCCTCCAGTTTTTAGATATGATCCGCCACTATAACCACCCCAGACTATCATCTTCGTCCCTGTCCATACTGCTGTATGGTACTTACGCCCTGACGGGGCACCTGTCGTTGTCGTCGCTGTCCAACTGTCAGTTGATGGATTATACCGACCGCCAGTGTTGAGAAATGATCCATCACTCCCACCCCATATAATCATCTCCGCACCTGTCCAGATTGTTGTGTTATCAGAACGCTCAGTCGGCGTATTATAGGTTGTTGTTGCTGTCCAACTGTCTGTCACCGGATTATATTTACCTCCAGTGTTTAAATAACCACTATTATACCCCCCCCAGACAATCATTTCACTTCCTGTCCATACTGCTGTGTGGCCAGAACGCCCTGTCGGGGCACCTGTTAAAGTCGTCGCTGTCCAACTGTCCATCACCGGATTATAAAGCCCTCCTGTGTTACTATTCCCCCCCCAGACAATCATCTCCGTCCCTGTCCACACTGCTGAGTGGAGAGCACGGCCCGAAGGGGCATCTGTCGTTGTTGTCGCAGTCCAACTGTCTGTTGAGGGGTCATACCTTCCTCCTGTGTTTCCATCGCCACCCCAGACAATCATCTCCGTCCCTGTCCAAACTGCTGTGTGGTAATAACGCTCTGTCGGAGCATTTATCGTTGTTGTTGCTACCCAACTGTCTGTTGAGGGGTCATACCTTCCCCCGGTGTTGAGATATGTTGAACCATCATATCCCCCCCAAATAATCATCTCAGTTCCTGCCCATACTGCCGTGTGATAATGACGCTCAGTCGGTACACTGGTGGTGGTCGTCGCTGTCCAACTATTCGTTGACGGATTATATCGTCCTCCTGTGTTTAGATATAAAGTCCCCAACTTACCACCACCCCAGACAACCATCTCGGTTCCTGTCCACACTGCTGTGTGATATTCTCTTCCTGTAGGGACACCAACCGTTGTTGTCGCAGTCCAACTATCAGTTAGAGGGTTGTATCGTCCTCCAGTGTATTCAAAAATTACTCCATACCCACCCCAGACAATCATCTCAATCCCTGTCCATATTGCAGTGTGATAACCGCGCCTTGACGGGCCTCCTATCAAAGATGTCTCAGACCAACTGTCTGTCACCGGATTATATTTACCTCCAGTGTTTAAAAAACCACTATTATACCCACCCCAGACAATCATCTCGGTTCCTGTCCACACTGCTGTAAAGTGAGAACGAGGTGTTGGTGGTGCAGGTGTATCGGTCCATTCCTCATCGCATTCAGCCATCGGCTGGAATTCGCCGGTTATGACAGGAAGGGTGAAAGTGAATTTTGTGCTTTCTAATGTTTTTGAACTGGTTTCGGCAATCTGATTATTATCTGCGACTTCTTTGAACCATTCATCAAACGGTTTTTTTGGAATAAACAGGCTTTCTGTTTCCATCTCACTTGTGAGTTGCTCTCCTTCGGTTATTGACGGTGTTCCCTTTAATCGTTCAATTACATAACCTTCTTCGGTTTCTCTGAACGCGCCTTTGTGGGGCGCGTTTGTAAGTGCATCATGCTTCTGTTTGAAGATTTCAGGTTCGAGTTCTATTGCTTTTTCTTTTTCTTGTTCAAGATTTTCCAGGCTTTCTGTCTTCTCTGCGCTTTCTGTTTTAAAGATGGTTTCCCCATAGACAACGCCTTCCTGTTTAAAGGTTTCCCAGTCTGCTGTATTTTCTGATAAAGACCATATCTCTTCTGCTTTTTCTCTTGTCTCTTTATGAAGAATGGCATCTGTGGAATACCTGCTCCGAACAAGTTTTTCTGAGAGGGTTTGCCGGGCAAGTGTCTCGGCTATCAGAATGGGGTCATTGTTCAGGCTGTCAAACAGTGTCTGAAGAACTTCGGGGCTTTTTGTATATTTCGCCATTCTGTCCATTTCACCCTGTAATCTTTCAGGCGTGATATTGTCTCCCCAGACCTGCTCAAGAAGCGACGAACAGGCAAGATATTTGTCAACCTTTGTTTTTAAAATTTCTTCAGTTATTGTTTCTTCAAAAGGTTTTATGGCTGTCTGGAGTGAGGTTCTTTGTGTATAGGCAGACCTCTGCTCATGATAGACCTTTTCTATCGCCCTCTGCGCTTCAATCCTCTCCTGATATGTTAACTGCGAAACTGTGCTGTCATTCTTCCATCCGGCAAAAACCGTTAACATTGCCAGAACGGAAATAAATAAGACGCAAGCCTTGAATTTCATCCCCTGCCTCCTGAAAAGTTATAGAAATCATTACGAATTAATAACAACCGAAGAATCTGTAAAGAAAACTGACATCAGCAGCCTCGTCAACTTCTGTACCGAAATATCCTTCTCGCGTGTAAAATAATTTCAAGCCTCCTTTGATCCTTAAATCCCGCCGCTGTCCCAACATGTAAAATGATTATCACATCTCGTATTTCCCGAGTTTTTCGGGAGGCAGGTCGTCCAGCCATTTCTTTATCCGCTCGTTGGCTTTGAGCGAATCCCCGGCTCCGAAATCAACGGCTTTTTCAAAAACGGTCTCATTAACATAAATGTCCGCGTCAGCTCTAAGGGCCAGCGCGATCGCATCGCTTGGCCTTGCGTCCACAACCGTGAACCTGTCATTGGTATATACATATATTTCAGCGTAATAGGTGCTGTCGGACATATCATTGATGACTACTTTTTTTACTGTCGCGTTAAGGGATTCCGCAAAATTCAAAAGCAGGTCGTGCGTCATGGGGCGGGGGGTCTTAACCTTTTCAAGCTCAATCGCTATCGCATTTGCCTCAAAAACCCCTATCCAGATGGGAAGCATTTTTCCTGAACTGTCGTCCTCAAGCAGGACTATCGGCATCTGGGAAACGGGATCCAGAACCAATCCTTTAAGAACAACCTTTTTCTGACCCATAAAAAATCCTCAAACAACAAACAGTGGAAAATATAAGCCCCCGCTTTCTAGCTGTCAAGTTTTCCGCGCAGGCTGTTGCTGAACACTTCTGTTATCTTCACCTTAACAACCCTGCCTATAAGCTCTTTCCCGCCTTTGAAGTTCACAGTGATGTTCGCGTCATTCCTTCCCGCAACGAAAGCGGGGTCTCTTCTGCTCAGTCCTTCCACAAGCACCTTTTCAACAGAGCCTATCCGTTTTTCAAACCGTTTTTTCTGGATACCGTTCTGAAGCGCCTGAAGGCGCATGAGTCTTTCAGATTTAAGTTGATCGGAAATTTGGTTGGGCATGAGCGATGCTTTTGTTCCCTTCCTTCCGGAATATCTGAAAGAATACATCCAGTCATATCCCACTTCCTTCAACAGGGAAAGGCTGTCCTCAAAATTGGCATCCTCTTCTCCGGGGAACCCGACGATCATATCGGTGGAAAGCGAGATATCCGGTATCGCTTTCCGGAGGTCTGAAACAATTTCCAGATAATCCTCCCGTGAATATTTCCTCCCCATCATTTCCAGCACACGGGATGAACCCGACTGGGCAGGAAGATGAAGCGCATTGCAGATTTTGTCGGATCCTGCCATGATCTCAATTATATCGGAAGTGAAATAGGCGGGATGGGAGGTTATGAACCTGATCCTTTCTATTCCCTGTTGGCGCGAAGCCGCAAGCAGAAGGTCCGCGAGCCCTTTATCGGCGTACCGGTAGGCATTCACATTTTGACCCAGGAACTGAAGTTCTGCTGCGCCTTCTTCCGCAAGCTGCCTTATCTCGTTCACTATAAGATCATAAGGCCTTGAAACCTCTCTGCCTCTTGTGAAGGGAACAACGCAGTACGCGCAGAAATTGTTACACCCTTCCATTACCGTAATAAATGCCTTAATCGGAGATTCCCGCCTGATTTTGGAGGCTTCAAAATCAACACAGTCATCATATTCTTCAGTGTCCACAGCCCTCTCTCCCGTGTCGGCACATTGCGCTATTAATTGAGGAAGGTTCTTTATGCTCCTCGTCCCCATAACGATATCAACAAAAGGAGCTCTTTTGAAGATTAGTTCCTTTTCCTGCTGGGCAACACAGCCGCACACGCAGATCAGAAGCCCCGGATTTTCATGCTTGAGATGCTTAAGCCTTCCCAGCTTTGTGAACACCTTGGACGCGGCTTTCTCCCTTACGCTGCATGTGTTCAGAAGTATGATGCCTGCTGTTACTTGACTCTCTGCCGGAATAAAACCCTCGGATTCCAGAATTCCCGCTATCCGTTCCGAATCGTGGCAGTTCATCTGGCAGCCCCAGGTTTCAATAAAGTAGGTTTTTTCAGGACTCCCGGCCATTGCACCGCCGCCCGTAATCATCCTCCAGCCTTACGACATCGTCCAGTTCGGCAGTGGAAACTTCAAACACAAAACAGTCTTTAACAGCGGTCATCCTGTGAACAACTCCGGGCTCAATCCTGAAGGAGTCACCCTCTTTCATTACCAAAGACCGTTCCCCGTCCTTATCCGAAACAAGAAGTTCCATTTCCCCGCTGTTAAGATATATAGTCTCGTCCTTGATTTTATGAAACTGTTTGCTGAGCCTGAAGCCCTTTTTTATGAAAAAAATCTTTCCCGCGTATTTCTCATTCGCGGCAAATATATATTCATACCCCCAAGGTTTATCTATTCTCACTTTCAATCCTCTTAATCATAACCGGAAACATGCTCAGGTTTCCAGCTCCATACTCCTGACAGCCCTGTTGCCTCCCAGGGTTTTCGCCTTATACATCGCAGTATCCGCCCTTCTTATGAATTCTTCCGGGGAACAGATGAAATCATATTCCACAACTCCTGAGCTTATCGTAATCCTGTTGTTAAACACACTGCTTATTTTGTCCCCGAGCCTTTTGGATATCCTCTGTCCGACATCAGCATCCGCATCGGGAAGAAGTATCGTGAATTCGTCGCCTCCGTATCTGAAAGCAGAATCCACATCATCCCTTATGGACCTGCGGAGAATGCCTCCGATTTCCTTCAGGGCCTCGTCCCCTTTCAGGTGTCCGTAGTTGTCGTTGTATTCCTTGAAGCCATCCAGATCAAAAAGGATCAGGGAAAGAAATCTTCTCTGCCTGTCAGCCCTGCTGATCTCACTTACAATTACATTGTGGAAATGCCTGTAATTGAACAATCCTGTCAGTTCATCCCTTATCGAAAGCTCCATGAGTTTGTTCTGGAGGGCAACCCTCTGCCTCATGTCCTTTGAAACCGCAACAGCGCCCAGCAAATCCCCGTCAGGAGACTTCAGAAGCGCCGCGGATAAATCCACCGGAATAATTTCCTTATTCCTGCATATAATATTGGTTCCGTAATTCTTTATTTTTCCGTCGCGCTTCAGAATATCAATCACTTCCCGTGCCGTATTTCTGCCGCCCTCGTAGTAATCATAAACCGGTTTGCCGATAATTTCGTCCTGGCTGTAACCGAAGATTTCCTCCGCTCCTTTGCTGAAAAAAGTGAAATATCCTTCGCTGTCGTTAGCTGTAATTGCGTCAGGGCTGCTCTCAATAAGTGTTTCGAGAAATGATTTCTTGGCTTCTATATCATCATGAAGTTTGGAGTTAGCAAGTACATTGGAAGCAATGCCGGAAAACACCTTGAACACATCCAGTTCTTCGTCGGCGAAAGGCTTCTCCGCCTGTCTTATCACAGCCATTGCGCCGATAACATTATTCTGATATTTGAGGGACGCAATCATAAAGTGTTGTTTATCGCGGGGGGTACCCGGTATCTGAATTGCCCTGGGATCATTCTGGGCGTTATTTATGAGTTCTATTCCCCCCTCACCCGCAATATGCCCGATTAAACCTTCTCCGATTTTGCACGGAGTTGCCTTTATCTCCACTTCATGCTCGGCCTTATAGGCAACAACCGGCTGAAGTATCTTACCGGCATTGTCCAGCACATATATACGACAGCTTTCGCCTCCTATTATGTCAAGAGCGTGATGGGCTATTGCTTCAAAGGTTTTTCTGTAATCCAGCGTTGAAGTAATGAACTGGCTTGCTCCTACTATCTTGGAAAAAACATCCCTCTCCGTCTGAATACAGTCAAATAAAATCCTTTTATATAAAAGTTGCGACAGGTGCGCCGCAAGGGTTTCAAGAAAATCAACATCCTCGTTGTGGAAGAAGTCCTGCTCCATCGTCCCGACATCAATCAGTCCGAGAACCTTTCCTTCCGCAACCAGGGGGACGCATATTTCGGAAACAGACTCAAATCCTCCCCCGAGTACATAGTATTTATCCGCTGAAGTATTGTTTGACAAGTAAGTTTTTCCGTCCCTGTAAACCTTCCCCAGTATGCCTGACCTGACATCCTGAACATAGTCGGGATCAAGGGTTTTCTTTCCGTGAATAACGGCGTAAGCTGAAAGCTCAAAAACATGCCTGTTTTCATCTGCCGTGAATACTGTTATTTCCGAATCCGTATAGTAATCATCCCTCAGCGTTTTCACCACCCTTTCCGCAAGGGCGTTGAAGTCTGATGTTTCCGCCGCAAATCTGCTCACATCAGCGATTATCTTCATCTGTTTGTATCTTTTATTGCTTTCGTCGTAAAGCATTGAATGATGAAATGAGTGAGCTATTTGAGGTGTTATTCTTTCGAGATACTCTATATCCGACTTGCTGTAACAGCCTTTTTTCCTGCTTGCCAGACTGATAACACCGAGCATTTTATCCCCCGTTGTCAGAGGAAGGCATATATAAGATTTGAGGTTTTCCTTTACAATAGCGGGACTGTAAAGCTTTTCCTTAAGTTCTTCCAGATCATCAATCAGAAGAGGCTCACCAGAAGTGATCACCTTTCCGACATATGAGCCTGAGACCGGAAGTACCGTTCCTCTGCTCACTTTAGGAGTATCGCTTGTTTCAAGATGAGAAACCTTCAAAAAGCTGCCGTCTTCCGACAGAAGGGAAATACTAATCCGGTCGTAACCAATCACTCCCTTGAGAGCAGCGGCAGTGCTCCTGAATATCTTCTCCCGGTCCAGAGCCGAAAAAACGCTTTTTGAAACATTATGAAAAACCTGATAGTCATTGAATTCCCACCACAGTTCCTTTAACGCTTCCTTGTTCTGGACGAATGAAAAAATCAACTCAAAACAACTTCCGAACAATTCAGCGGCTCTTTCTGTCTGAGCGTCTTTCAGATCCAGCTCCGAACAGGTGACAAGACTTATAAAACCGACAGGAGCGCCTTCCTGAAATTTAGGAATTATAAGCTCACATTTTGCTCCCACATCTGAAAGCGTTTTGTCGTATGAAGATCTCTCTGGACAAAACTCTTTTGCCCGTCTTACAAAAGGTTTCACTTCCGACATGGAAAGTGCTGATAGAATATTGGCTGATTCCTCGATAATTTTCCCTCTGAACTTTTCCGGCGGGAAAAAAACACTGCATGAGCCGTGTCGGAAAAACCCGGCTGCCGCAAAATCGAAATCCGAACACTCTCTTACGAACGCAGCCAAAGATGTTAAAACAGAGCCCATGTCTCTGCTGTCGGATATAATTTCCGCTGCATTGCGAAAACTGCTGAAATGCTCTTTCATATTACAAAATTACCTGTGCCGTAAATAAACCCGCACTGCAAAAATCAACTTTAAAACAGTAGAGTATAGTTTCAAACTGGCAATAAATCAAGAAAATGATTACAGTTAACCGAGGAAGCAGAATCAGCCGGATTGGGCAAACATTGCCTTTCTGATAAGTGAAAGAGGTATGGTCCCGTAACTCAAAAGCCTGTCATGAAAATATTTGAGATCAAAATCCAGTTTCTCTTTTCTTCTTACTTCATTCAGAAGGTTTTTTATCTGCATTTTGCCTATAATGTAACTCATTGGCTGGGTCGGGCTTGAAGTATATCTGACGACTTCCGCAATTGCCGGCAATTTTTCGAGCCTGGCTATATCTGTGAGCATCTGAGTGGCCTTATCAATTGACATGCCTTTACAATGAAGAGAGACATCTATCACAACCCTGCAAGCCCCACAAAGCTGGTCTTTCAGCTTTACCATTCTGGTTCTTCCGTCAGAATAGTAACCGTGATCATACATAAGTTCTTCACAATAAAGGGCCCATCCTTCGGCAAAAACTGTTGACATAAATTGCTTTCTTACCGGGGACTTAACCCTGTTGGAATGCACGATCTGAAGATGGTGCCCAGGGTAAGCCTCATGAAGCACCGTCAGAGGAACTCCCCATATATTGTGGTTTTTAAGTTGTTCCTTCTGTAAGTCTTCACTGAGGTT
Source organism: uncultured Acidobacteriota bacterium (assembly GCA_964509835.1). Classification (GTDB taxonomy): domain Bacteria; phylum Acidobacteriota; order CAZDZC01; family CAZDZC01; genus CAZDZC01. The sequence continues at coordinate 19,535 of CAZDZC010000016.1, forward strand.
TTCATTTACCGGAGTAATCCAGAAAATGCCCTGCTGTTTATCCTCGAATGGAGCAGGAGGCACATAAGCGGCAAAAGGTATTGAATTCCTCTCAAAACTTGGAGTGTAAACCATCTTCAGGGATTCATCTTCGGGAACCGTCATAAGCTCACTCTTCAAAACAAATTCCTTTGCCCTTTTCATCTCTTTAGTGTAGCTGTCAAGAAGTTCGTCCTTGCGATAACAGTCGTTTTTTATTTTAGAGATTATATCCATCCAGTTCTTATCGCCCGAAATCCTGAATGATAACCTCTCCATCTCCTCAATTGTTTTGCTGACTGCTTCGTCTCCAATCTCAAGAAGATCCTTCTGATCATAGGGGAGCAGGTGTGAATATTTAAGAATATGGTTGAACAGATCTGTTCCGACAGCAAATTTACCGGTTGAGCGGGGAAGGATTTTCAATTTGAGAAATGTTATATAATCGCTGAAAGCTTCAGTGGCTTTTTTCGAGGCTTTCTCCATATCTTCGGACAGAGAGGGAATTGATCTGCAGAAATCCCTGAACGAAGACGCGAAGAACTCCACCCCGCCGGATGCGCTTTCTATAGCTTTAACAGTCCATGCTTCAGGTATGTTCTTTCCGGAGGATAGATTGACCTTTCCCTGCTCCATAAGTGAGGGAACCTCTGAAAGTCTTGTCAGGATGTTCCCGCATCTTGTTTCAAGGTTCCCATGCTCCCTCATCATCAACAAATAAATTCCATACATGGCGATTCCGGGATAAACATCCGCCATTCTCTGATATGGCATGATCTCCTCATAAGTTCTCACTGCGGATTCAAGCTGACCTCTCAGGATTTCAAGATCAATATCGTCATCAAGACTCAGATCAGATATGTCAACACACTTAAGTCTTTCAAGATTTCCAATCCTCTTTCCCATTGTGTCACGGAGAAAATCAGAGCTGTAATTCCCGAGCGTATGATCAATATCATGGATACCCAGAAATGTAGAATTGACGGGATTTATCCTTCTTTCAAAATCCAGAATAAGATCCCTGAGATCATGATAATTCATAATCAGATGTCCAGATACCTGGTGAGCTCCCAGTTTGTCACATGCCTGCAGTAGGCCCTCCATTCCTGTTTCTTCAGCGAAGAAAGCTCCCTGAAAAGATGATCTCCCATAGCCTTTCTTGAAAACGCGCTTTCCTCAAACAGGCTGACCGCGTTACCTAGGGTCAGGGGAAGTGTGCCGATGGACAGTTCCTTCAATTTTGCGTCATCAAAATCATAGACATCCTCTTCAACAGGCATCGGAGGTTCCCACTTATTCCTGATTCCCTCCAGGCCCGCTGAAAGCATCACCGCAAAAGCAAGATACGGGTTGTTGCTCGCGTCCGGACATCGAAGTTCTATTCTTGTCGCGCTTTCTCTCCCCTTCGAATATCTGGGTATTCTTATCAGGGCGGAACGGTTGGTTTGGCCCCAGCAGATATAAACCGGGGCTTCATACCCCGGAACAAGCCTTTTGTATGAATTCACAGTCGGGTTTGTAACGAGGCACATTTCAGAAATATACTTCAGCTGCCCTGCTATGAAATGCCTTGCGGTGTCTGAAAGGTGATACTGGCCTCTGTTATCAAAAAACAGGTTTTTGCCATCCCCGCTGAACAGGCTCTGGTGGACATGCATCCCGGAGCCGTTTATCCCGAAAACTGGTTTTGGAATGAATGTAGCGTGGAGTCCGTGCTGTTGCGCAAGCGCCTTAAGCGTGAACTTCATCGTGACAGTGCGGTCAGCCGTTACCAGAGCGGTATCATATTCAAAATCAATTTCATGCTGTCCAGGGGCGACTTCATGATGACTTGTTTCAACATTGAGACCTATATTTTCAAGCATCCTGATCATATCCTTTCGGATATCGAAGGCGTCATCAAGGATCAGATCAAAATAACCGCCTGAATCGTGCGGAAGAGGTTCCACTTTACCGTTATTCTTTTTAAAAAGGAAAAACTCAAGTTCCGGGCCTGTGTTATAAATATACCCCATGCTCTCGGCTTCCTTGAGAACCTTCTTCAAACAGAAACGGGGATCACCGGGGAAAGGCGTTCCATCGGGAAGATAAATATCGCATATAAATCTTGCGACCTGCTCATCATCGTTCCCGTACCATGGAAGAACAGCGTAGGTTGACGGGTCCGGCATAAGGAACATGTCGCTCTCGCATATCCTTGTGAACCCTTCTATGGATGAACCGTCAAACCAGGTTCCCTGTTTCAGCGAACTCTCAAGCTGTTTCACTGAAATAGTCACGCTTTTCGCTTTCCCGGCTATATCCGTGAACTGGAGGTTCACGAACCTCACTTTCTGCTCCCTGACCTTTTCCAGAACCAAATCAATCATTTCGGACATCTGATACTCCTGATAAGAACCCAATTTTTAAAAATACAGAGACGCTGTTAATCGCGCCTATTCTAAATTTTTCCAGAATCATCTTTTTAGTTTGTAGGAACCTCTGGAAACGCGCTTAAGAATCTTTTTCTGAAGAAACATCAACTTCAGAGCGTGTCTTACGCTTCCAGGTTTGGCATCAATGCCCGTTTTTCTGAGATGATCACAAACAGCTCTGAAATCATATTCCTTCTCAGGGTTATTCCTGAAAAGAGATGTAACGGACTCCGTAATACCAAGCGTTCTTTTTGATTTGTCGGGTTTTTCAGTCTTAGATTTCAGTGCTGTTTCAAAAATCTTGACAGCTTCTTCCTGAACCTTCTCTTGCGGCTCTTTATCCGAAGCTTTCCATTTGTTATCCGAGGTTTTAACCACATATCCCTTCTCGTTCATTCTGCTGAGAATGGTATAAAGATATGGCCTTTTTTCCGGAGCTATCGGAACGCCCTTCCAACCCAGTCTGATCGCAATATCCCGCACAGACAAAGGCTTGTCCTTGTTATCCCTGAGAATACCATTAATATGGTTCTGGATGGTCATGCCCTTCTTTGACACAAATTCCGCAAACTCATTGTAGTTCTTCTCGTCAGGATTGTAGATTGTCCGGAGGGTCATAAGAAATGACCTCTTATCTTCAAGAATATCAATTCTGGATTTTATCAGGTCAGCGTGTTTATTTAACTCTTCGATCTCAGCGTTCAGGCTTGAAATTTCCTGCTCCGTAAAAGAATTAACCTGTTTTTTACTAGACATTTTTCTTTTCTCCTGCATATATCAAAAACACATATTAATATTATACCATGTTAAAATAAAGATGATTTCTCCAATAAAAATAAAATTCAAGAAAACATATTAAAGTTTTTTCCTGAAAATGTCTATTATTGTCATAATCTTGTTTTCTGGTTCTCTGTAAAGTAAACTTGCTCATTATTAAGGAGGATAAAAATGATAAAAAGAATATTGCTCCTGGTGACAGTGTTTATGGTTTCCGTTTCGCCTGTTTATCCGTCTGATACCATCCCCACGCCGGAAGAATTTCTCGGGTATCCGGTCGGAGCCGACAGAAAACTTGCCGACTGGGAACAGATAAGCAGCTATTTCAGGCTTGTGGGTTCAAAGTCAGCTTTTGCAGAGGTGGAGTTCATCGGAAAAACAACACTCGGAAGAGATATGTTGATGGCTGTCATCTCTTCTCCTGAAAATCTCGCAAAAAAGGATCAAATAAAGGATGCGCAAAAACAGCTTGTTTTCTGCGGAAACCTCTCTGAAAAAATGGTATCGGATCTTATTGAAACCACACCATCAGTTCTGATGATAACCATGAACATCCACTCGACAGAGATCGCATCCAGCCAGCTTTCCCTGGAGTTATTGCATGAGTGGGCCGTCAATCCCTCCGCTGAAATGAAAGATATCCTTAAAGATGTAGTTATTCTTCTGGTCCCATCGGTAAATCCCGACGGCCTTCAGATGGTGACTGACTGGTACAGGCAGAATGTCGGAACTGAAAGTGAAGGTTGTCCGATGCCTGAACTTTACCATCATTATGCAGGCCACGACAACAACCGCGATTGGTTCATGTTCGCTCTTTCTGAGAGCAGAGCGGTGACCGACCAGTATTATAAAGAATGGTTTCCGGAAGTAATTCTTGACCAGCATCAGATGTGGAACACCGGGCCCAGGCTTTTCATCCCGCCCTACATTGATCCCGTCAATCCCAATGTCCACCCCTTGGTCTATTCCCAGCTTAACAGCATCGGGACGCAAATGCTCAACAGTCTTACAGAACAGGGACTTAAAGGGGTAGCAGGCGGAGTATATTTTTCGGGCTGGTGGCAGGGAGCATCAATCATGTCGCCATTCTGGCACAACCAGATAGGAGTGCTGTCCGAGATGGCCGGCTGTCTGACCGCGACACCGCTTTTCATTGATAAATCAGCGCTTGTAAGCACAGGATACGGTCTTCCTGAATATATAAAACAGATGAATTTTCTTGACCCTTGGGAGGGCGGCTGGTGGAGGCTGAGGGATATAGTGGATTACGAGAAAGCACTGACTTATGCCCTGCTTGACATTCTTAAAACACGGAGAAAGGATGTAAAAAGGAACTATTTCAGGATGAACAGGGAAAACATAGAAAATGGTCTTACGGACGACCCTTTCGCATATGTCATCCCCGAAGAACAGGTGGACCCTTCCTCGATGATAAAAATGCTGGACTCCCTTAAAACAGGCGGTGTTGTTATCGAAAGGGCTGTAGATGATTTTTCGGTGAACAACGAAAACTATCCTGCCGGAACTTATGTCATAAGAATGGCGCAGCCTTACAGGGGATACATCAAGGACCTGCTTGAACCCCAGATCTACCCTGAAATCAGGGACTGCCCGGACTGCACACCTCGCGAACCCTACGACACAACCGCATGGACACTGTCCTACCAGATGGGTGTGGTTGTGAGGGAGGTAGAGAAAGCTGTCGAAATCAAAACCTTAGCTGTGGAACATCTTCCTTCATCCGGCAGCATTTTCGGGGATGGGCAATACTATCTGATTGATCACAGGTACAACAGATCATTCAATGCCATGAACAGACTTCTGGATAAGAATGTGCCTGTTTACTGGCTTACAGACCCGGTTGTGAGAGGACAGCGCAAACTTCCTGCGGGAATGATGCTTGTTGAGAAAAATGCTTTATCGGAAGCAATCCTCAGTAAAGTTGCGAATGACTGCTTCCTCAACATTTACGGAGTGCATGAATCGGGTGAAGCCGGGGCACTCAAGATCTCTAAACCTTCTGTCGGCATTTATCAGTCCTATCTTCCAAATAATGATGAAGGCTGGATGAGATGCGTCATGGATGATTTTGAAGTTGATTATTCTGTTCTTAAAAACGAAGACATGAAATCAGATCTTACAAAGTACGATGTTATGATTCTACCCCCAATGGACAAGGCAATGCTGGAAAAGGGAGAATCCGACTGGTATAAGGATGCGCCGCCTAAACCGGAAAAATTCACGGGCGGGATTGGAGAAGAAGGTATTAATGAACTCAAAAGATTCGTCAAAGAAGGCGGAACCCTTATCTGCCTAAGCGAATCGGCTGAACTGGCAATTGAACTGTTCAATCTTCCGGCTGTTAATGTTGTGAAAGACGCAAAGGGCTTTGTCGCTCCCGGGTGCATTGTGAAAGGTGAGGTTGACAACACTCACCCAATGGGGTTTGGAATGCCGGATCAGGCAGCTCTGTATTACAACGGAGGCTCAGCTTTCATGCTGAAACCGAGCAAAGAGGAGCTATCGTCCGTGGTTGATTTCCCTGAAAAGGATCTTAGGCTGAGCGGTTACATCAGAGGGGACAGGCTCATTCAGGGTAAAGCCGGAGTAGTTGATATCCCGTATAAAAAGGGGAGAGTCATCCTATTCGGATTCTCTCCCCATTACCGTGCCCAGAGCTGGGGAACATTCAAGCTTTTTTTGAACTCGCTGTATTATCCGTCATCAGAAAAGACAGTTCATTCAGGTAACTGATAACTTGTGCAAAAGTTTTCTCTGTCATGTGTAAATTTTTGCCCAATCAAAGTAGAATAGATCTTTATGCCACTGCATATATTGTACTTAGCTGGCAAATACATTCTGGCTTCTTTCTTGCAATGATCTTTTATTAAATTGGGAGGTACGGAATGAAAGGAAAAATGAAATGGTATCAATTCAGACTAAGAGCTGTTTACCTAGGCTTAGCGCTTGGGCTACTGGTAATTGCCGTCAGTTGGTATTTGATAATAGGCAGGTATCAGCATGAAGTTGGTGAAGGACCTGCTGGACCCGAAGTATCCCCTGAACTTTTCACAGAGATCTGGACAGAGAAAGAGGTGATTCTTCTCGGAATGGGTGACAGCATCACAGATGGCTACGGTTCCAGTAAGTACAAAGGTTATTTTGATAATCTTTATGAAAATGACCCAGAGTTATATCCTGACATGACTGGAAGAGATCTTCTTACGGTAATCCCAAATTTGAGGAAACTTAACTTCGCGGTTTCATATACGGTATCTGACCAGCACCTTAAGGAGCAGCTACCCCTCATAAAACCCTTCGATGAAAATACTTACGGCATTGTAGCTCTTACTTCAGGCGGCAATGACCTGATACATGATTATGGAAGATCTGAACCGTTAGATGGCACTATGTACGGATGCACTCTCGAACAGGCAAAGGAATGGGAATCTTCTTTCAGAGACAGGATGAACCTCCTGCTTGAGGGCATAAAACTAAAGTTTCCTGGAGGATGTGATATTTTTCTTGCAAATATCTATGATCCGACAGACGGTGTCGGAGATATAGAAAATGCTCATCCTCTTCTTCCCGAATGGCCGGATGGACTCAAAGTTCACACACTCTGGAATGAAACAATCAAGGACATATGCAGTAATTATGATAATGTGCATATGGTTGATATTCATTCGGTTTTCCTGGGTCACGGTTCTCACTGCAGCGATAGGAATAATCCAAATTACAGAAACGATGACCCTCATTATTGGTATCATGATAACCTTGAAGACCCCAATGATCGTGGTTATGATGCTATTAGAAGAACATATCTGAATAAGATCGTTTCATTATGCTCTGGAAAATTGATCAAATAGTGAATAAATTGATTGTCCGTGCGTAAATGATAGAGTGAACTTTCAACATATAGAAGAGAATCATGAAGAGATATACTTTTTCAGCACCTCAGCAGTAAATTCTGAATTCTAATATCCTAGTCTCTTTACGAATCCTGAACAGAAAAAAGGGAGGGTTTCCCAAAGGAATCCCTCCCTTAAATATTACGAAACATCGGGTGTAAAGGCAGCCTTGAACACCCTTTCAGACATTAATTCGGGGTTCCTCTTCCGAAACCTGTGCTGAAGCGGCTGCCCTTGTCAGCAGGGTCATCGTCATAACCGAGGGCCTTGAAGTCCATTCTGCTCCTGACATCTGGATAGATCATCCTCGTGTGTTCAGCATTATCGAACCGGGCGCTTTCGTGGCACCTGCTGCATTTAACCGTCTGCTGGCTGTGACAGTCGGCGCAACCAAGAGAACGCTTTGCAGGGACAACCTGGTGGTGAATTCCGGTGTACATTTCAGTATTGATAAAACCGAACTCTCCCGAGTATTCCAGTTCCATTTCTTCCATGCCTTCCTTGATTGCTCTGGCCCAGTCATAGTGCTCCCAGAATCCCTTCCAGAATTTCGGGACCACTAATGTTTTGTTTTTTGTATCGTAAGGCTGAACAGCATTGTGAACCTTGAACGGATATATCTTGGCAGAAGAGTCTCTGAACTCACCCAGCGGAGCATTCAAAACCACCTTTCCGGAAGGATTTATCTTATCACCTATAAGATATGCTTTTCTTGTTCCGTCGTACCACTGATAAACGGGGGAATAATTCTTAACCCATTTCTGTTCGCCTATGTTCTTTTCGTATGTGTTTTTGCCGTATTCATCAGTAGTTGCTTCACGATCTTCCCCTGCTTTGGAGAAGTCCACAAAAACCCTTGTTGGATACTGTTTGGCAATTTCAGGGATATGGCATGTTTCGCATGCGACCGTGCTGGTATGGTTGTCCAGATGTTTTGCCAGCGGTCCCGTGATCCCGTGAGGTTTTGCACCGTGGCAGCGTTCGCACGCGATTCTGCCTTCGGTAGCGGGGGCGCTCATTGACCTCCCGGCTATCTTATGGTCAGTAGTTTTGTGGCAGTCCTGACATATCATGTCATATCGCCCCATGTGCACATCAAAATCATCCGGCGGATCATTCAAAACAGGTTCCAGATCGCCATGCTTTATATTTGCGCCGCCGTCACTGTAGAAATGACAGCTTCCGCAGGTTCCACGGGAAGGCCTGCCGACATTCTTTGCCACTTCTGCAAGATCAACGAAGACAGCCGGAGAACCTCCACCTGCCGCGTCTTTTTCGTATGTCCCCGTAGTGTCATGGCAGACAAGGCAGTCAATCCTTGTTCTGTCCTGAAGGCAAAGAACACACCTGAGATGCTCGTCGCAGGTTTCTCCGTCAACTTCCTGCCCCCAGCATCCGAAGCCGATGTGACATGAGGCGCAATACATTGCGTTCGGACCAACGCTGATAAGATAATTATTCATCAAATTGCTCAATCCGATATCAACATTATGTTCGTGTCCGTAAACCGCCGGAGAATGTCCTTTCCAATTCCAGTGAGCTGTTTTGATGACATCCTCACCGGCCTGTTCATGACATTTCAGACAGTTTGCGGTGACATCGTTTGGTTTGCCATTCTCTTTCACTTCCACCAGCTTGGAATGGTCAGGAGTGTAGGGATGATGGCAGGAAGTGCAGTCTGTGGGCGCAAACACATTGCTTGGCTGATCTTCGTGACAGCCTATGCACTGACGGTGATACGCCCCTTTCAGGCCGAGCCTGTTCGGGTCATCCTCCTCGTTAGGCAGCCAGTGACAGGAGGAACATTTGCTTATCGTTATCGTTTCCATGTCATGGCATGAGTCACATGCGCCTACAGCCCGGATATCGTATTCTTCATGGAACTCGCGGACTGAAATCCCTATTCTGTCGTCTTCAGAGAATGAGAACCTGTGGTGACACACAGCGCAGTTACCTTCGGTAGCCACATCGTGTGTTCTGTGTGTGAATCTCGCGGGTTCATAATAATTCACATTTGAATTAAGAAGTTTGTTGTTCAGCAGATAAAGGTTCTGATAACCCTCAGGTCTGCCGGAATGTTCCCTTGAACTTATCTGGTCCAGCTCAAACTTTACCGGAACTACATTTTTCGCCCACTGGAAAGCCTTTATGTCACCCGAAACAGCTTCCCTGTGAACCATAACATATATCAGCACAAACGCCAGCATGAGAACTATGGTCAATCCCCTCAGGGTCCAACCCAGAACAGGGGACACATCCTTAACGGCTGAGACCCTTGACTCAAACTCCTCTTTTCTCTCCTCTCCTTCGAGAATTGGAAAAAATGTGACGCAGAGCCTGTAACAGAGCATGATGGCGCATATCAAACCGAGAGTTATGGCTATTTCTCCGATAGCCGGAAAATACATTTTATCGGCATAAGGCGGATTGTATCCAACCAGGTAAGCATTTATCCTGTTCAGTGCGACACCTATGACAACAAGAAATGCGGAAAAGAAGAGCCAGTTCGTCGACTTTCTGACCTTAGGCTGGATAAGAAGAATGAACGGCAGAATTATTCCAACGAATATTTCCACCAGGAATGCTATCGTACAACGCGGGCAGTCCGTCAGACTGATGCTCTCTCTTCTCAGAAAGAGATCCCCGAATTTGAATATAGCGTATATCCCTATAAACCAGGGGACTATTTTTGCAAGAGGAGTAAGAAGATCCATCTCAGGTTTGCGTCCGAAACTCCTGCTTGCAATGATTGATTCCATAATAACCATAGGGAACCCTACCATGAATGCGGAGAGCAGGAAAAGCAACGGGATGATCGGAGTGTACCACAGAGCGTGAATCTTTGTCGGAGCTATAAGAAGAACAGCTCCAAGCGATGACTGGTGCATGCAGGAAAGAACTACGCCCGCAATTATAAAAAGCGGAAGAACGATCTTTACTATTTTGTACGCAATTTCCAGAGGGCCTTCTACAACTTTCAGGATAGCGCTTCCCCATTCATTGTTTTCTATTCGTCTTTTCGCTCCTTCAATAAGAGCCGGGGACATCTCAACCGTCAGAACCGTCAGATATGCCATGACACACATACCAACTTCAAACAGTACCGAGTTGCCCTGCCAGTAGAACATCGGCCTCCAGACATTCCAATATCTTCCAAGATCAAACTGAAGACCTATCGCGACAAATGTATATCCCAGCCAGGCTGTCAGAATAGCCGGTCTTAAAAGAGCATGGTATTTGTGGCGTCCGAATATGTCAATCAGCGCGGCTGTTGTGAAACCGCCTGCCGCGAGAGCAACGCCGCATGCGATATCTATCGCAATCCAGATTCCCCATGGAAAGCTTGTTGACAGATTTGTTACCGTTCCCAGCCCGGTAAGAAAACGGGCAAGGCCGAAGGACATGCCGATAGCGAAAAAAGCCAGCAGAACATAAACACCGGGAGTGAAAAACGGTTTTTTGAGTCTTCCTGTTGCATGAACGCTCATTCCTCACCTCCGTCATTTTCGGTTTCTTCTTTTTTAACCTGCTGCTTTCTGTTGTTATACCACATCAACCCGCCAAGAGAGCCGTAAACCGCAAGCGGCAGCGCAGCATATTTAAATATGCCGTGCTGAATTGCTTCAGTCAGCCTTGGCGCAGCTTCATGCGGCAGTTCCAGCAATCCGATGTCTTCAGCTTCCCTTCCGACAAGGTAAATCCACGAAGTGCCTCCGACTTCTCGTTCACCGTAAACATGATCAATATATCGGTCGGGCCGTTTCTGGATTCTGTCATGAGCCATTTCAAGAAGGTCCTTTCTCTTACCGAAGATAATGGCTTCGGCGGGACATGAAGCCGCGCATGCAGGATTGGCGCCTTTACCGGCAGCCTGATCAGCGCAGAATTCACATTTCCTTACTTTCGGAGTAAGTATCTTGTCGTATTCATAAGCAGGCACCTGGAACGGGCAGGCGACCATGCAGTATCTGCATCCTATGCATATTGAGGAGTTATAGACAACTGCTCCGTCCTCTGCCTTGGTCAGGGCACCGACTATGCATGCGGATACACATGCAGGGTCAATGCAGTGCATGCACTGGAACTTCACATAAGTGCTGTTTTTACGGCCCTGGTCGGGTGAAGGACTGCCCTGATACTCATTGACAACGGTAAATGCTTCGGTAGTCATCCGTCTTTCTTTTCTGAAAACGGATGTGTCGGTGAATTTAAGCTCCGGTTTCGGAAGCTTGTTGTTGTCGTTGCATGAAGCTTCACACCTTCTGCATCCGATGCACAATGTTGTGTCAACCAGGCAGCCGACATGATTTTCTCCTGCCTCTACATGACTGGAAGCTTCCGCGTCTTTGCCGACTGATGCAGCGGCAACACCTGCTGCCGCTGTGCCGGTAAGCTTCAAGAATTTCCTGCGATCAATACCCATAACACACTCCTTTATCAGTTATCAGTTATTCTGACTCTTTGCCGTCTTCTGAACCATTGTTATCATCACCACTTCCGGCCATTGTTCTGATTGCTTCCGGAGTGAAATGATGTTCAGCCTCTTCTTTTGTCACATACCCTGTAAGCCATGAAGTGCTCATGGGGAACTCATGGGGATGGAACATAACATGGAAACCGTGCCATATCACAATTGCGAGAGATGCCAGCAGCGCTTCGTAATAATGTATTACTCTTGCCACATTCATCAGCCAGTGCGGCCAGCTGTCAGGAATTGATTTCGGGAACCAAAGGAAAAATCCTGTCACTGCCATAATGGCTACTCCCCAGATAAGCGCCCAAAACTCGAATTTCTCCGCGTAGGAAAAAACATTGTATTTCGGGGCTTTATCAGAGAAACCGAGATAATATTTGAAAGTATCAAAGAAACCCTTCAGATCTTTAAGGGTAGGGATCATCTCCTTAAGTATTATCCTGCCCCTCCTTATTATGATCATATAGACACAGAAAACCGCAATATCCACCGTCATAAGAAAACCTGAAGAGCGATGGATGAAAGCTCTTATCGGTTCGGTCATCCCTATGTTATGCAGCCATGTTGACCAGAATGCTTCAGGGAATTTAAGGGCAAATCCGGTGATGACCAGTATTGAGAAGGTAATAAACATGACCATGTGACTGAAAATCTCGTAACGGTTCATACGGCGGATGCTTTTCTTTCTGCGCTGTTCCTTAAGCTTGGTGGTAACCCCGTGAAGCCAGATTATGAAGTTGTGGAGAAGCATCCCAAGAACCGAGGCAATAATTATTAAGATGTACGCCCATTTGATGATGACTTCAATCTTGCTTCCCGTGTCCTGCATGGCTTTCTTGTGCGAAAAAGAGAGAGCAAATGTATCGGTGACCTGACCGTGGCATTTGCCGCACGCTGAACCTCTGTTGCTCAGATGCATTCTTGAGCTGGGATGGGTTGACGGGAGAGAATGATGAGGATCGTGGCAGTCTGCGCATGTCGCGCTCGCGCCTTGGGTTGTCCTCTGTGTAAGACCGTGGAAATCCTTCATATAGCTCTCCACAGGTGAAGTATCAAGCCCGTATCTGGCCATCATCCGCTCATTATTGTGGCACCATATGCAAACCTGGGTGGCAGCCCATGATTTTGCGTCCCCCGTCCTTTCGGAAAGCGATGCCATATCGTGATCGCCATGACAGGTCACACAGCTCGGGACATCGTTATTCCCCTGCTTTAAAGGTCTCCCGTGAGCTCCGTCCAGAAATGTCATGGCTTCATTCGGGTGGCAGTTGTTGCAGACCTTTATGACACCCTCTCTTGAAACAGTTGAATCCGGTTCTGCAGACGATAGAATGGTGTGATGTCCGTGGCAATCGGTACAGGAAGCGCCGTTCTTGCCCATCTGAATAGCATCCCAGTGAACACTTGATTTATAGCGCTCTACCAGCTTTCTTTTTGTAATTCCTTCCTCGCGGTTCAGAAACTCACTGCCATGGCACTTTCCGCACGCTTCAGGCTGATTCTCCTTTGACATGACAGATTCATCAGAATTGAGAGGATGAATCCCGTGCCCCCCGTGACATTCGCCGCAATCAGGGGCTTTTTCATTTCCGTTCTGGGCTGCCCTGCCATGAACATCTTTTTTTGAAAATACCGCGAAAACATCGCTGTGGCAATCTTTGCATGCCTTTGTAAGCCCTTTTTCAGCATGAGGAACATCGTCCCATGAGGTTTCACCCACATGACAGTCCGTGCATGAGAGTCCTTCATGGACGCTGCCTGCAATGGCTTTCTCATCCGTAAAGAGATTCAAGGCTTCACCGCGTTTTGTAATTCCCTCAATGCTTTCATCGCCGTGACACGACAGACATTCCTCGTCAGACATTGAGTAAGCGATAAAAAATGGAATTATGAATACCGAAAAGACAAAAAAGATTAGAAAACGCTTGTTAAACATACACTCCTCGAATTGTTGGAAACCCGCCACAATAGCCGTGGCAACAAAAAAAACGGATTATATACAATTACAGGGTTAAATTCAAAGTGAATTTTTGAATTTTTTCAATAAGAACAGATTTCTTTACAGGTTTAAACAGATAATCATTGCATCCGACCTGATAGCCGGCTTCTATATCCTCATCCTTGCCCATCGTCGTTACCATTATGACTGCTATGTGCCTCAAAGACGGGTCGCTTTTTACCATCCTGCAAAGTTCAAGCCCGGTCATCTCCGGCATGTTTACATCGAGGAACATGACATCAGGCATTTCCTCCTTGGCAAGCTTGAGAGCTTCCAGACCGTTGCCTGCGGTGATAATGTCGTAATCTGTGCTGGTAAGAAGAACTTTCTCGAAATGGAGAAAGGATGATGAGTCATCCGCAAGCAACACTTTTATTTTTTTTTCCGTCTGCATCTCCAATCTCGTTATCCTATGGAAGCATTAAAGCAAAATTTAAAAACAATGTCAAGCTAAACCTCAACAAAGGTGTCCCACTCCTGACAGTGAGGACAGTGCCACAAAAGCTCGTCTGTTCTGTACCGGCAGGAAAGGCATTCAAACAGCGTTTCAGGCAGTTTAGCCTTGCCTATCACACTCAGAAAGTTAGAAATGTCTTCCTTCGCAGCATCTTCATCTAAAAAGGCTTCCAGATATTTTATATGTGCAGTCATATTTGAAGGGTTAATAGACACAGCATCAAGAAGAAGTTTCATCCCCTCCCTTATCTGCCTGCCTTCAATAAGCTTATCCGCGAGGAAAACGCGGATCCGCCAATCCGATGGATTTCTGTCAATAAAATCCCTGCAGATGTCAAATATTCCATCCTTCTGTCCAAGCTCTTCGTATGCCCTGTCAAGACCTTTTATTACCAAGTATGTATATTCAGGACTGAGCCTGATAAATTCCTCCCAGGTTCTGACTGCCTCTTCTGTTTTACCCTGCTTTAAATAAACCTCGCCGAGGTTTATGTATGCCGGCGGTGTTTCAGGATGAAGCTTCACCGCTTTTGTGAACTCCTTTTCGGCTTTCTCCAGATTTCCTTCGCGGAGAAGATTCTCTCCGATTTTGCTCCTCAGAAACGCGACATGTTTTTTATCCCTTCTTTTGTCAATTTCAAGAAGCCTCTCCCAGGATATAAACGCTGACTCCCAGTCATTAAGCTTCTCGTAAAGGTTCGCTATGTATTCTATGGCGCTCGTGTGCCCAGGATCCTTCTCCAGGACTTTTTTGAAAAGCCTTGCTGCGCGGTCAATAAATCCTGCCTGCTCAAAATCAGCAGCCAGGCTGAAAAGAGCCAGCGTCTCCTCTTCGGGCTGAAGATTTTTTCTTTTAAGCAGTGACTTGTGAATTCTTATCGCTCTGTCCAGAAGTCCTTTTTCGCGGTAGAGGTTCCCCAGAACAAGGTACACTTCAGGCGCCTCTGTCCCGCATTCCGCCACCATCCTGAATTCATTTATCGCCGCGTCCCGCTGGCCTGATATCAGGTAATGAAAACCCTGGATATAATGAGGAGAAGACCTTGCTGTTCCCGGATCGAATTTGTTCCAGATGCCGGGTTTGCCTCCCGCGGTCAGAACCCTGACAGCCAGAAACAGAAACAGAAGGAACTCAAACAGTAACGCTATTATCAGATAAGGATCGGCTGATCCCGCCAGAGTATATGTCTCGTTCAGATTGTTCAATTGTCGGTACTTCCGGGATCAGAAAGAGGCATATTCCGAAGAGAATCAACCTCATCCTTCAGGTTAGTCAGTTCCTTTCTGAGTCTCCTGTTTTCAAATCTAAGCTTATACTGTTCAAAAACACTTACAAGAAAAGCAAGCACAACCCCCGCAGCCATTGAGGCCAACACGACAATATAAAGCTGAACATTTATTTCATATAGCTCCCAGAACTTTACATTAACGATGTGAGGATTTGAAAATGTAAAAAGCGTTATGGCTGTGCAAGCCAAACAGATAAGAACAATAGCGATTGCACGCATTATTTCCTCCTTAATTCCCTTTATTGAACGATATTGTAAACAGCAACATCACGGATCGTCAAAACATCTGGATACGCCACAGGTCGTGGATATGAATCAGGCCGAGAAGAAGTTTTCCGTCTGTCACCATCAAAGAAGTTATCTTCTTTTCTTCCATTATCCTTAAAGCCGTTCCAGCCGACTCGTTTCTGCTGACGGTCAGAGGGTCCGGAGTCATACAGTCACCGGCAGTTGAAGTTGATATGTTCCCTCCCTTCTGGAAAAACCTCCTCAGGTCTCCGTCAGTAATTATCCCCGCAAGGATATTGTTATCATTCACAACAGCGGTAACCCCCATTCTTTTAACGGTAATCTCCTCTATCGCCTTGTCCAGAGGGGTAGAGATCATCACTTTCGGAAGCCTGTCGTCTGTGTGCATCAGCTCTCCGACACTGACAAGCTGTTTCCCGATCTGTCCTCCCGGATGATATCTTATAAAATCCCTCTTCTCATATCCTCTCATTTCAAAAAGCGCGATTGCCAAGGCATCACCCATTGCAAGCGCCGCAGTTGTGCTCGCGGTAGGTATCATATTTATCGGACACGCTTCCTTTTCTATTCCGGTGTCCAGATGAATATCGCTGAATCTGGCGAGGGTGGAATTTTTGTTCCCGGTCATGCTGATCATTTTAAGTCCCAGCCTCTTCAGGAAAGGGATCAGATTTGTTATTTCCTGCGTTTCCCCGCTGTTTGAAATTGCGATAACGATATCCTCTTCCTTTATCATCCCGATATCCCCGTGAATAGCTTCCGCGGGATGGAGAAAAAGTGAAGGGGTTCCGGTGCTGGCTAGAGTGGCTGAGATCTTACGACATATCAGCCCGGATTTCCCCATCCCGGTAAGAACGGCTCTGCCTTCGCATTCGGCTATCATATTGACCGCTTTGACGAATGTATCATCAAGCCTGTCGGCTATTGCCCGCAGAGCATTTGCTTCCGTTAAAAGAACATTTTTACCTGTTTCCAGTATCATTTATTTCCTCCGGATACCGCACAGCGAACAGCGATTATCTTTTCAAGCAAAGCACCGAGTTCGCCTAAAGGCAGAGAATTGGCACCGTCGCAAAGCGCGTTTTCAGGATCATCATGAACTTCAAGAAAAAGACCGTCAATTCCGGCGGCAGCTGCTGCCATAGTCAATGTCGGGATGAATTCCCTCTGGCCTCCGCTTCTTATGCCGAGCCCTCCCGGTAGCTGAATGCTGTGGGTGCCGTCAAAGATGACAGGCACTCCCATGTCTCTGATTATTTTAAACGATCTGAAATCAACAACGAGGTTATTGTATCCGAAACTGAAGCCTCTTTCAGTTATGGATACCATTGAATTCCCAAAGCTCCTTGCCTTTTCGACAACATTGGAAACCTCCCAGGGTGAAAGAAACTGGCCCTTTTTTATGTTCACCGGTTTTCCTGTTTCTGCGGCAGCCGCTATCATATCCGTCTGTCTGCACAAAAAAGCGGGGATCTGCAGGATATCCGCAACCTCAGCAACCTGAGCAGCCTGAGAAGGTTCATGAAAATCCGTCAGCACCGGAAGCGAAAATTTCGCCCTGACCTCTTTAAGTATCTTCAGCCCTTCCTTCATTCCGGGGCCTCTGTAGGAACTCACGGAGCTGCGGTTTGCCTTGTCGAAAGAAGCTTTGAAAATAACCGAATAATCTTTGTTTCCGGCGAAAGCGCATATCTTTTCGGCCATCTTCATGCAGTGTTCAGCGCTCTCTATCACGCAGGGACCCAGAACAAGCAGAAGCGGGCTTCCATCCCCGAACTGTATTTCCGGCGTAACATTAAATTTCTTCACGGCCAATTACTTACCCGCCCTTCGTTTTTCAAAAGCAGCTTTGATGAAATCCCTGAAAAGCGGATGGGGGTCCAAAGGCCTTGATTTCCATTCAGGATGATACTGAACGGCCAGATACCACGGGTGCTCCATAACTTCGAGTATCTCCACAAAAACCCCGTCCGGGGAGAGGCCTGAAATCAAAAGGCCTGAATCAACAAGCGGTTTCAGATATTCCTTGTTGAATTCATATCTGTGCCTGTGCCGTTCGGATATCTCCTCCTCTCCGTATGCCCTGTATGCCAGAGAGTTCTTCTGAAGCCTGCATTTATACTGTCCGAGCCTCATCGTGCCTCCCATCTCTTCGACATCCACGAGATCGCGAAGTTTATAGACAACTGCATCCTTGGCTTCAGGTTCAAATTCAGAACTGTTGGCATCGGTATAACCTCCAACATTCCGGGCAAATTCAATTGCAGCGCACTGAAAACCGAGGCAGATTCCGAAAAACGGTATCTTGCGTTCTCTGGCAAATTCCGCCGCTTTTACCATGCCCTCGACTCCTCTTATCCCAAACCCTCCGGGAATAAGTATTCCGTCCATTCCGCCGAGGATGCTCTCAATATTAATTTCCGTTAATTCCTCAGCCTCAATCCAATTGAGGACAACATCCGCCCTGTTGGCAAACCCGCCGTGCCTGAGTGCTTCAATCAGGCTTTTGTAGGAATCTTCGTATTTCACATATTTCCCGACAATACCTATCTCCACCTTGTCCAGCGGGTTTCTGAAGTTCTTTACCAGCTTTTTCCACTTTGAGAGATCCGGATTGCTCGCGGGGAGATGAAGCTCCTTCGTAATTATGCCGTCAAGTCCTTCCTCGTGAAGCATAATCGGAACTTCGTATATGTTATCAACATCCCTGGCAGTTATCACCGCATCCTGCGACACATTGCAGAACATCGCGATCTTCGACTTTATCGAATCGGGCACATCCCTGTCCGTTCTGCAAAGGAGAATGTCCGGCTGGATCCCTATAGAAAGAAGCTGTTTTACGCTGTGCTGGGTAGGTTTTGTCTTCAGCTCCTGAGCAGCCTTGATATACGGAATCAGCGTCAGGTGAATGAACAGTGAACTCTGTTTGCCGACCTCAAGCCTGAACTGCCTTATGGCTTCAAGAAACGGGAGCGATTCTATATCACCGATCGTTCCGCCGATCTCAACAATTACAATGTCAACATCCCTTGATATCTCTTCAATGCAGAGTTTTATTTCATCGGTTATGTGCGGAACAACCTGGACCGTCTTGCCGAGATAGTCCCCTCTTCTCTCCTTGTTGATGACCGATTCGTATATCTGACCTGTCGTGAAATTACTGCTTTTGGATGTCCTGCACGAGGTGAACCTCTCATAGTGGCCGAGATCTAGATCTGTTTCAGTCCCGTCGTCGGTAACAAAAACCTCGCCGTGCTGGAACGGGCTCATCGTTCCGGGATCAACATTTATGTACGGGTCCAGCTTCTGCATATTGACGGTGAACCCCCTGCTTTCAAGAAGGCATCCTATGGAAGCGGCGGCAAGCCCTTTCCCCAGGGAGGATACCACCCCGCCTGTCACGAAAATATATTTCGTGTTCAAAACCTTCCGCCTCTGTCTGTCGTCTCCGATCGTTTTGTTACGGTTCATAAAATCCCTTCCCTTATAATCTTTCTTGCTTTTTCAAGCTGTTCCTGGGTATCAATACCAAGAGAATCATGCTGCGTCTCACTCACCCTTATGCTGAAACCGTTTTCAAGCGCCCTCAGCTGTTCCAGCGACTCGGAGCATTCGAGAGGAGTTGGCTCCATTGAGGAATATTCAATCAGAAAATCCCTTCTGTAAGCATATAAACCGATGTGTTTGTAGTGTTTAGTTCCTGCTCCGCCCCCGCGAACAAAGGGAACAGGACTTCTTGAAAAATAAAGAGCGTTCCCTTTAATATCCGTAACCACTTTTACCACATTCGGGTTATTGAGTTCGGTTTCGTTCCTTATCTTTGTTTTAAGCGTCGCCATGACAACGGAATTGTCTTCAGAAAACGGCTGAACGAGCGTTTCAAGCATATCGGGCATCACGAACGGCTCATCGCCCTGAACATTGACAATGATATCGCTGTGCAGTAAAGCGGCAACCTCCGCTATCCTGTCGGTACCGGAACGGTGGCCTGCGGAAGTCATTACCGCTTTTCCTCCGAACGATGAAACCTCCTCAGCTATCTCCGCGCTGTCTGTTGCGATCAGAATGTCATTGAGGAAAGAGGCGGTTTTAACCCTTTCCCACACACGACGGATAAGAGTCTTCCCCTCAAGATCCGCCAGCGCTTTGCGCGGCAATCTTGTAGATTCAAGCCTGACAGGAATTACAGCAGTTATTTTCATTCATATACCTGAGGTTAACAATCCTGTATGATATAATGATTGCATAAGACATGTCAAAGCTATTTTATCGGGAATGATTAAGAAGGGAGAAAGGCAGCGGCGATTATTTAAAGACAGCCACCTTGTTGCGCCCGTCGGATTTGGCGCTGTACAGTGCTTTGTCGGCAAGTTTCATCAGACTGTCGGGGGACTGCGCGTCCTTGTGCGGGAATGTGGATACCCCCGCGCTCAGGGTTAGCTTCACGGAATCCTTCCCCCATGTGACGGTATGCTTTTCGATCAGCCCTCTTATCCTTTCAGCTATCGCTGCTGCTCCGCCGGTATCGGTATTCGGAAGAAGAAGCACGAACTCCTCCCCTCCGAAACGCGCCAGAACATCTGAACTCCTTAATGATTTCGAGGCCACCGCGCAGACATCCTTCAGAGCGTGGTCGCCCAGAATATGGCCATAGGTGTCGTTGATGTTTTTGAAATGGTCAATATCCATAAGCACCAGAGAAAACATCCCGCCGTATCGTTCACAACGAATGAATTCCTTCTCGAGGTTTTCCATGAAATACCTGCGGTTGTAAATTCCTGTGAGAGAATCGGTTATGGAAAGCTGCTTCAGCCTGGTGTTCGCCCCCTTAAGTTCATCCTGAAGGGTTTTGATGTGAAGATGAACCCTGACCCGTGCAAGCAGTTCGCCTTCATGAAAAGGTTTCACAATGTAGTCGGACGCTCCGATCTCAAGGCCCTTGACTTTTTTATTCGACTCGCCCTCCGCGGTGAGCATTATGACAGGGATACCCGCCAGCTCGGGCTTGGCTCTTTTGAGCTCAAGGAATTTGAATCCGTCCAGCTCCGGCATCATCAGATCGCAGAGAACAACATCTGCCCCCTTCTCTACCAGAAGTTTGAACCCCTGCGCGCCGTTAGGAGCTTCAAAGTATTCGTCAAAAAGACCTTCTCTTTTGAGAGTGGCCTTTATGTTTTCCCTTATGGAAGGGGAATCGTCTATTATGAGTATTGAATGCTTCATTTTTCAGTCCAGCGGCAAATATAAATGACCGGACACAAAACTTCAACTCAGTCCTTAACTTTCTGTCCTAGATACCGGACGAGTTTCCCCAACCTCTCAACAGTCTTTTCGCGCCCGATCATCTCCACCAGAATAAACGCGCCCGGGCCTGCCATCTTTCCGGTGAGGCCGACCCGCAAAGGATGGATGAGCTTCCCTGCCCCTACCCCCAATTTCTCGGCCAGACAGCGGACAGCTTCCTCCAGGGATTTTTCGGTAAAGTCATCAAGTCCGGCAAGCGTATCCGACAGATTTGCTATTATATCGGCGGTGTCTTCGTCCTTCAGTCTTTTCCTGACATCCTTTTCATCATACTCAATATCATCGCTTAGATAAGGCCTCAAACTTTCCGCCAGTTCCACGGTTGTTCTGGCCCTTGTCCTCATCATCTCAATCCGGGCTGTGAGCCATTGTTTTTCAGAAGAATCAAAGCTCACCCTCCACAAGCCGTTTGCAATAAGCCCTTCCTTCACTTCATCAAACAGATCCTCTGCAGTGCCGGCAATAATATACTGACCGTTCAGCCAGGTAAGCTTTTCGATATCAAAAACCGCGCTTGACGCGTTAACCCTTTCGAGAGAGAAAAGTTCCGTCAGTTCCTCTCTTCTGAGGAACTCCCTGTCATCACCCGGGGACCATCCCAGAAGGGCAAGATAGTTCACCAGCGCTTCCGAAAGAATGCCCTCGTTCCTGAACTCGCCTGTGGATGTCGCTCCGTGTCTTTTGCTCAGTTTGCTCTTATCGCGCCCAAGAATAAGAGGAAGATGAGCGAACCTTGGCGGTTCCTTCCCGAGCGCGCGGTAAATCAGAAGCTGTTTCGGAGTGTTGGATATATGGTCGTTGCCCCGTATTATATGCGAAATGTTCATTTCAATATCGTCGGAAGCGACCGTAAACTGATAGGTCGGGCTGCCGTCGCTTCTGAGGATCACGAAATCCTCAATCTCCGATGTCCCGACTTCTATGTCACCGTATATGATATCGGAAAAGGAGACTTTTTCGTTTTCAGGCACCTTGAACCGGATACAACAAGGCCTTCCGGATTGTTCTTTTCCGTTCCTGCATGTTTTGTCATATCTCCAGTCCCCGCCTTTTTTCATCTGTTCCTGTTTTCTCGCGTCGAGCTCTTCCTTCGTGCAGAAGCACCTGTAAGCCCACCCCGATTCCAGCAGTTTCCGCGCGTTCTGTTCGTAGATTTCACTTCGCTGCGACTGGAAATAAGGTCCCTCATCCCAGTTCAGCCCGAGCCATTCCATATCCTTCAGGATGGCCTGCGTCATTTCGTCGGTTGATCTTGCCCTGTCCGTGTCTTCTATCCTGAGAATAAATGTTCCCTTCATCCTCTTCGCGAACAGCCAGTTGTAAAGGGCCGTTCTCGCGCTCCCGACATGGAACTGTCCGGTCGGGCTGGGTGCGAATCTCACTCTGACTGTTTCCATTCCTATATTTCCTTAAAAAAGTTGACAGTTAGGATTTTTTCCATATAATCACAACGACCGGTGGGTTGGCCGAGTGGCTGAAGGCGGCGGTCTTGAAAACCGTTTTCGCGTAAGCGGACGAGGGTTCGAATCCTTCACCCACCGCCAAATTTTATAAAGGCCGGGTTTTCTGTCCGGTCTTCTGATGGAGAGGTGCTGGAGTGGCTGAACAGGACTGCCTGCTAAGCAGTTGTACCTTTAAACGGGTACCGGGGGTTCGAATCCCCCCTTCTCCGCCATCATTTTATTTCCTCTCTATTCTTTCCAGTCCTCTCATATAAGGTCTTAATGCCTCGGGGACAGTTACAGAACCGTCCCTGTTCTGATAATTCTCCAGTATCGCTATCACCGTTCTCCCGATCGCAAGCCCCGATCCGTTCAGGGTGTGCAGGAACCTAGGCTTGTCCCCCTTCTCAGGCCTGTATCTGATATTCGCCCTGCGCGCCTGAAAATCCTCAAAGTTAGAACACGAAGAAATCTCTCTGAACCTTTTCTGGGACGGAAGCCATACCTCTATATCGTAAGTTTTCGCAGACGAAAATGTCATATCCCCGGTGCAGAGCGTCACCACCCTGTAATGAAGTCCGAGTCTCCGCAGGATCTCCTCGGAATTGTCCACCAGCTTCTCGAGTTCATCATAGGATGTCTCAGGCGTCACGAATTTGACCAGCTCAACCTTGTTGAACTGATGCTGCCGTATCATTCCCCTTGTGTCCTCGCCGTAGGAGCCTGCCTCGCTCCTGAAACACGGAGAAAAAGCTGTATAGTATTTCGGAAGTTCGGAGCCTTCCAGTATCTCATCGCGGTGGATGTTCGTGACCGGGACCTCGGCTGTCGGGATGAGATAATAATTCCATCCCTGCAGCTTGAACAGATCCGCCTCGAACTTGGGGAGATTCCCCGTTCCGATAAGGCTTTCCGCGTTCACAATAAACGGAGGCAAAACCTCTCTGTATCCGTTCTCCGCCGTCTGGATATCGAGCATGAAATTTATCAGGGCTCGTTCCATCAGCGCGCCGGCGCCTTTGAGCAGGGTAAACCTCGCTCCGGTTATCTTAGCCCCCCGGGCGAAATCAAGGATATCCAGTATCTCTCCGAGTTCCCAGTGGGGCCGCGGCTCGAAGTCGAATTCGGGAATATCCCCCCATCTTCTGACCTCAAGATTACACTCCTCATCCTTTCCCACCGGGACGCTCTCATGGGGCATGTTGGGGACGGAAAGCTCAAAATCATTCAGCTCATCATCAATCGTTTTGAGCTCCTTCTCAAAGTCCTTTATCCTGTCGGAGACTTCCCGCATCGCGGCGATCGCTTCATCCGAGCTGATGCCCTTTTTCTTCGCGTCGCCGATCTCCTTTGAAGCCACATTTCTTTGCCGCTTCAATTCCTCTCCCTGCTGAAGAAGCCCGCGGCGATTCTCATCCAGCTTCAGAAACCGTTCCGTGTCAATATCCACCTTTTTCCAGCCGGCCCTCTCGCGGACCAGCCCGGGGTTCTCTCTTATAAAATTCCTGTCCAGCATCAGTATTCCCTGACTTATGTCATATAAAAAAGATAACTTTAAGCCGTGAACAGGGCTTTGCCTTCTTCAGAGAAGAATATCCACAGCCCGTAAATCCCGATCGCCGTTCCTATCGGAACACTTAACAGGCTCAGGATGCAGACCACTATTCCGACCATTCTTGCCCAGCTTTTCCCCTTGAGCAGACCAATCCCTGTCATCAGTTCCAAAGCGGAAACAACAAAGATGAAAAAGGTCAGGAAACCGAAAATCGACCCGATAAATCCCGCTGCCAGAGCTGCGTCGTCCTCGCCCGACATCCCCGCTGCCGCTGTAATCGCGCCGCATGAGAACATCATCACTATGCCGACCAGAATCCCCAGTCCGCCAAAAACGATGAATATCCAAGACAGGATCTTTACATGTTGCTGCATAATTGCCTCCTAATAAATAAATTATAAACCATCAAAAAGTTCATACTCAGATGAACCCTCAAACATAGCCTCAATCCTTGACGGGATTGTTTCCAGAATCACAAATTCTTTATCCTCCGGTCCGCTGAAATACTTCTTCAGCGTCGGGTGAGCGTCCCATGTCTCCTTCTTTTTCTCAATGTCGTCCGTTATGTTCAGCGACGCTTCTATCCTGACATGCTGAAACCTTCTGTCCATGAATGAGATCTCAACCCTCGGATTGCTCTTTATCTGCGCCGCTTTTCTTGAGCTTCTGAAAGTCGGAAACCACAGCGCCCCCTCCTTCGAAATATAATGCGACATCGGCCTGACGCGGGGCTGGCCGCCTTCGTCTGTCGCCAGAAAACCGATCATCGCGCTTTCAATTATTTCCCTTACCTTTGACATTTAAACCTCCGTTAATCCTCAGCTCTGGTTCTGCACTTTCGCCCAGCTGTCCTTCAGCGTGACCGAGCGGTTGTAAACAGGCTTCGTTTTTGTGAAATCCCTGTCCGCGCAGAAATATCCCGTCCTCTCAAACTGACAAATAAACCCTTCCGGCCTGTTCCCCAGCGACGGCTCCAGAAGAGCATTTCGCACAACCTTCAGCGAATCGGGACAGATATTGTCCTTCCAGTCCGCTCCCTCTTCAGCTCTTGCGGGGTCGTATTCACCGAAAAGACTCCCGTAAAGCCTCACCTCCGCTTCCACGGCATGCTCACCCGAAACCCAGTGCAGCGTAGCCTTCACCTTGCGCCCGTCCGGAGCGTCTCCGCCCCTTGTCGCAGGGTCGTATGTGCATCTCAACTCAGTGACATTGCCTTCGCTGTCCTTCACAACCTCATTGCATGTTATGAAATAAGCATACCGGAGCCTGACCTCCCTTCCGGGGGCAAGCCTGAAAAACTTCTTCGGAGGCTCCTCCATGAAGTCGTCCCGTTCGATATATATCTCTTTCGAGAACGGCACCTTCCTCGTCCCCGCGGACGGGTCCTCGGGATTGTTCACCGCTTCTAGCTCCTCGCTTTTACCTTCCGGATAATTCGTTATGACCACCTTCAGCGGGTCAAGCACCGCCATGAACCGGGGCGCTTTCCTGTTAAGATCATCCCTCAGACAGTGCTCAAGCAGGGCGATATCCACAATGCTCTGCGCCTTCGCGACACCGATCCGTTCGCAAAACTCCCTTATCGCTTCAGGTGTGTAACCCCTGCGGCGCATCCCGGATAAAGTGGGCATCCTCGGGTCATCCCAACCTGTTACTGCGCCCGTGTCCACAAGTTCCTTCAGCTTCCGCTTGCTGAGAACCGTATAGCTCAGGTTCAGCCTCGCAAACTCATACTGTTTTGATTCAAATATTTCAAGCTCCCTTATGAACCAGTCATAAAGAGGGCGGTGATCCTCGAAGCCCAGGTCACAAAGGGAATGAGTAATCCCCTCGATCGAATCCGACTGCCCGTGCGTGAAATCATAGGTCGGGTAAATGCACCACTTGTCACCCGTCCGGTGATGATGCGCGTGCATGATGCGGTACATGACCGGGTCGCGCATATTGATATTCCCTGCGGCCATGTCAATCTTCGCCCGCAAAACACAGCGGCCGTCCGGGAACTCTCCCTTCCTCATCCGTTCAAAAAGGTCAAGATTCTCCTCAACGCTCCTGCCGCGGCAAGGGCTTTCCTTTCCCGCTTCAGTAAGCGTCCCCCTGTATTCCCTGATCTCATCGCCAGTCAGGTCGCAGACATAAGCCTTCCCCTTCTTTATCAGTTTAACGGCATACTCATAAAGCGTCTCAAAATAATCCGACGCGTAAAACTCCCGTTCTCCCCAGTCAAAGCCGAGCCAGCGGATATCCTTCTTCATCGAATCCACAAAAAGAGTATCCTCCTTAATCGGATTCGTATCGTCAAAACGCAGGTTATACTTTCCGCCGAACTCGTCCGCGATGCCGTAATTCAGGCAGATCGCCTTCGCGTGGCCAATATGAAGGAACCCGTTCGGTTCCGGAGGAAAACGCGTAAGCACCTTCCCGCCGTGCTTCCCTTCCTCGACATCCTTCCTGACAATATTCCTGATAAAATTCGGCGACTTTCCGCTTTCAATCTCACTCATATCAACACTTTCCTCTGCTGCAGGGAACAAAAAACATCGTTCCTGATTATGAACGGGAATCATATACCAAGCAGAGGTTACAGTCAAACGGAGAATTTCGGGAGGAGGGACTGAACCGGGACGGTCGAAGGGGGTCCCCGTGGAATAAATACCCGTTCAGGTATTTAAGTTCCGTCTTTGATTGCATTTTTTTTGACAATCCTCTATATTAAAGCGAAAAGGAGGAATCGAAAATGCTTATTGACTATATTCATGCCGCAATGAAAAAAGCAACCTATGAGATAATCAAGGAAGACGGAATTTTCTATGCTGAGATTAAAGGCTTTGAAGGTGTATGGGCCAGTGCTGAGGACCTTGAGACATGCAGAAACGAACTGGAAGAAGTTCTGGAAGAATGGATCCTTTTCAGGGTATCAAGAAATCTTCATCTCCCGTCGGTTGACGGGCTCGAAATAAAGATCAAAGAGGCTGTTTAGTGCCTGTTTTCGGTTCGGTCAGCAGAAAAACGCTTGTCAAAACGCTCAGATCTCTCGGTTTTGAAGGTCCCTATTCCGGCGGTAAACACCAGTTCATGATCAGAAAAGAAGTAACAGTCCGAATTCCCAATCCTCATTCCGGTAATATAAGCAAAGCCCTGTTGTCAAGAATTTTAAAACAGGCGGGCATTAATAAAGAAACCTGGCAGAAAGCTTGACATCCTTCATGCAGTGCAAATATCGCTAAAACTGCGTCAGGTATCCCGTGTGAATGTTTTTTCGGTGGAAGCAAGGTTACTCTCATCAACCCCGAAGGAGCGGGACACCGGACATCGAGTGTTTTCCCGAAGGGAAAATGTATCGAGATGGGAGGGGTGGCACGAAGTGCCGGGGTGGTTTTCATTCTTCATTCTTCGTTATTCATTATTCACTTGCGAGCGGAGCGAGTCATTGTCTGAACCCCGACCGGTCCCTGAGCCTGTCGAAGGGCATGATTATGGGATTGACATGATTACCCGCTGGCAGAGACTCAATTAATCGCGTCTCTACGGCTTTAAAATCCTGCCGGGTCGTTTTATTTTCTGCCGGGTCGTTTTATTTCTTGCCGGGTCGTT
>CAZDZC010000017.1:0-45828 GCA_964509835.1 uncultured Acidobacteriota bacterium
ACTTTTACCATGCCGACGGGCTGGGGAGCATAACACGGATGACGGATTCATCGGCAGAGGTTCAAAACAGCTACAGCTACCGGGCGTTCGGAGAGCAATACGGCGACGGCGGCGATCTCCATTATTCTTCATCTTTTTCATGCAAGGTCTTGCTTTTATTTTCTAATACTTTCAAGCTTTCCAGATAATTTTTTTCTGCTTCGCTCAGGGTTTTTTGCTGATATTTCTTATATTCTGCGGCAGCCTTTTCAATTGCTGTTTCGTGGCTGACAGCGCCTGCGCCCTGCAAGAGTTTCTCGCCGCTCATGGTCAAAATATTATCCAAATGGAGAGCCCAGTCTTTCATGGTCATTGCCTGTTCGCGTTCGGCTTGCCGCTCGGCAAAATCCAGATACCCTGATACCACTTGCCCAAGAGAGCGAAGTTCTTTTTCGTTTAAATAATTTTTCGCGACAACAACATCTTTCAGGTATGGACGACTGCCCGGAAACGACATCAGCCCCATAAATTCTTTTTCTGCATCGGCGCGGTTGAAAATCACTTCAGCGGCTGTTTGTCCGTGGATTGCATAATGAATTTTGTTTTGCACCTTCTTGAAAAACTCAATGGAAACATCTGCTTTGGGATCATAATCAATGCTGGTTGCGTATATATCCAGAACCTGGCGGTAAAATACTTTTTCTGATGCCCGAATGTCGCGAATGCGCTGCAGTAATTCTTTCCAATAACCTCCGCCGCCTAAATTTTTCAGGCGTTCGTCGTCCATGGCAAAGCCTTTGATGATGTAATCTTTGAGAATGTTTGCCGCCCAGATTCTGAACTGGGTAGCCCGTTTGGAGTTGACCCGGTAACCTACGGCAATTATGGCGTCAAGATTGTAGTATTTCACCTGTTTTGTTTGGGTTTTACCTTCAATCGCACCGTGTTGAGTGGTATTTTCCAAAATGGAAACAACCACTTTTCCATCCAGTTCGCCGCTTTCAAAGATGTTTTTTAAGTGCCTGGATACTGCCGGAATTTTCACATCAAAGAGTTCCGCCATCGCGCTTTGGGCCAGCCAGATGGTTTCATTCTGCAAAATGGTGTTTATTTTTATATCACCGTCAGGGGTAGTATATAGGATGATCTGTGATTGATTCGGCTTTTTATTTTTGTCTTCTGGCATACTATTTATCAGATCCCGCAATTTTCTTCACCCCGCCCCCCTCTTTTCTGCCTGTGCGCACGGACGCGCAGAGGCGGTTATTTTTAATTTGGACTATTCAAATCCCTGCAGCGTCCTTATTATAAATATTTCTTCCCTCTATGCAATGAATTTCCGGAATTCAATTCCTCATTTACGGCGACCGGCGGAAGCGATTACTTTTACCATGCCGACGGGCTGGGGAGCATAACGGTTTAACAGGATGGATCAGGATGTTTGTTTTGACTTCTGTGTAAAATTGGAATACACTCCAATAAATTGTAATGATTATTGGAGTACAGTCTAATGTTAAGCAGTTTAATCACAACCTTCCACCGTCTTCTAGAAAGCACTGAATATGAACACTGCCGCTATCTTTACAGTGATTTCAATATTGGAAACCGACTTACTGGCCTTATCGGCCCGAGAGGAACCGGGAAGACGACTCTTCTCCTGCAGTTCATAAAAAATAATTTTTCAGGCGGGAAGGATTGTATTTATGTATCCATGGATAATATTCTGTTCTCTTCAAACCCGCTTACTGAATTTGTGAACGAACTCTATGAACATCACGGCATCAGGAACTTCTTTCTCGATGAGGTCCACAAATATCCGGGATGGGACAGGGAACTTAAGAACCTCTACGATTCTTATCCTGACATAAAGATAATTTTCTCGGGAAGTTCCAGTATGGATCTCATAAAGGGATCATATGATCTCTCAAGGAGAGCGGTTCTTTACCGGCTGAACGGGATGTCATTCAGAGAATATCTGCGCTTCAACGGTATCGCGGAATTTGATGCCGTAACGCTTGAAGATATCCTGAACGGAGGGACAGCACTGGAAAAAGAAACAGCTTTGCTGAAGAGATTGAAGGGGCATTTCTCTGACTATCTTAAATATGGATACTATCCCTTTTACCTTGAAGGAAAGGATTCTTACGGTCAGAAGCTGTTAAGGGTTGTGGAAAAGACCGTTTATGAGGACATTTCCAGTTTCTACAGTCTTAAAACGGAGAATTTGTCGAATTTCAGAAGAATTATCGCGTATCTTGCAGGCATCCCTCCGGGGGAACTGAACCGGAACAGCATCTCAAAACATATAGGGCTGGACAACAGGACGGTGAACAATTTTCTGAATATGCTTCATGAAACAGGCCTGGTGGAGCTTATTTCAGAAAAGAGATCGGGGAGCAGCGCTCTTAAATCAACGGAGAAGATATTTTTGAATAATCCCAATCTCTATTCTTTTCTGGCAGAAGAGACCGGAGCCGACCTGAATATCGGGACAGTAAGAGAAGTATTCTTTATGCGGATGCTAAAGAATGCAGGCCATAAGGTTTTTTACAGCAAAACAGGTGATTTTGAGGTTGGCGGAATAACTTATGAGATAGGAGGAAAGAGCAAATCGGGCAGACAGATCAGACAGGCATCCGGGAAGGCATATCTTGTTAAGGATGGAATTCTTCATGGCTCGAAACAGGAAATCCCTCTGCACCTGTTCGGATTTTTGTATTGAGGGTTAAGAGGCTGACCGGTAATTAATGATAAAAGCATACCCCGGGAACAACCTTCCTTGCATCTTCAGAACAAAAAACTTAAAATGACCTCGTATAGCGATGACAATCTCATGGGATATATTTAGTATTTTGTCGTCTGAAAAGCCGTCACCTTGAACATTCCGACTTCGCTTGATATAAGCTCCGCAGAAAGGTTGAACGGCAGTGCCCCGGGGATAGCGCTACAGCAACCGGCATTCCCCGTCTGCAGGATTTTAAAATGGGTTTAGGCTGAACATATGAAAGAATATAAATTTACTGAGTATTTTGAAAAAGAAGTTTTGAGAAAACGCCAATACTTGAAAAGAGAATGGTGTATCCAGGTTTTGGAAGACCCGACTAAAATTGAAAAACAGGAAGGCAACAGGTACAGGTTCTGGGCCAGCATAAAAGAACTTGACGGGCGATATTTAAGAGTAGTTACATTGGAAGACAAGGTTACGATACACAATGCTTTTCCAGACAGGAGGTTTAAACCATGAAAATAGCGTATTATTCAGACACTGATTCAATGTATATTGATCTTTCAGAGAATACGAGCGTTGAAAGCCATGAAGTATCGCCGGGTGTAGTAATTGATTACGATGAGAACGGGAATATTGTCGGCATTGATATTGACAACGCGAAAAGCAAGTTGGAACTGAACGAACTGGTTTTAAACAACTTACCCATACGAAACCAGGTTATATCTGCATAACGGATCTTCTGATATGTCGTTTCTCTGCGGTTATCAAAAGATGCAACCCGGGTTTATCCGGCTGCGCTTACCCAGGCGCGTGGATGTATAGCTTTCAAATGCTTTTGATTTTCATGTTGGCGTACGCGTTAAGTTTCAGGTCCACCGGCCCTGCCTGCTCTCTTTTCATGTATCCGGTGTAGGCGACCATAGCCGCGTTGTCTGTTGTCAGCTCTTTTTCGGGAAAATGAACAGACAGGCCTGTCTCTTCTCCGAAGGCTTTGAAACGCTCCCTGAGATATCCGTTAACAGACACCCCTCCGGAAACGCATATTGAATAAGGTTTATATTCGTTCGCTGCTTTTCCGCACCTGTTCAGGATATCGTCAAGAACCCTTTTCTGAAAAGATGCGGCGATGTCGTTATAGATTTTATCTTCGGTTCTGTTTTCATAAAGCGGGATCTTTTGGATATCAACAAACCTCGCAACCGCGGATTTTATCCCGCTGAAACTGAAATCCAGTGAGCCGTCCGACATTCTTGAGACAGGAAGATCAACGGCCCTTTCGTTCCCCGAACGGGCAAATGTTTCTATGACAGGCCCTCCGGGGTATCCGAGGCCGAGAATCTTGGCCACTTTATCGAATGCCTCTCCCGCGGCGTCGTCCCTGGTCATTCCGATAAGCCGGTAATCAAGTCTTTCAGGCATATAATACATGCTTGTATGGCCGCCGGAAATCACAAGGTTCAGCGAGGGCAGTTTTATATCAGCGCCTGACATGAACACGGATTCAAGATGAGCCTGAACATGGTCAACGGGAATGAGGGGAATATTCCGCGACCAGGATATTGATTTCGCCGCGCAAAGTCCGACAAGCAATGCCCCGACAAGTCCGGGTCCCTGTGTGACGGCAATAAGTTCAATATCATCCAGTGTTGTTTCGGCGGACTGAAGAGCTTCATTAATCACAAACCCTATGTTCTCAGCGTGGGTTCTTGATGCCAGCTCGGGGACCACCCCTCCGTATCTGCCGTGGATGTCAATCTGTGAAGAGACGATATTTGACAGAATTTTTCTGTCATCGAGCACGGCAGCGGCTGTTTCATCACACGAGGATTCTATTCCGAGCACTTTCATGGTGCGGAATGTTAACAGAAGAAATTATTTTTTCAAGCTATATACCCAAAACCGGACTGCTGATATAATCCGTCCTTATTTTTGGGGAACGCATTGCTTAGTTTTCACAGACCGCATTCTAAAGTTGGAAGATACACCTTCCATTATCATATAAGGGCTTCCCTTCTTCTGGGGATTGCCACGGGCCTGATCGGAATGAATGAGTTCATTGCCAAAAAGGCCCTCAACGCATCTGAAAAACAGATTACATTTCTTATGCTTGCTCCCGTTATATTTATGCTCATGTCGTCCGTGTTTTCGAGCCTTATGGCCGGAAGGGACAAGAAACCGTTTTTTCTCGCTTCAGGATTGCTTGGAGGATTGTTCCTTGTTTTTGTATATTTCGCCAACACGCCTTTCTGGTTCACTGTGCTTGTGGCTACTTCATCTCTTTCCGGCGCGCTGCTTGTCCCCGCCCAGAACGCGATATTCCAGTCAAACTACACTCCTCTTGAACGAGGCAATACTTTCGGAGTGGCATCCGCAATAGGCGCGATAACGATAATCCCTGCTGCGTTTATAGCGGGAAAGATCCTTGAATGGCGTGAAAGCACTTACCATTACATATATCCCGTCGCCGGGGTTTTTGTTTTCATGGCATGCTATTATTATTTCAGGATCAGGGCCAGAAATCCGAAAATGATAGCGCAGGAGAAAATAATCGCTGTGGAGGGGAACTACCTGAAAAGAGCCGTTTATCCGTTTCTGTTCTCATACAGGGTCCTGACCGAGCACAGGGATTTTTTGTTTTTTGAGGTCTGTTTCTTCATTTACGGCGCGGCATTCATGATAATGCAGCCTATCCTGCCGGTATTTCTGGTCGAAGAGTTCAATATTTCCTATGATCAGGCGGCTTCCGCGAAGATGATCATTTTTCAGGTCATGATGGTCCTCTTCACTCCCCTTTTCGGGAAACTGTGCGACAAATGGAACCCGGTTATCCTGAGTTCCTATATTTTCGCTTTTCTCGCGTTATTCCCCGTCACGCTCGTGTTTGCCACCGGGATCAAGTCTGTGTATCTTTCCTACCTGATTTACGGGTTGACCATGTCGGGTGTGCACATAACCTGGACGCTCGGACCTCTGTTTTTCGCTCACGGGAGGGATTCATCTTCTTTTATGGGTGTTCACGCCACCCTGGTAGGGATCAGGGGGATAATCTTTCTTCCGCTGGGTGATTATCTGGAGGATCTTTTCGGGCCCAGGGCGGCATTTATGGTTGCCGCTGCCCTGTTCGCAACCGCGTCAATTCTTATGTTCATTCTTAATTTGAAAATAAAGAAACACATGGCGGATGGAAACGAGGAGAGTATTAAGATCGGCAAATTGAAGAAGATTGCCGCCGGCGCGGGAGTTGTTGTTTTAATGTTGCCGCTCTTGACATACGTGTCGACAGTCATTCCCCAATGACTCAACCTTGACATAAATCCCGCGATAGTCTATGCTTAACGACTGACATTTATCAGGAGGATAATTATATGAAAAATGCTTTTTTGCTTGCGCTCGTCAGTGTGCTTCTTTTAAGCTGCGTTAAGATAGTCGTCAACATAAACTTTCCGGAAACGGAAGCGAAAGAGGCGATCTCCGCTCTTGAAAATGAACTCCTCAGGTCTTCGGAAGAAACCCAGGATCTTCTTGAAGCTGTTCCGGAAGAAACAGGAAGCGACGATCCCTCCGAGCAGAGCAGGAACATGAATGGAAACATATTCGGTTCAGTGGTTTACGCGGCTGAGATCAACTCCGCGGACATTCTAAACAGGATAAAATCAAGACCGGAAGTTATCAGCGCTTATAACAACAGATCCATGAGGCTGTCCAAGGTAAAAGCCCTGCTTGACGAAGGGAAAGCAGGCGAAAACAGCAAAGGCAAACTTGAGGAAAGGCTTCCCGGAAGCTTCAGCCAGAGCGACCTTTCAGTCGTAAACGATGAGAACCGCGACAGGGATACCATAATTATGGCTCTTTATCTTACCATCCTTGAGATCAACGGCGCGGAAGATAACGCGCAGGCAAAGAACGATTTCTATCCCAAAGCTGAAAGCTCATTCGCGGGAGCTCTTCATGAAAACGCTTCCCCGGGATGGTGGATCCAGCTCTCGAACGGAAAATGGAAGAAGAAGTGAGCATCTGACCGTTTCATGGACATTCTTTTAGTCGAGGACAAAGACTCTCTCAGGAAAATGCTGGAAACGGCTCTCAGCAGCGCCGGATATTCTGTTGAAGCTACCGGCAGGGGTGATGCTGCGCTTGAATTGCTGAGGACCAAAAACTATCAGATGGTGCTTTCCGACCTGAAACTTCCGGGTGCGGACGGTTTGGAGATACTGAAAGCAGCAATGGAATTGCAGCCTTCTCCTTCCGTGGTGGTTCTCACCGCGTTCGGGACAATTGAACAGGCAGTCGAAGCGATTAAAACCGGCGCGTCGGATTTCCTTTCCAAACCGGTGGATCTTGATCATCTGCTGATTGTCATTGAAAGGGCGATAAAACGCCGGCGGATGCTCACCGAAAATATTCTTCTGAAAGAGGAGCTCAGCGAAAGGCTGGGATTCCCGAAGATTATCGGCGAATCCAAAGTAATGAAAGACACCGTTGAGTCAGTTAAACGCGCGGCAGGAACAGGGGCTACTGTCCTTCTGGAAGGGGAAAGCGGAACAGGAAAAGAGCTTTTCGCAAGAGCTGTTCATTTTTTAAGTGACAGGGCTGATGAACCGTTCGTGCCGGTAAACTGCGCCGCTATACCGGAGAACCTTCTCGAAAACGAACTGTTCGGGCATGAAAAAGGGGCTTACACCGGCGCGGTGAACAGGAAAATCGGCAAGTTCGAACTTGCCCACCGAGGCACTATTTTCTTTGATGAGGTATCTGAGCTCGGTATCTCCATCCAGTCAAAAGTTCTTCGACTTATACAGGAAAGGAGTTTCGAACGGGTTGGAGGCCTGACTACAATCACATCTGATGTCAGGATAGTTGCCGCAACCAACAGGAAACTTGAACAGGAGACGGCGGAAGGCCGGTTCAGACAGGACCTCTTCTACAGGTTGAATGTTTATCCCGTTTACATTCCTCCGTTAAGGGAACGGGAAGGTGATGTAACACTGCTTGCGGAATATTTTTTGGAGAAATTCGTAAAGGAAATGAAGAAGGACAGTATCTCGCTGTCCCCGGCCTGTGCGAAAGCGCTTACGGAATATCCCTGGCCCGGAAATGTCCGCGAACTCGAAAACGCGATGGAAAGAGCTGTAATCCTTTGTGACAATTCAGAAATCGAGCCCTGCCATCTTGTTTTTAACAAAGAAGCACTGAGAAAGCATTCTGCAGCTCCCGACAATCTTAAAGGCACCCTGAAAGAAGTATGCGATCGGGCGATGCTGTCCGCGGAAAGAAAAAAAATACTCTCCGCTCTCGAAGAATCGGGAGGAGACCCGGACAAAGCCGCCGTTATTCTTGATATAACTCCGAGGCTGCTTAAATCCAAGATCAGGGAACATGACATCCGGTGACCCGATTGTTTCAGTCGTTATTCTCAACTGGAACGGCGCCGGGGTAATCAAGGAATGCATTGACTCTGTCCTTGACCAAAGCTTGAGGGATTTTGAGATCATTGTTGTTGACAACGGCTCGGACGACGGCTCTCCGGAAATGATTGCGGAGATTTATCCCGAAAGCGTTCTTCTCATCCGCAATGAAAAAAATGAAGGTTTCAGTAAAGGGTGCAACATCGGCATTTCAAAGGCTCGAGGGAAATATATCGCCCTTCTGAACAACGACGCTGTTGCCGGAACGGAATGGCTGGCATGCCTTTCAGGTTGTCTCAGCGCCTCTCCCGGAACCGGGATGGCAGCATCAAAGATTCTTAACTATGACAATACCGACAAAATAGACAACATCGGACATCTTCTCTATCCCGACGGGATAAACAGGGGGAGAGGAAGAGGGGAAAAAGACAACGGCCAGTATGACCGCGAAGGCGAATGTCTTTTCCCAAGCGGGTGCGCGGGGATGTATAAAAAAGAAATGCTTGAGGAAATAGGGCTTTTTGACGAGGAATTCTTCGCCTACGGGGACGACACAGACATCGGGCTGCGGGGAAGACTGTGCGGATGGGAAGCAGTTTTTTGTCCCGGAGCTGCGGTCTATCACCGCTATTCATTCACCTCCGGCGCGTATTCAGCGGAGAAATTCTTCCTGGTTGAAAGGAACAGAATGCTCATCCTTCTTAAATACTTCCCTCCGCTTTTTATCATGTTAAGCCCTATTTACACGCTGAACAGATATTTTCACCATCTGGTCGCAGCGCTTATCGGAAAAGGTTCGACGGGAGGATTCAGCGGTAATGTTTTTGACCTTTTTCTCATCATGCTCAAAGCCCACTGTTCTGCATTCAAACTTCTTCCTACAATGCTAAAAAACAGGCTTCTTTACAGAAAAGTCCTTGGAATGGACCCTGCAAGGCTTTACCCGCTCATAAAGAAATTTCCTGTCAGCGCAAAAGAGCTCGCGTATAAAGATTAAATGACCTGAAGAAAAAGGAGCAACAATGGACATATGGAAATATTACGGAATAACCCACGGGGATCACATCATATGCAATCCACTGACCATTGAGAAGTATAACGAGATGATCGCTCTTCTCGGTCTGGGTGCCGGGAGCAAAGTGCTGGACATTGCCTGCGGGAAGGCGGAATTTCTTGTCCGCATGGCTGAACAGCGCGGGATTTCAGGGATAGGTGTTGATATTTCGACATGGTATATAAAGGAAGCCTTGAAGAATAAGGCTGAACGCTGCCCAGATGCAGACCTTACATTTATTGAAATGAACGCTGCCGATTATTCTCCCGGGGGGGAATTCGATATGGTCTCATGTCTCGGAGCAAGCTGGATCTGGAACGGCCATGACGGTACTCTTAAAGCTCTTGTCTCAATGACAAAACCGGGAGGCTGGGTTCTTGCGGGAGAGCCTTATTGGATCAAAGAACCTGATCCTGCATATCTTGAATCCACCGGAATGAAGAAGAAGGATTTCGGAACCCATTATGAAAATTCGATAGCCGGGGAACGATACGGCCTTGAACTTCTTTACACGATGTGCAGCAGCTCCGATGACTGGGACAGGTATGAGGGGCTGCAGTGGCAGGCTGCTCAAAATTACGCCGGAGCCAACCCGGACGACCCGGACAATGCTGAACTCCTTGAAAAGGTTGGGAAGACAAAGACCGAATATCTCCGATGGGGCAGAGACTGTTTGGGATGGGCGGTTTACATGTTCAGGAAAAACGCGTGAAACCGGTAAATACAGCGACAATATAATCATAAAAGCTCAGGGGCAGACTGCAACTCAGACTGAAATTGACTTACTGCGTGATGTATGTCAGAATCGCGGTTCAATGGGTAATCTATGGAAAAGACCTTGATAATCATCCCCGCTCTGAATGAATCCGGTTATATAGGAAGTATAGTCAGCGGCCTGAAGGAACGATATCCCGCGTTTGACATTGCGGTTGTGAATGACGGTTCTTCAGACTGTACTGCTGAAATTGCCGCCCGTAGCGGGGCTGTTGTCCTGAACCATCCTTTCAGAATGGGTTACGGGGCAGCTCTTCAGACAGGATATAAATACGCGCTGAAAAAAAACTACTGCCGCGTAATCCAGATGGACGGGGACAGCCAGCATGATATCTCGTCGGTAGGGGATCTTCTTGAAGCCCTTGAAGACGGAAATGCTGATGTTGTGCTCGGTTCCAGATTTCTGGGGGATAACGGTTATCCGATGGGAGCGATGAGGAGAGCGGGTTCATTGTTTTTTTCAAAACTTGCCTCCGTTCTGCTGGGGCAGAGAATCACGGATGTAACGACAGGATTTCAGGCGTTGTCCCGCAAAGCGTTGCATTTCGCCTCGCAGGATGTTTTTCCGGTTGATTACCCGGATATTGACGCGCTGATAATGCTTCATCAGGAAGAGATGAAGTTCCTCGAAATCCCCGTCAGGATGCACCGAAACCCCGAGGGCAGGTCAATGCACCGGGGAATCGGGATTGTGTATTATGTTTTGAAGATGGTAACTTCCGTTTTCGCTTTGATTTATATCGAACTGTTTTACCGCCGGAGAAAAACCGATGCCGCTTAATCAGAAGATTTTCGCCATTTCAATCGCAGTAATATTTTTTGTTGTCGTCCTTGATCTTGTCAGAAGAAAAAAACTGCGGATAGAGTATTCCATGTTGTGGGTCTTCACTTCTGTCTTCACCTTCGTTCTTGTGTGGTGGTATGATCTTCTTATTTACTTCACGGAACTTATCGGAGCAGGCGCTCCTAAGAATATCATTTTTATTTTCGGAATTCTTTTTCTTCTGCTTCTGAACCTGCACTTTACCGTGAAGCTTTCGCAGCAGTCGGAGATGATAAAAAACCTCGGCCAGAAACTTGCGATTCTTGAATCGGAACTGAAAAAAAACAGCGATGGCTGATCCTCTGAACATTCTCCATGTGACGCCTTTTTTTCCGCCGTCAAGGGCATACGGAGGAATACCTGTTGTAGCGGGCGAACTCTGCCTTGAACTTGAAAAGCTGGGGCACAGAGTGACGGTGTTCACGACGGATATCTTTGACGCAGTATCCAGATACAGACCGGAGAAAGAAACTTCTCCATTGAACAGATTGAATATTTTCAGGTTTCCGAACCTAAGCAACAGTCTCGCATATAATATGCAGTGCTATATCCCTGCCGGAATGGGAAAAACCGCTTCAGAGATTCTTCGCGGCGTTGACATCATTCATCTTCACGGTCACAGGCATTTTCTTAACAATATTGTCCGGAAATATGCCCTGAAATATGAAGTCCCTTACATTCTCACCGGGCACGGGACAGTTCCGGCAATAGAAAGAAGGCTCCTGCTTAAACGAATTTTCGATCTGATGTTCGGAAAGAAGGTTATAAAAGACGCTTCGGGGTTTATCGCCGTGTCGGACGCCGAGCACAGACAGATGACAGACGCGGGGATTCCTGCGGAAAAAATCAGGGTCATCCATAACGGTATTCAGACCGCGAGGTTCGCTTCCCTTCCGGATAAAGGGACATTCGGGAATATGTTTGATGTTAGAGGCGATTATATTTTATATCTTGGAAAGATAACCCCGAGGAAAGGAGTCGGGCATCTTGTCAGGGCATTTTCAGAAATGAAAGACAGAAATCTGAAACTTGTTATAGCGGGTAACTTCATGGGAAGCAGGAAGGAAATTGAGAACATTATCGATGAAAAAGGTCTGAGGGAAAGGGTAGTTATGACGGGCCTTCTCAGTGAAGAGGAAACCCTGGCGGCATACCGGGACGCGCTGGCAACCGTCTATCCGTCCACGCTGGAGATATTCGGGCTGGTGCCGTTTGAGTCAATCATGTGCGGAACACCTGTAATTGTCTCGGATGACTGCGGTTGCGGCGGAATTATCAGAAGCGCGGGAGCGGGTTATACGGTTCCTTACGGTGATGTTCTTGCGCTTGTGAAGGCCATTACAAAGGTTATTGACGATCCCGGAAAAGCGGAAAGAATGGTTTTCGCGGGACAGGAATTCATCAAGGCAAACCTGAACTGGAAAAACATCGCATCGCAAACGGCTGGTTTTTACAGGGACATGATCGCGAAATGAAAAGATCTGTAATGCAGGCAACCGTGACAATAGTGCTGATAATCCTGTCGGTTATAGCTGTTTATCACAACTCACTGAAGGTGCCGTTCCAGTTTGACGATAACAGGACGGTCGTAAAGAACACTTCCATCAACAGGATGTCAACCATCCCTCAGATTACTGAAGTGCTTAAGAAGCAACGCCCGCTGTTCAATCTTTCGCTAGCGGTTGACACATTGCTTCACGGAAAGAACAGCAAAGGGTTCCATCTGACAAACATGATACTCCACGCAATGAACGGCATCCTGCTCTTTCTTCTCCTTATGAAGCTGACCTGGAGCAGCGGGAAATTCAATTATGCAGCCGGGGCGGGGGCCCTTCTTTTTGTGGTCCATCCGCTCACAACCGAAAGCGTGACCTACATCACCGGAAGGGCAGAGCTGATGGCGGGATTCTTCATCCTTCTTTCGTTATACGCTTTTATATGGTTCAGGGAAAATGGGAGCCTCACAGCATATGCGGCATCGCTTGCAGCATTTCCGGCAGGACTGGCGTGCAAGGAATCCGCTGCTGTTATTCCGCTTGTTATAATTCTTTACTGTGTCATTTTTGTTTATGAAGGAAAAATGTCAGGTCTTTTCAGGGACTGGAAAATACATCTACCTTTCCTCTGCATCTTGGCAGCCGGTTTTATTGCGGGGATAAGATATTTCGGGATTTTCAATACTTCGGGTGAATACAGTCCGTTCATTTACCTTGTGAACCAGTTCAAAGTGATTGTTTCATACCTGCTGCTGTCGGTGTTCCCTGTTGGACTGTCTGTTGACCATCGCGTTGAATGTTCTCAAGGCTTCTTTGAACCGTCCGTGATATTTTCTTTTATATTGGTGATGCTATTGTTGAGCGCGTTTTTCCTGCTCAGAAAAAAATTGCCCTTGCTGAGCTTTGCAGGATGTTCTTTTTTTATTTTTCTGCTGCCCAGTTCCAGCATTTTCCCGCTGAATGACCTGATGGCTGAACACCGCGCCTATCTGTCCGTTGCTGCATTATGCATCTTTATGACAGCAGTTTACCGTGTGATAAAAGGCTTCTTCAAGCGCCAGATAGTAACTTCAATCGTCGCTCTGCTGGTTTTCGCGGCGGTTTTTTCAACGATGGGGACTATGACATATAAGAGAAATATTGTTTGGCAAAGCGAATCCGGCCTGTGGGAGGATGCCGTGCTGAAATCCGGGGGACAGAAGGGGCGCCCTCTTGTCAACGCCGCCAAAGCATACATTGAAGAAGGAAGGTATGACGACGCGCTGGATGCCTATGAGAAATCCCTCCGGTTCAGCGATACATATAAACCGAGGGTTTATCTCGGTATGGGGTATATTCATCTTCAGGTAAAGAGGGATGTTGAAAAAGCTGAGCATTATTTCAGGCTTGCAGCCGAATCTTCTGCGCTTCCCGAAGCCTTCACTTCCCTGGGAACCGTCCTATGGCAGAAGAGGAACTATCCTGAAGCGATTGAATTCCTCGAAAAAGGATACCCGAAGATGAAGTCTGATCCTCTGCTGAACTTCATCCTGGGGGACTGTTATTTCGCAGTGGGTGAACTTGAAAAAAGCAACTATCACTTTAACCTATCCCTTGAAAAACAGCCGGAAAATTTCCACACCAACCTTAGAATGGGAGAGCTGAAAATAAAACAGGGGTTCTGGAATGTAGCCCTCAGGTATCTTCAGGCAGCTGACAGGATAAAACCCGGTGACCAGGAGGTTGCAGAGAAAATCAGGTATGTTGAGGAAATAATGAAGCAGTGATACAATCAGCGTTCAGGGTTTTTTTTGATATTGGACAATTAAGAACAGGATGGAGAAAGTTATGAAAGGGATGGCTCTTGTCGGCGGTCAGTGGGGGGATGAAGGCAAAGGCAAGGTTATTGATGTTATCAGCAGGGACTTTGATGTGGTGGTCAGATATCAGGGGGGCGAGAACGCGGGCCACACTGTAAAAATAGGTGATAAAAGCTACTTTTTCCACATCCTTCCGACAGGAGCTCTCCGGGAGGATAAGATATGCGTCATCGGAAACGGCGTGGTAATAAATCCGGAAACCCTCATCAGAGAAATAAAAACAATAGAGGAAACCGGAATGTCCATAAGAGACAGGCTTTACATAAGCAGCAGAGCGCACCTGGTCTTTCCGTATCACAAAGAGATTGACAGGCTGAGGGACACTTCCAGAATCGGGACAACCTGCAAGGGGATAGGCCCTGCCTATGAAGACAAAATGGGTCGCAGGGGAATAAGAGCGCTTGCGCTGACCAATGAAGATTTCCTGAGAGAAAGAATCGAGGAAAACCTGACAGCTGTCAACCGGATTTTCACAGGATATTTGAACAGGGAGATTATGAACTCGGATGAACTGTTTGACTCCTTTAAAATTTATGCTTATGAGATCGGGTCGTGTGTCAGGGACACGGCAAAATTTCTGAACACAACAGACAAAAAAATTCTCTATGAAGGCGCCCAGGGAGTCCTTCTTGATATTGATCACGGGACATATCCTTTTGTGACATCATCGAACAGCAGCGCTCTTGGAATATCG
This sequence comes from uncultured Acidobacteriota bacterium, assembly GCA_964509835.1. Taxonomy (GTDB): domain Bacteria; phylum Acidobacteriota; order CAZDZC01; family CAZDZC01; genus CAZDZC01. Next base: position 14,813 of record CAZDZC010000017.1, read on the forward strand.
GCAGGAAGCGGGGTGAGTCCCCTGAAAATCGGAAGGATAATCGGCCTGTTCAAGGCTTACTGCACAAGGGTAGGAGAAGGTCCCTTTCCTTCGGAACTCAACGATGAAACAGGCAAACTTTTAAGGGAAAAAGGCTGCGAGTTCGGAACAACGACCGGAAGACCGAGAAGATGCGGCTGGTTTGATTCCGTCGCCGGAAGATACTCATCAATGATAAACGGGTATTCAGTCGCCGCAATAACAAAGCTTGATGTGATGGACAGTTTTGAAGAGATTTCCGTTTGCGAGTCATATAAATACAAAGGCTCTATTATAAATGACTTTCCGGCCGAGCCATGGATTCTGGATAAATGCACACCAGTTCTCAGGAAATTCAAAGGCTGGAGAAAGGACCTGTCCGGTGTCAGGGAATACGCTGATCTGCCGGTTGAAACGACAGACTATCTTAAATATCTCGAGGAAGTCCTACAATGCCCGGCAGGGATAATCTCGGTCGGGCCCGAGAGAGATCAGACTGTCATACATGACCTGGATTTAGGGAATTAAGGTTCGGAAATAAAAAAAGTTTATTTAATGGCACGGGTTAGTTTTTCATAGAGCTGTTCCTGCTGCCTTATCATAAGCTTTATGTCAAATTCCTGAATGTAATCAGTGCCTGCAGATCCCATCTGTTTTCTCAGAACAGGGTTGTCGAGAAGCTGGATTATCGCGTCCGCAAAGCCGCGTATGTCGTGAGGCGGGAGAAGGAACCCGTCAACCGTGTCGTGAACAATTTCATGCGCTCCATCAACCTCGGACCCTACTATCGGCAGGCCTGCTGACATGGCTTCGGCAAAGACCCTCGGGAGGCCTTCCCACAAAGATGTAAGAACAAAGATGTCAACTGCTTTAAGAATCTCAGGAATGTCTTCGCGCCAGCCCGGCATGAAGAACTTTCCTTCCAGTCCGTAGGAGCTGACAGCATTTTCCATCTCCCCTCGGAGCTCTCCGTCCCCGATAAGCAGAAATCTCGCGTCTTTGTGGTCGTTCAGGACAAACCACGCAACCTTCGCAAAATCAAGCGGAGCTTTTTGCGGTTTGAGGCAGGCAACCATGCAAATTATTTTTCCGGTATCTTCTATTCCAAGCTCAAGAAGTTTTTTTGCGCGGTCAACCTTCGCGTTCCTGAAAAGGTCAATGTCAATGCCGCTTCTTATTACCTGGCATTTGTTTTCGGTAAATATTCCGCTGTGTACGCCTTTGTTAATATTCGACATTGCAACAGCTATGAATGCCGTTGTGATCTTTGCCGTAATTCTTTCAGCCCAAATATAAAGGCGCCTTCTCAGTTTATTCATGAACGGATGGAACGCAAAACCATGAACCGAGTGAATTATCACAGGAACCCCCGCTAACCTGGCTGCCCATCTTCCCAGAACTCCTGCTTTGGAGCTGTGCGTGTGCACAATGTCGGGTTTTATTCTTTGAAGTATTTTTTTGATTTCCAGAATTGCTTTAATATCCTTGACAGGCGAAAGGGGTCTGTCCATCGTGTGAACGGGTATAAATTCGACATGCTTTATGGACTTAGCCTTTTCAACCAGATACCCGTCCGCGCCAGAAAGAAGATAAACCTGAAATTTTTCCCTGTTCAGATTTTCAACGGTGTAAAGCGTATTCTGCTGCGCACCGCCGAGTTCCAGCTTTGTTATTATATGTACTACTTTTATTTTCATTTTAAAATCCGTTTCACAGTATTCCCAGCCTGAAGGATGCAGTCTTCCATTGAAAGGTAATCCCAGGAACCGTAACGGCCTATGGAATAAACATCCATCCCTTCAAGATATTCCATTATTTCGGGCAGAGCTTCTTTTCTGTGATCGTCAAACACTATGTATGCAGGTTCTATGCTGATCATTTCGGATACATCAATTTCCCTCCGATCCCTCAGTATCCCTGTTTCTATAAGTTTGTCTATGCAATCATTGTAAATATCGCCCTTATCAATATTATTGTCAGGATTGTACGATACCTCTATGTACATGGTTGAACATCCCGGAGGAGCCATGAAATTGCAGAAGTTTGCAGGAAAGCCTACCCTGTAGAAAGGGAATTTTTCTTCCGGGAAATATACCCAGTGGGAACCATTTAAATTTGCTCTTTTGACTCCCAAATTTATATCCAGCACATTCACCCACTTAAGCCCGTCCGCAAGCTCGCGGATTCTTTCCGGAGCGGAAGTTATTATCTTTACAAGTTCGTTAAGCGGGATTGTGGAGAGGAGCCTTTCGTATCCGGCTTCAGAACCATCATTAAACATGACGATTTTCTTGCCCGGATCAATTCCGACAGCATTTTTACCGGTGCTAACCCCGGTATTCAGTTTTTCTGCAAAAGATTTTATGAGCGAGGCTATCCCTCCCTCCTTCGGATATGAAAATCTGGGGTTGTAGCCAAACTCCCTGTTGGGAATGCCTAGTGCGCCGTTAATCACTTCCTCAAGCGTGGGTCTCGGGACAGACCATGAAACCCAGTCGAAGCTCATTGATTTAAGATCCCTCTGCCAGAGTTTTGTGTTGTATGGGATCATAAACCGTTTGGCAATTTCGCTTCCGAAGGTTGAAATAAACCATTCTTCAAGATTTTCAGGGCTTGAGCTTTCATCCCCGGAAGATTTAATAAATCCGAGAATGCAGTCCCTGATTACTTCTTTTGGAAGACCTTTTAGATTTGCCTGGAAAGGATAATCCGTGTATCGGTTAAGCGAAAAAACAGAAGCCTTTCTCTCCGTAACAGAAAGATTCGAAGGCATAAGCTTGTTCAGCAAATCCTTTGTTTTATTGTTCCTGACATGAAGAAGGTGGCCGGTATAATCAAACAGGTATTTTTTTATCCGTCTTGTTCTGCAAAGCCCGCCGGGGTCAGTTTCTTTTTCAAAAAGAACATATGGGCGTTTCCCCAGAAAATATGCTGATGCCAGCCCTGTAAGCCCGGCTCCTAAAATGACGGTTTCAGACATTGTTGCTGTTATCTCTCCATAAATAAGCCGTTCAGTATAGATTAGATGCAGCACTTATTCAAGAAAAGTTGAATGATATTGAAGCAGATGCTCCAATATCGTTTGAACCGCAATGCCTTGACAATAATTCTGAATATGTTTAAATTACGGCGTTGATAAATGCAAGGAGCTTTTATGAGAACCGTTTTTTGCTTGATATTGTGTTTCGGAACTGTTTGCTTTTCTGTGAATGGGGACTATCTTGTATGGAAAACCGGGGCGGTTTTCAGGATAGTCGAAGATTCAGCCGGATTGGACACCGCCAATCAGACGATAAAGGTGACACTTGTTGACGGAAGCGGGAAAAGTGCACTTTCATATATTCTGAAAGAAAGCATTGACTGGAAAGCAACCCTGGATATGAACAGCGGGAAAGCAGCGGATAATTATGTTGAACCCCGGGTGACAGTAACAGACCTTGCTCCTGTAAAAAAAGGGCAAATAAATACCGTTGCTGTTATCGAGGAGAACTCTTACCGGCTTTTTGGCCAGGTTTTCATTGAAGGATCCGTTCAGAACCTTTTGTCTGTTGCTGTTAAGAATGTCGCCCTTGAAGTGGACTTCTATGATCAGTATGACAGACTTGCCGGTACGATGAAACAGGCTGTCAATAAACAATCACTTAAAAGCACGGAGAGCTGCGGATTTAAGATAATGGCTCCGAGACCCAAGCTGGGCCAGAAGATAAGCAGTTATGATATTAAAGTGAACTGGGAGGAATGATATGGCAAAAAAGTGTTTTTTCTTCATTCTGATTTTGCTTTTTTCTCTTTTATCGTTTGCAGATCAGGACAATGTCAAACTGATTGAGGAAAAAGTTATAAAAATGAGCAATCCTGACTGGTGGGATGAAATTCAGGTTGACAGGCCTCAACATTACCCTTCGGAAACTCAAGCATGGGAACAGCTTGACCTGATCAAAAAAGAGGTGAACGGAAAAAAGAAATCGTCTTATTCCTCAAAGGAATGGCCCAAATACCAGATTAAAGCATATATATTTGTGGCAGGCACTTACAAGGAGAACCATCCTTTGAGGGCTGAAGCTTTCTGTTTGGTGGGAGAACTTTACAGGAATACCGGAGATTTGAAAAGGGCCAACACTGCTTATTATAATTCGGTCGCTCAACTTAATCTGTCCCCGGATACTCCCAGAAAAACTGAGCTGAATGAGTTCTGTAACTCAAGAATACTGGAAATGGAAAACGAGATCAATCGTTCGGGTTCCAGTGTTATGATATCAGAGGAGAAATAGCAAATGGATTTCAATGCCTTTCTCGAATCCCTCCTCAAACTTTCACCGGGGAACATTTCTGACCTCCACTTCAAGGTGGGAAGTCCTCCCATTCTGCGAATTAACGGTGAGATAAGAACCGCCAAATTCAGACCGCTTGAAGCGGATGATACCAAGAAAATCGTTCAGGTTTTTGTTCCCGATAAGGATGAGCTTGAGCAGATTAAGGACCTGGACACATCATACAGCCTTAAAAACGGCCCGAGGTTCAGGGTTAATATTTTCAGGCAACGCGGAACATATTCAGCGGTTCTAAGGGTTATTTCGACAGAAATTCCAAATATCGAAGACCTTGGACTTCCCCCTGTAATAAAAGACATTTGCGCAGAAGAAAGAGGACTTATTCTGGTCACCGGAATAACGGGAAGCGGCAAATCCACCACTCTGGCAGCTATGATTAAGTATATCAACAGCACGCGGAGGGCTCATATTCTTACAATTGAGGATCCTATTGAATTCATTCATCCTGACGAAATGTGCTCAATAAACCAGAGAGAAATAGGAACGGACGCGCAGGACTTTGCGACTGCACTGAGAAGAGCGTTAAGACAAGATCCGGATATTATTCTAGTGGGTGAAATGCGTGATAAGGAAACCATAGAGATTGCTCTTAAAGCGGCTGAAACGGGACATCTTGTGCTCAGCACCCTTCACACGCTGGATGCCGCAAAAACCATCAACCGGATAATTGATGTGTTCCCGGCTGATCACCATCAGGCGGTAAGATATCAGATATCATCCACAATCAAGGCAATTATTTCCCAGCGCCTGATAATAACAAGCGATGGTAAAGGAAGGGTCCCTGCGATGGAAATAATGAGGTTAACCGAATCAATTAAAAACTGCATTGAGGATGAAGAGAAAACATCCCTGATAAGAGATTTCATTGAGAAGGGAAAAGATGTTTACCAGACACAGTCATTTGATCAGCATCTTTCAGACCTTTTCAGGGAAGGCAGGATAACCAGGGAGATCGCCATCGCGGCATCTTCAAACGCAGGTGATTTTGAAAGAGCTCTTTCGTTCGAATAAGGGGAAGCAATGGAATACAATGAATTCTTGAGTAATGTTGGAATATTTCAGGATCTGACGGATGAAGAGCTTTTTGAGGTAAGCAGATCCGTCAGAGAACTGGCTGTGCCGGCAGGAACTGTTATTATAAAGGAGGGTACACCGGGAGATTCGCTTTACATATTGAAAAAGGGAACGGTTACGGTTGAAAAGGAAAGAAACGGCAGGAAAAGCCTCCTGACTGTGCTCGAACCTCCTAAATTTTTCGGTGAAATGTCACTGATTGACGACTATCCGCATTCTGCCGCGGTGACAGCGAAAACCGATTGTGAACTAATGCTTGTAAACAGGCTGGATCTTGAAATAATATTGAACTGGAACACCCTTCTAGGTCTGAAGCTCTGGAGAGCATTCTCGAAAGTTCTTTCTGAAAGGCTCAGAGAAACAAACAACAGGATATTCGAAAAAATGTTCTCATCCGATGATACGGTTCAGTTCCGTATGTGGGAGGATGTTATCAAATAATTTTCGATCCGTTGATATTAGCTCGGGGGATTTCCTTGCTATTTCTCTGATATTGTGATACGATTTTAGATTGTGGTTGTTTGAATGTGGGCTTTGCCCACTTTTTTGTTGTAGGTCAATTTGAAATGCAGCTGTCAAAAAGGATTGAGGTTTTGGCTAAAGAGTCAGCCCTTGCGGAAAATGTTGAGTTTTATCATATGGATTTCCGTAAATCAGGGAAATCCTGGTTGCTGCGTGTTTATATTGACAGTGAATCCGGAATAAGCCATTCAGAGTGTGAAAAAGTGAGTCACAGGCTGGGGGCTAAACTGGAAGTTGAGGATATCATTCCTGATTCGTACACACTTGAGATATCTTCCCCAGGACTTGACCGGCCTCTGGTCACACCCGAGCATTTCATTCGTCAGATCGGTAAAACCGTTGAGATAAGAACATTTATGCCTGTTAGAGGCGCGAAGTATTTTAAAAGCAAGTTGAAAGATTGCCGAAACGGGAATATTAAGCTTGAGGGGAAGGACGGCGACATCGAAATTCCCTTTGAAGCGGTTTCAAAAGCAAATCTTTCAGCTGAATATTAGGAGTATGTGATGGACGAAAGTATCTTCCAAGCGTTGGAACATGTGGGAAGAGATAAGGATATAGACATAGATCTTGTCATCAAGGCGGCCGAAGAAGCGATGGAGGCAGCGGCTAGAAAGTTCTACAAAAGCGAAGAAAATTTTGTAGCCAGATTTGACAAAAGCCGCTCTGATATCAAACTTTTCAAAATTAAGGAAGTCGTTAAGACAGTTAAGGAGCCTGATGCGCATATCACTTTGTCTAAAGCTAAAAAAATCAAGGAAGACGCGGAGATAGGAGATGTCCTAGAAATACCGGTCTCTACTGCCGAACTTGGCAGGATTGCAGCCCAGACCGCGAAACAGGTAATTTATCAGAAGGTCAGGGAGGCAGAGCGGGATAATATTTTTGATAAATACAGCACAAAGGTTGGCGAGGTCGTAAACTGTATTGTTAAAAGACTTGAGCGCACAAGCGTAATCGTGAATCTGGGAAAGGTTGAGGCTGTGATAACCAAAAAACACCAGATGAAGAACGAGGTTTACAATCCCGGAGACAGATTCAAAGCTATCATAGTTGATGTTGAAGCTGTGGCCAAAGGTCCGCAGATTGTTGTTTCAAGAGCTGAACCGAGACTGGTGGAAAAACTGTTTGAACAGGAGGTTCCTGAAATCTATGAAAAAATTGTCCGAATAAAGAGATGTGTCAGGGAGCCGGGAGAGAGGACAAAATTAGCGGTCACCTGTTCGGAAAAAGATATTGACCCTGTGGGCGCATGTGTGGGAATGAAGGGTTACCGCGTTCAGAATGTTATAAAGGAACTGAACGGCGAAAAAATTGACATAATTCAATATTCGGAAGATCCCGCAGTTTTTGTAAAGAATGCTCTTAACCCTGCCAAAGTGAACAGGATAAATATAACAGACAGGGAACAGCGAAGAATGGAGGTTGTGGTTGAAGATACCCAGCTTTCCCTCGCGATAGGTAAAAATGGTCAGAATGTAAGGCTTGCAGCTCAGCTTATTGACTGGAAAATAGACATCAAGAGCGAAACTGACAAACTGCGAGAAGTTCAGATTGAAATGGAACGGATGCAGAATGCACGCCTCACCCTTCAGAAGATTGAGGGAGTAGGTGAAAAAACCGCCCAGCTTCTTCTTGATGCAGGGTATTTTGATTCGATTGATATTGTGAGATCGTCACTGGAAAACCTTCTGAATATTCCCGGGATAGGCAAAAAGAGCGCTGAAAAAATCTTTGAATCAGCCCGTGAAATTGCAAAGAAAATCAGAAAGCGCAAGAAAAAGAAAAAGAAGAAGAAAAAGAAACCAACAGAAGTTTCAACTGATATGCCCAGTGAAACAAATGCAGGCGGAGGTGAGATAGATGTCCAAACCGAGGGTTCATGAGCTTGCGAAAGAACTGAACATGAGCAGCAAGGAGCTGCTAAGCATCCTTGCCAAGTTTGGTATTGAAGCAAAATCGCATATGAGCGCGATTGAAGAAAATGATGCGGAAGATATCCGGAAACGCCTTTTAAGGCCTGTTGTTGAGGATAAAAAAGACCATATTCCTTCAAAGAAAAAGAAGAGGGTTGTTGATGTAAGCGAACATCAGAAAGAAAAGGAAAAAGAACGGGAAAAGGAACAAAAACGAAAAGATTTCGAAAAAGATACCGGAGTTATCCACCTGATGGAAGGGATCACTCTCAAGGATCTTTCCGAGAAACTGAATGTGAAATCAAAGGACATTCAGAAAAAGCTTTTTCTCAAGGGTATTATGGCCACGATAAATCAGAGCCTTGATTCTGCAATTATAAAGGAGATAGTTTCATCCTACGGGATGGATGCAGAATTTGTATCTTTTGAGGAGGAAGCCTCCCTCCGCGAGGACATTGCAGAAGAAGAGGGGAACCTTAAGGAAAGAGCTCCTGTTATCACAATAATGGGGCATGTGGATCACGGTAAAACACTCCTTTTGGACTATATCAGGCACACACATGTAGTTGACCGTGAAGCTGGGGGAATTACTCAGCATATCGGTGCTTCCTATGTTGATAACAAGGGAAAAGGCATCGTTTTTCTTGACACTCCCGGTCACGAAGCATTTACCAAGATGAGGGCGCGAGGCGCTTCGATAACCGACATGGTTATTCTTGTGGTTGCTGCTGATGACGGAGTTATGCCTCAGACGGAAGAAGCAATCAATCATGCTAAAGCAGCAAAGGTGCCTATAATTGTCGCCGTAAACAAGATGGATAAACCTGCAGCGAATCCGGACAGGGTTATGCAACAGCTCTCCGAAAGAAATCTTGTTCCCGAGGAATGGGGAGGAGACACAATATTTGTCAAGGTTTCAGCCAAAACGGGCCAAGGCATAAAGGAGCTGCTGGAGATGATCCTTCTTGTTGCCGAATTGGAAAATCTGCGCGCAAATCCGGACCGCCCGGCCACCGGAACGATTCTTGACTCTCACCGGGAAAGCGGCAGAGGAATTGTTGCCTCCGTTCTTGTACACAAAGGGACCCTTAAAGTCGGTGAACCTTTCATTGCTGGAACTACAAGCGGTAAAGTAAAAGCGCTGTTCAACGACAAGAACATACCAATTATGTCAGCAGGTCCTTCTACACCTGTTGAAGTGACAGGTTTTACAGGAATTCCTGAAGCCGGTGATACTTTTCAGGCAATTCCATCTGATAAAGAAGCAAAACGGATAGTCTCCTACAGAAAGGAAAAACTCCGGCAGAAAAAACTTCAGGAAACATCCCGTTTAAGCCTTGAGCATCTTTATGAAAGCATTACAAAAGGGGAAGTGAAGGAGCTTAATCTTATACTGAAATGCGATGTTTACGGCTCTTCGGAAGTTCTCTCGGCAAGCCTTCTGAAGTTGAGCACTGACAAGGTTAAGGTCAATATCATACATTCCGGTGTAGGAGCGATCAACGAAAGCGATGTGCTTCTTGCGTCAGCTTCAAATGCCATAATAATAGGCTTTCATATCCGGCCTGAACCTAAAGCGGTTCAGCTTGCGGAAAAGAGCCATGTGGAAATCAGGGTATATGATGTTATTTATGAAATAACAAAATCAATAGAAGATGCTATGCTTGGATTACTGGAGCCTGTTTACAAGGAAGTTTTTCTCGGCAGGGCAGAAGTGAGGGAACTTTTCAAGATATCCAAGTTCGGAACAATTGCCGGATGTATATTAACGGAAGGTACGATAAACAGAAAATCTAAAATAAGACTCATAAGAGATAACATCGTTATAGTTGATGGCAGACTTTCATCTCTGAAAAGATTCAAGGATGATGTAAAGGAAGTCAAGGACGGTTATGAATGCGGGATGGCGGTAGAAAACTATAATGATATAAAGGTCGGCGATGTTATCGAAGCGTATGACAGGGTCGAGGTAAGGATTAAAAGCCTCAAATAGATGATGGTGACGGTTATGCTTTTACTACTTAAGATTCTGCTCTGATGGCGAAGATTGATACAATTCAGGAACTTCTGAAATTTCATTTGAGCAATATCATTTTAAAAGAACTCAGCGATCCCAGGCTGGGGATTATTAGTGTGAATCATGTTAAACTCAGTCCGGACAGAAGATATGCCAAGGTTTATATTTCTGTTCTGGGTAATGCGGATGATAAAAAACAATCCCTTGATATCCTTAAAAATGCCTCGGGATTTCTGCGGTTATGCGTCAGTAAAGCTGTGAGCATGAGGCATACTCCTGAGTTTTCATTCTTGTATGATAGTACAATAGAACAAGCAGAAAAAATTGAGAAAGCACTTGAAAAAATCCACCGAGAAAACAAATCCTGAAAGATTTCGCATAATAGAACGCATATGTGCTGTCATTAACGACAGCAGGTCATTTCTGATAACTGCCCATGTCAACCCGGACGGCGACACTATCGGGACACAGCTTGCGCTTTACCTTTCGCTTACCGCCATGGGAAAGAAGGTAACGGTCATAAATAAAGATAAAGTCCCGGCAATTTATGAGTTTCTTCCTTCAAGCGGAATTATAAAAAAATCTGATGCCGTTTCCGGCAGCTTTGATGCCACAATCCTTCTTGAATGCGGAATCGTAGAGCGTTCCGGGTTATCCGGCATTAAATTGGAAAACAATATCGTGAATATTGACCATCATCCCGGGAACAGTTGTTACGGCACTCTGAACTGGGTTGACCTTGATTCAGCTGCTGTGGGGCTCATGGTTTACGAACTGATAAAAGAACTTCCGGTTGATGTTACGCCCGAGGTAGCTACCTGTCTTTATACTGCGATTGTTACGGATACGGGGTCTTTTCAATTTTCGAATACTTCTGCGTATGCTCTGACCGCATGCGGAGAACTGACAGCACTGGGGATAAATCCTTCTGAAATTGCGCAGTTGTGCTTTGAAAACCAACCTTTCAGAAAAATGAAACTTCTCGGATTCTCTCTTTCAACCCTGGAGCGTGATCAAACCGGACAGATAGCATGGATGAAAATGCCCTATGAGGTTTTTGTTGACCTTCAGGCCTGCAATGAAGACACCGACGGATTGATTAATTATCCAAGGTCTATAAGCGGGGTCAAGATAGCCCTTTTCTTCAAGGAAAAAGAACCAGGGGTTCACAGGATCAGCATGCGCTCCAAGGGTGACTACAATGTTTCGGCAATTGCAAAGCATTTTGACGGAGGAGGTCATAAGCATGCCTCTGGCTGCACACTGAGGGGCTCGTTCGACGAAGTCCGAAAAACAATGCTGGATAAAATTTCTGTTGAATTCGGCATCTGATTTTTATCCTCCGGAACAGTATTGAAGAATTCAGGCATAATAGTTGTAAATAAACCGTCCGGCATGACTTCGTTCAGGGTGATTGACGAATTAAGGAAAAAATCCGGAATAAAAAAAATCGGGCATACTGGGACACTCGATCCCTTTGCTACCGGAGTGCTTCCATTATGCTTTAGCAAGGCAACCAGGCTTGCAAGATTTTTTTCTGCTTCCAGAAAAGGCTACAGCGGCGAAATTAAACTTGGTGTTACAACCGACACTTATGACTTGACAGGGAAAATCCTTTCTGAAAAAAAACCTCCGCCTATTGACAGATCTGCGCTTGAGATAATATTCAGAAAATTCACCGGCGAGATTGAGCTTCTTCCGCCTATGTACTCCGCAAAAAAAATCAACGGAACAAGACTTTACGAATATGCCAGAAAGGGCGTTGATATTGAGCGAAGCGCTGTCAGGTCAATTATTTACAATATTTCCTTTGATATTATATCACCGGAGAATGTGTCATTTTCAGTCGAGTGCTCATCCGGAACATATATAAGAAGTCTTGCGTATGAAGTCGGGAAAACAATAGGATGCGGCGCTCACCTTACAAAGCTTATGCGGACGATGAACGGGCCTTTTCTGATTGAACAGGCAGTTGATCTTGAAGAACTTCTGAACAGAAATGTGTATGACTTTATGATATCAATGAGAGATATTCCTCTTGAAATGGAGAAGGTCACCCTTAGTGAAGCCGAGGCAAATACCGTGATAAGAGGTAATCCGATCATTATGGACAAAAGTTTTGAATCTGATAGTGTGCACAATATGGTTGGCGTGAAGAACTTAGAAGGTGATCTTATTGCGATTGCTGAAGTTACGGAATCTGACGGAAATGTGCTTTTGCAGCCCAGGATTGTTTTTGGGAACGATGCGGATTGAATTTCCAATCTTACGGCATTATAATTGTGCATTGAGGTAAAGAGCCAGTAATGAGGTTTAATTACATAGCTGTGGAAGGCCCCATTGGCGTCGGAAAGACCAGTTTCATAAATCTGCTTTGCGAGCGCCTTGATGCCGAAAAAATATTGGAGGAAGTCAACAATCCTTTTCTTGAGAATTTTTATAATGATGCTGACGGATCAGCTTTTCAGGCGCAGCTTTTCTTTTTGCTAAGCAGATATAATCAGCAGAAAAAACTTAAACAGCAGGACCTGTTCAGAAAACTGACCATCTGTGATTATATGTTTGCAAAGGACAAGATTTTTGCCTACCTGACGCTGGATGACAGTGAGCTTCTCATCTATGAAAAGATGTATAATGCCCTGGAGGAGAATCTTCCCCATCCTGACCTTGTGATTTTTCTTCAGGCGGATGATTCTGTTCTTGTCAAAAGGATAAAAAACCGGGGAAGGGCAATTGAAAAGAAAATTTCCGAAAAATACATAAAGGAGTTGAATAACGCTTATAACTATTTTTTCTATCATTACACAGGGTCATCACTTCTGATAATAAATACTTCGGATATTGACTTTGTCAACAGAAAAGAAGACCTTGATGATCTAGTTAAAACCATTAGGGAGATGGATAAGGGAGTAAAGTATTATGTCCCTCCGGGGAATAATTGACCTGTAACCAGGAAGGATTATTTCCCGCTTCTTCCTGTTTCGCTCAAGCCTGTTGATACAGGATGGGCAGAAAGGTGAACCGTATGAATCAGAATCCTCTGAAAATACCTGATATCTCGGCAAGAAAAGGCTGTGCCGAGAAGATCGTCATGCTGACTGCTTACGATTTTCTGTCAGCCATGATTGTTGACAGTGCCGGTGTTGATATGATCCTTGTCGGCGACTCGCTGGGAATGGTCGTTCTGGGTTATAGCAGCACTCTTCCGGTAACCATTGAAGACATAATTCATCATACTGCTCCTGTAGTCAAGGGAGTTTCAAGGGCGATTGTAATAGCCGATATGCCGTTTATGTCATATCATTCTTCTACTGAAAGCGCAGTAATAAATGCAGGAAGGATAATCAAGGAAACGGGAGCGCAGGCGGTAAAACTTGAGGGTGGCAAGAAGAGAACAGAAGTTATATCTGCAATTGTGGATTCAGAAATTCCCGTTATGGGTCATATCGGACTTACCCCTCAATCAGTCAACAGATTCGGAGGATACAAGGTGCAGGCGAAAAGGAAAGCGGAGGCGGATTTACTGCTTGAAGAGGCAGAAGCAATTCAGGAGGCCGGTGTTTTTTCAATTGTACTGGAAGGCATACCCAGAGAAACGGCAAAGTATATTACACAACGACTTAAGGTTCCAACTGTCGGGATAGGCGCTGGCCCCGACTGCGACGGACAAGTCCTTGTATTTCATGATTTGCTTGGTTACAGTTTGGGGAAAGCGCCGAAATTCGTAAGACCTTACGCAAATCTGAATAAAACGATAACTGACGCTGTTATGAGTTTCAGTGCGGATGTCAGAAGCGGGTCATTCCCGTCGGACGCTGAATCATATCACACAGAGATTATAAAAGAGGAAGTTTAACTATGGAGATAACAAAAAAAATATCCAGATTGAAATCCCTCTGCAGAAATGTTTCAAAATCGCAACAGACAATAGCGCTGGTTCCCACTATGGGGTATTTTCATGACGGGCATCTGCATCTGATGAGAAAAGCAAAATCAATTGCAGACAAAACAGTGGTAAGCATTTATGTAAACCCAACCCAGTTCGGGGAAAATGAAGATCTAAGTACTTATCCCTCCAATCTAACGAGGGATAACGATTTGGCTGCGGAAGAAAAGGTTGATTATCTTTTCATTCCCGAAAATGAAGAAATATATCCACCCGGATATCAGACTTTTGTCAACACAGAAGATTTATCATCCCGGCTGTGCGGTTTGAGCCGCCCAGGACATTTCAAGGGGGTATGCACGGTTGTTCTGAAGCTGTTTAATATAGTAAGGCCTGATTTTGCGGTATTCGGTCAGAAAGACGCTCAGCAGGCGATTATTATCAAAAGAATGGTGAAAGACCTTGATCTTGACACTGAAATACTTATCGAACCGATAATAAGGGAAAAGGACGGCCTGGCGATGAGTTCAAGAAACAAGTATATTAAGCCCGATGAAAGACCCGCGGCCCTTTCTCTTTATTCAAGCCTGACCGAGGCAGAAAGACTAGTTTCCGGCGGAGAAACAAGAACTGAAGTAATTAAACAGAGCATAACAAATATCATATCCGCCAATGAAATCAGCAGGATTGATTATGTCAGCGTTGTTGATCCTGAAACGCTGCTTCCGCTTGAAAAAATAAAGGGCAGTGCCCTCATAGCGCTCGCTGTTTATGTCGGAAGCACAAGACTGATTGACAATGTTCTGGTCAAAAGATGAAACAACCATGAAAAGAGATATGCTTAAATCCAAAATTCACCGTGCTACCGTTACTGATGCCAATCTGGACTACATCGGAAGCATCACCATTGATAAAACACTGATGGACGCTGTTGACATCATTCCTTTTGAGAAGGTGGATGTTTATAACATAACAAATGGGAGCCGATTGACTACTTACGCAATCGAAGGGGCCGCGGGAAGCGGGGTTATATGCACGAATGGGGCGGCTGCACACCTTACAGGCAAAGGCGACCTCGTGATAATTGTCAGCTACGCATCATTTGACGAAACAGAGCTTTCCGATTTCAAACCCCGGATAATCGTGGTTGACAGTAAAAACAGGATAAGACATGAAAAAAAAGGCTGACGGACAGGTCAGCCTTTTTATAAAGATCATTGGTTGATATCAGCAGTCCTGATTGTTTTTCTCAATCTCCTGCACAGCGTCCTTTTTGCTGAGCTTGATCCTTCCTCTTTCGTCAATACCGATGACCTTGACAAGGATTTCCTGGCCTTCCTCAAGTTCATCCATAATATTCTTGACCCTGTAGTCCGCAACTTCCGATATATGCAGAAGGCCGTCAGTTCCAGGCAGTATCTCGACAAAAGCGCCGTATTCCTTAAGTGATCTTACCGTTCCCAGATAGGTCTTGCCAATCTCGGCTTCCTCTGTAAGCTGTCTTATAATAGCGACAGCTCTTTCTACTGCCTCTCCCGAAACCCCGGAAACATTTACGGTGCCGTCATCCTCAATGTCAATTTCAGTGCCGGTTCTTTCAATAATGGATCTGATTGTTTTGCCTCCCGAACCGATGACATCCCTGATCTTTTCTTTGTCAATAACCAAGGTCACCATCTTGGGAGCGTATATTGAAATCTCGGGTCTGGGTGCAGGAAGCGCGCTGTCCATAATGTCAAGAATTCTGTTTCTCCCGGTTTTTGCCTGTTCAAGAGCCTGACGCATAATATCCATGTTTACGCCCTCGATTTTAATGTCCATCTGGAGGGCTGTTATTCCATTGCGGGTTCCTGTGACTTTGAAATCCATATCACCGAAATGGTCCTCGTAACCTGCTATGTCACTCAAAATGGTATATTTGTCACCTTCCATCATAAGCCCCATTGCTATTCCAGCCACGGCAGCTTTCATCGGAACCCCTGCATCAAATAGAGCAAGGCTTCCTCCGCAGACAGAAGCCATCGAAGATGATCCGTTAGATTCAAGAATATCGGATACAATCCTCAGAGTGTATGCAAAATCCTCCTCTTTGGGGATCAGGGGCCTGATGGCCCTTTCCGCTAAAGCGCCATGACCGATTTCCCTTCTTTTCGGTCCGCGAAGCATCCACACTTCCCCTACGCTGAACGGAGGGAAATTATAATGGAGCATAAATCTCTTGGATGACTCTCCTTCCAGAGCGTCAATTCTCTGGGCATCTGCAGGAGTTCCAAGGGTTGCTGAAACAATAGCCTGTGTTTCGCCTCTGGTGAAAAGACACGAACCGTGTGTTCTCGGAAGAACTCCCTGTTCACAGGTAATTTTTCTGATTTCGTCAGGCAATCTTCCGTCCGGTCTTTTCTTTTCATGGACGACTTCCTTTCTGACAATTTTCTTCTGAATGTCAGTGAAAGCGTTGAGAAATTCATTCTTATTGAGCAGTTCTTCCTCTGAAAGTCCGTCCATCAATTGCTTTGAAAGGGCATTAACCACATCTCTGCGTTCCATTTTATCCACAACATGAACTGCTTCGAACAGTTTGTCATAGAACAAGGAATTCACTTTCGCGTAAACGGTGTCATTTTTTGTCGAAGGTGTGAATATTCTATCTGTAATTCCGATCTCATTTCTGATCTCGGTCATTGCGGAAATGATTTTTTTAATGTTGAGGTGCGCAAAATCAAGCGCTTTCAGCATGATATCCTCTTCAACCTCACTTGCGCCTGCCTCAACCATTACAATTGCGCTTGATGTTCCGGCAACAACAAGATCCAGAGAACTTTCCTCAAGCATTTTAAATGTCGGGTTAATAACCAGTTCTCCGTTGATATATCCGACTCTTACACCGGCAACCGGCTGCTTGAAAGGAATGTTGGATGCATAAAGGGCGAGTCCGGCGCCTGTAAGGGCAAGGACATCAGCATCATTTTCCTGATCCGAAGACAAAACAAAGGCAAGAACCTGTGTTTCATAACAGTAACCGTCAGGAAACAAAGGTCTTATAGGGCGATCAATCAGTCTGGAGGTCAGCGTTTCTTTTTCGCTGGGCCTTCCTTCCCTTTTGAAAAATCCACCCGGGATTTTGCCTGCGGCGGAAGTGTATTCTCGGTAATCAACAGAGAGGGGAAGAAAATCCCCACCCTCGCGGGGATTGATGTCGCTCACAGCGGTGACGAGAACAACTGTGTCTCCATATCTTACTGTAACCGCTCCGTCCGCCTGTTTCGCGATTTTGCCTGTTTCTAAAACAAGCTGGCTGTGCCCAAGCTCAATAGTCCGGGTGCAAATTTTTCTTTCTTTCATCGCTTTCCTTTTTTCAGCTAGATAATTCTGCCACTAACTTCTAGAAGTAACTATTTCAGGTGGGGGATGGGGGGAAGATTTGCACCCAAAAAGACCGGGCATCCTGGGAAATTACTTTCTTATTCCCAGACTTGTCCTTAGTTTTTCGTACCTGTCGAAGTCTTTGCTCTTGAGATAATCAAGAAGCTTCCTTCTGTGTCCGACCATTTTCAGAAGTCCTCTCCGGGAGTTATGGTCGTGAGCATGCTCTTTAAAATGCTCTGTAAGTCTGTTTATTTTTTCACTTAGAATGGCAACCTGAACCTCGGGCGAACCCGTGTCAGTCTTATGGACCGCGAATTTTTTAATCAGTTTGCCTTTCGTTTCCTGTTCGAGCGTCATAGTTCCTCCTTAAATTCACACAGGAATACTTATACACAATAACCACGCAATATAGCATACCATGATAAAGAAAGCAACTCCTTAAAAACAAAAAGAAAGAAGATGTGCCGGATCAGGGCATTTACGGACAGGTGGTTGAGTTCTCCCTGGACCATGCGTCACATATATTGGAAGGATTTAACCCGTTCCTCGGATCTCCGTTGCTGTCAGTTCCCCAGTTGCTTTCAATATTGCTCTCGTAGCCGACTATCAGGATGTATATGTCTCCGGGTGCTGCCGTCGGCCAGTCATGGCTTCCGTCTGCTCCCAAAAGGCACTCTCCTCCCTGAAGCATATAGGTTGAAAGCTCGGTTAAGTTTCCCCAAATCAGGTTGTAGTCCGATGCAGGACATGATGCGCTATCCCATGTTAATCTGAGCTGACTCCCGTCCGGCTGAAGTTTAGAGACGCTCACAGGCTGAGTACCGCCACTTCCGTCCGGTGCGGGAGCCGGCGCGGCAGGGCACCACCATACCGTCACCATGTGTTCGGCGGAGATACCGAAACATCCCCCGTTGGTGAACGAAACGGTATAATTGCCGTCCTCTCCTTCATTGATGACAAGGGTGTCCGTGGTCGCTCCGACGACGGGGCTTCCGAATAGATACCACTGATAATCGCTCATTCCGGATTGCGTGGTCAAAGTGACCGTCTTGACCGGACAGGTGTTTTCATTCGGACCGGTTATTACGGGGACGGTCGTGTTGTCCGCGTCAGTCCCGCTCACTCCCGTTGAAGAAATGAAGCAGGAATTGTTATACGCCCTTACTGTATAAGTGTGCTGTAAAGTGTCAGGAGCGAGGAAGAGATACGGCGAACCCGTCATCGCGGGGGCCTGCTCGCTTCCGTCCATGTAGAGCGCGTGACGGTCGGCAGGCGCTCCCTCCGAATAGGATACCGAGATCCCGCTCATCTGGCACGGGTCTGCGTCCGCGATGCCCGTTATAGAGGGCTGAGTCGGAGACGGCCAAGCCTCGTCGGCATAACCCTGCGGCATCGGTTCGTTCCAGCAGGTATTGTTATAAGTCCTTATCTGGTAGGGATGCACATTCGTGTCGCCTGGGTCATAGGTGACGGGGCTCGTGACATCGCTCATCACTTCCGTGAAACCGACGAAGAGCGCGTGCCGTGTTGATGGCGTCCCGCCCGTGAAGTAGATCTTGATCCCGTTCTGGAGGCATCCGTCCACATCTTCGAAAGAATCGATCGAAGGCATCGAAGGCGCGTCGTAGATGTCGGCGAAGATCCACGGCGCCGAATCGGTATGGCAGGAATTGTAGTATGATCTCACCGTGTAGTTGTGGGAGTCAAGATCAATCGGATTGAAAGAATGTGGACTGCTTATCCCCGTTTCAACCTCGATCCCGTCCTTCAGGAGAGAGAAGCTGGCGGAAGGTAATCCGCCTGAAAAAGTTATCGTAATTCCTGTCGTGCATGGGTCGTTATCGGTGATGCTGTCTATTGTGACTTCTCCAGGCGACCAGTTTGAATCTGTCCCGGGGGTGTTGCCACTCCAGCTTCCTGTTACGCAGGCGTTCTTCGCCCTCACGGCATAGAAACGCATCGTAGAATCCCCCGGCTCGTGGATGTAGGGACTTGTAACATCAAGAATTTCCGTGCTTCCCACGAGAAGATCGTAACCGGAAGCTCCCGCAACCGCATCCCAGGTCACGGTGACGCTGCTCACCGCGCAGGCGTCGATGTCAGTCACTGAAGGACTTGCCGGTGCCGATATTGTGCCTGAAAGAACCTCTGTTGAGATGGTGACATTGTCATTGAACAAGTCTGAATCGCATTCGTTGATCGTCACCATCCCGAAGTTGCCGAGGCTTCCGACGACAGAAGGTTGCCCCGTAATTGTAATGGTGGCACTGGATCCGCCTGCGATTGTTCCAAGATCACATGTGACCGTTGTTCCCGCAATCTGACATGAACCCTGGCTCGGCACTGCGAGCGGATTGATATACGATGCTTCAAGGCTGTCAACAAACTGAACGCCAGTCGCGGTCTCTGTCCCGTTGTTGCTGACAGTGACAGTGTATGTAAGAGTGTCGTTCTGACAAACAGGATCGGGAGAATCAACATTGGTCACCCCAACCTCTGTGCCGGGCGTTACCTCTGTGGTTTCTGAATCGCTGTTGTCGCCCGGATCAGGATCGTTTCCTCCCCATGAGACTGTCGCGGAATTGCCGATAGTGCCGCTTGCGGAAGGATGGCCTGTTATTGTTACAGTTGCGTTCGATCCATTTGCTATCGTTCCCAGGTTGCATGTTATAGTCGTGCCGACAATCTGGCAAGATCCCTGGCTGGGGACAGCAGCAGGGTTCAGATAATCGGAGCTGATCGTATCGGTAAAAACAACCCCGTCAGCAGCAGACGGGCCGCCGTTGTATATCGTGGCTGTGTAGGTCAGCGTCCCTGCCTGGCATATCGGATCGGGGGAATCATTAAGCGATACGGAAATATCCGCGCTCTGGAAGGTTTTGAGGTCTTTCTCCTGTGAGCCGTTCACAGGTATCGTGAACCACCTGCTTTTCTGCTGGAAAGGCGTCGTGACGGGGTTATACAAAAGCCGCATCCGCCAATGGTAATTTGTGTTGTTGTTCAGCGCGCCTACAAGCTCGTTCAGTGCCACGCCGATTGTTCCCGTATCCATCCAGCTTGAGCTTGCATCAAGGCCGCTTCCGTTAAACAATGTTCCCAGCGGTTTCACTTCGTATTCCAGCTTTACCTTGCCACGGCCGTAAGGGGTAATCCCTACTGCGGCCAGACGGAAAGCCGTTTGCGAATCGGACATCCCGAGGTGGCAAATGTTGGCTGAATCGTCCGTCCTCCTCTGCATCGGTTTTAAAGGAACGCCCGGGCCTCCGTTGCCGTAGTAGAGGTAGGCCGCGCCTTCATCAGTCTGGCCATTGCTATATTCATTTGCGCCCAAGATGAGATCGCTGTAGCCGTCACCGTTCACATCGCCTGCCATAGAAACGGAAGCTCCCAAATATGCATATGCAAGGTTGCTTTCGACAGACCAAGAATGGTTCGTTGAAAGGCCGGATGGCCCGCCAAGATAAATAAAAGCACTGCCTTCAAAAACTTCACCGTTGTAAGTGCCGGGAGCCCCTATAATCACATCTGAATATCCAT
The DNA here is from genome assembly GCA_964509835.1 of uncultured Acidobacteriota bacterium. Classification (GTDB taxonomy): domain Bacteria; phylum Acidobacteriota; order CAZDZC01; family CAZDZC01; genus CAZDZC01. The sequence continues at coordinate 35,480 of CAZDZC010000017.1, forward strand.
CACCATTCAAATCCCCAGCTGTTGCAACTGATTTTCCGAAATACATAGCACCAATATTATCGCCATAACCTGTCCATGATGCCATGGAGGAAAGGCCAGAAACACCTCCCAAATAGAGGAATGTTGCCCCTCCGTTTCCTATGCCCTCATTAGGCATCCCTACAAGCACATCTGAATATCCGTCGCCGTTGACATCGCCGGCTGTCGCGACAGATAGTCCAAAAGTGCTGTTTTCCTGATCGCCTTCATCAGTCCAAGCCGGGTTGTGTGAAAGGCCGGAAGACCCGCCCAGATAGAGAAAAACCATTCCTTCATCACTCTCTCCGTTGTCATATAAACAAGCCCCGACGATCACATCGCTGTAGCCGTCACCGTTCACATCTCCCGCGGTTGAAACCGAACTTCCAAATTGAGCTGCCTCTTGGTTGCTTTCCGCCGTCCATGAATGGGATACCGACAATCCCGACGATGAGCCCAGATAGAGAAAAACCTTTCCTTCATCACTCTCACCGTTGTCATATAAATAAGCCCCAACGATGACATCGCTGTAACCATCACCGTTCACATCACCCGCTGTTGAAGCTGAAATTCCTAAACGAGCATATTCCTGATCGCCTTCGGCAGTCCAGGAAGGGGATGTTGACAAACCCGACGGCGAGCCCAGATAGAGAAAAACCTTTCCTTCATCACTCTCTCCGTTGTCGAATGCATTCGCCCCAACGATTACATCGGAGAAGCCGTCCCCGTTAACATCACCAGCAGTTGAAACCGAAACTCCAAAATGAGCCGCTTCTTGATTGCTTTCCGCCGTCCATGAATGGGATACCGACAATCCCGACGATGAGCCCAGATAGAGAAAAACCTTTCCTTCATCACTCTCACCGTTGTCATATAAATAAGCCCCAACGATCACATCGCTGTAACCATCAGCGTTCACATCTCCCGCCGATGCGGCTGAAACACCGAAGCACGCATCTATCTGGTCGCCCTCAGCGCTCCACCCGGCCGTTTCTGAAGGCCCCGATGGCCCGCCGTGGAAAACGAAGGCAGCGCCATAACCTCCCGACGGATTGAAGTTTAATTCAGATCCAACAATGATATCCGAATAGCCGTCACCATTCACATCTCCTGCTGTGGATACCGATGCTGCGTACCAGCAGTTATCCTCTTGATTACTTTCACTTATCCAAGAAGGGGTAGTGGGGAGCCCATCAGCGCTTCCTAGGTAAAGAAATGCCCCTCCTTCATACTGTTCAGGATGGGTATATTCTATTGACCCCACAATGACATCCGCGTAGCCGTCGCCGTTCACATCGCCAGCCGTTGCCACAGATCTTCCATATTCCCCAGCCTTATCAACCTCTCCGATCCAAGCAGGAGGAGTGGATATGCCTGTTGCGCCTCCATAATAAAGAAATGCCTGTCCATTTCCGCCCCATGAAGCAGAGGCATTCCATGCCCCCACAATGACATCCGCATAGCCGTCGCCGTTTACATCACCGGCGGTGGAAACCGAGTATCCAAAAAATGACCAGTCTAAACCGGGATCAACGATGGAAGCTGGCGTTGAAGCGAGTCCAGATGCGCTGCCCAGAAAAAGCCATGCTGAATCTCCAAAGGAAAACGAGCCAATTATCACATCAGAATACCCGTCAGCATTGACATCACCTGCCGTTGATACGGATACTCCGAGTGACCCGCCTACCTGATCGCTTTCCAGGTATTGGTTGGGAGATATCGAGAGGCCCATAGAGCTTCCATAATATACAAAAACCATCCCCTCATTCAATTCTCCGTTGTCATATTCATTGGCACCCACAATGACATCGGAGTACCCGTCACCGTTCACATCCCCTGCTGTTGCCACAGAGACTCCGAAGTGAGCACCAATTTGATCACCTTCATCTGTCCAGGAAGGCGATGAGGAAAGACCGGATGGTCCGCCGTGGTAAACATATGCTCTACCTTCATCCGATTCCCCACTATCATAGCTGGATGCACCCACAATGACATCGGAGTATCCGTCGCCATTAACATCGCCTGCCGTAGCGATAGACCCTCCAAAGTAAGACTCGGCCTGGTTTCCCTCGACGAACCAAGCATAAGAAGAGGACAGGCCAGAGGCACTGCCCAGATACAGATAAACAGCTCCTTCGTCCGTTTCACCATTGTCAAAATAATATGCTCCGACAAGAACATCTGAATACCCATCACCATTCACATCGCCGGCTGTGGATACATCTGACCCAAATCCCGATAGGCTCTGTTCGTATCCAATCCAGCTCGGCGTGGTCAGGATCGGGTCCACTGTCACGGGATAGACTGCGTTCGAATCGTCCACTTCTATCCTGACACCGCCGGGAATGCCGACGAACCTAGAGGGAAGGAGGGCACCTGTCGAGTCGTTGACTTTGAGTTGTGAGTATCTGAGTACCGCAACATTGCCATTATCGTAAAATTCTATCGCCTGCCCGTCCTCTGAGAATTTCGGGTGGAGGCTGCCCGTCAGCTTCATTTCGATGTTCAAGGTTTCGGACGATTCATTACTTTCCCCTGAGGATTCCTGTTTATAAACAGTGAAACCGTGCTCCAGCCCCTTCTCCTCGTTGATGAACCATTCGATTACATCTCCCCTGTCATATTCAATCCGGTTATCGGAAACATTAATTTCCGGTTCCTTCCCTCCCGGGTTGCTGAATTCCAGACCCCATGTCCAGCTTTTCTCTAATTTTTCACGCGGGATAAGCCGAACGCCTTTCCCTGAAAAATAACTCCTGAACCCCTGCGCCCGGTTCGGTGCCTGGTATTCGGCCTCAGCTCCTTCGATAGGGTCTGCCGGCTGTCTCGATATGTTATATTCCGATTTTCTTATGTTGTCCTGGACAGAAGCCAGCCAGTTCCTGTCAGGCTCCTCCGCGAAAAAGGCACCTGATAAAAATGATACAACCATGCAACAAGAAAAAATAAGACCACTGACCCTGAAATTCATTTACTGCCTCCGGTTATTCTAGAAAAGATGAAAAACAATCAAAGCCAACAGACGAGACAAAAGATAAACTCAACACCTCCATTTAACACGCGAAAAAGAGACCTTGAATATCCTACACATTGAATCCTTGATAAGACTTGATTATAAACCAACAGAAAACCAAAATACAATAGCAATTATCTGCATGGCTGTGCTACAGGACATATTCACTGTAAAACAGTAAACGCATTAATGCCCCCCGTTTACAATGCAATTGAAATGCTCAGCTTTTAAACGACGCTACTTCCTTGTCCATTTTTCCGATATGAACAATAAGCCATTCCGTTACAAGATTATTGATGACAGTAACATGGGTTACATCAGGTTCCTCAAGTGAAAGCTCATTCTGCAAGTCCCTGATCTTACCCCGGAAATAATTATGCTCTTCAAAATGGTTTTCATAGCGGGGGAAATTGATTTTCCGCAATCTGAGTTTTGACTTTCATGACCAAACGCTGGATTTTCATTGAATTCACACCCGGGATAACATATAATCGCAACGCTCCGGTAATATAACCCAAACCGCAGGCGAGCATGAACAATGAGCAAAAACACAGCCTTCGCTGAAATAAAGAGCCTGGTCGAGAAGTTCGACAATGACCGCAACCACTATCTCTCCTCGAAATACAACGAAGCGCAGGCGCGGGTTGACTTTTTAAACCCCTTCTTCGAATCCCTCGGCTGGGATGTTTCAAACAGAAACAACCTCCCCCCGACCGAAAGAGAAGTCGTCGTCGAACAGGGAGAGACAGACGGGCTGGTTTATGAATTGTATAATCTTACGGAAGAGGAAATTGCTATTATAGAAGGAAACAACAAATGAAAGCCATATTGAAAATACTTATATTCGGAATGGTTGCCTGTATCAGCAGTCCCTCTGCAATGGATTTCACTGTCGGCTATGATCCATATCTTCCGGTGGAATTTCTTGAGGTGACACCGGAGATGCTTAAGAAAGCGAAACAATACTCCGATGAAGATGCAGTGATCCTGTGGGACCATGTCACCGAGAAATACAAAGCAGCTCTTATTAAATGCCGACATAAAGCAATCAAGATAAATAACGAAAAAGGGTTGAAACATGCAGAATTGATATTTGAATCACTGTCAGGGAAAACCATAAATATCATGGCCAGAACTATCAGTCCGAAAGGTAAATCCATATTGTTAAAAAAGAGTGACATTACCTGGGACGAGAAAAAAATCTGGTCAATTAAGAACCTTCGGTTCAAGTTCCCTTTGGCTGAACCTGGTTGCATAGTTGAATACATAGTAACAGAGGTTGTTACAAATGGGATCGGCGAGTTGAGAAATCAATTCTCTTTGTACAGCAGCCTGCCTGTGCTTGATAAGTCTATTACTATCGTTGTGCCCGAAGAGTGGACCACTATATGCCGTGAATATAACGGAGCTGACAAGTTCAAAACAAACGCGGAAGATAAAAAGATCAGACTCTACGAATCAGCAGGGTTGGATGTCAATAACGCTTTCTGCTGGCGTTTTTCTTCTTCCGGATCCATTCTGGATGAACCTTTAATTCCGCCTATCAGACATATCTTTCCTTCTGTTTTTTACTTTACTCGCTGGCCTCAGCAACAATCTGCAAGCTTTGTAAAGAAAGACTGGAAAAAAGTAAGGAAAACATTTAAATGGGCAGATTATTATTGGCTGGATAAAAATTCGGATAAAGAAAAAGCTTTATCAATAATTGCTGATAAAAATGACCCGGTTGAGCAGATTAAGGCGCTCTATGGGTTTGCCTGTTCATATCCCGAAGGTTCTGCTGAAAATCATGAAAGCGATGATTTTCATGGGGGTGCGAGGACTGACTGTCTGGGAAGTGCCGGCATCCTGCACGCACTGCTCAATGCTTCAGGATTTGACGCTTCCGTAGTTGCAATAAAGTCGTTATATGAAGGAGTTCTTGACAAGGAAGTCCCAGGCGACTTCCAGTTTGATGAATTTGCTGTTGCGACCGTGAATCCGGGAACGGCTGAAATCATATGGCTTCAACCGCAAAAAAAGGGGCTTGGGTTCGGAGAACTTGCATGGTATTGCTGTGATGTCTGGGGGCTTGCTCTTTCCCCATCGGAGGATATGCAGTCGAAATTTCTTGATAAAGACGGTTTCATCAAGACCCCTGAAGTATCAGAATTTGAAAATTCAGTCTCCGTTGAAGTAAAACTGGATATTCTCCCGGATAACTCCGTTAGTTACGAAGCAAAGGAAATCCACAGAGGCCAGAGCTGTTATCTGAACTGGCAGCTCCTGAACCCTGAAGCTGAACTGAAGGACAGGAAAGAGAATATGGAAAATAAGTTCAGAGATATTCCAGGTATGGAACTGGAAAGCTGGGATGTGCAATTGGACGAAGTCAACGGTGAGTTGCGGCTTAAATACAAAGTTTTATGTAAGGATTGTGTAGATAAGGGCGCTGACGATATATCAATAGTGCTGAATCCATTAAGGATTGAATCATTTCCTTTTGAAGAAAAGGACCGGGAAATGCCCATTCTTTTCAGAGCACCGGTAAATACAAAACAGAGAATTGTTATGGAAATCCCGGAAGGATATGAGGCGGATGTTCTCGACAGGTCTGAAAATGAATATCATATCGGAGGGTTTTTTTCGGGCAGTGATTTAAGAATCGAGGACAACAAAATTATTCTGGATAATGCAGTGAAAATTGATGAATTGTATATAAATCAGACTGAGTATTTAAAAATTATCGGAATTATTGATTATGCTGAAAAATATTTTTATCCTGTTATTGGGATGAAAAAGAAATAATTTAAGAGAAATCGGGACATAATGCATAAAAAACCACTGAAGAACAGTGACTCCCTTCGGTCGCAAATGAACACTTCGACAGGTGGTTGCTGAGCTTGTCGAAGTACTCAGTAACCGGAGAAGAGATATGAAACGATTAATGATTGCAGTAGTGGGCGTTTTTTTCAGCCTGTCTGTGTGGACGGTATCAGCAGAACTTGAGTTGAGTCGTCTAAAACTAGCGCAGTGGGATGAGGAACTCACAGGGAAACTGGCAGGTGCTCTTTTGTATGCAATTGATAATAAAGAATTCATCAGTCTTGAAAGTTTCAACAATGCAGGAGAAATAAGAGAGTTACTGGCAGCTGAAGGTTGCCCTGATGTTGAGTACATACTTCACCTTGTGACTTCCGATGATGCGAAGTACCTTTACCTGATTGCCAAAAGAAAGAAGGACATAATCATGGGGCGTCATTTCAGGATTCCTGTGGTCAACGATGCAGTGAATATTGAGGATGCTGTGACCTCGACCCTGGAGTGTAATAATCTTGGTAAGCTCAAAAGGGAGGCCAAGCTGATCGCTGTCCCCCACCCGGGGATCGGCCCAAGTGAGTTTCACATAATGGTAGCTGTTTGTTCAGGGAAAGGATTAGTGGCGGTTCAGGCAGATGGTAGACATATTATAGTATTTAGGGATGGCGACTGGGCTTACACGGACGACCTTGAGGAGCAAAGTAAGGAATGACCGCTTCATTTCCCTTTGGCAGGACGGAAAACCAGTGAATAATGAAAAGCCAGTAGTGAATAGTTATGGTTGTTTTCTATCGGTGTTTGTGTCTACATTTTAGAGGAAAAAGTTTCCCAGAAACTATCATCTTTGAATATGGATGCAATTGAGCATATAATAGATTGTTCTAATGTTAGCATATTGTTTTTTGTTGTTTCCACAGATGTTTCAGAGGTAGAAAAATCTTCAACAGATTTTGCCCATATGACTTTTCCATCAATAGTCTTTATTATTACATCGTACTTGATATATGCCTTGGAGTACTCCAGGCTTAATCCATTTGCCTGTTCATCAACCCAGAATTGTTCTATTTCACCCTCTACAAAGTATTCTGCCATATCTGGTTCTGTAACTCTAAATCCTACACCTTTAAAGCCTTTCTGAAGGTTTCTTTTTAATATAGATGGGATCGATTCCGAGCTGACAATAGGAGTCTTTGCATTGAAAGCACCTGTTTTAGCTTCACCGATAATATTTTTCTTCATTTCTTCGGTTTTAACATCAAATTCTTTTACCGTAATTAAAGCAGCTTTGCTTATTCTCTTGTTACCAATTGAATTGAATTTCGGATTTACTGTTTGAACATTCATTGTAGATGTACATCCACATATACACCCCAAAGCAAGAATTATTAATGACATAAATTTAACTTGTTGTTTCATATTTAACCTCCTCATTTAAGATTAATAATTATTCAGTTTCACTTTTTCCAATTTCAAATTCAATTTTATACTTCTCTTTTGTCATCAGGGATGTGAAATATATAACTGCTGAACTCATCTGCATATGTGTTTCCTGTGGAGCATCTATAAATATGAGCCCCTGTCCTGTAGCACCAATATTTAACAATGTTGGTTTGAAATACCTTTTGTGATAATCAACCTCTAATGTTTGGTGTGCTTCGGCCGCTCTGTCTCCAGCCCCCTTTGTTCCAGCAGGAAAAAAGATCATAAATGCAACAACTGAGGCATCACTTTTTTTTGCTCTCTTTACAGCTTCTCCGATAGGCAGTACGCTGTAATTAGTCCCATTGTTATTGCTGATTTTCATATCATCCAGTTCAACTCTTATTATTTCATCTCTGTTGTTAGTAATTTTCAGCAACACTGGCAACATATTAGATTTTACAGTGTCTAATCCCAAATATTCTTCAGCCAGCTCCTGATCTGCTATTGCGGCAAAATTAACAATAATATCATTCTCAGTTCTTATGATTTCATTCTCAGATATTCTTATAACCGGGTCCGGTTTATCACTATTAGATGATTTGTTTTTCGCGTATCCAACGCTAAAGAAAGAAGTAACAATCAATACACATATAGCTTTACGATAAATATTGTTCATGCTAACCTACTATTATCTCAAACATATCTATATTCTGCTTCCACAATGGTGGGGGCATAATCTGTATTTCTAAAAAAACACATCTACATCCCGTTTTAAACAGTTTTTTAAGGGCATTTCTTTTCTCCCTCTCACACAAAAACCTCCAAACACCATCATCCACAAGATAAACCTCTCTTCATTTCTATCCTGAAACCATTTTAAAGAATGATTATATTTTTTAATAGAATTAATGTCAAGAACTGGATTTTGACAGGCTCAGCACAGGCGCAAGGTGACGATGTCCGGAGGGGACTTCGGCTCCACTCAGGGTGATGATGGGCTAATCATGTTAATCAGGGAATCAAGCCCTTCGACACTTCGACAAGCTCAGTACCCGGGGCTCAGGGACCGGAATGAAGAGTGAGGAATTTAGAGATTGCTTCACCCTTCGGGTTCGCAATAACAACAAGGGCGAAAGCATTTCGACCATACAAATCCTATCATTCTCTAATCCAATCCATCCTGATTCAGACAGACTACCCGGAGTGGGCATAACTATCCGTTCCAATGGACTTTGTTTCGAAATGGTGTATAATTATCTAGGTTTTAGTAAGTCGGTTTTTAGAAGTGGATATGATTATGAATGAAAAGATAAAGACGGCAGCTACAATCCTTCAAAAGCACGGTGCATCTACTGTAAAGATCTTCGGTTCTTATGCCAGAGGGGAGGAGAATGCTGACAGTGATCTTGATATTCTTGTTGAGTTCTCTGAGAGAAAAAGCCTTCTTGTGCTTGTGGGAATTGAACAGGAGTTGGAGGAGAAACTCGGCATCAAAGTTGACCTGATAACTCCCAAAGCTGTAAATTCTTATCTGGTTGATGAAATAGAAAAAGACGCTGTTCTGGTTGCCTGATGAAGAAGGATTCAGCAAAGCTGATAAAAGATGCAATCTTGTTTGTACCTTACTCCTACGCTGCAACAGTATTTTATGGTCTTGTATTTGGTGTTCCAATTGCCATTCAAATATTCGATCTCACTATTGAAACTGAAGTTGGTGAGCTATTTGTTGTAACCGCTGTTCTATATTCTTTCATTCTGCTTCCCATTCTGTTTTTCGCTTCGCTCTTCTTTAGCATAATTGTAAGACAACACAATATGTATCGTCGTGTTCTGTATGTTTTAGCGGTGCCAGCACTAATATCTGCAATATTTTACGGTATAAGTATTTCGATGTACTACAAATGACTTTTACTAGACTGTTCAACCTGTGTGGAAAGATTTGCTACAGAAAAATGTGCTTTCGGGGGACATAACCAATATTTAATCAGGAGCGAATAATGGCAAAATCACGAAATTCAAGATCACAGTGCTTCGCTTCGCTCGCAAATGAACCCTTCGGCTACGCTCAGGACAGGTAACGAAGAGTGAATAATGAAGAACGAAGAGTTAATAATGAAGAATGACATTTCGACAGGTGGCTGCTGAGCTTGTCGAAGTACTCAATGACCGGAGGAGAGATATGAAACGAATATTAATCTTAGCACTGGCACTGACAATATCAAGCTCAGCTGTTGCGGAAACTGAAACTGTTAACAGTAAATACTTTGTGTTCATAGGTGAGAACGCCTTGAGCCTCGAATCATCTGAATCGCTTACAATCATCGAAGAAGTAGGATATCGACTGATGCGAATCGAGGAGTATGTCGGTTGTCCCCTTTGTTATCCGCAATTGAATGGAAGGCTGAGGTGACTACACTATCTGTAATGCAGACGAGCCGATTTCTGTTATTCCGGCGTCTGATCATCTTCGTTCTCGCCGGACTGCTGATCTATTACCACACTTTTACCCTGTGCGATCTGTATCTAGGCGCCGGTACCAGTGCTCATACAACATTCGAATACATACAATCGGTCCTTCGAGTGGCGATTACCCTCAGTTTGCTGCTCGTCGTATTTGGCAACCGCTGGGCTTTGTGGGGGATGTGGGTCGGTATCACCGGGCTAATTGCAACGCACTATTGGGCGCATTTTGGGAACCTGCCCGTCGATTTCACCCTGGGTAGGCACCCGCTTTCCTATCTCAAAGGCTTTATTTTTCCGACAATTATTACTTTGGCATTCCATACTTCAAGCCAGGTCGGCGATTCAAATGCAGACGCCTAACCTTTGGTTCAACTCGGACCCAATCGGCACGGGCAGCTTCTATGTCTCTTGGTCGTGATTTCTCGTCTTCGTTCATGATCCGGTCGCCGGTAGGGCCGCGAATCATGGTTCAGACAAATAATCGCAAAATCGCCCCAAACCCACGCCAAAATGATCTTCTGCCACAAAAATCAACGACACTGTCACGAAATAAAACGACCCGGCAGAAAATAAAGCGACCCGGCAGGAAATAAAACGACCCGGACGTCAAAAAAACGACCCGGCGTGATATTAA
>CAZDZC010000018.1:0-45573 GCA_964509835.1 uncultured Acidobacteriota bacterium
ATGACGGGACAAGCAGCTACTATTACTATCATGGAACGCGGATAGATGATATACTCGGGCAGGATGACGGGACGGCAGATGCGTATTATTACAAAAACCACCTCGGAAGTGTGATGCAAATGAAAGTCGGCACAACCACCGACAGCTACGACTACACCGCCTGGGGCGGGATGGTGACGGACGGCACGAACTTCCATAATCCGTATATCTACACTGGCAGGGAAGCCGGGGAAAATGGGCTGTATTATTACCGGGCGAGATTCTATGACTCTTCCAACAGTAGGTTTTGTAAGGTAGAACCAATAGGACTAATGAGTAGTGACATAAACCTATATAGATATGCATTTAACAATCCAGTTCTATATATCGACCCTTGGAGGTTAGATACCTACTTCTGTGATAGACCTCTTCAGCTTAAGGCTGTTCCGAATAGAGTACGACATTGTTTTATTGTTGTTGGAAACTATCCAAAGTTGAATCCTGGTGATAAAATTAAACCAGAAGATACAGTGTCATATAGCAGTGATGGTGTTACGCAAGATGGAGAACAAAATCACAAAAAACGAGTTTGCAATGAGCTGATTCTTAGAAAAGGACAAAATCGTCAAACAGCTGAAGCGTGTATTCTTGCAGCTGTAGAAAAGCGTGATCAAGCGGGTAAAATTACACAAAAAGGCCTTTTTCCAGGTAGAGACTATGGTGAAGGTAGCTTTAACTGTTGTAGAGCTGCGCAAAGTATTGCAAGTAAATGTGGTTATGTTGTTCCACCTGACCCAAATGATGATAGGAACAACTATGGTTATATTACTGATTTTCTTGATGGGAAGTAGTTATGAAAAAACAATCAATATCAAGAAGTGATAATATATATTTTATAGTTGTTTTGCTACTTTTTGTTCTGCTATCCTTTCTAAGTGATCGAGCAGTAGTGACAGATGCATGGTGGTCAGTGCTTGCCCCACTGGGAGGATTTTATCTCTCATGGCTTTGTGGTCTAATTGTTGGATTTACAGGACATGAAAAATATGGATGGCTAACAGGGGCTTTTATTCCGATTATAGGTTTTCCAACATTAATGTTCCTTAAGAAAGTATTGGGATTGTTTAGCGACTCTTTACCATTTGATACAATAATATTTTGCATTATTGTGTTTCATGGGATTCCGGCTTTAATCCTTAGCTCAATTGGATGGTACTTGAGAAAAAAAGTTAGCTGTCGTTCGTCTTTATTCATCTGGAGACAATAAAGTGTTGTTGATCCTACTGACCAAAAACCAGAACGGTAAAAAATGAGTAAAATCGCTGAAATAATGAAAACTAAAGGCGGCACCCCGACCGCTTACACCTATTACCAGCAGGGATTTACTATAAGCTCGGGCTGTTCGATGACGGACGGAACATCGGGAATAAACTCGCAGCTTCTCAAAAACGACGGGACATGGACATACACCTGGGACCGACAGGGGCGAATGTGCCGGAAAACAGACGGATCAAACACCTACGGTTACGCCTACGATGAAACGGACAGATTGATTGAAATCATAGACGACCCGGACGGAACGCCCTCGACGATTGCGGCATACAAATATGATTTTAACGGGAACAGGTATGAAAAGACCGTTTCTTCGACAACTACACAGTATCTCTACAGCGGGAACAGCATCGTCCGGGAAGATGACGGGACAAACGCGTATCTTTATTATCACGGAACTCGGATAGATGATATACTGGGGCAGGATGACGGAACAGCGGATGCTTATTATTACAAAAACCACCTTGGAAGCGTGATGCAGATGAAAGTCGGCACAACCACCGACAGTTACGACTACACCGCCTGGGGCGGGATGGTGACGGACGGCACGAACTTTCATAATCCGTATATCTATACCGGCAGAGAAACAGCGGAGAACGGGCTGTATTATTACCGGGCGAGGTATTACCTGCCGGAAGTGGGGAGGTTTGGGAGTAAGGATCTCTTGGCAAATATCAGCAGTTCTTACTCTTATGTTAACAATAATCCAATATTGTATAATGATCCAACAGGTCTGCTATATAACAACCCAGTTCCTAATTGTACTTTTAAATATCGCGAAATGGTTAAGAACAATAATAGATTTGGATCTGGATGCTGGAGTTTTGTAAGAATCATATTAGAATGTGGCCATCTTTCTAATAATTTGAATGAATCAATTGATGGTGGGTGTACATTTGACATTGCTACTAAGATATCCTGTAAATGGACAAGAAAAACTTGGTTTTCTTGGCATGATGTTTATGTGGATCATTATAATTGTTGCGATAACTGTAAATGCTGGGAGAATACTATACAGGGTGAAAATAAGGGTAGTAACAGTTTCAACGATCCTGTATTAGTCGATGTCACAAAAGTCAGAAACATGAGAGAAGTTTTCACTTCAGATTTTTATTTTTGCGATGCACTGGGTTCACCAAGCGGCGAAAAATGTAAGTAAAAAGGAGAAATCAAATGAAGATTACTAGCTGTTATGGCTATAAGATTGTTTTATTTTTTATAGTTATTTTAGGGGCGCTATGCATTTCTTGTGATGTTAATAATTGTAAAGAGAAATTAACAGATAAGACACCTTCTGTTATTTCTTGGAACCCAATAAGAAATGAATTAGTTGTAAGTGGCGATAAGGCTGTTGGAATCAGAATGTTTGAATTGGAGCGTGGCAAATACAAGTCAAAAAAAATAGTTGACTCAAATCATGAACCTCAATCATTAGCATGGTCCCCAGACGGAATGAAAGTTTGTTATGAGATTCAAAAATATAATGAAGAGATGAATTACACTTTGCATATGCTAGAAGTTTTAGATTTTTCAAAACTTGGTGAAAAGCTTGTTGTATCTTCGCCAAGTCAGAACGCAATGTATTCATGTTGGGCGAGTGATGGTGATCGTATATTTTATACAACATTTGCCACTTCTCGAGATTATGGAACTTTGGAAGTAGTTAATTTGAATACAGGATTATCTCAGCAAATATGCAAAACAGATGCAGTATTTAGTAGAATCTTTTATTTGGAATCATCAGAGAGTTTAATATTTTCGATGTGTGAGTTTAATAGAAACATGAATATTTGTGTTCTGAAGATTGGTGCTGGTATCGAAAACCTTCAAATATTTAAAGAAAATGCAATAATTTATGATGTTTTTAAGGAAAGCTATCTCCTGTATTTAAAGACGGGTGAAAAAGGAAATAAGGGAGTTATGCTTGTAAATCTTGAAAGCGGTGAAGAAAATGTATTTTTAAATGATAGGGAAATTAAACCACATATAATCGATATAAGTTATGATGGGATGAGGTTGGCATTTGCTGGAGAAGTAAAAGGAGAAACAGGGTTATGGGTTGCTCATTTGAAAAAAGTATTTTTTGAATATAGCAATGAAGAAATATGTAAACTCTTTCTTTATCAATGATAAGCTCGTACTGACCGAAAACCAGAATCGGTCAAAAATGAATAAATCCCACAACAAAAACGCTTCAAGCGGGACAATCTCCAAATATGAATACGGATATGATTACAACCACGACACAAGCAGCTACGCGAAAAAAGGGATGATCACCTCGCTTGAAGACGCCGACACCTACACAACAGACTATTACTATGATGACCTCTATCAGCTTACAAAAACGGAACATCCGAACTACGGCGACTTCCGGGACAGCTCGATAATAGACAACAAAACATATGAATGGGCCTATGATGACATCGGGAACAGAACAAGCGAAACGATTGACAGCGGCACACCGACCGCATACACCTACTATCAACAGGGATTTACGATAAACTCAGGCTGTTCGATGACAGACGGGACATCGGGAATAAACTCGCAGCTTCTCAAAAACGACGGGACATGGACTTACACTTACGACAGACAGGGGCGAATGTGCCGGAAAACAGACGGGTCAAACACCTACGGCTATGCCTATGATGAAACGGACAGATTGACAGAGATCATAGATGACCCCGACGGAACCCCGTCGACGATTGCGGCATACAAGTATGACTTTAACGGTAACAGATATGAAAAGACCGTTTCCTCGACCACAACGCAGTATCTCTACAGCGGGAACAGCATCGTCCGGGAAGATGATGGGACAAACGCTTATCTTTATTATCACGGAACACGGATAGATGATATACTCGGGCAGGACGACGGAACGGCAGATGCGTATTATTATAAAAACCACCTCGGAAGCGTGATGCAGATGAAAGTCGGCACAACCACCGACAGCTACGACTACACCGCATGGGGCGGGATGTCCATAGGAGGGGAATAGGACGGAAATCAGTGGTCAAACATCACATAATTTGCGCTGTTTATCATATGAACATCATATATTACCGTAAAAACATCATATTTTCCGTCAAAAAGATGATATATCGCAAAAAATAAACGATATCTCCCGCAAATCACTGACATCTCCCGGAAAATCACTGATATTTCCCGGAAATCAATCACTCCTCCCGACAAAACACTGATATCTCCCGGAAAAAGATTACATCTCCCGAAGAATCACTGATATCTCCCGGAAAAGCACTGATATCTCCCGACAAATCACTCACATTTCCCGGATTTCATCCACTCCTCCCGGGAAATCAATCACTCCTCCCGGTTTATTGTTATATCCGATCGGATTATTATCATATCCGACCGGAATATTGTGATATTCCCCCGCATAATATGCGATGTTTCTCGGGATATTGTTATATCCGACCGCAATTTAATGATATCCGACCGGTTTTTTATCATATCCCGCCGGGGAAAAGGGGATGATGACGGGATAATTGTCATGTTCGGGTGGAAAATAATCATGTTAATCCTGAAATCCTATCCATCCTAATTCAGACAATTTCGGACGGGGACACAATACCGATTTGAAAATCACAAATCGGGTTATGTCCCCGCTCATCGGGTCATGTCCCGGAATTCAGACAATTAATCCTTTGCTTCAAATAGTTAACAATGCTATAATTCCTGGTTTGCGAACGGGGCTGTTTCCTGGTTTTTGACATAGGATATCTGTTGAAGGTTTTAGGATTAAACGCATTTACGCATGATGCTTCCGCCGCTCTGATAGTGGACGGGAGGATCGTCGCTTTCGCTGAAGAGGAGCGGTTCGACAGGGTGAAGCATTCGGGCGCCTTCCCTGTCAACGCGGTGAACTATTGTCTTGCTGAAGCCGGGCTTTCTCTTTCGGACATTGACCATGCCGCGTTTGCGTGGGATCCTTTCTGCGGACTGATGACGAGGTTTTTCAGGACTTTTTATAATCTTGCCGGTTCCGGTTTCCGCATGAAGGGGCAGGCGGGGAAATGGTTTGAGATAACGGGTGTGGAGAAAAGGCTCCGCGGGATGGGCTTCCACGGGAAGTTCCATTTCGTGAACCACTATCTCGCGCACGCGGCAAGCGCGTTTTATCCCTCTCCTTTTGAAGATGCCGCCATTCTTATAATTGACGGGGTGGGGGAGCTTGCGACGGCTTCGTATTTTGTCAGTGAAAACGGGGTGATACGGAAGATAAAGGATATTGAGTATCCCCATTCTCTCGGGCTCTTTTACGCCGCGATAACCGAATATCTGGGCTGGGAGCACAACAGCGGTGAGGGTAAGGTGATGGGGCTTGCCCCGTATGGGAAGCCGGACAAGGCGGGCTTCATGTCCGACATGATCGGTTATGCCGGGAACGGGGAGTTCAGGATTGAGAAGAAGTATTTCGATTTCGGGGCGCGCTGGTTTACTCCGGCGACGGAAAGATCCCTGGGTCCGCATCGGAAAAAGGGTGAACCGCTTGACAGCAGGCACGAGAGCGTAGCAGCCTCCGTCCAGTTGAAGCTGGAGGAGATAGTGCTAGCGATGATAAACTGGTTTTATGAGATATCCGGGCACAAAAACCTGTGTTTTGCCGGAGGGGTAGCGCTGAACAGCGTCCTGAACGGAAGGATTATAAACGAGTCGCCTTTTGAAAATCATTATTTCCAGCCTGCCGCCTATGACGCGGGGACTTCGCTGGGAGCGGCGATGCAGATCGCGTCGCAGCCAGGGAAGCATTTCAAGGCGGAGATGGAACATGTCTATCTTGGGCCTGAATACGGCGATGAAGAGATAAGCGCCTTCCTCCGCTCCGCCGGGGTTGATTTTGAATACGCGGGGGATGACACGGCTGCGGTCGCTGCAAAGGATGTCGCGGACGGCATGGTTGTGGGATGGTTTCAGGGAAGGATGGAAATCGGCCCGCGAGCGCTGGGCAACAGGTCGATCATTGCGGATCCCCGCAGGGCGGAGATGAAGGATATTGTGAATAAGAGGGTCAAAGGGCGGGAGCCGTTCAGGCCGTTCGCGCCGTCAGTTCTTGTTGAGGACATGGGCGAATATTTCGACATGCCGTTTCCTTCGCCGTATATGCTTATCGTATGTCCCGTAAAAGAGGACAAAAAGGATGTTATTCCCGCGGTCACGCATGTGGACGGGACCGCAAGGCTCCAGACCGTTGACGGGAAGACCAATCCTGCGTATCACAGGCTGATTGCCGAATTTAAAAAAATAACCGGCGTCCCGGTTGTGATGAACACCTCGTTCAATCTTGCCGGGTGGCCTATCGTGAACACGCCTGCCGAAGCATTGGAGGTTTACCGCAAAAGCGAAATGGATGTCCTTGTTCTGGGGAACTGCATTCTCAGAAAACCACGGAAGTAGTTCAGATGCCTGAATTCAGGATAGTATCCGATTTCAAGCCTGCCGGAGATCAGCCGGATGCCATAAGGAAACTTGTCAGAGGGCTGAAGGAAGGCGCGCGGGAGCAGGTGCTCCTCGGGGTGACCGGTTCGGGTAAAACCTACACCATCGCGAAGGTCATCGAGGAAACCCAGAAACCCGCCCTTGTAATTGCCCACAACAAGACCCTCGCTGCCCAGCTTTATCAGGAGTTCAGGGAGTTCTTCCCGGATAACGCGGTGGAGTATTTCGTCAGCTATTATGATTACTACCAGCCGGAGGCGTATATAGTCAGAAACGACACTTACATCGAGAAGGACGCCAGCATAAATGACGAGATTGACAGGCTCAGGCATTCGGCGACGAAGGCTGTGCACGAAAGAAAGGATGTCATAATAGTCGCGAGCGTGTCCTGCATCTACAGCATGGGTTCGCCGGACCTTTACTACAGTCAGGTTATTGATCTGAAGCGCGGAATGGAGATTGACCGCGATGATCTTCTGATGCGGCTGATAGAGCTCCAGTATTCCAGAAACGATTATGAACTGAAGCGCGGGTGTTTCAGGGTGAGAGGGGATGTCGTCGAGGTTTTCGCAAGTTATGAGGATGCCGCGATCAGGATAGAGTTCTTCGGGGACGAAATTGACAGGCTGAGCCTTATTGATCCGCTTACGGGATTCACTTACTCGGAAAAGAACCATATTCCGGTTTATCCAAAAACGCACTATGTGACAACGGAGGAGCTCAGATACAATTCCTTCGGCCTCATTCGAGCGGAGCTGAGGGACAGGGTTCGGGAGCTGCAGGAACTGAAGAAGTATTCTCAGGCTGAACGGCTGATGCAGAGGACGACATTCGACCTGGAGATGATGAAGGAGATCGGCTACTGTCACGGGATTGAAAACTACTCCCGTCACCTGAGCGGACGGAAGGAGGGGGAGCCTCCGACAACCCTTCTGGATTATATGCCGGAAGGCTCGATGATGATCATTGACGAAAGCCATGCCACTGTCCCCCAGATTAGGGGGATGTATAACGGCGACCGGAGCAGAAAGACGACGCTGGTGGAATACGGGTTCAGGCTTCCGTCTGCGCTGGACAACCGCCCGCTGAGGTTTGAGGAGTTTGAAGAACGGAAAAGGAATGTCATCTATGTCTCCGCAACACCCGGTGATTACGAGCTTGAACAGACCGGAGGGGAGGTTGTGGAGCAGATAATCCGTCCGACCGGGCTGATGGACCCGGAGATAGAGGTCAGACCTATAGCGTCGCAGGTGGATGATCTTCTGAACGAAATAACCGAAAGGACTGAAAAGAAAGAACGCACGCTGGTTACCACGCTGACGAAGAAGATGGCGGAAGAACTTTCCCGGTATTACGGCGAGGTCGGGGTGAGGACGAAATATCTGCACTCTGACATTGATACGCTTGAGAGGGTGGAGATTCTGAGGGAACTGAGGGAGGGGATTTTCGATGTGCTGATCGGCGTCAACCTGCTCAGGGAAGGCCTTGACCTTCCGGAGGTCTCGCTTGTCGCCGTAATGGATGCCGATAAGGAAGGCTTTCTGCGTTCCGCCCGCTCTCTCATTCAGACGGCGGGAAGGGCGGCAAGGCATGTTAACGGCAGGGTGATTTTCTACGCGGACAGAATCACCGGCTCGATGCAGGAAGCATTGAGTGAAACGGAAAGAAGAAGAAAGCTCCAGGCTGAATTCAACAGGGAGCACAATATCGTTCCCAGAACGATCAAAAAGGCGATTGCGGGAAGCATAAAGACGATCTGTGAAGCTGATTATTTCAAAGCGCCCAGGGTAGCGGAGGAAGAGGGGAAATACGGAACCGTTTCCGAGGTTGAGAAGGAAATCGAAAAGCTTCAGAAGGAAATGAAAACGGCAGCCGGAAAGCTTGAGTTCGAGAGGGCGGCAGTGCTCAGGGACAGGATAAAGAATCTCAAACAGCTTGAACTTTTCAGCTAACCTTGACACTTCCGCGATGCAAATGATAGAATCCGGGTGAGTGCAGAGCGATGGTCGCCGGTCCGGTGAGAACCGGGCGGGAGGAAAGTCCGAACTCCCCAGGGCAGTGCGCTTCCTAACGGGAAGTGTCCCGCGTAAGGCGGGATAAGGAAAGTGCCACAGAAAATATACCGCCCCGTTTAACGGCGGGGTAAGGGTGAAATGGTGGGGTAAGGGCCCACCGCCTGACAGGTGACTGGCAGGGCAGGGTAAACCCCGCACGGAGCAAGGCCAAATAGGGAAAGTGCACAGGAACGGCCCGTTCCTCTCTTTCCGGGTAGGCTGCTTGAGCCTGACGGCAACGCCAGGCCTAGAGAAATGACCATCCCTTCGTGGAACAGAATTCGGCTTATGCTTTGCGCTCATTCATTGTTTACGGGAGTTGCCTGATGGTAAGACAGAAGATATCCGCTGCCGTGGACGGCAGGAAGCAGTTGCTGATTGATGTCAAACGGTTCATCTACGAAAACCCTGAACTCGGCGCGCAGGAGTTCAAGGCTTCTGCGAAACTGACTGAGATACTGAAAACAGAAGGTTTTGAGGTTGATAAAGGAATCGCAGGTTATGAAACAGCGTTCATAGCAACGATAAAAAGGGGAACGGGAAAAAGAAAGCTTGCCGTTCTTCTTGAATACGATGCCCTGCCTCAGGTCGGGCACGCCTGCGGTCATAATTTCATTGCGGCAGCCGGTCTTGGTGCTGCATTAGCCGCAAAAGAATTTCTTGAGGAAATTGACGGAACCCTCGTTGTATTCGGCACTCCTGCGGAAGAAACGCTTGGCACCAAGGTTACCATGGTCAATGAGGGTCTTTTTGATGATATAGATGCTGCCATGATGGTGCACCCTTCGAACGGAACTGATGTGTACGCGCGTTCGCTAGCGTGCAAACCCTTCAACATAATTTTTCACGGCAAAGAAAGCCATGCCGCCGCGAATCCCGAAAAAGGCATCAACGCGCTGGACGCGTTTGTGCAGTTCTACATGTCGCTGGATCTTCTGAAAAAGCAGTTGAGAAAGGATGTGAGGATCCCGGGTATCATCCTTCACGGAGGAGTCGCGCCGAATATTGTTCCCGCGAGGATAGAAGGTAAATTCACAACCAGGTCGCTTGACTGGGATTATCTTCAATATGTTTTTAAAAGGGTTGAGGGGCTGGCAAAAGCCGCCGCTGAGGGGCACGGAGGGAAATATGAAATCTTCTCAAATGAGAATCCTTACCGGGAGATGAGATCAAATCATGCTATAGCAGCGTGTTTTGAGAAAAATATGAAAGAAGCCGGGATAGGAGCTGACAATGCAAGGCGGGACAATTTCGGTTCCCTTGATATGGGAGATGTCAGCCACAGGGTGCCGTCCATTCATCCGATGATAGGGGTTTGCGGTGACGATATCGGAGGCCATTCACCGGAATTCAGAGAGATTATAATGTCCGAAAAGACGGACGGGATACTTATTTCTACTGTCGAAGCAATGGCGCTGACCCTTTATGATCTTTTTACCGATGATGATCTGATGATAAGGGCCAATAAAGAGCATCAGTCGAAATAAAAGCGAATGCATGTTAAGCTTCTTCTCCGCTTGAACTTATGTTTAATTTGTTGATAACATTGAAGATAGTCGCGTGAACATTTATATGTGCAATGTGTGTTAAGTTATGATAAATCAAAAATTAACTCAATCCGATACAATGTTTTTAACAGACATTTCAACAGTTTCTGTTAAAATTAAAATACTATGCAGTAAACTATGAAATCAAAAACAGTTGCTATATTCGGAGGTTCTTTTTTCAGGGAAGGGGATCATATTTATGATACTGCGGAGAAGACGGGAACGACTCTTGCCAAGGCTGGTATCCGCCTTAAAACCGGAGGATATGACGGTGTGATGGAGGCTGCAAGCAAAGGTGCCGCTGAGGCCGGAGGAGAGGTGGAAGCTGTGCTGGTCAAGGGGCTTGGTGATTTCCCGAACAAATATGTCGGAAGCTATCGTATGACCCGGGATCTATATGAAAGAACGAAGCTTCTCATTGCGGATACCGACGCGTTCATTGTTTTTCCCGGAAAAGCAGGAACACTTGCGGAACTTGCATTTCTTCTCGCCCTGAAAAGAATAGACGCCCTTGATCCTTTGATATATCTTTACGGGGATTTATGGAAGAAGCAGATTGACAATCTTTTTAAAGAAAATATTCTGGATGCCTATGTTATTTGTGGAACAAAGTATTTTGAGGATCCTGACGCAATGCTCGGAGCATTGCTCGGTGATATCGGAAATCAGTGAACCGGATTTTAATTGCTTTAGGAGGTAATTATGGATTTTGAGCTCAGCGAAAATCAGAGAATGATCAGGGATATGGTCAGAGACTTTGCGGAAACAGAGGTTCGTCCTTTTGCCTCACAGTGGGATGAAAAAGAGGAGTTCCCGATGGAAACCGTTATGAAAATGGGGGAACTCGGCCTTATGGGGATTATCTTCCCCGAGGAATACGGCGGCGCGGGGATGGGTTACGCGGAATATGCGGTTGCGGTCGAAGAACTGTCAAAGGTTGACGCGTCGATAGGAATTACTGTTGCCGCGCACAATTCGCTTTGCTCGAACCACATTTATTTGATGGGAACTGAAGAACAGAAGAAAAGATATCTTGTCCCTCTGGCATCCGGTAAGGTAATCGGGGCATGGGGTTTAACGGAACCTGGCGCAGGAAGCGATGCAGGAGCAACCAAGACGACCGCTGTCCGTGACGGGAACGGATGGGTGCTGAACGGGAGCAAGAATTTCATTACCCATGCGAGCGTTGGAGGGATAGCTGTTGTTCTGGCTTCAACCGACAGGGAAAAGGGGACTCACGGCATTTCAGCTTTTGTTATAGATATGGATACTCCCGGTATTCACCCGGGAAAGAAGGAAAAGAAGATGGGCTTCCGCGCCAGCGACACGGCCCAGCTCATTCTTGAGGATTGCAGGGTTTCGGATGATAACCTTCTTGGCAAACTAAACGAGGGATTCAAAGCCGCGCTCACAGTTCTTGACGGCGGTAGGATAAGCATAGCCGCGATGAGCCTTGGAATTGCTCAGGGGGCTCTGGATATGAGCGTTAAATATTCGAAGGAGAGAGAGCAGTTCGGAAGAGCCATATCTAAATTCCAGGCAATCCAGTGGAAGCTCGCGGATATGGCAACGGAAGTTGAAGCTGCCAGAGCCCTCGTTTATCAGTCTGCCTTTATGAAGGATAACGGTCAAAAGGTCATCAAGGAATCGGCCATGGCAAAACTTTATGCAGGGGAAGTAGCCGTGAAATGCACAAACGAAGCCGTTCAGATATTCGGAGGTTACGGGTTCACAAGGGATTATCCGGTAGAGAGGTTTTACCGGGACGCGAAACTCTGTACCATTGGCGAGGGGACTTCAGAGATACAGAGGCTGGTCATTTCGAGAGAACTCTTAAAGTAGTCGCGGGTCCGAAGGGTGCGTAGTCTTGCAGAAGATATCTTCAGAGGGGATACAAGGGCTGTCGCGAGGGCGATTTCATCGGTAGAGAACAGCTCACGAGATGCATCCGATCTCATGCGTTCAATATATCCGCACACAGGCAGGGCTTTTGTCATCGGGATCACAGGCCCGCCCGGAGCGGGTAAAAGCAGCCTTGTCAATGAACTCATCAGCGCGTTCCTGGAAGAAGGTAAAAAAATAGGAATTATCGCGATAGACCCGACCAGTTCATTTTCAGGAGGGGCGCTTCTGGGAGACCGCATCCGGATGCAGAAACATGGCACAAATGCTTCCGTTTTCATAAGAAGCATGGCAACCAGAGGAGAGCTCGGCGGCCTTTCGCGGGCAACCTCGGATGCCGTGGATATCCTTGACGCGTCGGGCAGGGATGTGATAATCGTCGAGACAGTCGGGGTTGGTCAGGATGAGATAGAAATCGTCAATACCGCGCATACTTCTGTTCTGGTCCTCACACCGGAAACAGGGGATGAGATACAGGCTATCAAGGCCGGTGTGATGGAAATAGCAGATATTTTTGTTATAAACAAGGCTGATCTTCAGGGAGCCGATAAAGCGGAGAGCCGTCTCCAGTATCTTCTTTCGCTCAGTGACGGTAACGGATGGATTCCTCATATTGTAAGGTGTGTTGCTTCAAAAGGAGAGGGGATAGAAAACCTGGTCAGTTCCCTTTGTGAGCACAGGGAATTCCTGTTGAGAAACCCTGACGGCAGGAACAGAGAATATTCCAGAAATAAGATTAGAATACTGAATATCATTAATGATATAATGACCGCCAGAATCCTGAAGGAGGCCTTCAGGGAAGGTGAAATGGACAAGATGACGGATGATATTGGCTTGAGAAAGACGGATCCTTACACCGTCGCGGAGACAATACTTTCAAGGTGCAGGATTGAACGGGATGCTTAAAAAAGTAGATCATATAGGGATTGCGGTCAGGGATATAACGGAAGCCCTCAGGATATACACAGCAGGATTCGGGCTTGAAGCCGGGAATTTTGAAACCGTTGAATCAATGGCCGTGAAACTCTGCTTCATGGAAGTCGGGGGAACAAAGATAGAACTTCTGCAGGGAACAACGCCGGATTCTCCGATAACAAAATTCATCGGCAAAAAGGGAGAAGGAATCCACCACATCTGTTATCAGGTTGAAGATATTTCCGCCTGCATGAGCAATTTGAAAAAAAACGGATTCAGGCTCACAGATGAAATCCCGAAGTGCGGCGCGATGGGCGCGAAAGTCGCTTTCATTCCCCCCGATCAAGCTTCAGGGGTTCTTATAGAATTGAAGGAAAAACATGTTTAAAAGCCTGAGCTTCAGGATACAGTTTGCGGTTCTCGGCATTCTCACCCTTTCGATTTCAGGAATAATGCTCGCGAATTATTTCTCGAACAGGAACGCTCTTATAAACCAGACCTCCCAGACTTTAATGTGGTCAATTCACGAATCCCTGAGGGACGGGATGATACAGAACGATATAAGCGAGATAAGGAGAGCGCTCAGCGGAGTGGAAAGAAAATACCCGTCGTCGAAGGTAATGATCCTGAATAATGAAGGGTATGAATCGTTCACAGTAGATAAAAAAGCCGAATATGTTGACATCAAAGAGAAAGGTTTTGAAGCAGCGGCAGGGATAAGCGGAAAGACAAAGGGAGGTTTCCTTCAGAGTTTTTTCCCGATCCCGAATGAGCAGGTTTGCAGAAATTGTCATGAGAGCAACGCTGAATATCTGGGCTGTCTTTATCTAGAGTTCCCGCTTACCGAGATAAAAAAGAATGCCAAGGTAAATCTTGCGTGGCATATCCTTCTTGGCGCGACCATCCTTATTTCTACTGCTCTGGTTTTAAGGATCACTATCCGTAAAAGCGTAATAAAACCGCTGCTTCAGGCAGTAAAGGCAGCGAACAAATTCGCAGAGGGACGATTCGGGAGCGCGATGCCGGAAGCGCCCAGCCCGGAGTTTGAAGAACTCTTCAATACGCTTGGCAGCCTTGCCGGGAATATCAGCAATGTGTTCATGAGGGTGAACGAGATATCGGCAGGGATCAGCGACACATCAATGAAGATTAAAAGACTTTCCCACCTTATGGAGAAAGGAACGGGACAGCAGGAAAAAGCTGTTGAAAAGGCGTCTGTATCGCTCGCAAATATTGATGATGCGCTGAAAGCCCTTTCAATGAAGAACGAAGAGCTTCACACTTCCTCAAAACTCGGCGGAAAAGCCCTGAACAGGGTTAAGGAAAATACCGAAAATATCGGTGAAAGCATGGATTTTCTGTCCAATATTGTTGAAGGCAGCACTTCTTCGATTGAAGAGATGTCATCCTCGCTTACCCAGGTCAATGAGCATATAAAAACACTTTCAAGGTCACTGGAAAACACATTCACTGATGTCGAGGGTTTTGAACGCTCAGCGATGCAGATAAAGGAACGGGTAGGGAAATCCCAGAAACACGCTGTTGACATGCGCAAGCATGCTGAGGAAGGCAAGAAAGCCGTTTATGAGTCCGTTGAAAGCATAGATAATATTTATAAATCCTCTCTGGAAGCGACCGGCATAATCGAAAAACTTGTGGAACGGTCGCAGGAGGTCGGAAGTATCCTCGGAATTATCGAAGAGATATCGGCTCAGACAAACCTTCTTGCCCTGAATGCTTCCATCATCGCCGCTCAGGCAAAACAGCACGGGAAGAGCTTTTCAGTTGTTGCGGATGAAATCAGGGATCTCGCGGAAAGAACCGCGCAATATACGCACGAGATTGACGAGATAATCACCGGCATTCTGCAGGAAAGCGAGACAGCCAGAAACACTATAAAAAACGGCCTCACTCTTGTCGTGACCGGCAAAACACTTGCCAGGAACGCGGGAAATGCGCTGGACATGATCTATAGTATGGCGCACAAATCGGAAGAGATGATTTCGGTTGTGGGGAATGAGGCAATGAAACAGGCAGACGCAAGCGCAAGGATGCTCTCATCGCTAAAAGACATTGTGGACATGGTTTCGCATATAAGAAAAGCGTCCGATGAGCAGGATAGGGCAGGGAAGTATGTCACGAAAGCCGCGGAGGAAATGAGATCGGCGACCCAGAAGGTTGAGATTGAGGTGGGACAGCAGAAGGATGCCAATTCAAATATCAATAATCTTATTTTCGAACTTCTCGAAATGATCTCAATTGTGAGAACAGCTGCTCAGGAACAGGTTGACAACAGCAGCCTGATCATCAACGCCGTTGAAGAGATAAGAGACATAGGCGAGAACAACAGCAGAGCGGTTGAGAAACTGGAAGAGAGCATAACCATGCTTAACACTCAGTCAAACCGTCTGAGCAAAGCGATGGATGCCGTTAAACTGAGATAGGGCAAACTTTCAGGTTTTTATGCTCAGGATAAGATAGAGCCCGATAATCCCGAAAACAATATTAGCCGCCCATGCCGCAAGGCAGGGTGGAAGCAGAGCGACGGTTCCAAGCGTCGAAAAGAATACAAGCAGGATGTGATAAAGCATTCCGATCAGGATTCCGGCTCCTATTCCGTAAAGAGCGCCTCGTTTACCCACAGTAAAAGCAAAAGGGATTCCGACAAGCGAAAGAAGAAAAGGCACAAGCGCGAAAGAAAATTTCTTGTGATAGCTGACCTTCAGTGAATCAGTATTATATCCGCTTTTCGAAAGATCATTTATATACTGTTTCAGTTCAAAAAAATCCATCATTTCGGGAGGTTTCAGCCTGTCCTTCCCGAAATAAACGGGATCCTCGGGGAAAGAGAATGCTTTGATTTCAAAAGGCTCGTATTTTTCCTGCCCTTTGTCAAAATTTCTCAGCCAGCCGTTCTCCATCACCCAGCAGTTATTTTCCCAGACTGCCTTTTCCGCAAAAAGCCTTTCGCGGATATGAAATGTTTCGGGATGAATTGAAAAAACAGACAATCCCTGCAATGTCTCATTGTCAGGGTCAAATGAAGCATAGTTGAAAAGGCGATATCCCTCTCCGAATACCCATCTCTTTTTTTGCGGAGTATATGTCCTCGCCGGTCTTCCCTGAATTTCATTGTATATCTGCTGTGCAGTCTGATTTGCGTCCGGCAGGAGCTTTTCACTGACGAAGAACACGGTTACCGAAGCCAACATGGCCAGAATAAGAAGAGGAAGGACCGTTCTTCTGGAATTGACTCCGCAAACCTGCATGGCGATTATTTCATTATTCTTCGACATGACTCCGATATTGACAAGAACAGTCACCAGAACGGAAAGAGGCAGGGTCCATGTAAGAAGCCTCGGAAATGAATACAGAAAATAAAGGAACACCTTTCCGGCAGGAATTTTGTTCTCCATAATCTCATCAACGATATCTATAAGTTCAACAACAACGAATATCGCGAAAAACGATGCCAGCACAAGGACAAGGTTTTTACAGAACGCCGATATCAGGTATGTGTCAAGGATGCTGAACGGTCCTCCCGTGAACCGCGAAGAGCTTTTCTCACGCTTTGCCGCTCTGAATTTTTTTAACCTGGGGATCCTGAATAACCCTTTCAACCCCTTAAGATTAAATTCGACATTTTTCGTTTTAAGATAGATGAGTATAACGGCAAGTGAGGCGAAGAATATATTGCCGGCCCAGATTGCCGCTGCCGGATGAAGTTTGCCTGTGTCCGCGGCCCGTTCTCCGCCCCAGAGAAAGATCCAGTAGAGGAGAAAAATCACAAGGCTTATCACAAATCCGGAAACTTTCCCCCCCCTTTTTGTGCTTATCCCCAGAGGAACGCCCAGCAATCCGAACACAAGAACTACAAAAGGGATAGCGATTTTTTTATGGATCTCGACAAGTATCGAATTCACTTTCATTTTCCGTTTCGACGGATTTTCTATCTTATTCGATTCATCAAGAGAGGCGAGAAGTTCAGGAAGATTCTGTTCCCTGTCGCTTTTAACGCGGTTTCTGAATGCTGCAGCCCTTGAAGATGCTTCGCTGAAATCCGGGATAACGGATTGTTCTTTGTGCCAGCTCAACTGATATTTATCAGGTTCCTTAAGATCAACCGTGTGGTTTTCGCTGTTTGTCAGGCTGACAGAAACAGCTCCGGTAATGGCATCGCACGATATTTTGGCTTTTTCTGCGACGATAATGTTTGATTTCCAGAAGTTCGCCCCTTCATTTATGAACACCTTGCTAAGGTAAGGCGATGCGGGTTCGGACTCATCCGCGTAAATAAGCATTCCCGGGATATCCTCGTAGAATATCCTCGGTTCAACAGCTTTGGTAAGATTGGCAGTAAAGACAGAATATCTCATCTCCTGAAGCGCGCTGTTTCCGGCGGGAAGAAGATAGAACATCACACACAGATTTATCGAGAATATTGCGAGCGCGATAAACATCACGGGTTTGAGCAGTCTAAGATAGCTCACTCCGTTTGCCAGAAGAGAGACTATCTCGGAATCTTTGGAAAGTCTTCCGAACGCTATGAGTGTTCCCAGAAGAAATGACATCGGAGCCGTCTGCGCCACAATATGGGGAACGGAAAACAGAATAAGCTTCCCGATGACAGCGAAACCGACATCCTTTTTTACTGCAATCTCGGCAAGATCAACAAACTGGTTCATCAGAAATGCTGAAGTGTAGAGAATGAAAGATATAAAGGTGGGCGGAAGGATTTCTCGTATTATATATCGGTCAATCAGTTTCATACCGGGCAAATGTTAACACATAACGGAATAAAGAAAAAATGAAATAAAAAAAGGGCTGCGGACAATGCAGCCCTTCCATTCACGGTATTATTCGAGCGGTCCCGTTATCTTTTCAACTTCCTCAAGGATTTCGCATGATCTTACCAGTTCCTTCATATTTGTGTGGTCGGTGTAGAGAGGGCGGTCAATCTCAAGAAAGTCAACATATTTTCTAATCACTTCCTTTGCCTTCGAAACGCCTTTTCCGAAGGAATACTCTCTGAAATCAAGAGCCTGGGCTGCCGCCATCAATTCTATCCCAAGTATCCCGCACGCATTGTCGAATATCTGGAAATTTTTTATCGCGGTGTTCATTCCCATCGAAACAAAATCCTCCTGATCCGCAGCCGCCGGAATTGACTGTATTGAAGCCGGCGCCGAAAGTATCCTCTGCTCTACGATCTGCATATCAGCGGTATATTGACTCAACATAAGCCCGGAGAACATACCGGCGCCCCTGGTCAGAAAAGCGGGCAATCCGACGCTGAGCGCGGGATTATTGAGACGGTTCATCCTTCTTTCGGACAGGACGCTGACCATGGTGACGGCGCAACCTATCATGTCCATCGGTAGTGCTACCGGAGACCCCTGGAAATTCGCGCCAGAAAGCTGAAGGTTTTTATCAGGGAAGAAGATAGGGTTATCGCCCACCCCGTTCAATTCAATTTCAACCTGCGATCTTGCGTAATCAACCGCGTCGTGCGCGGCTCCGATGACCTGGGGTGTCGAGCGCATAGAATAAGCATCCTGGACCTTGCATTTTATTTTCTGTTCATACAGGTCGCCGCCTTCGACAAGTTTAAGAATGGCTTTCGCGGACCTGATTGCGCCCCTGAAACCTCTTGCTTCATGAAGAAGGGGAGTGTAAGGTTTCATGTTTGCCTTAAGCGCTTCCAGCGACATCGCCGCCGCAATCTCCGCCTGCTTCAGCCATCTGTTTGTGTCATAAAGAAATATCGCGCTCATTGCGGTAAGGACATTGGAGCCGTTGATAGTCGCGAGGCCGTCCCTTGCCTGAAGCCCGGGAACGGGGATGCCGGCCTTATCCATGGCAACTTTGCCTTCCAGAAGTTCACCTTTGTAATACGCTTTTCCTTCTCCGAGCATCAGAAGGGCGATCTGCGACATAGGCGCAAGATCTCCGCACGCTCCCACAGAACCTTTCTGGCATACGAAGGGCGTGACCCCTTTGTTCAGCATTTCGACAAGCGTCAGGGTTATCTCGGGGCGGCATCCCGACTGCCCGTGCGCGTGAACATTAATCCTTGCTGCCATTGCTCCGCGGACATATTCCAGCGGGGCAGGATCGCCGATACCTGCAGCGTGATTATAAATAAGATATTTCTGAAAATCCTTGACCTGCTCATCGTTGAGCACGACCTCAGAGAACTCGCCGATCCCCGTGTTCACTCCGTACATTATCTCTTTTGCCTGGATCTTCTTCTCCAGCATCGCCCTGCAGATTTTTATCCTGTCAAGAGCTTCGGGGGCAAGTTCGACTTTTTCGTTATGTCTCGCAATTCGGACTAGTTTTTCAGTGGTTAATCCCGAACCATCCAGTATAACAGTCATTTCTATCTCCGGTTTTATAAGTATTCATAAATTTACAAGGCGCAATTATAACCCTCTTAAAAAACTAATCAATGGAAATAATAAACTCCCCGCAGATTAGTGTCCTAACCGATAATTAATGATAAAAGCATACCCCCGGAAATGGTTTACACTTTTTGAGGAAACCGAGAGGTTAACCGAAAGGAAGTGTAATGACAAAACAAAGCAAAGAGAAAGCAAAGAAGAAAGCAACCTATCCGTTTGAGTTCAAGTTAAAAGCGGTAAGACTATTAACGGAGGAAGCCTCTGCGCTAAAGTAATGGATTGAAGACACAATACTTGACATAGGATCGAAAATCGGTCATCTTACCGATAGCGAATTAAAGGTCTTAAGAAGATTGGTTATCGAAATGTGGCTGCAGGAAAACGGGTTTTTAATGGTTCATAACGGATTAAAGTAAAGGGAGTATGTTTTTCATAATTGGATGTGAATACAGGTTGGCCGGAGGGACCGCAGAGGTGAGGCGGTGGATTTTATTCCAATTAGTGATACAATAGCCACATGATTACAGAAAGTGACAGACAGGCAATAGAAAGAATAGCCCGTAAGTACAATGTGAAAAAAGTGCTTCTGTTCGGCTCTTCTGTTTACAGTTCTGGCAAAAGCAGTGACATTGACATCGGTGTTGAGGGAATAAAAGACAGGGACTTTTTTGCTTTTTACGGAGAACTGATGTTCGCCCTTTCCAAACCTGTGGATGTTGTTGACCTTTCAAGAAAATCCAAATTCAATGACCTTATCGTAAAAGAAGGTTCGGCGATATATGGCTGACAAGTTCAAATCAGAGATAGATTCGCTGAAATTACCCTGAAATTGACCAGCTAGGGGATTACGCAAAAATGACACCTGAAAAGAAGATCAGAATACTTGAGTGGTTGGAGGAACCGCAGGAATAATTTTCTTGCTTTGCTTGAATTCTTCAGATATAATGACCTTGTTAACAGGTCATATGAATTGATATAGAGGTCAATAAATGTTGGAAGGGATTATAGGTTCAAAAAGCAGAGAGCAGGTTCTGGTTTACATTGCAACTCGAGAGGAAGGATATGCCAGGGAGATTGCCCGTTTCTTTGAAACAGGTATGGGGCAGGTTCGTGAACAGCTTGACAAACTTGAGAACAGCGGAGTGCTTGTCAGTAAGATGGCAGGAAGAACAAGAATCTATCAGTTCAATCCACGATACGCATTGATGGATGAACTGAAGGCACTTCTTGAAAAGGCTGTGGAGTTTTATCCGGAGAAGATCAGAGAGGAACTTCTGATGAACCGACATCGACCCCGCAGAAAGGGCAAACCGCTTTGAAAAATGTATCGGAAATGACAATTCATATCTCTGATCGCAATAGTGGGTTGTACGAAACTGCATACGATATTGTCGCTTCCATTAAGAAGGCAGAATCTCTTTGGTTGATTTTCCCCTATGATATCAGTGATGTTACAAAAGTATTCAAAAAACTGGATGTAATATTTGAGAAGAAGGGGAAGTTATTGTATGTGGATGCTTCAATGCTTGAAGCTGATTCCTTGTTAAAAATTCTTCAGGAAGTTGCTTTTACACACTTCTTTGCACAGGTAGGCGGTTCAATTAATTTTGATATAAAAGACCTTTTAGATATGCTTTCTGCCATTGAAAAGGATTACCTGCTTATAACTTTTTCGCTCTACGACGAGACTCTGGGAATTTCCTATGAGAAAGAACCCGATAAAGCACTACAGGACATTATCAAAGAGTATGAGACATCGAAGAACATCAAAGTGGTGATCGAAAATGATCCAGTTAAAACTAAAATCTGCTTACATCACCCTTGGTGGAGTTCATATATTGTTATTTTCGGAATACTGATGTTCTCACTGATCAGTTTTGGTGGTCTTACATTTGCGGTTCTTCTGTTATCATCTGGCAAAATTGATTTTCTTGTTGCATTTGTTTGGATTCCGATAATTGTAGTATTCTTAATGCTGGCCCTGAAAGGATCAGAGTTGTTCCGATTTCGTCATATTTCATGTGAAATGGACTTGGAAAAGCATGAAGTTTCTATTTATAATAAAGGTGCTAAGAAGATACTTCTTGACATAAATGAAGTAGACATCAGGAGAAGCAACACAATGCAAACAGTCAGTATTTATAAAAAGAGCGACGGCAAACAACTTGCCTGTTTTGATTTCTGGTTCAAGAATTGTAGGGCTTTTATAACTGCATTGGAAGAGAACAAAGTCGAGAAATCAAATGAGTAAAACAATAGTTACTCTAACCCTCCTGATTTTTAGTATTACTGTTTTTGCTGATGATACAGAGGTAGAAGGCCCTTCTCTTGAACCGGTGATAGGGAACTCAAATGTATCATTCAGCAATGAAGATGATGTGACGATCAAATGGGACTGCCCTGAAGAAACAATATATGAGCACAACAGGATATTTGTTAGCTTTGAGAACAGCTTTAATTGCGAAATCCTGAGAAACGATGAAGAAGTAACCCTAAATTTCAGGAACGGAAATAAACTGCTCGTGACGGATACTGTTAAAGCTGACTTGATAGAAGCTAGTACTTGTCACTTCTGTGATGGAATGTTTACAGTTTTCTGGGATACAGGCCTTCGCAAGATCAACTTGAAAGTTTATAAGTACGATAAAAATTCATCAGAGCTGATATTTGAAAGAAATATGGAGACAATGCCGGAGTTCAGAGATGTTAATGGAGATGGCATCGATGAAATGCTTGTATTAAAGACCGCATGGATTGATGATAGCACTGAAACTCAAGGAAAGAAAAAAACAGAGACTGTTGAAAGATATATGTATGTTGATGGAACTATTGAGAAAATTGATAAGGTTCCCTGGGAGTACCGGTATTCTTTTATTCATGAAAATGAAACCGATGAGGATTTGGAACAATTGATACTCTCTTCAAAAGACATTCCTGAATTCAGAATGAAGTGGAAGGTATTCTCTGAGAAAAGTCAGATTTATATCTTTGATGTTCCTGATTTGCTGATGGCAGCGATTATTGAGAATCCTGAGCGTGAAAGAGCCTGGAAAGCTTTTCACCGTTTCAGGGACTTCACCGATGGTGGTATTAGTCTTACTTATGATCAGATTTGTGCGGAGGTTCTCAGGGAAGATAAACTTCTTTTCTGGAAAAGATACATGTCCGGTGATGATGAAGCTCTGTTCAGAATGAAAAATGCATTTGAAGGTGACTTCGGTGCTTTCCTGACAAGAGAGGATAATCTGGTTGAAGAATATAAATCGTGGGAAGAATTCTTTGAATCTGTTCTTCAAAGTCTGAATGATAAGTCTAGGTCTGGTGAATTCTATGAGAAAGAAGCTTTTTACAAAAGACATACTAACTTCCTTGATATCACAACACTTGCTTTTCAAAGATGGAAGGAGCGGTACGAGGATCTAGTAAAAAGTGAGACTCAATGACACCTGAAAAGAAGATCAGAATACTTGAATGGCCGGAGGGACCGCAGGAGTGATAAAGTTTCTGACAAAATTTGTTCTTTGTTTTTCCTTAGCTGGAATTATAGTAAGCGTATCAGCAGATGAATTATTAGATCACTCAGACAATAATCCATTGTTCCTGTTTGAATCTATCAGGAAACTTCCACATTACTTTACTCAAAGTGCATCAATATCTCCGAATGGAGATCATGTGGTCTATGTGAAGTTAGCTAAAGGTGCATTGCCTGAATTATATTTGATAGACTGGGAAATTGAGAGAGAGGTCACACTTGATGATCTTGAATATAGAGCTCAGTATCCTGTTTGGCTAAATAACAATACTGTAATTGTGAAAGATGATAACCTCGATTTCTGGAAGATCGTGTTTGAAACCGGTTCGAAATATGTTTTTAATGATGAAACCAAATATGATAGTAAATGTATTGCAGAGGGAAGCAGTAGTTCTAGTAATTTTGATGAAGCATTCTTTATTTATTCACCTAATGAGAAATTTTCTTCCACAAACTTAAATGCAGAAGAAGGTCACCTGTTTATCAAAGATGGGGATAAAATCACGGATCTAATAATGTTTCCTTTAGCAGCAGTGTTTAATAAGGACAGTTCAAGACTTGCAGTATTGGCTGAAAAACTTCATGATTCAAGAACTTTAAAAAAGAGAAAAGCACTTTATATCATTTCCATGAATGAAAGTGATGAAAATATCCTCTCAATTGAACTCCCCGATGACATTCCAAAGCAGAACACTCTTAATTGGCTTGATGAAAGCAATGTGATTATGCTCCGCAACTATAGCAGAGATGGTATAAATTGCAGAGTTCCCACAGTATTAAACTTTGAGACAGGAGAATATAAAAAATTACTTCCTGATGTTTTAGATTGCAAGAAGATTAGCGACTACAGTTTAAGCGAGGATTTAAATCGAATAGTATTCATTTCAGATAAATCACTTTTTTTTGCAGATATTAAAAAGAATAACAGCGAATTAACGGTTAAACCTGTTGATGTGGAAATTGATAAAATAGAACCTTATTCATTGGCAGGGATTAATGCAACAGATAGATTTTTTGGAAAGGAATGGTTCGAAAGTGATGCAATGACCTTTAGTGATGTACCTGTAGCCAGACAGCCGAAGAATTCAAAAGGATATAGTGAAGGTGTGAATACAACTGACAAATTTTTGGGAACAGAAGAGTTCGCAAATATCACTGAAGAAACTAATGACTTGAGAGAGAGGGATGATTCTTTTTTTGAGAGTCTTGATATTAGAACAAGATCGCATAATTTAGATGGTATCCCAGGTGCCACGGTTGAGGAGAAAATTGGATTTCTAAAAGAAAGTGCAGAAGAAGGATGTGGGGAGGCTGCCTTTCTGTTAAGTCAAGAGTTTTGCTGTGAAGATGGAGAAAAATGGCTACAAAGAAGTGCTGATCTTGGCTATGCATTTGCCATAACTCAAATAGCAGGTGATTTGCTGTATGAATCAGGTGATTCGAAAGACAAAATAGAGGCTATTTCCATGATGAAGAAAACAGCAAAAACGGGAGATCCTTATTCTCTAGGAATGATTGCCTTTATGTATGAATATGGTGAAGATGTAACTCAGAGCTACAAAAAAGCATTCAAGTATTACATGAAAGCCGTATTGAATGGAGATATTGATTCTATGGAGAACATTGCAGAGTTTTATGAAGAAGGTATCTTTGTTGATAAAGACATTGTTGAGTCACTTGTTTGGAATAAACTAATTCATGAGATCTCTTATGCTACTTCCAGCTTAACACCCACATTGGAAGAGATTGAAGCTAAATTATCCAAATTCTCGGAAAGGGAGCTTAAAAGATTCAACTCAAGGTTTGAAAAGTTGTACTCAAAGCTCACAAAAAGGCACAAAAGATTAAGCAAGAAGATGGAAGAGCAAAGCTGCTTGAAATGACACCTGAAAAAAAGATCAGCATGAAAAAATACATGATAGTTGAGAGATTCAAACCCGGCTGTTTTGAAAAGGTTTATAAGCGGTTTGAAGAAAGACGAGGATAATACATGGGACTTGATCTAGTTGAAATGGTAATGGCTTTGGAGGATGAGTTTGATATTCCTCTTAAAGACAAAGATCTGCAGGAGATGGAGAGCACCCCGAGAGCTCTGATCGATCATATCCAC
Organism: uncultured Acidobacteriota bacterium; assembly: GCA_964509835.1. Lineage (GTDB taxonomy): Bacteria > Acidobacteriota > CAZDZC01 > CAZDZC01 > CAZDZC01. The sequence goes on from CAZDZC010000018.1 coordinate 25,230, forward strand.
TCAAAGTACAACATGATCCAGGAGGGAAAGTGCGGATCGCAGGTTGCTTTTCACATTTTAAGAAAAGCAATCATAAAGGTTTGTAATGTTGAACGAAAAGATATAAAGCTGGATACTGAGATAAGAGATTTTATACCTGAAAAAAAAGCAAGAGACCATTGGTTAAAGCTTGAAAAAGAGACGAAAGCAATGAATTGGCCCGAGCTTGTTCGCCCGGTCTGGGTTTCCCGGATGATATGGTCTACTTCCATACTTGTATTCAGCGCTATATTATTCAACTTCAAACAGGATTACCGTTGGATTACATCCATAATTCTAGATCTTTTGATTACTGGTTTCTGGACAGCGATAATCTTTAAAATCACTACACAACTAAAAACAGTCATTCCCGGAAATTATGTTGTGGTTGGTGACCTTGTTCCTGCAGTTTCTCCAACATTACGACATGACTGGACAAGAGAACAGATTGCGGAGAAGGCAAAAGAGGTAATTATAAAGGAACTTGATCTGAAGGAAGAAGACTACCGAGAAGATGCCGATTTCATAAAAGACCTGGGAGCGAATTGAGCAATGACACCTGAAAAGAAGATCAGAATACTTGAGTGATTGGAGGAACCGCAGGAGTGAGGGTGATTTACTTCAGCAGTTTATTTCTATTTAGCAAGCAGGGTCTTCAGTTGATTCCGGTGCAGTATGGGGTTAAAGACAGTTGTGCCTTTAACCGTAAAACTTTTCTGTCCATTATAAAGAACTGCTGAATCAGACATATCTTTTTCTTTTCCCAGTGATTTAATGCTTTCAATTCCTTTCAGGAAATGCTCTGTAAATGTTTCCGATGATTTGATCTCTATTGGCAGCAATTTGTTGTGTGAACCAACAAGAAGATCAACTTCTATGCCATTTGAGTCTTTGAAAAAATATAAATCCGGCCTTACTCCCATATTGTTAAAATGCTTAACAATATCCAGAATAATCATGTTCTCATAAAGGTTCCCTCTAAGAGGATCTCTTACAATTTGATCTTCAGTTCTAATTCCAAGAAGAAAAGATGCAAGGCCCACATCTGTGAAGAAAAGTTTTTGTGATTTTACAACCCGTTTTCTAATGTTCGGAAAGAAAGGAGGAAGTTCGAAAACAATATGTGTGGCTTTCAGAACGCTTATCCAGTTTTTTATTGTTGTTGATGAAACGCCAATATCATTGGAAATTGAACTGTAGTTTAGTGGCTGCCCGATCCGTCCGGCGAGCAGTTTCAGGCACTGTTGAAACATACTTAAATCCTTCAGATTAATAAGGGAGCGAAGATCTCTTTCAACATAGGTCTGCAGATAACTGTTGTAAAATCTGTCTATTCTGAGACCCCTGTCATAAATACCGGGATAGAAGCCTTTCAGGATAAGTCTGTAAGTAAAAAGTTCCTCACCGCAGGATACAAGCTCTTCAACAGAAAGGGGAAGCAGTGAAAGAAGAACTGTCCTTCCTGCCAGGGTCTGACTTATCTGCTCTTTTAAGAGGGGCTGATGGCTTCCAGTCAGAATAAAAAGCCCCGGACGGAGATCATTATCCACAATACCCTGGATGTAAGAGAGCAGTACGGGAAGTTTCTGCACTTCATCAATAACAGCGCCGTCAGGAAGATTATTGAAGAAACCTCTGGGGTCCATTTCGGTTGCCAGTTTCACATCAGGGTCTTCCATCGAAAAATAGGGTTTATCCGGGAAAACCGCTTTCACAAGTGTTGTCTTACCTGATTGACGGGGTCCTTCAATAGTTACGACAGGATATTCCTCAGCGCACTGCAACAGTTCTTTTTCTATTATCCGCTTAATCATGCTGGACAATATAACTCAAATCTATGCAATTATCAAGTGCAACTTGAAATTTGCATGCATTCTCTTGTAAGCAAATACCGGAAATAGTTAGAAGTCTTCTTATATGTGGCCATGTAGATATATGATGGCATCGTATTAAAAATGACTTGTTCTATACGATAGTATCGTATAGAAGTGGAAAACCTATGCAATCCATCAGTACAATTGACAGTTTGCATAAAATCAGATTAGTGTTCAACAAAAATGACACCAGAAAAGAAGATCAGAATACTTGAGCCGTCTGAGGGACCGCAGAGGTTAGGAAATTTCTTGTAGTTAAGAACAGAACTCTGCCCGGGAATGTAAAATGATTTCTTTAAATTAAAAAAAGGGGTCAACAAAATAATAACTTCTTGACTTGCAGGGAGATATTGATAGAATTGTCAACCCTGTTTTCTGCGGGAGGGTTTTGTGTGCCCTCGGACAGAAGGGTTCTTGCTTTGAAGGATTAAGATTTTTTATGGTGACGGTTTGCTGATTGATTTAAGAAAGATTGAAAGATCACTCGTTTCGGAGAAACAGTCCGTTGACGCGAAGAGTCTTGATTTCGCCGTTGAAACAGGGGTCAGTCTTGTATCCCTTGAGTTCGGTTATACTTTTTTAAGGGAAAACAGCAACCGTTTTTTTTTACAGGGAAAGATGAGCGGTGAGATGAAACTTCCGTGTTCCCGCTGTCTTGCTGAATGCAGCAGGAAATTTGATGACAGATTTGATCTTTTTCTTGTCCCAGAAGCCCCCCCGGAGCAGGAGGTTCAGGGCGAGGAGATCATGCTGGCGGAAGAGGATTTGAGCACCGTATTTTACCGGGATGATATGTTTGATCTCGGAGAGCTCCTTCGCGAGCAGATAATTCTGTCCATCCCGATGAAAAACCTCTGCTCTGAGGACTGCAAAGGCCTGTGCGCTGTTTGCGGAATAAACATGAATCTGGAATCATGCCGCTGCGGAAGTCAGAATATTGACCCGAGATTGGCGGTTTTAAACGATATAAAAGCTAAAATGAAAAATGTATAAGGAGAAATAAATTGGCAAATCCCCGGAAAAGACACTCGAAAGAAAGAAAAGGCAAAAGAAGAGCGCACGATTTTCTGACCCCGACAGGGACCGTGGAATGCAAGCAGTGCCACGAGCGCAGGCTGCCTCACAGAGTATGCCCGAGCTGCGGATTTTATAACGGGAAAGAAGTCATGGAAGTGAAAGAGGCATAGGCTTTATGAGGATCGCCCTTGACGCAATGGGAGGTGACTTCGGCCCTCAGCCTCTGGTTGAAGGGGCTGTTTCTGCAGCCAGCGATTTCCAGTTGCATGTCATTCTTGTGGGTCATGAGGCGCAGCTTAAGCAGGAGCTGGCAAAGTATTCCTTTGACGAGAAACTGATTTCGGTCGTTCACGCCGACGAGGTTGTCGGCATGGACGAATCCGCGATCACGCCTGTCAGATACAAAAAGAAATCCTCAGTGAAAATTGCAGCCGATTTGGTAAAAAGCGGCGAAGCCAGCGGGCTTGTGAGCGCGGGCAATACCGGAGCCACCATGGTCGCGTCAAAAATCGTGATTGGTGAAATTGACGGTGTGGACAGACCAGCGCTTGCCACTATCATTCCTACGAAATCGGGCAAAGCCGTCCTTCTGGATGTGGGAGCGAATGTTGACTGTAAACCCAGGCACCTGAGACAGTTTGCGATTATGGGGAACATATACTACCAGGAAATGCTCGGCACAAAATCCCCGAGAATAGGGCTTCTGAGCATCGGACAGGAGGAGGAGAAGGGCAACGAGCTTACCCGTGAGGTTTACAGTGTTTTAAAGAGCACAAACCTCAACTTTATAGGAAATGTTGAGGGAAACGATATTTTTCTGAGCAGGGTGGATGTTGCCGTCTGTGACGGATTTGTCGGTAATATCGCGCTAAAGGTTGCCGAGAGCGTTGCCGAAGCGATGGGTTCCATGCTTAAAGAGGAAGTTTCCAAATCACTGCTCGGAAAGATAGGATTTTTTATGGCGAGAGGCTCTGTCGAGAACTTCAAGAGAAGAGTGGATTATTCCGAATACGGAGGAGCACCTCTTCTTGGGGTGAACGGATCGGTTATTATTTCCCATGGCAGATCGTCGGCGAATGCCATCAGGAACGCAATAAAACTCGGGCTGGAACTCCAGCAGAGAAAAGTCATGGTCAGGATCCGCGACGAAATTGCCTCTCTCGCAGAAGATAATAAGATTTATGAGGAACAAGGAGAGTCTGAAAAAAAATGATGCGCAGAGCTGGAATAACCGGTATCGGATCATCAATTCCCGAAAGAGTTGTAACAAATTTGGATCTTGAAAAGTTTGTGGATACCAGTGATGAATGGATAAAAACAAGAACCGGAATCAGTGAAAGAAGGTATTCGGAAAAGGGCGAAGGCCTTTCAATATACGCGATAAACGCTGCCAAAAAAGCGATTGATATGGCGGGTATTTCCGCAAAAGATCTGGACCTTATAATGTGTGCCACTGTTACGCCCGACCAGCCCCTTCCGGCAACGGCCTGTTTTATTCATCAGGCCCTTGAAGCTGAAAATGCCGCAGCGTTTGATCTTGCCGCAGCCTGTTCCGGGTTTCTCTATGGCCTTACAATAGCCGATCAGTTTATTAAAACCGGCAAATACCGGAATATCCTTGTTGTAGGTGGTGAGATGTTGAGCAAATTTATTGACTTTAAGGACCGCACAACTTGTGTATTGTTCGGGGATGGTGCAGGTGCTGCCGTAGTTTCGGCAATTGAAGAAAAAGATTACGGTATCCTTGCCACGAGCATACACAATGACGGTTCCATGTCCGATTTTCTAAGCATCCCCGCGGGAGGCTCCAGAATGCCAGCATCTGTTGAGACAGTAAACAACAGGGACCACTTCGTGAAAATGAAAGGGAATGAAACATTCAAACTTGCGATAAGGTGTATGCACAAGGTTTCATTGGAAGTTCTTGAAGAGGCCGGGATGACGCCGGAGGATATAGACCTTTTTATTCCTCATCAGGCGAATAAAAGGATAACCGACTCTGTTGCCCAGAGGCTTAAAGCCCCTCCGGAAAGGGTTTACGAGAATATAGACAGGATCGGGAACACTTCAGCGGGTTCCATTCCTATAGCGCTGAGCGAAGTATATGACAAAGGACTTATAAAAAAAGGAGATGTTCTCCTTATGACAGCCTTTGGAGGAGGGCTGACATGGGGTTCTGTGCTGGTCAAATGGAATCTGGGTTAATTTTTTTAAATTTAAAACCGAGGATAGCCGATGAATTATTTCTTTACTGAAGAACAGATGATGATAAAGGAGCTTACCGCTCAGATTGCAGAGGAAGTTGTAAAACCGGTAAGGGCGGAACTGGATGAGAAAGAACAGTTCCCTAAAGAAATATTGAACACCCTGGCCGAATCCGGTCTTATGGGGGTTTACATCCCTGAAGAATATGGCGGGACGGGCGGTTATATAACCGAACTTTGCATAGCTACTGAAGAATTAAGCAAGGTATGTCTTGGAGTTTCAACTTCATACGCCGCGTGCGCGCTTGGGACATTCCCGATCCTTATCGGGGGTTCCGAGGAGCAGAAAAAACGCTATCTGCCGTCCATAGCGAGCGGGGAAAAACTTGTTGCCTTCTGTATAACGGAAGCGGAGGCCGGAAGCGATGCCGGTGCGATGAAAACCTCTGCCAGAAAAGAAGGAGGCAAATATTACCTTAACGGCACAAAACAGTGGATCACGAACGGCGGAGAAGCGGGTATCTACACCATACTTGCAATGACGGACAAATCCAGAGGCCCCAGAGGGGCGAGTGCTTTTATTGTCGAGGAAGGATTTCCGGGACTCAGTTTCGGGAAGAAGGAGAAAAAACTCGGAATAAGGGCTTCATCTACCAGGGAGGTTATTCTCGAAGATTGTGAGGTCCCGGAGGAAAATCTGATCGGGAAGGAGGGAACCGGTTTTATTACCGCCCTTAGAACCCTGGACAGAGCAAGGGTCGGTGTCGGCGCTCAGGGAGTGGGAGTGGCGGCAGGCGCCTATGAGGAAGCAATTCACTACGCTAAAACAAGGGTACAGTTCGGCAAATCAATCGCATCCTTCCAGGCGATCCAGCATTTGCTTGCAGATATGGCGACAAAAATTGAAGCTGCTCGTGCCCTTGTATATACAACTTCAAGACATGTTGATACCAGCGAGAAAGATGTTTCGAAGGAAACCGCAATGGCCAAGATGTTTGCAACGGACATGGCGATAGATGTTACAAACAACGCAATCCAGATTTTCGGCGGCTACGGCTATATGAGAGAATATCCTGTGGAGAAAATGATGAGGGACGCGAGGATACTTCAGATATATGAAGGGACGAATCAGATACAGCGCAATGTTATAGCTCAGAACCTCATCAGAGAAGCGGCCTCGAGGAAATAAAATGGCCGGAAGAGCATTTATTTTCCCGGGACAGGGGTCACAGTATGTCGGAATGGGGCAGGATATTTTCAATGAATATCACGAAGCCGCCGACATATTTCGCATGGCTGATTCTGTTCTCGGATTTCCGATAAGCCGTTTGTGCTTTGAAGGACCTGGAGAGGAACTGAAGAAAACTGCGAATACCCAACCCGCAATTCTGACGGTCAGCATCGCAATCCATGAAATACTGAAGAGAAAGAAAGAGACTCCTGTTTGTGCAGCGGGCCACAGCCTTGGGGAGTTCAGCGCGCATGTTGCCGCGGGAACATTGAATTTCGAAGACGCTGTCGTGCTTGTGAGAAAACGAGGCGAGTACATGCAGAACGCCTGCCCTCAGGGGGAAGGCGATATGGCTGCGATAATAGGGCTTTCCGAAGAAAAGGTAAGACAGATATGTGAAGAATGCTCCTGCGGCGAGGTTCTTTCCCCAGCGAACTTCAATTCTCCTGAACAGACAGTGATTGCCGGGACGGCAGCCGCCGTGGGCAGAGCAATTGCGGCAGCCAGGGACGCAGGAGCTAAAAAAGCCGTTCAGCTTCCGGTAAGCGCCCCTTTTCATTGCGCCCTGATGAAACTCGCAGCCGATAAACTTAAGAATGACATTATGGACATATCCTTCAATGATCCTTCATTCCCTGTGATTGTCAACTGCAGCGCGGAGCCGGTCACAAATGCCGGAGATGCGAGAGATGCACTTATAAGGCAGGTTGTTTCCCCGGTAAGGTGGGTTGAATCTGTCATGACAATGAAAAGTCTCGGGGTTTCGGAAATGACTGAAATAGGACCCGGAAAGGTTCTCAAAGGGCTTATAAAGAGGATTGACAGAGATATTAATGTTGTTTCGGTTGAAAATAACGAATCTTTGTGCCAATATCTGCAATCGGAAGGTGATGTATGAATTTTAAAGAAAAAGTCTCATTGATAACAGGAAGCGCCAGGGGAATAGGGTTCGCGATAGCTGATTCTCTTGCCGCCGCCGGTTCTCATGTGATAATCGCAGACCTCAGTGAATCCGAGGTTTTTAAAGCGGTGAGCGATATCGAAGCAAAAGGCGGGAAGGCTTCCGGCGCAGTAATGAATGTGGCTGACAGGGATTCTGTGGAAAAAGCAGTCGAAAGCATTATCGAAAGGACCGGAGCGGTTCATCATCTCGTCAACAATGCGGGAATAACAAGGGACAATCTGCTGATGAGAATGAAATATGAAGAATGGGACGCTGTGATGTCCGTAAACCTAACCGGTTCATTCAATGTGACAAAAGCGGTAATCCGGGCAATGACAAAAAACCATTTTGGCAGAATAGTAAACATCGCTTCAGTGATAGGCCAGATGGGGAACGCCGGACAGACAAACTATGGAGCGTCAAAGGCCGGGCTTATTGGATTTACCAAAAGCCTGGCAAGAGAGGTCGCGTCGCGCGGAATAACCGTGAACGCGGTGACTCCGGGTTACATCATTACCGCGATGACCGACAATCTTCCAGAAAACGCGAAAGAGGCTCTTCTTTCCATGATTCCTTCCGGACGATTGGGTATTGTGGATGATATATCTTTTGGTGTAAAATTCCTTCTTTCTGATGAAGCCGGCTATATAACCGGCACCGTTTTGAACATAAACGGTGGAATGTATATGTAAATGTAAGCAAATAACTTTACCATGGAGGTAGAAACGCAAATGTCAGTAGAACAGAGAGTGATTGATAAAATAGTGAAAGAACTTGATGTGGATGCGGATGCAATCACAATGGAAGCGTCTTTCATTGAGGATCTCGGAGCGGACTCGCTTGACACGGTTGAGCTGATTATGGCCTTCGAAGATGAATTCGACATTCAGATTCCTGATGAGGATGCGGAGAAAATAGGGACTGTCGGGGCAGCTGTTGAATATATCAACAAAAAGCTCCAGATCAAGAAAACCTGAACCGGGAGCTTGCTGTGGGAAGAAGGGTAGTTGTAACCGGCATCGGAACAGTTTCAGCGTTGGGCATAGGTTTTGAAGAAAACTGGAATGCTCTGATAGAAGGTAAAAACGGTATTGCAAGGGTAACAAGGTTTGATGACCCGGATATGCCTTCGCAGGTAGCCGGGGAAGTCAAGAATTTTGATCCCCTTGTCTGGATAGGGAAAAAAGATGTCAAGAAGATGGATCTTTTTATCCAGTATGCCATAGCGGCTTCCGAATTCGCGATGCAGGATTCCGGATTAAAGATTGACAGCAGTAATGCTGACAGGACGGGGGTCATCATCGGTTCCGGTATCGGAGGGCTGCCGATGATCGAGAGCCAGTTCCAGAGATATCAGGAGGAGGGTTACCGCAAGGTTTCGCCTTTCTTTATCCCTGCGATAATAATAAATCTGGCTTCGGGTCAGGTCTCCATCCGTTACGGAGCGAAGGGTCCCAACTCTGCCGCCTGCACTGCATGTGCCACGAGTTCGCATGCTATAGGAGATGCCTTCAGGATTATCCAGCGCGGCGATGCGGACGCCATGATATGCGGCGGCGCGGAAGCTGTGATAACCCCTCTGGCATTCGCAGGATTCTGCTCCATGAGGGCTCTGTCAACACGCAATCATGAACCGGAAAAAGCCAGCAGGCCTTTTGACAGGGACCGCGACGGGTTTGTCATGGCTGAAGGTTCCGGAATAATTGTTCTTGAAGAGATGGAGTCAGCCCTGAATCGTGGCGCAAAAATTTACGCGGAATTTGCAGGTTACGGAATGACCGGTGACGCGTACCATATTTCAGCTCCGTCAGAGGATGCGGACGGTGCCATCAGGGTAATGCGCCTTGCAATCAGGGACAGCGGCATAACCCCCGATATGGTTGATTATATCAACACCCACGGAACCTCAACACCGGCGGGTGACGAAGTGGAGATAAAAGCCATAAAAGAGGTATTCGGAGATTCGGTGCGAAAACTCCATGTGAGTTCAACCAAGTCAATGACCGGACATCTTCTCGGAGCCACAGGCGGTTTTGAAACTGCCATAATGGCAAAAATAGTAAAAGAGGGTATTATCCCTCCGACCGTAAACCTGGATAATCCGATTGACGAAGGAGGGATGGATTTCGTGCCGCACAAGGCGATTAAAAAAGAAATCCGCTATGCCCTCAATAATTCGTTCGGTTTCGGCGGAACAAATGCCTGCATAGCTCTTAAGCGTTTTGAAGAGTGACCGGAACATTCCGGATGCTCCTTATCAGTTTAACAACTCCTTACAGACGGAGGTAATATGAATATAATTGTTTGCGTAAAACATGTGCCGGACACGGAAACCCGCATTCGCATCGGCGATGACGGGAAGTCCATAAAAGAGGATGGAGTAAAGTTTATTCTTAATCCTTACGATGAATACGCCGTTGAAGAGGCGCTTAAACTGAAGGAAAAGTCGGGACAGGGTGAGGTTACTGCTGTCTGTTTGGGGCCTGAAGGCGCCACTGAAACCCTCAGAAAATGCCTCGCCATGGGCGCGGACAAAGCCGTCCATTTAAAAGACAGCGCGTTTGACGGATCCGATTCCCTGGGAACCGCGAAGGCGATTGCCGCGGTGGCTAAGAAGACGGGTTATGATGTTATTTTTGCCGGCCATCAGGGGATAGGAACAGATGAATCCCAGATCGGCCCGATGGTTGCCGAGTTTCTTGGCATTCCGCATGTCAGCGTTGTCACGGCTCTCGAAATAAACGGCAGCGAGGTCACCGCCTACCGGGAGATCGAAGGCGGAAAGGAAAAGGTTGTATGTTCCCTTCCTGCGCTGATATCAGCCCAGAAAGGCCTGAATGAGCCCAGATATCCTTCTCTGAAGGGCATTATGACGGCGAAGAAGAAAGAGATAAATGTTCTCACGGCATCTGAGCTCTCAATTGTGCCTGAGGTAGGATTATCCGCTGCCCGTGTTAAAACGGTAAAGCTTGAGCTTCCTCCGGAAAAAGGCGCAGGCAGAGTGATTGACGGAGAACCTGAGGATGCTGCGCGGGAACTTGTGAAGATATTGCACGAAGACAGGATACTTTAGGAGGAGATGAAATGGCTGACGGAATTTTAACATTTGTCGAATACAGGGACGGAAAACTTAAGAAAGCCTCTCTTGAAGTATTGTCTGAGGCCAGAAGGCTTGCCGAAAGGAAGAACTGTTCTGTCACAGCGATGATAATCGGAAACAGCTCGACGGAGGGTTTTGCCACGGAATGCGGCAACTACGGGGCTGACAGGGTTGCTCTTTGCGTTGATGACATTCTCGGGAATTATTCCGCCGATGCTTACGCTGATGTTGCTAAACAGACAGCTGATCAGGAAAAGCCGTCCATTATTCTTTTCCCTGCGACAGCAATGGGGAAGGACCTTGCCCCGAGGCTTGCTGCTAAACTTAATGCCGGACTTGCGTCAGACTGCACTTCGTGCTCGATAGCAGAAAACGGCAACCTGAAGGTTGTCAGACCTGTTTATGCCGGAAAGGCTTTTGCGACCGTTGAATTTGAAGGTTCGCCACAGATGGCAACCCTGCGAAAAAATGTTTTCCCGCTGACAGAACCGCTCGGTAAAAATCCGGAAATTATCAAGGTTCAGATCTCCACTCCGCAACCGAAAGCCGTTGTCCGGGAGATCGTCCAGAGTAAGAGCGGATCGCTCGATGTTTCAGAGGCTTCCATAATTGTTTCCGGCGGAAGAGGAATGAAAGGGCCTGAGCAATTTGAAATTCTGTTTAAACTTGCTGAAGCGCTGGGCGGTGCGGTAGGCGCATCAAGGGCTGCCGTTGACGCGGATTGGATCAGCCATCAGCATCAGGTCGGGCAGACAGGCAAAACAGTTTCTCCTACGCTGTATGTGGCATGCGGAATATCCGGCGCAATACAGCATCTTGCCGGAATGTCGTCATCAAAGAAAATTATAGCCATTAATAAAGACCCGGACGCTCCGATTTTCAAGATAGCTGATTACGGGATAGTCGGGGATCTCTTTAAGGTAGTTCCTGTTCTGACGGAAGAGATATCAAAAATAAGGGATTGAAAACCCTGAACGGAGGTTAGCATGAACCACACGCCGACGGAAGGATTGGCATTTTTACCGTTTCTTATTGTCCTGATTACCGCGCTTGGGTGGTTCGGCTGGCTTGTTTACAGAAAATTCTCGGTCCTCAAGAAAGCGTCACCCGACAACAGGTTCTCTGATTACGGGTTGAGAATCTCGAACACAATTTCATTTTTTCTCGGACAGAAGAGGCTTTTTGATAGTCAGTTCCGTGCCGTTGGCCTGATGCATGCCCTCATCTTCTGGGGCTTTCTTGTCCTGATGATAAACAGCCTTAATCTGCTTGCGGAAGGATTTCATTTCCCGTTTCTGATCGGTGATTCATTTCCGGTTGTATTTTATCTGTGGGTTAAAGATATAACAGAAATAACTGTGCTGGCGATGGTCATCGCGGCAGCCTTCAGAAGATTTGTCCTCAGGCCGGCAAGAACAACTCTGTCATGGGACGCGAATTCCATTCTTATTATGATCGCAGTCCTGATGGTCACGGATCTTGTTCAGGCTGCCGAGACAGGATCACCTTCACCCGCCGGCTATTTTCACGCAATTACAGGTTCCTCTGCTGTTCTTTATAATACCTGCTGGTGGGCCCATTATGTTGTTCTTATGGCATTTCTTGTATATCTTCCTTATTCAAAGCATTTTCATGTTGTGACGGCAGTATTCAATGTCTTTTTCGGACCCGTCAGAAAGAGCCTTCTTCAGCCGGTTGACATTGAAACCGCTGAAAAATTCGGGGTTTCATCGGTTGAAGACTTTACCTGGAAGGACATTCTTGATGTTTATACCTGCACCGAATGTGGAAGATGCCAGGAAAACTGCCCCGCGGCGATAAGCGGAAAGTTGCTGTCCCCCAAAAAGCTTAACGAGGAACTGAAACATCATCTTGCTGCCAAAGAGGGAGCAATATGCAGCGGAGCGGAATGGACAGGCAGTAAACTTATAGGGGAAGTTATTTCCGAAGAAGTGATCTGGGACTGCACCACCTGCCGCGCCTGCGAGGAAAGCTGTCCGATACTGATAGAGTTCGTCGGAAGAATTGTAGGGATGAGAAGGAACCTTGTTCTTGAAGAAAGCCGTTTCGACAAGCTGCTCCAGACGGTGTTCAACAATCTGGAAAATCAGGGCAATCCCTGGGGGATCTCGTCAGAGGACAGATTACTGTGGGCTGAAGGACTTGGTCTTAAAACCCTTGCCGAGGACAGCAGCGCTGAATATCTTCTCTGGGTCGGCTGCGCAGGAGCCTATGACGACCAGAGCAAAAAGGTCGCGAGGGCAAACGCAGAACTCCTGAAAAAAGCTGGTGTCAGTTTCTGTGTTCTCGGAAACGAGGAGAGATGCACAGGCGATCTGGCAAGAAGGGCCGGAAATGAATACCTTTTCAGCATATTGGCACAGATGAACATTGAGACAATGAAGGGTTACGGAGTTAAAAAAATAATAGCAAGCTGTCCGCACTGCTACAACACTCTGAAGAATGAATATCCCCAGTACGGAGGGGATTTTGAAGTAATCCACAGCAGTGAATTCCTTCTTAAGCTGATAAAAGAAGGGAAACTTATCCCTTCAGAACAGGTTAAAAAGAAGATCACCTACCATGACGCGTGCTATCTGGGAAGACATAACGGGATATATGACGCGCCGAGAAGGATACTTGAAGCCATTCCCGGGATAAAGCTGAAAGAAATGGATCGCTCACGGAACAAGGCGCTTTGCTGCGGCGCGGGCGGTGCCAGGATGTGGCTTGAAGAGACAAAAGGCACCAGGATCAATCATGAACGGCTCTCGGATGTCTCAAAGACAGGGGCGGAATGTGTTGCCAGCAGTTGTCCGTTCTGCCTGACCATGCTTTCGGACGGAATAAAGGAAAAAGAGCTTCAGAGCTCAATATCTGCGGCAGACATAGCGGTTCTGCTGAATGAATCGGTGCGCTGAAGGGAGAAATGTGATAATGGATATCGAACGGATTTTCAAAGCAATAGACGATAATTTCGACAGCCATGTGGAATCCCTGATAGACATAATAGCCATTCCGAATCTAATCACCAGCAATGACGAGATAAAGAAAGTCCTCGATATTTACAGTGACCTGATAAAAGAACTTGGTGGAACAGTCGAGATAGTTGACCTTGGCAATATGCCTCTCATATACGGAAAGATTGATTCGGGAAGCGATAAAACCCTCATAGTTTACAAGAATTACGACATCGTTGACCCCGAAACGATGGACTGGAAAAGAGAACCGTTTTCCGGCGCCATTCTCCGGGTTGATGAAAATATGGCGATTATGGGAAGAGGCGCTTGCGAGCCGAAAGGGCCTGTGACAGGTCTTCTTAACGCGCTGAAAGAGATAAAAAAGGCTGAAGGTAAACTTCCGGTAAACATCATTTTCATAATTGAAGGAGACGAGCAGATAGGAAGCCCGACTCTTCCGCAGTTTGTCAAAACAAGAAAAGAAGAACTGTCTCATGCCGACTGCGTTCTTGTTCCGGGATTCTGCCAGACAGGACAGTATTCCGCTTCCGTTCCGCTGGGGGTCAAGGGCGTGATCATTCTTGAACTTATATGCAGGGGAGGCCAATGGGGCGGCCCCATTAAGTTCTCACTTCACAGCAGCAATTCTGCTTGGATATCGTCGCCAGCCTGGAGGCTCGTAAGGGCGCTTTCCACCCTTGTTGACAAAAAGGAAGATGTTCTGGTCGAGGGGTTCTATGAAGATGTTGATTCCTCGGAAGCCCTTATGGAACACAATGTGACCAAAAGACAGCAGAGCCAGATAGAGTTTATGAAGGGCAATCATGTCATAAAATTCAAATACGACCTGGACAATGAAGAGCTTTTCAAGAAATACCTCTTCAGCCCGACACTCAACATATCGAACATAATCACACAGGGGCACACAAGATGGTCAAAGATGGTCCTTCCGCACGAAGCAAGGGCGAGGATAGATGTCAGACTTGTTCCCGATATGGATCCCGAGAAAACGGTCGCCCAGATACGGCGGCACCTCCACAGACATGGTTTCCCGGATATCGAGATTCTTACTCATACAAGCTATCCTTACTGGAAGGGAAGCATTGACTACAAACCGGTAAGGGACATGATAGAGGTTTACCGCTCATTCAAGGTGAAGCCTGAAATACTTCCCAACTCCGGCACTTCGCTTCCGTTCTATGTTTTCCAGCGCGAACTGGATATTCCGCTTGTGGTAGGCGGCATGGGGCAGGGAGGAAAGGCTTACCACACCAACGAGTTCGTCTATCTTGACGGCTTCAAGTCCTTTGAAAAATCCATGGCGGCTTTTCTTGAAAGAATGTGCGCTCCGGCAGCCTCCTCCGAAGACAATCTCAACGAATAAACCTGAACAAGTTCAGCTTTTGCAGGTTCATCCGGCGAAACAAAGATTTGCTTTTTCATTTTAATTGGATACAATAACGAAATCAGCATAGAAGGATCGCCCGGATCGGATTACAACAGGCATGGGTTTTATATGATATACTTTTTGGGCAATATTTTCCGGAGGGATAAAATGAAATTCAAGGTCAGCGTTTTGATTATTTCCATTCTGGCAATCATGACGGTTTTCGCCGGATGGGAGCTTGACAGCACCGTTTCACAGATAACATATCAGGACAGGATTGACGCGCAGAGGGCGATAGAAAAAGTCTATCATGATCAGAGGTCTGCCTACACACAGGGAACTTCACCCCAGACAGCCATAAAACCATTTGAAGAAACCATTACCGATGAAATCTTAAAGGCGAAGGTTGATAAGTATCTCGCATGCTCAATGATTCTTGAGCAGGTCTGGGGAGACAACATCACGCCTGAAAGATTACAGGGCGAAATGGAACGGATGGCGAAATACACAAAAAGCCCCGAGGTTCTTCAAACACTGTTTGACAGCCTGAACAACGACCCCGCACTGATTGCAGAAACACTTGCGCGGCAAACCCTGGCTGAAAAGCTTGCCCGGAGCAGATATACTTCAGATACCGTTCTTCATAAAGAGACAAGTGAAAAAGCCGAAGAGATATGGTCTTTATCAGAAAGCATGGCAGACTGGGAAACCTTTAAACAGAAAGGTGTGGTGTATGGGAAGACTATCTTTAAAACAGAAAGCGCAGATAAGACAGAAGATCCTAAAAGCCTTGAACAGAAAGAACAAAAAGCAATAGAACTCGAGCCGGAAACATTCAAACAGAAGTATGATTCACTGACAAACGCATTACACAAAGGCGCGTTCAGGGAAACCGAAGAAGGTTATCTAATTGAACGATTAAAAGGATCACCGACAGTCACCACTGGAGAACAGCTAACAGGCGAGATGGAAACAGAAAGCCTGTTTATCGCGAAAAAACCTTTTGATGAATGGTTCAAAGAAGTTGCAGATAACAATCAGATTGCCGAAACCGGTTCAAAAACATTGGAAAACACAATTCACTCATACACCCTGCCAGTAATAGCTGGCGAGTTTCAGCCGATGGAGGGATGCGCTGAAGAATGGAGTCCTACCCCTGCACCGCCAGACCCGCGTGAGAACCACACAGCAGTGTGGACAGGAACAGAGATGATTGTCTGGGGGGGGCTTAATGATGATGATTATTCTTTTTATCTAAATAGTGGAGGGCGTTACAATCCATCAATGGATAGATGGACACAAACAGCAACAACAGGCGCTCCATCAGCTCGTTGTTACCACACAGCAGTATGGACAGGGACGGAGATGATTATCTGGGGCGGGTATGATGGATTATCAAATCTCAATACTGGCGGGAAATATAATCCAGCGACGGACAGTTGGACGGAAACTTCAACGACAGGTGCACCGACAGCTCGTTCTTATCACACAGCAGTATGGACAGAGACTGAGATGATTGTTTGGGGCGGGTCTTTCAACACAGGCGGGCGGTATAACCCGTCAACAGACAGTTGGACTGCTACGACAACAACAGACGCACCGGTGGCGCGTCGTTTGCACACAGCAGTATGGACAGAAACAGAGATGATTGTCTGGGGGGGATATAATGGTTCTTATATCAACACCGGCGGCCGGTATAACCCGACAACAGATAGTTGGACAGCTATGACAACCACCAGTGCCCCGACATCGCGCGCTTATCACACCGTAGTGTGGACAGAGACGGAGATGATTGTCTGGGGGGGGTATGGTGGTTCATATCTCAAAACAGGAGGGAGATATAACCCTTCAACGGACAGTTGGACAGAGACAATAACGACTGGCGCACCGACAGGTCGTAGATGGCACACTGCAGTATGGACAGGGACGGAGATGATTGTCTGGGGGGGCGATTATTTAAACACTGGAGGGCTTTATAATCCAGCAACTGACACTTGGATAGCGACAGCAACCGCAAGTGCTCCGTCTGAGCGTGAGCGGCATACAGCAGTATGGACAGGGACGGAGATGATTGTCTGGGGAGGGATCTACTATTATGATGCATTTAATACCGGAGGGCTATATAATCCTCAAACTAACAGCTGGAAAACAACATCAATTATGGGTGTGCCTAGGGAGAGATATGGCCATACAGCGGTATGGACAGGAACGGAGATGATTGTCTGGGGTGGAAATAATCCTTCAGGTTCTTTCAACACCGGAGGGTGTTATAATCCAGCAACTGACACTTGGATAGCGACGACAACAACTGGCGCTCCGACATGGCGCTATTACCAGACAGCAGTATGGACAGGGACGGAGATGATTGTCTGGGGGGGATATAATGGATCATCCCTCAAAACCGGGGGGAGGTATAATCCAGCAACAGACAGTTGGATAGCGACGACAACGACAAGTGCTCCGGAAGCTCGTTATTATCATACAGCAATTTGGACAGGGACGGAGATGATTGTTTGGGGGGGGTATGATGAAGGCTCTATTTTTAATTCAGGAGGGCGTTATAATCCATCAACAGACAGTTGGACACAGACATCGTTACTGAATGCACCTTCAGTGCGGTCTGGTCACACAGCAGTGTGGACAGGGTCGGAAATGATTGTATGGGGGGGGACTTATAGCACAAATTTCGGCTTTCGGTACAATCCGTCAACAAATTTATGGTCAACGGCTACAAACATAGGTGCTCCATCAGCTCGTATGTACCACACAGCAGTGTGGACAGGAACGGATATGATTGTCTGGGGCGGGATCATTAGCGAATTTGAATCTATCAATACAGGTGGTAAGTACAACTCAGCTACAAATAGCTGGACAGCTACATCATTAATAGGTGCCCCGACAGAGCGCTCTTTACACACAGCAGTATGGACAGGGACAGAGATGATTGTTTGGGGAGGGAACAATGGTGGTATTTGGGGAGGGAATACAAACACCGGAGGGCGATATGACCCTGCAACAGACAATTGGACAGCGACGACAAATACAAATCCCCCATCTGAGCGTGAGTGGCACACAGCGGTGTGGACAGGGACAGATATGATTGTCTGGGGGGGCGGGTATCCAATCACACAAACGGGAGGAATCTACAGTTTCGGCTTGCCTGAAGTCTCGTTGCATCAATCCCCTTTAAACGGGATATTATATCCTCCGGGAACAACCTCAACAACTATTTCATGGTTTTCCGCTGAGAATGCTGATTCTTACGATTACGAAGTTTTAAGCGCATCATGCGGAGGGACTGTATTTGCTTCCGGAAATATTACAGGCACTTCACAGCTCATCACAGGATTGACAGACGGAAGCACATATTTTTGGAGAGTCCGCTCAATCAACAGTTGCGGGAACACATCATGGTCTGGATGCTGGAACTTCTGCGTTGACATTGACAGTGATGGCGACGGTTTTGTGGATGCTTCTGACAACTGCCCCAATGATTATAACCCAGGTCAGGAAGATACGGATGGGGATGGTTTTGGCGATGCATGCGATATATGTCCTGGAGGGGATGACAATATAGACACAGATACCGATGGCGTGCCGGATGTATGTGACAATTGTGAATTCACTGTTAACCCGTTACAGGAAGATGTCGATGCCGACTACATGGGAGATGTTTGTGATAACTGCCCTGCCACTTCCAACCCCGGGCAGGAGGACACTGACGGAGATGGGGTTGGAGATGCCTGTGATATATGTCCCGGAGGGGATGACAATATAGACACAGATACCGATGGCGTGCCGGATGTATGTGACAATTGTGAATTCACTGCTAACCCTTTACAGGAAGATATCGATGCCGACTACATGGGAGATGTCTGTGATAACTGCCCGTCGGTAAATAACCCTGGTCAGGAAGATTCTGACGGAGATGGGATTGGTGATGCATGCGATGTTTGTCCAAACGATCCCGATAATGACATAGATGGTGATGGAGTTTGTGGCAATGTTGACAATTGCCCATCCGTAAACAATCCCGGACAGGAAGATATTGACGGTGACGGTATCGGCGATGTGTGCGACAACTGTCCGAATATTCATAATCCAGGTCAAGAAGATTTGGATGGTGACGGCGTTGGTGATGCCTGCGATGCCTGTTCAAACGATCCTGATAATGACATAGACAGTGATGGAATTTGCGGCAATGTGGACAACTGCCCATCGGTAAACAATCCCGGCCAGGAAGATATTGACGGGGACGGTATTGGCGATGTTTGCGACAACTGTCCGAATGACTACAATCCCGGGCAGCAGGACAATGACGGAGACGGAATTGCTGATGCATGCGATGTTTGTCCGAACGATCCTGATAATGACATAGACGGTGATGGAACATGCGGCAATGTTGACAATTGCCCGTCGGTAAACAATCCCGGCCAGGAAGATGTTGACGGTGACGGTATCGGCGATGTGTGCGATGTGTGTCCTGAAGATTTTTATAATGATATTGATGCTGACGGAATCTGCGGAGATACGGACAATTGTCCTATTCATTACAATCCAGGCCAGCAAGATTGGGACGGTGATGGTGTTGGTGATGCATGCGATGTGTGTTCCGGAGGGGATGACAAGATAGATACCGATGAGGATGGAGCACCGGATATATGTGACAATTGCGAGTTCATCTTTAATCCGGCGCAGGAGGATTTGGATGTGGACTATATGGGGGATGTATGCGATAATTGTCCTTCGGTTTACAATTACAGTCAGGAAGATTCCGATAGCGACGGTGTTGGCGACGCTTGTGATGCCTGTCCAAATGATCCGGATAATGATATAGACGGTGACGAGATATGTGGCGATGTGGATAACTGCCCGAATGTTTATAATGATGTTGAATACCTGCTTGACGATACAGAACCGTATAATTATATTGACACTTCAGGGGGTATGATAATCTTCAGTGACGGCGACAATGTCCAGCTTTCTGTGAACATAGGGTTTGATTTCACTTTTTTTGAAAATACATACACAACTCTCAAGGTTGGAAGTAATGGATATCTTACCTTCGGGGATTTTGGCACTGAATACCAAAGCCACTGTTTCCCCGAAACAAATCAACCAAACAATACAATTGCTACTTTCTGGGATGATTTCCGGTTGACGGAGACATCGGTTGTCAGATATCTGAGAGAAGGAACTGCGCCAGACAAAAGACTAACGATCGAATGGTTTGATGTTGAGCATATAACCGGAACAGGAAGGGCAACATTTGAAGTTACTCTCTATGAAACAACACATGAAATTGTTTTCCGATACAAGGATGTGTTTTTGGATAATCCGTCTTATGATTATGGAGCTGGCGCAGTTATTGGGATAGAAAACTCGACTGGAACAATTGGGAATACATATTCATGTTATACCGCGTCCCTTTATGACAATCTGGCAGTTAAACTAACGCGGATTGTTAATAACAATGACGAAGACGAGGACGGCATCGGCGATTCCTGTGACAATTGCGGGACAGTTTACAATCCCGGTCAGGAAGATTCAGACAACGACGGAAAAGGGGATGCGTGCGACACATATTTCAATACAGACTACACAGGCAAT
>CAZDZC010000019.1:0-45442 GCA_964509835.1 uncultured Acidobacteriota bacterium
ACAGGTTCATTCGATTTTCGGAACGCGTTTTATGTTTCTTTATCCGTATCTTTCCTTTCCGCTGTGAATTGAAGGGAATATCTGTTAAAATTCCGGTTTCTGATTTACCTTGTTCAGGAGTTCAATGTCAGCACGACTTAAGCCTTATTTCCCCGAAATACTTTTCCGTTTATACGCGGGCGGGGATAAGCCTGTTCCCGGCAGTTCGGTTGATATCGAGGGGACATTTCTTTTTGCGGACATCTCCGGTTTTACCGCCATGAGCGAGCTGCTTGCCGCTTCAGGCAAGGAAGGGGCGGAGGAACTGACGGGGATAATGAACGGCTTTTTCACATCTTTCTGCGCTGTTCTTGCCGGTTACGGAGGCGATATCCTGTTTTTCGGCGGCGACGCGGCCATGGTATTTTTCCGGAAAAATGAGGGCGAGACCTGGCGGGAAAACTGTGTCAGGGGGTTTGTGTGTTCTCTCGCGCTCCATGAAAATGTGATGCAGATGGGGGCGGTAAAAACATCGAGCGGTTGTTTCAGCCTCAGCATGACGATCGGCTTTTCGTCGGGCGCGGGGAAGGCTGTTTTTGCGGGTGTTAACGCCCCTTCATCCATAATTTTTGCGGGGAGGGTCTTAAGAAACTGCTGCAAGGCCGAGTCGCTTGCCTCCCCGGGCGGAACGGCGTGCCATTTTTCTTTTGGAAGGCATTTTGACGGGAGCATGATGAAGAGGCGTTCCAGGGGATTTTATGTTCCTGTTATTATAAATCCGCCGTCAGTTCGTTGCGCGGATGTCCTCGATATCAAGGCCGCGAAGATAGCGTCGGGGTGCGCGGCCTTTCTGGATGAAAGGCTCCGCAGGAGGGTGAGAGCATCTAAAACCCCGTTTTACGGGGAACACCGGACGGTTACGACTTCGTTCATCAATTTTGAAGACCTCGATTATGATAATGATGTTAACGCTCCGCTCAGGCTCAACCTTTATTATGTTTTCCTCTGCGATGTCGTCAATCGTTACGGCGGTTTTGTAAGCAGGATTGATACCGCAGACAAGGGAAGCAAGGCGCTTGTTTTGTTCGGGGCCCCCGTTGCTTTTGAATATATCGAGGAAAGAGCCCTTTTGTGCGCGAAGGAGCTGTTGGAGACCAATGCGGTCGGGCTTAAGCAGAAGATCGGAATAACAACGGGCAATGTTTACGCGGGAGATGTGGGCAGCTCGGTAAGAAAGGAATACACCCTGATGGGCGATGCCGTCAATCTTGCCGCCCGTCTTATGTCCAGATCAAAGTGGGGCGAGATCCTGATAGATGAGCGCACGGGGGCGAAGGCCGGAAGAAGGTTCAGCTTCAGCAAACGAGAACCGGTCATTGTGAAGGGGAAGAAGGATAAGATAACCATTCTTCAGATATCGGGGCTGAAAGAAGAAGGCGCGTTAGGGGAGGAAGAGAAAACCGTCGCGATAACGGGAAGAAGGAAAGAGCTTAACCTGATCCGGAAGTTTAAAAAACTGACATCCGAAGGGGTCAGCTCGATTTTAACGATAAGCGGTCCCCAGGGAACAGGGAAAACCGTTATCTTAAATAAACTGTCGAGCTGTCTTGAAGGATCGGAAGTAAAGAAGTTCTATCTTACCCCGGATCCTGTTATCAAAGGGGTTGCTCTTAAGCCCTGGCTTTCTTTTTTCAGGGCCGCATTTGGTTTTGAAAAGAACGACTCCGTGTCGTTAAGGTCGCGGAAGACCAGGGCGCGTATCAAAGGGCTGAAGGGGGATTGGCATCTTTTGGCCCCTCTGATGGGAGAAGCGCTGTCGCTTGATATTCCTCATAATTATCTTACTTCATCAATGGGACCCGAGCTGAAAATGGAACGGCTTTTTGATCTCGCGCTGGAACTGCTGATCAATGAAAGCCTGAAACATAAATGCCTGATAATTTTTGACGACATTCAGTGGATTGACGGAACTTCCCTGAAATTGCTGAATTATATTCTGAGAAACATCCCTTCCGGTAACATCTCCATTGTTCTGTCCGGAAGAGAGGAGATTGTTATAAATGACATTCCTGAAAGCGCGGAGCGTTTTTCCATCCGTTTGCGGAACTTTAATGAAAAGGAATCGGAAAAGCTGGCGCTGAAGGTCCTGAAAGGAAAGGTTCCGGCTAAGTTCCTGAAGAACCTTGTAATGAGATCGGAGGGGAATCCCCTGTTCATTACTGAAGCCTCGGAGGCGTTTAACCGGACCCGGTCGGAAGAGATCCCTGAGAGCATGAACGGCATTGTCATGACCAAAATAGACAGCATTGACGAATCAATGAGAGCTGTCCTTAAAACCGCAAGCGTGGCGGGGCAGTATTTCACGGAAGACATTCTGAACGATCTCATGAACGCTTCGGGGAAATTGCCCGCGATTCTGGGCAGGCTTGTTTCCGAAGGGATAGTCTCTTCATCGGGGGGAGGGAATTATTGCTTCAGCCGCCTGATGTTCCGCGAAGTCGCTTATGAAACGCTTCTTTTCAGGGACAGGAGAGAGCTTCATCTCAAAGCAGGGGACCTTATCTGCGACAAACATAAAAACAACCTGAATGAAGTCTATGAAATACTGGCCCATCATTATTATTCGGCCCATGCTGCTCCGAAGGCGGTGGAATATCTGTATAAGGCCGGAAAGAAGACGGCTTCCCTCTATGCCAATGACGAGGCCCTGGATTTTCTGTCCAAAGGAATTGAGATGGCTGAAAGCGACCTGTTAAATTTCCGCTCGGAATTGATTGACATGCTTATTGAGAAGGGGAGCATTTATCAAATAAAAGGAGACGCTAACCAAAGCCAGGCAGTGTACATGAAAGCTTTCAATTTCTGCGGACAAGATCAGTATTATAAGAAAACCTTACTCCTTAATAAACAAGGCCATAGTTACAGAATAAAGGGTGATTTGTCAGAAGCCAAGAAGTTACATTATCGGGCTTTAAGATTTAAAAAACTTGATAATAGTGAAAAAACAGCAGCATGTTGTCAAGCTTATGAAGGTTTAGCCTCTTGTTATGGGGATGAGGGGAAACTTATAAAATCAAAAAAATATTTTTTGAGATCGCTTGAGCTTAGAAAATGTAGCATGAAATTTTCTTCGGAGCTAGGCACATTATTAATAAATTTGGGGCTTGTGGAAAAATATTTAGGCCATTACCATAAAGCAGAGGAACTTTTTAAAGAAGCTGAAACAATTTTTGTTAAGGATAACGATCAACTAAGGCTGGCGCATTGTTTAAAGCTCCTCGGAAGCATCCAAAGTTTCAGGGGCGATATATCCGGCGCGGAGGAAAGCATGAAGAAGGCGCTTGATAGTTTCAGGAAGGTCGGTTATTCGAAAGGACTGATAAGCACCCTCAGTTATCTGGGATGGCTGTCGCTCAGAACATCGCGCTATGAAGACGCGCTGCGCTACCAGCAGGAAAGTCTCGACCTTTCCAGGAAGGCGGGTTTAATGCCCGGGGTTCTTTACGGATTAAATAACGCGGGAGAAGTCTTCCGCTGCCTGAACCTCATGGACAGAGCCGTTGATTGCCACGAAAAAGCCCTCAAGCTGGCGGATGAATTGGGCATAAAGTCGGAAAAAGCCGATATTCTAAGAAATCTTGGTGAGGATTTCGTTCGGACAGGCCAACTGGAAAAAAGTCAAAAACATATAACCGCGGCATTGAAGCTTGCGGAGGAACTGGGGGTTAAGGAGTATGAAATAAACGCACTGATCGCCCTTGCCGGTATAGACGAAAAGAATGGGAATTCAGCAGACGCGGAAAAACGGATTGACAGGGCTTTTGATATCGCGCTGAAGACTGACAACAAATTCCTTATTATCAGCGTATATTACAGTTGGCTCTCGCTTGCCGCCGCCGATAAAGGCGCGGATCATCGCCTTCTTGACTTTGATTCGGCGGCAGCGATGGCTGAAGAGCTTAAAAACCATGAACTGCTGTGGAAAATCCACTGTCTGAAAATAAAAATCGAAAAAATCAATTCAGGGAGCCTGAACAGAAAGGTCCTGAAACACTTCAATATGTTCCGGGGCTTATTCAGATCAGACGAATCAAGAGAAAACTGCCTGTCCTCTCCCCTTTATTCCGATTTTATCGCCATTACGAAACGAGCTATGGGTTTATGACAATATCGAATTCCAATCTTCCTTCAATGAAGTCCTCAAAATCCCCCTGAATTCCCGGATCATCAACAAGGCAGTCATAAAGTTGTTTGATAACCGCCTTGTCCATGCTTGCCTTGATCTGTTCCCTTGCAATTTCATTTGGAACGCTTACCCATGCCGTCATCAAACCCAGTTGATTAAGAAATTCCTCTTTCATCTGCCCGCAGGCAGTTGCGCAGTCAAAATCAAGCACAATCTGTCTGACCTGTCTGATTACTTCTTTTGCTTCCTGATCTGTCATAATAACCTCCGTATAAATAAGTTCGGCACGAAGACTACTATATCACAGCATTAATGTATTTCCAAAGATTTTATTACAACTGGACTTACTCTGACGGTGTGTGTTAGATTATAACACTCCCCGGAAACTGAACAGGATATTGTCTGATATCAGGCGGATTGCAACTCTTTTTCTTTTCCGGCGGACAGAATCAGGAGGAAGAGAGGGGCCGGGGAGCAGACCCTGCTTTGTGCTGTTAGTTCCATTGCTTTCCTGCTCTATATGTTCCCGTTTCCCATCTAACCGGTTGAACATCTGTTATTTTTACGGAACAAGATCTGGCCCTAATTGCGCAATATGGGATTGCAGTTGATTAAGATCACAAAATAAGATAAATTACACATATGTTTCAAACAGGCAATTCTATGAAAATTGAACACAGGGTAATTCTCATTTCTTCTTTTGCAGGTTTATTGCTCTGGATATTGGATGCGGCAATTGATCATTATTTTTTCATCACTCACGATGGATCGTTTTTTAATGAACTGGTATTTAGTATTACCAGACACAAATTTTATTTCCGTTCTGTAATATTGATTATCTTCCTTGCTTTCGGTCTCATTGTATCCCGCATGTTCACCCATATGAAGAAATCAGGCGAAAGGATCGTTCAACTTAATTCTGTTTTGAGAGCTGTGCAGACATCAGCCAGAATCGGAAGTTTTGAAATGTATCCCAATAAAGGTTCGATAATTGCTTCTGAGGAAACCAGGAGCATTTTAGGTATTGAAAACGCTAATATAACTTTCCCGGTTTTTATGGAAAAGATCCTTCCTGAATTTAAAGGGTTATTTGCGTCGCATATTGAAAGCCTGATTTCGGGAAGCAGGGATGTAAACTTCCAATTCAGGTTGAAAAATGATGCATGCAGCAAGATCATTGATGTAAATTTAGAAGCGCGCTTTGATCCTGAGCGCGATGTTATATTCGCGATTATTCAGGATATTTCCAATCTTAATCAGGCTCAGGAAGATTTGAGGATAAGCGAAGAGCGTTACAGACTTCTGGCTGAAAATACTCTTGATGTAATATGGCTGATGGACCTGGATCTTAAATTCCTCTATGTCAATCCTGCCATTAAGAATATATTTGATTACAGCCCACAAGAGTTTATTGGCACACACCTTCAGGATCATTGCAGCTCGGTTGAGTTCGAGCGCATCCAGGATATCATCACAAAACTGATGAATAATCTTGAAAATAACAAGGGTGCGATCTTTGAGACAAATTTGCTGAACCGAACCGGA
Organism: uncultured Acidobacteriota bacterium; assembly: GCA_964509835.1. Taxonomy (GTDB): domain Bacteria; phylum Acidobacteriota; order CAZDZC01; family CAZDZC01; genus CAZDZC01. The sequence goes on from CAZDZC010000019.1 coordinate 5,711, forward strand.
AAACCTGTACCCGTGGAGGTGCACGGTAAAATTCTAACAGATGAGAACTCTGTTCCGATCGCCTTGCAGGGAGTTACGAGGGATATAAGCGCCCATCTTGATGCTCAAAGAGAAAAAGAACATATCCAGAAGCAATTGAACCAGTCCCAGAAAATGGAGGCTGTAGGTCGTCTTGCAGGAGGAGTAGCTCATGATTTTAATAATATGCTTAATGTAATTTCAGGTTATACGAGTCTTGCATTGATGAAGCTGGATCCGCAGGATCCTCTTTTTCAGGATCTTTCAGAAATTGATAAAGCAGCTCAAAGATCTGCCGAGCTTACAAAACAACTTCTGACTTTCTCTCGGAAACAGGCTGTTCAACCCAAAGTTATCAATCTTAACCAGGTGATTGCCAATGAAATGAAATTACTTGAAAGAATAATAGGTGAAAATATTCGAATAAGCTTCCAGCCTGGTAGAAATTTATGGGAAGCTAAACTTGACCAGGTTCAGATAACTCAGGTTCTTTCAAACCTTGCGGTTAATTCCAGGGATGCGATCGTCGGGAATGGAGTTATTACAATTTCCACTAAAAACATGGTCCAGGATGCCGACAATTCAACCTGGTGCGAAGCATCAAATACTAATCCAGGCCAATTTGTTTTGATTTCATTTTCGGATTCCGGTTGCGGCATGAGCCAGGAGACATCTGAGAAAATATTCGAACCTTTTTTTACAACCAAAGAAAAGGGGAAAGGCACAGGACTTGGCCTTTCTATGGTTTACAGCATTGTCAAGCAGAACAGTGGAATGATAAATGTGGAGAGCGAACCCGGAGAAGGAACCAGGTTCAATATTTTTTTCCCCCGTTTTGCGGGTGTAGTCAGCCCGGAATCGGATACCCCGGCAGAACCCTTGGGTGACACCGGCAATAAAACTATTTTGATTGTGGAAGATCAGGAACAGGTGCTTGCGGTGACAGAAAAAATCCTCTCTTTGCAGGGTTATACCATTTTGAAAGCGACATCTCCAGGATTGGGATGTAAAATTGCCGCTGAGTTTGAGGCTCCTATTGATCTTTTACTGACTGATGTCATAATGCCTGAAATGAACGGCAGAGAGTTACAGGCGTGTATAAAGAAATACCATAAGGAAATAAAGACACTGTTCATGTCAGGGTACTCGTCTGATGTAATTTCAGAGCACGGCGTGTTATTCAGCGATATCAATTTTCTGCAGAAGCCATTTTCAATGGATTCACTATCTCGGAGTGTCAGAGATATTCTCTTTCCGAAAGATTCATAACAGTTTCTTTTTTATTGCCGTTTTAAAATTTTTGACATCAGATGCTCAAGGTTCCTGCCATCGGATTGCAGGAGGTTTGTGCAGACATCAACAGAATGCGGATCATAAAGGATGCCTTTGTTGACATTAATCTCATCAATGGCTTTGTCCAGACCTCTTGCCGGCCTGTATGGACGGTGAGACGCTATTGCTTCAACAACATCCGCCACGGATACTATTTTAGCTTCAATTGTGATCTCGGTTCCGGTAAGTCCTCCCGGATACCCTGAGCCGTTAAGCCTTTCATGGTGCTGGAGAACAATCTCGTCCACCTTCCAATCCAAACCCATTGCGTGCACAATTTCGTACCCTATTTCGGGATGCGCCATAATGCTCTGAAATTCGAGAGGACTTAACTTTCCGGGACGGTTCAATATTTCACTCGGTATCATCAGTTTTCCGACATCATGCACCATAGCTCCGATCTTGATTTCGTCAAGCATCTGCTGTCCAAATCCCATTTTTTTTGCGATTGCAACCGCAAGAAGCGAAACCCTTCTTTGATGACCCGCAGTATAAGGATCACGGAATTCAATAATCTTGTTAATCACAGACATTACAGCCTCTATGGTTTTCTTCAAAACCCCATTTTGCACCGTTGAGGGCATCTCCTTATCCCCGGGATATGCTCCAATCATCTCTGAAGTTTTCCTTGATTCCATTGTTTTCTGAATATATCCGTCTCTCAGGTTTATAACTTGTTTTTCAACAGGATCAGCTGCAGCGCTGATATACTCGCTATCACAGAATGATGAAGAAATGTATTCAGCGCCTGTAGCTGAATTATAATCTGTAGTCGTAATCCCTCCCCGCACAAGTTTAAGGCAGTAAATCTGCATTGGGTCTTTACCTTTTTCAACTTTTTCTTTTTCGTTACAGCTTTGTCTCTTTTTATCCATCATTATTCCTCGCTTGTAAAGGGAAGCAAAATCCATGCCTTGTGCAGTCCGAAACTTAACTATCTGAAATACTTTGCGTTAGACAATGACATCCTCTTCCGTCCCGCAAAACAATTTGAAATGGAAACATTGATGTGTCCTTTTGTGTCCCAAGTTCTGATACATAATAAACTGAGCGAAAAAAGGAAAGGCCAGACATTTCTGGCTGGCTTTTTTGAGGATATTTGGTAGGATTTCAGGTTGGTATTAGCGGAGATGTTGGTATTATTTTTCGTTCCCCTTTACGCTGTTTGCGTCTCTGTTTTTCTCCCCAGGATGTGATGCGTGATTGTAAGAGCTTTTATAGTTATCAGAAATCCATGAAGGTTTTCTGATAATAATTTTCGGAGAGTATTTCACATCAGATTTATCTGAAGCCTGGGAAACCGAAGAGATCGGCAATGCCCATAATTCATAACCGTGTATGCCGTCATTGGCTCTGAAATAAATTGCTTCGCTGCAGATTGATATTTCTTCAGGATTTGAAGATTGATTTCCCGGCATAATATCCTCAATATTACAGGTAGTAGAAAATGTTCCATCCGTGAACCAGAGTTCCATCCCTGTATTTCCGTCTGACGCTGAAAAAACAGTCCCACAGAGAGATCGTCCAGTGTCTGTGATATTGAAGGGCAGTGAACCGATGCTTCCCGAAGCAAGGCTGCGCACTTTCATCGTTCCTCTTGCAGTGCCATCAGACATCCAAAGCTCATTTCCGTCTGATCCGTCATTGGCGCTGAAATAAATTTTGCCGTTGGATTCGTGAAGGTGGTCAGGCATTGAGGAAACAGCACCTTCCCATATGTCTTTCAGCAAAGATGTTCCGATAACAGTGCCATCTGTTACCCAGATTTCTGCGCCATGCTCTCCGTCATCAGCTATAAACACCACTTTGGTTCCAAGAACAGCAAATTTACAGGGGTATGAACTTGCAGCAGGTTTTACATTTATGTCCAACAGCATTTCTGTGCCCTTTTCTGTACCGTCGGACCTCCACAGTTCGAAACCATTAACTCCATCATTAGCGCAAAAGTAAATATATTTACCCGTTGTAACTATCGAAGATGGCGTTGATGACGCGTATCCCGGATTTATGTCCTTTACAAGAGATGTTCCTTGTCCGGAACCGTCACTCATCCATAGCTCTGTTCCGTTGTAACCGTCATTTGCGCTGAAAAATAAACAACTTTCAGTGCTTATAAGAGAAGAAATATATGAGCTGCCGCCGCCCCGGCGGATATCTTTTAACATCATAGTGCCTGTTTGCGTTCCATCAGTTTTCCAGAGTTCAGTTCCATTCAGAGGATTGTAAGCAGTGAAGAACACTTCGTTCCCATGACTGGTCATCTTTGATGGATATGAGCTTGAAGCGCCTTTAGAAATATCCGCAAGCATAAAAGTACCGGATTCCGTCCCGTCGCTTTTCCAAAGTTCAGCACCGCTAGTGCCGTCTGAAGCGCTGAACAGCAGGCATCCTTCGAATCCCATGAATTCACCCGGGCACGAGGAATCGTATCCATAGTTTATGTCTCTAACAATAGATGTGCCGCTCGCAGTTCCGTCAGATTTCCAAAGTTCCATCCCACTGCTGTCATCTAAAGCGCTGAAGAACAACATATCTTTTACTGCAGTCAGACTGTCAGGAAAAGAACCGCTTTCATATGAAGACGGATATATTTCTTTCAGCATGGTTGTTCCGATACGCGTGCCGTCAGAGTGCCACAGCTCCCATCCATTTTTACCATCATTGGCTGTAAACAGAATATTATCGTTAAATACAGACAGACCGCAAGGAATCGAATCCTGTAATCCCTTATTTATATCACAAACAAGTGATGTTCCTTTGAGGGTCCCATCCGTTCTCCACAGTTCATCACCCGCAACAATTGTTCGTGCCGTGAAAAAAACCCAGTTTTCGGTACATATAAAACCGCCCGGATGTGAACTGGTAACCCCGGGAAAGATATCTCTTACAAGATATGTTCCGTATCTCGTTCCGTCGCTCTTCCACAACTCCGTGCCGTTTATTCCGTTGTTAGCTGAAAAGCAAAGAGTCATTTTGAATGCCGTCAGACCTGACGGATATGAGCTTTCGAGACCCTGTTTAACATCATATACAATAGAGGTTCCGACTTCTGTTCCGTTAGTACGCCATAATTCGCGTCCTGAAATGCCGTCATCACAAACAAAATAAACAGTATCCAGCATGTTTGTCATTTCGGTCGGATTGCTTCCTTTTGTGCCATTCCTGATATCAGATACCAATTTTGTGCTTTCCTGCGTTCCTAAGCATTTCCACAATTCCCTGCCATGTTCCGCATCAGTTGCCGAGAAATAAAGAGTATTTGCCGATACTACAAAATCTGCCGGTGATGAATTGCCTCTGATAAAAATATCTTTAAAGAGATATGTTCCATAGATAGTCCCGTCGCTTCGCCAGAGTTCGTACCCGTGGCTGCCGTCACTGGCTGAAAAGTAAAGCCTGTCCTTATAAGATATGAGATTATCAGGATTTGAATCTCCTTGGCCCGCGTTAATATCCATAACCTGGTATGTTCCGAGCGAAGTGCCATCTGTTCTCCACAATTCGCGGCCATTCTCACCGTCAGAAGCAACAAAAAACACAATTCTGCCTGAAACGGTAAGATTACCAGGATCAGAACCGGAACCTCCTTTCATGATATCTTTTATCATATAAGTGCCTTCAGGGGTTCCATCGGTAACCCAGATCTCTCTTCCGAATGAACCATCTTCCGCTGAAAAGAAAATTCTGTTTTCACATACCGTTAAATTTTCAGGATAGGAGTCGTGTTCTCCGGGCCATATATCCCTAATCATCAAAGTTCCAACACCAGTCCCATCTGAAAGCCACAGCTCTGTTCCATCAAGTCCGTCATCAGCTGAAAAAACCGCATATTTATCAATGCTTACGATATTTTCAGGCCATGAACTGCTGATGAACGGCGAAAATTCACGGATATCCTTTACAAGATAAGCCGATGCGCTAAGTTCGGAGTTCAGAACCGGCGCAATAGTCAGTGCAATGAGGAAAGCAAAAAGCATCCATGCTCTTTTCAGATCGCTTGTTCCGCAGAACACCTTCAGTTTCTTTCTTGTTTCCTTTTTCATTTTACCTTTCTCCTTTTCCGTCAATTCGCGTTTATTACCATTCAAGAAACTTCATGTCAGACTATCGCAAGAGCTGTGCCAGAAAAACCAAAAAGCGCTGAATTGATTTAAGAATGCAGGTTTAGGAGTGTGATTTTTGATTTTTCGGCAGACAAGCTTAATTGAAAGGAACAGAACTGCGTTCCAGATCTGTCCCGCTTGCTTTAATGATGGAACATATCAACAGAGCTCTGTAACAGAAAATATTATTTCAGATAAGGGGCATGGTAAATTATAGGGTTCATTTGTGGAGCATGCAATTTAAAGGCAGGAAAAGGAAGGATATTATGTAAAACAAACTTGTTATAAAGTGATCTCGAATTCATCAATCTTTCGATAAAGAGTTGATCTGCCAATACCGAGCCTTTTAGATGCAGCGACTTTGTTTCCTCTGACCTTTTGAAGAACAGAGAGAATCCTGATTTTCTCGTCATATTCCTCTTCAGGTTTTAAAAATGTTATACATTTATCGTCCCTGATTTCAGGCGGCAGATCATTCGACCTAATAACTGAACCAGCGCATCTGATCATTGCGAACTCAATGGCGCTCTTTAATTCTCTTACATTGCCCGGCCAATAATATTCAAGCAGTTTTTTCATGCTCCGACAGCTGAAATCCCTAACATCTTTCCCTGTAATTAATCTGCAGTCATTAAGAAAACCGGCTGCAAGTAACGGAATATCGTCTCTGCGCATTCTCAATGGCGGAAGGGTTATCCGGGCCACTCTTAATCTGTACATAAGATCAGCCCTGAATATGCCTTTTTTCACATCATCATTTATGTTTCTGTGAGTGGCGGCAAGAATCCTTGCGTTAATCTTTTTGGGCACAGCATCGCCTATACGGGTTACCTCTTTTGATTCAAGAACTCTCAATAGACTTGTCTGCATGTTCATTGATACATCACCGATTTCGTCCAGGAAAAGAGTGCCTCCGTGTGCTGCTTCAAACACTCCCTGCTGGTCGTGAACAGCACCAGTGAATGCCCCTCTCCTATGACCGAAGAGCTGGCTGTTAAGCAGGGATTCAGATAAACCGGCACAGTTAACAGCGACAAAAGGTTTATTATTTCTGTCACTTAAATTGTGAATTGCTCTGGCCACAAGTTCTTTTCCGGTCCCTGTTTCTCCTTCAATTAAAACTGTCCAGTCAACTGCAGAAACCTCCTCTATTATTTTGAAAATGGAATTCATCTCTCTGCTTTTACCGGTAATATCCTGGAATTTCGTTCTTCCTTGAAGCATGATCTTTAAATCGTATATATCAGTCATATCGTAAATTACAATTATCTTTCCATCTTTATCCCTTGGGTCATCTGTTATTTCAAAATCCATCCTATAGTTTTTCCCTGATGATGTTTTAACTCTGGCGTGAACTTTAGTTCGATGGCAATTTTCTTTCTGAAACTGATCCTTGATTATTTTGGCATCCTTTGCGTTCATTTGGAACATTTCATCCCAGTTTTTATCAATTATATCCTCTTCGGGCAACTCAAGAAGATCAATGCCTGCTTTGTTCATAAATTTGATGCGGCCATTTTCATCTGTTACTGCTGTAATTTCTCGGAGCTGATTCAGTATTGATTTCATGTCATTACGGTTCTTCAGGATTATTTTGCCCTGCAGTCTCAACCGCTCTTCATCTGCTCTCTTTCTGAGGGCTCCTTCGATTCTAATATGCAATGTTTTTAAATAATCTGCATTGATATCCTTGCAAAGATAGTCAACAGCGCCTCTTTTCATAACTTCTACGGCAATCTCCTCATCTCCGGCTCTTGTTATTACGATAACGGGCGTTCCTTCAAAAATTTTCATTACATCATACGAGTATTTATTGCCAAGATCATGGTCTGTTACAATCAGATTAAATCTGCAACGATCTTTTAGATGTTCAGCTTCACAAAATGAAGATACGATTGTACAATCGTAAGCTGCAGCATATTCCCCAGATTTCCAGCGTTTAAATGCAATACAGTCAACCTCATCATCCTCGATAAATAGCAGTTTTATCCTGTTCTTTCGCATTCATCAGCTCCTTATTTAAGATTCAAGCGTTATTTCACTGTTTTTCCGGCCTGTGGATAACATTGTTCTCGCACAATAAGATATCAAGCAACATTGGTGCCATTACTGACATCCCCTTCACCAATTTGCCTTTTACTGAAAATTGCTAAAGATTTAAAAACCGAGAAGTTTCTTTGTGTCTCAAAGATGTCTTAAAACTGTCTCTTGCTAATTCGGCAACGGATTGAGCGTAAAGAAAAGGATTAGAAAATTGCCGGATTATTCAGACCTGACTCTTGTTGTCAATCCCAAGCTCTTCAAGCCTCCGGTAAAGGGTTGACCTTCCCATCTCTAGAAGCCTTGCTGCGGCAGCCCTGTTCCCTCTGCACCGCCTGAGCACGGAAAGAATTTCCTTTTTCTCATCGTATTCTTCATATTGTGTCTGTTCATTCAGAACAGACACAGGCAGGGTTTTATCCAATACTTCAGGAGGGAGCTCTTCAGCGCGGATTACTGCTTTAGTGCTGTGAATTACAGCAAATTCAATCGCGCTTTTCAGTTCTCTGACATTTCCCGGCCAGTTATAGTCCATCAATTCACGCATCGCTCCCGTGCTTATCTCCCTTACATCTTTGCCTGTCAAAACCCTGCATTTCGAAAGAAACAGATTGGCAAGAACAGGGATATCCTCTCTTCGGTCCTGCAACGATGGAAGCGTGATTCTTGCGATTCTCAGTCTGTACAGAAGATCTGTGCGGAACTTTCCTGAATTGACATCTTCATTCAGATTCTTGTGAGTAGCAGCAAGAATTCTAATGTCAACCTTTCTAGGAACAGAATCACCAAGTCTTGTAATTTCTCTATTCTCAAGAACCCGCAGAAGGCTAGTCTGAACAGAATGCGAAACATCTCCAATTTCATCAAGAAAGAGGGTGCCTCTGTTGGCAGCTTCAAAAACGCCAATCTGATCGTTCATTGCGCCTGTGAACGACCCCTTTTTGTGGCCGAAGAGCTGGCTGCTCAACAAAGAATCAGTCAATCCGGCACAATTCACTGCAATAAAAGGTCTGTCTCTCCTTAAACTACAGTCATGTATTGCTCTTGCCACAAGCTCCTTTCCGGTTCCTGTTGCTCCCTCAATGAGAACAGTCCAGTCAACCTTTGCCACTTCATTTATCTGATGAAAGACAGAAATCATTTCCTTGCTTTTACCAATCATCCCATGGAAATTTGATTTCCCCTTAAGCTGGTCCCGTAAATCATAAACATCTGACATATCGTATATTACGAAAATCTTCCTTGCTATCTCTTTTGGATCGTCCATAATTTCAATATCCATCCAGAAATGTTTATCATTAGCCCTCATCTCAACCTGTACTTTTGATCTTTTATGAACCTCTTTTCCTAGCATTTCGCCAATCTTGATGGCATCTTCATTAACCAATGGAAAAGCTTCTTTCCAATGCGTTCCTGACAAACGATAATAATTGTCACCGAAAACCTCATTACCGGATCGGCTCATAAATGTGATGCACCCTTTCTCATCTGTCATGACTGTAATTGTTCTAAGCTGGTTCAAGATAGAAAGCATATCATCGTGGCTCTTTTCAATCTGTTTCGCCTGCGCAGCGATCTCTGCCTGAGCCAATTTCTGCTTAATGGCAGCCTCAATCCGCACGGGTAGAACCTTCAAAAAATTGAATCCAAGGTCCTTTGCGAGATAATCGCTCGCGCCCCGTTTTATAGCCTCTACAGCTGTTTCCTCATCACCCACCCTTGTAATAACGATTACGGGCGTATCATTCACTGATTCAATTAAATCAAATGAGCTTCCATCCCCAAGATTGTGGTCTGTTATTATAATATCGAAATCCTCATTTCCAATAAATGAGACTGCTTCACTCAGTGATACAGCGATTTTATAGTCATATTTCAACCCATCTGTCTGCGATAGCCACCGTTCGAGAGCCATTCTATCAACTTCTTCATCTTCAACAAATAGAAGCCTGTATTTAGCAGTTGAAAGATCATCACTCATAGCGATCAGCTTTTTCAGACAAGCAGATAGATTCCAATTTCCGCAGTATCCCATCTATAATCAATGCCATTTGTTCCGTTCTTGAAGCTATTAGTTCAAGTTGATGTTTCCCCTCTTCGTCAAGCTTAACAGCGTAGTCCTGAATGAGCCAGGATGCAAGTTGGTTTACCGCATGTAACGGAGTTCTGAGATCATGCGAAATCTCGTAGCGAATTTTATTTATTGTTCCTGCTTCAACCATAATTCTTTTTTCGTCATCAAAATTATGCATTTTCTCTTCTCATCAAATTCTTCGAAATCACATTTTGTATGGTTATGCTCAACTCTTCTATTCGATATGGTTTTGCTATAACGCCGGCGAAACCGTATGATTTATAATCAGACATAACCTCATCATTCGAATATCCGCTGGAAACGATCACTTTGGCATCCGGATCAATTTCCAACAATGCTTTCAAAGTCGGAAGGCCTCCCATTCCTCCCTGGATAGTCAAATCCATGATAACAGCTTCAAAAAAATAACCTGTTTTCAAAGCATCTTTATAAGCAGACAGCGCTTCGGCGCCATTAAAGACTTTAACCACCTCAAATCCGAGGCTGCTTATAAGCCTGTCAGCAACATTTAATACGATTTCTTCATCGTCCATAACCAGTATTCGGCCTTTGCCGCGCTTTATATCAAGCAAAGTGACCAGTTCAGCTTTCCTGGCAGGGATCTCGTTAGAAGCTGGAAGCAGTATTTCAAAAACAGTTCCATGCCCAGGGATTGATTTGACCGAAATATTCCCCCCATGCTTTTTTACAATGGAATAGGTTGTCGCCAGGCCTAAACCGCTGCCTTTCTGCTTGGTTGTAAAAAAAGGATCAAAAACATACAACAAATCCTTCTCGCCAATCCCGACGCCTTCATCTGCAATTGTCATTTTAACATAGCTTCCGGCAGGCGTTATAACAGAGCTGTTTTGCGGGATTACTGATTCGTTTTTCAAGGAAATCCTAATCTTCCCGCCTTCCGGCATCGCCTGAACCGCATTTATTACAAGATTATGAATAACCTGACTTATCTGCACAGTATCTATTTCAACAGGATTAAGGTTTTCTTCAACAGCAATATCGCAGTTTACCTTTGAACCGCGTAATGTGAAATTTGTGCATTCCGATACAAGTTCATGGAGAGAGGCAGATGTCTTCACAGGTGAACCTCCTTTTGAAAATGTCAAGAGCTGATTTGTCAGATCCCTCGCATTAAACGCTGCTCTTTCAGCGTCCATCAAAGAATCGGTCAGGGGGGCGTTCCCTTCCGCCAGCATCCTGGAATAACTGATATTGGCAACAACGGCTGTCAGTATATTGTTGAAATCATGCGCTATACCGCCGGCAAGAAGGCTCAGAGAGTCCATTTTCTCTCTCTTGAGAACCTCATTTGCCAGTTCCTGTTCTGCTGCGATCCTGCGCATATTGTACCTGTTCTTTTCCATTCTGTTAAAGAGATGGCTTGAAATATGAACTGCAAGTTTCTCTACTTCATTTTTATCTCTATCATTATAGTCACGATTAAGTCCTGCAAGGATAACAAAACCGATGACCGTATCGTTATGAATTATTGGTACACATAATATGCTGGTGACTTTTAATCCGCAATCATGGACTGTTACAGCGCCGTTGAAGATAACTGTTTCTTTTCTTATTACAGCTTTCTTCCATATTTCTTCAAGTTCGTTTACAACAATTCGTTGTTTCATTCTGCTGGCTTTGCACTTTTTGCATTCATCTGTTATTCCGGAAATAACAGAAACATTGTTCGCATCCTCAATACATCCTAAAATGCCATATTTATTATCTGTTTCTTCCAGAATGGCTTCCAGCAGCTTGCTGGGGAAATCATCTCCATCATCCGTCAGGAAAACCCGATCTATATTATTCATGATAACAAGCTCCCTGGTCTTCAATTTCAGCTCTTTTTCAATTTTTTTCCTTGCTGTAATATCCTGAACTACTCCGACGATGCCGGCTACTCCACCCTCGTTATTATAGAATGCAGCCTCGTTGATAATAACATCTCTTGTTTTCCCGGTTTTGGTTTCAATTTCAAATTCATTACATTGAGTCCCGCCCTTTTCCAGAAGTTTTTCATCCATTTTCTTGCACCGGTCGGCATATTCATTCTTCACGATAGCGGAAACCTCTTTCCCCAAAATTTCTGACTTTTTACGCCCTGTATATTTTTCAAAAGCCGAATTGCAGCCCAGGTAAATTCCGTCAGTGTCCTTATAAAATACAGGGTTGGGCATGTTATCTATCAAAAGCTGGAGAAATACCAATTGCTCAATAAGCGCATCCTTAGCCAACTTTGTTTCTGTCACATCTCTTGTGACAACTACGGAATGCGTAATCTCGCCTGTGCTATTTTGATAAGGGTAAAAAGTCACATCAAAATAATGCTTCCCCAGCTCGGGGAATTCTATCCAGTCCTGAAAAGATATCGCTTCGCCGTTTAAACAATTATTAAGGCTTTTTCTTATCCTTTCATCGCAGGCATTTTCGCCCCATATCTCCACGATATCCTTGCCGATTATCTCATCTCTTCTTTTACCCATCGCAGAACAATAGGCATTATTAACTGCGACATACACATGATCGCTATTTATGAGCGACTGCAATTCTTTTGAAGTGTTTACTATGAATTCATATTTCTGTCTGTCATCCTGCGCATGTTTTTGTTCTGTAATATCCTTAAGATGGACTATAAAATAAAGAGGTTTCTCGTTTTCATTCCTTACAAGGGATGCTGAAACTTCACACCATAAAATGCTTCCGTCAGAATGAAGATATTTCTTGTCAAAGGTGCTGCAATCAGCGCAGCCACTCAAGGCATCATTAAAAAATTCAATCCATGGGTCTCTATCCATATTGCCTAGATATGAAAGATCGGCGCAGAATCTTCCTTCCATATTACCTGGCTCCAGACCGAACATCTCGCAGCTTTTTTCGTTTGCTTTTGATATTTTCCCCTGCATATCAACAAGCACGATCCCGATATTTGCGTTATCAAATACGGCTTTAAACTTTACCTCGCTTGTTCGCAGCTTATGATCAGCTTTCAACTCCTCCGTTATATCCCTTATTATCCCAACGGATCCGAGGAATACCTTGGACGGATCATTTAACTCTCTGTCAAACAGCCCGGTCGAAAGTACGCTTGCGTTTATATAACCTTTACCGCTGCTTCCGCCTTTTCTGATCCTGACATTGCACGATATCCTGCTTCTTCTGGCAGTTCTTCTTTCATCAAACAGGCTTGGCGCTCCGTCATCTCCGGTGATCTGGTCCTTAAGTTTGAATAGAACTTTGCTACGGCTCACAAGTTCGCAATCATCAGAGTGTAGAAATTCCTCGAAATGCTTCCCGATCATTTCAATCGGTTCATAACCTAAATATCTGACTGATTCGCTCACAAATATGAACCTTCCCTCAGTATCCACCCTGTAAACAATATCAGGGACTACTTTAAGAAGCATTTCATATTCCTCTCTGCTTTTTCTGAGAGCTTCCTCAGATTCTGCAAGAAGCTTTTCGCTCGTTATGGATGACATTGTCCTCTGAATTATCTCTGGGATATGTTCCAGAAAAGCTTTGTGTTTTACAATATATTCCCTGGCGCCGAGCTTCATCATGTCAACGGCAATACTCTCATCCCCGTGAGCAGTCATTGAGATGAACGGAAAAGCGTAACCATGCGCATTGAGTTCTTTAATCAATTCGATTCCGTTCATATCAGGTAAAACATAATCTACCAGAAGCAAAATTTGGTCTTCAGTATTAAGCAATATTTCAAGAGCATCTTTACCGCTCTTGGCATTGTCAGAAATTATACCTTTTCTTTTCAGGCTCCTGCTTATGATCCTGCTAACTTCCTCATCATCTTCAACAATAAGAACTTTAGTGGTGATCTTAGAACACATAATTTTCCTTTCTTCTACGGGACTATGCTCCCGGAAACCTGAATACTGACGCAAACAATCCCAAACCTCCTGCTGTTTTGATAAGACCACCGCTGTTATACCATAAATTTAAACAACATCAAGAGCACCATTCATGTTTTAAATTTCTTATATTTGCTCTAATTCCGGATTGAGTTCTCCTCACAACATTCAATCTGGTTTTCCACATTAACATGTAAAATTTCATTATTTAAGTTTCACACGGTGTGAAACTTCTCATCCGGGAAATTGTATTTTAGATTTATGCTTCATCGTGCGGATTATGTATTTTCAGAAAGGATAAAAACTTATGGGATGGAATGAAGTAAAAGAAAGAATTGCTGCAAGCTACACAGGCGGAGAAATCTCCTCTGATTCTTATGCTGATGTTAACTGCCTTGCCAATATTGTGCTGGCTGAATTTCCGCAATATGAAAGACATAGAGTCGTTGACGCTGTCCAGATTGGATTCATGGCGATTTTGCCTCCCAGAAAAATTGAAAAATACATTACATGCCTCGATAAACTGCTTGAAGATTGAAAAATTGCGTTAGCAGGGAGACAATCTGAATGTTGAATGCAAATCATGGCGGCTGCGTAATAGCCGGTGTCACATTGCCTCCACTGCGCCGGCATATAACATGTAAAACGATATTGCTGTTTTTAAGAAAAAAAAAAGCCCCGTTGCCGGGGCTGATTTGGAGGAGATGAGTGCTATTTTCTTTTGATGCCAAATTCTCTATCTGTGAATATAGGCTCGGGAATTCTGAAATTCCAAGTAAAATTCATCTCGTTTGCCATGGTGCCGATAACCATTGATTTTTCTCCGGTAATGCTTCTGCAACCTGTACTATCGTCAACGGTTACACAACCATCAAAGGTGATTCTCTGACTTCCGCTTACCATTGCCGGGATGATCGCTTCGTAATACCCAAGATCATTTGTGCTGACCGGTTCGATAACATCACATGCATTGGCGGTGCCGAACCGTATAACAGCAAACATAGGATATCCGCCTAATTCTGTTACCACGCGCCCCGTAATTTTCACATTTACCACCCTGGGCGTAAAAACGGGTGGATCCACATCTTGCTTAATCACTGTTCTTGTAAATCCAGGAATTGATACAGCCATCAGTACAGCCACGAGACCCGCCAGAATAAGTTTGTGTTTCATTTTATCCTCCTTAAGGATATTTTGTTAATAATTGCAGGGCTTTGAGTCCCCTTACTTCCGTTTCCACGCTTTATAAGAGCATATCTCATACCAATGATACTGCTTACGATCTAATTCCTTTTATTTTAAGAACTTATCAACTCTCTTAAGGATTCGTTTTCTGTCTGCTCATTTAAAATGACACACTTTTCTGTTCTGAATTTGTCACATTGAAACACGCTCCTGACAAGTTCATACTCGGCTTCAGATTGAAAACAAACCTGATACACATCATCGCTCAATTCGGGATAAATATTCCTGCTGTGAAAATAACTGTTGAGGAATTGACCATATCCGAGTTTCTTGCATGTGAACCATTATCCGACATCGCAGAAGAAGAACCAGAATTTGTTGGGCAGCAGGCAGGATGAATTAGTCACGATTGCAATATTCTACAGTTAAGAAAATCCATGTCAGCATGATAGCTTCGGAACAATTTATGACATATCAAAAGACAATACCGATTGCGCTATTAGTGAGCGGACTGGAAAAATTACTGACAGGAAATTCTTTATGGTATCAGGCAATTTGAGAACACATTACAGTGGAAATGTGGAAAACTGGCAGGAGAAACACAAATAGGAAATGGGAGTATTCTATCTTTTATCCATACTCTCTCTGTCTTCCAAAACTGATGCTACAGCCCTCCCCAGTTCCTCAATTGTGTACGGTTTCCTTATGACGCCCAAAAAACCGAATTTTTGATATTCTGACATAACCGGATCGTTTGAATACCCGCTTGAAATAATTGCCTTCACATCGGGGTCAAATTCCATAATGGTTCGGATCGCTTCCTTTCCACCCATTCCTCCTGGAACAGTTAAATCCGCAATCACACAGTTGTAAGCTCTACCATCCGACATGGATTTTTTGTAAAGCTCAATCGCTTTGATGCCATCCTCAACATCATCGACTTCATATCCAAGATGTTCAAGCATTTTCACTGCTACATAGCGTACAATTTCCTCGTCATCCATCACAAGGACCCGCCCTTTGATACCGGGGATACATGGTTTTTCAATTTTTCCCTTCTCATTTTTTTCTCTGCTTACCGGCAGATACACTGAAAAGACGGAACCTTCTCCGGGGGAGGACTTAACGGTTATCCTTCCATTGTGGTTCTTTATGATGGAGTAGGCTGACGCAAGGCCCAATCCGCTGCCCTTCTGTTTTGTTGTGAAATAGGGATCGAATATCTTCTGGATGAGCTTCTGCGGAATGCCCACCCCTCTGTCCTTTACAGTGATCCTTGCATATTCACAGTCCTCTCTCAGGCCTTTCAGTTCGGGACATTTTCCGCACATTGAGAGTGATATGTCCACCTTCCCTCCATCCGGCATTGACTCGTCAGCGTTAATTATTATGTTGTTTATAACCTGTTCTATCTGCCTTATATCCCCCTCTATAAAGATTTCATCATCTGGTATATTTACTTTCCCCTTGATCTTGGATGCTTTAAACGAGAAGTCTGAAGATTCTCTTAGAAGCTCGCATAAGTTTATCCTCTGCTTAAATGGACTTCCTCCTTTTGAAAAAGTCAATAACCGTTGTGTAAGCAGTCTTGCCTGCTGATAACACTTCTCAGCTTCGGTTAGCCGTTCAAAGATCTTCCCGCCTGGATCGGCTTCCAGTTTCGCGAGAGAGATGTTTCCGAGAACAGCTGTAAGCAAGTTATTAAATTCATGCGCTATACCTCCAGCGAGAATCCCAAGTGAGTCAAGTCTGCTTGACCTGATCTGCTCCTCCTCAAGCTGTATTTTCTCAGTTATATTCCTGAAAACAACAACAGAGCCGAGGTTCTTACGGCTTCTTCCCAAAATAGGGGTTTTTGTAACCTCGACAGTAAGTTCGCTGTTCTTTTCATTTTTGAAAATGTACAAAAATGGATTTTTATTTTCTATATCTCGAATCCCTGTCACATCAGCAAAATCCATATTAATCGCCTTGTTTTTTTTCAAGCCTGTTATGCTCTCTGCTGATTTATTCAGGTAAATAATTCTTCCCAGGCTATCCAGTGTTACAACTCCTTCCTCAAGACTTCCAACAGTTGCTGCAAGTTTCTCCCTTTCTTCATTCAGTTCCTGTTCAACATTCTTCAATTCAGAAATATCTTCCACGATTCCCTCATAATAAACGGTTCGGCCGCTATCATCCTTAACAGCCCACGCACTCTCGCGAAGGAATAGCATCTCTCCTGAGTTGTTCTCCATAGTCAGTTCAAGGCTGCTTATAAGGCCTTCTGTCTCCATTGCCTTTATAAATTTCTCTCTGGGATATTTCTTGGCTTTGCTTATAAGATTTAAATTCCCACCTTCAATTTCGTGCAAGGATTTGAAACCGAGCATTTCAACCATGGCTTTGTTAGCTGTTAGAAGCCTGCCATCAGGACTTGAGCGATAAGCACCAAGCTTGGTTTTCTCAAACAACAGTTCAAACCTTTTATCATGAACCGTTTCGTCTAGATCTGTCTTGTTTTTATTCATTCCATTCCTGCTTTTTCATGGCGTTCAGCATAAAGATTTCTCATCATATCCTTGTTCCGACAAATGAATTAATTGTTTCTTTTTTAAGCTGCCGCACTGCAGGCAGCAAAAAAACAAAAGCAATTCCATCTTTCCTGCTTTCATCAACTTTTATCTCCCCTCCGAAGTTCTGCACAACATAGCGGCACAGATCAAGTCCCATACCCTTGTCAACACTCCTTAATGAATACTTTTTAAAAATATCTTCAGCAGAAGCCCCTTGAATTCTTTCACCTGAATTCCACACTTCGACCTTAAATCTTTCGGTTTTAGGAATGAATAACGCGGTTACGGATATATTCCCCCTCTGGGGAGTATGCTTCACTGCGCTATCCAAAAGATTTTCGATCACTTTCATCAACACTTTCTCATTCATATAAAACATTCCTGCATCTTTCCCAATTAAGAATTTAGCGGTTATCTGCTTCAATCTACACTCTCTCCCGTATCTTGATGATAATTCCTTGAAAATCCTCCTGATATCAACCGGAACGGAAAGATTCGTTTCATCATATTCATCAGACAAATCAGTAATTATTAATTTTTCAATCAGATCATGCAGTTTTTGTGTTTCATCCTTAATAATTCCAGCAAGTTTATTTACTCTGTCATCAAATTTCTCTTTGAAAAGCATGTCTGAGGCGGCAGTCAATGAAGTTAACGGTGTTCTTAACCTGTGTGTTACATGATCTATGAAATTTGCACGGAGTCTGTCCATCTTGTTCACATCAGTAATATTTTCGAGCAGGCCAACCGCTCCGTTACACTCCCCCTCGGAATCTTTAAGCGGAGAAATAATCATTCTGAAATCAGCTTTTTCCTTTTGTTCTATTGTTAAATCATCAATTATAACTTCTCCTGTTTTCAATGACTTTGTTAGCGCTCTTTTAAATTTCTCAGGGATATTGATATGTGAGATATTTAATTTATTGCTCTTGCCGTCTATCTTGAGCAAATCTCTGGCAACCGAGCTGAATATCAGAACATCGCCTTTTTCATCGGTCACTATAACAGCTTCAGCCATGCTCTTAAGAATGATTTCAAGTTTGTTTTTTTCTTCAACAAGCATCATGTTAACCCTTGAAAGAATGTCCACCTGCTTTCCCAACTCATGAAGAAGTTCACGGTTTTCTTGACTGGTCCGGTGTTGCAGCAGAGCTCTTTTAACACTCTGAACAACTTCTTCCGGTTCAAAGGGTTTTCTTATAAAATCATAAGCGCCTGTTTTCAAAACCTTTTCCACAATGTCTAGAGAAGGATAAGCTGTTATCATGATAATCATGGCATTATGGTTTTTCTCCTTAAGAAGAGGTACAAGATCAATTCCTGTAATTCCTGGCATCATAATATCGCTGATTATGATCTTATATTCCCCAATACCAGGCAGATTAAGCGCATGTTCGCCATTCTCGGCAGTGTCCACGGTATAGCCTTCTGCGTTCAACATATCCTGAATTATGGTTCTTATAAAAAGTTCATCATCAATTACTAATATATTATTGTTTTTCATGTCATCCTCTATGCAGCCGGTAATATTATCCGGAAACTTGAACCTTGTCCGCTGCTGTTACTTTGAACATCAATGCCGCCGCCTTGAATAAGCATTAGATTCTTTGCATACGCAAGCCCAAGCCCCGCTCCGCCATGTTTTCTGGTAGCTGAACCATCTTCCTGCTGGAATTCATCAAAAATCTCCTCAAGAGATTTAATGTTGATTCCCTGTCCCTGATCAGTTACAATGAGGTTAATCTCTTCACAGTTTCTTTCGTTTTTCTTGAGTTTAACTTTAATTTTTACTGTTCCCTGCTCTGGGCTATACTCAAAAGCATTTTTCAGAATCTGAAAAAGCGCTTTGGATGTCAGTTCAAAATCACCCATTGCTGTTATTGATAGAACTTCATTTACAAGTTGTATCTCTTTCTGAAAATTTAACAGATCCTTTTGTACAAGCGTATTCTCAACACATCGTCGGACATCAAATTCCGCAATATGAGGTTCTATTTCACCTGCCCGAAGCCGCGAATATTCAAGCAACAGGCTTACAAGCTGATGCATTTTTTTGCTTTCCCTAACTGCCGTATCGATATACTCGATGTTATTCTCATTTTTCATTCTGTGTTTTAGCATTCCGAGATTACTGATAATGACAGTTAAAGGTGTCCTAAGTTCATGCGAGATATTTCTGATAAACTCCTCTTTCAACACTCTCAGATTTCTTGATTTGTTCAATGCTCCTGAGAGTTCTTTTCTGGCAATCTTCAGAGCATTTGCCATTGTATTAAAACAACCCGCAAGCTTGGAAATCAGTTCATCATCCCCAGTTTCAATTCTGTGCTCCAGATTACCTCTTATAATCTCATCTGTTCCATCAACTATATTCCGTAATCCATCCGCTATTCTGCTCCCTGCTGCATGACCTGTGAATCCCGTCAGAATTATAGTAAAAATTATGGGTAATTCATGAAGAAGCATTATGAACCTGTTTTCGCTTATCGCATCAATTCCAAATCTTAAAATAGACATAAATAGAATTTGTATCAATGCCGGCACAACAAAAACCGGCAGGCTTATTTTCATTTCATAGCAATTCTTTGAGAAAACCATGCAGTAGAGCAAAACAAATGCGCTTCCGGCAAGATCCATCATTTGATGTGCACCTGACGGAAGATTAGGGAACTGATTTAAATCTGTTAACCCGAAAAAGATTAATGCTGCTGCAAGAAGAAGAATTTTTCTATTTTCTCTGGCACATGCAATACAGAAAAATTTAGACAAACATCCAATTGAAAATTTCCAGAGATCCGGCGCAAAAAAGGCCATGCTTGTATCTGATTCGGGTTTACCCGTATTCCTTTTCATTTCCTTGACTGAATAGATAAGTATAGCAATATTCAAGCAGGCAGTCCCAATGGCAGGAGAAGTAAATTCCGATGTGAATTCACCATCAGCCAGATAACGAGATGTGGAAAAAATCACTAACCCGGCCGCAAGATACTTTATATGGGCATATTTCTTCTCAAAAAATGACAAATTCAGAGATATGGCAGTGGCAATAAGGCAAATTCCGGCAGAGACAAATTCAATAATCATTGTCGAATTAAGCATTTTTCGGTTTCCAGGGTTCTAATCTCATAAATATCTTTTCATTTCATGAACTGATGTTTTCACACTGAGCAACGGAACCATTTTCACTTTACCGGAGCCAAGCGTTTTGTACTCAACAAAACCTCTTCTGATGTCCTCTTTGTCATAAAAAACTTCCGTCAGAGCATTAATCTTGTGCTCTATTTCATTTACTGCGTACTTTAAAACATCATCATTTCCTTCATATGCCAAAAGAAAATCCGTATCGCTTACCTGCGCAAAAAGAGCGTTTATGCAACCATCTGCAATTTCAGAAGAAAGGTCTTTTACGATATTTTCCACATTGCTGATAAATTCCTTTGACTTTATATATCCGTACTTTTGCGAGAAAATTTCAAACGGTTGCTCCTCAAAACGGAACCTGCAAATAAAACCTTTTTGCAGATTAAACCTCTGACGCATATTTTCCAGAAATCCTTTAAAAGTATGGATGCCTGACAGATAATGAGTGTCCTCATTTTTTTCGCGGTTGATCAGCCTGTTTACCAATTCCAGAAGTTCATCCGGGTTGAAGGGTTTAGCGACATATTCACTGGCACCGCAGTCCAACCCCCAGAACTTGTCCTCTTTTCTTGATTTTGCAGTTAACATAATTACAGGAATCTCTTTATTACCGATTTTCTCTCTTATTGTGCGGCAAACTTGATAACCGTTCATTTCAGGCATCATTACATCAAGAATGATAAGATCTGGGATATCGGTTCCGAATTTCTCAAGTGCGTCCAATCCATTGACTGCGGTTACAACCCTGTATCCGCCCATCTCAAGCGTCATTTTCAATACTTCTCTGATATTCTCGGCATCATCAACAATAAGCACGGTTCTGTTCATTTTTTCTCCCTAATGGTTTTCAGAAGCGGAAAGAAGCGTAAAAGCAAATGTTGCACCGGATTTGTCTTCATTCAGAGTTTTGGAAGCGATCTCTGGGTCTTCAACCCATATATCGCCGCCAAAGGCTCTCACTATGCTTTTGCAGATACTCAGACCAAGTCCTGTACTTTTATCCTTTGAATAAATTGATTTCGCTCCCTGGTAAAACTTTCTGAAAATTCTTTCCCTCTCGTCACGAGGGATTCCTGTACCATTATCAGTTATCATGAATTTAATAGTGCCGTCACCGTTTTCAAATGCATCCACCCGCACTACGCTTCTTGGCGGAGCATATTTAACGGCATTAGACAACAGGTTTGATATCAGGTTGCATACCATCCTTGATTCTGCAAGAACATCAGACAATTTATCCGGAATACGGTTTTCAAAATAGACATTGCCCTCTATTGCTTTGGGGGCAAGGGTTTCCATGACTTTATCACAAATATCACTGACGCATACTTTCTCCACTGCACATTCGAGAAGTCCTGCTTCAAGTTTTGCCAGATCAAGAGTGTCGTTCATCAGATCAGACATTAACATGCAATCCTGTTCAATCATTGAAAGCAGCTTTTCCTCCTGATGGGGCAGGTTATTTGTATTTGGTCTGAACTTTCTGATTAGTTTGACAGCGCCGATAGCTGAAGACAGAGGAGTCTTAAACTCGTGCGAAAGATGGGAAATAAAATTTGCCTTCACTTCGTTAAGCTTAAAAAGCTCCGTTATGTCGTCCACAACAATTGCTATGCTGTCCGTTTTTTCAAAATAACGAATAGGAATTATATTGATTTTAAGTATCCTGTCTGAAGTTTCCAAGTTCAGTTCCCGATTCTCTTGATTCTCCGCGACCTGATTAATTTGAATCCATAATTTATCAACCCAGGCTGGCATGTTAGTGGCGAGGTTATCCACCATTGCTGGCATTCCAAGCAACGATCTGGCCCGCCCATTCATAAAATCAAGCTTTCCTGAAAGACTTACAACCATGACACCAGAAGTGATTGATTGAAGGATTGTGTCCCTCTTAGCTTTTTCAAGCATCAAAACATCATATAATTTTCCGATTTTAAGTTTTCTTTTTCTTTCTGAATTCAACTTTCTAATATTCGAAATCGCTATAGTTGTCTGTTTGCAAAGAAAGTTAAACAGCTTGGCATCAAATTCGTCAAAACCTTTCTGATCCTTTTTATTTAGCGATTCTCCAATTCCAATGAAAATGTTTTTATCAAAGATGGGAATTGCAAGAACAGACCTTATCCGTTTACCTGAAAGGGAATCATAATCACGATTGAATCGTTTATCAGTTGCAATGTCATTAATAATCAATGTGTTCCTATCCTCAGCAACCCGACCCGCTACACCTGCACCAATAGTCAGCTTTCTGCTGATTCCAATCTGACTATCAGATCCGTTTACCAGTAAATAACCATGTTCATCGGCAATAATAAAAGAAGAAGTTTCTGAATTCAGCAGATCATTCATAGCCTCTGCCGATATCCTGAGTATCCCTTCAATATCATTTGAGGTATGCATCCTCTCAATAACATTTGTCAATTCTGATAGCACGGATCCATAGCTTTTACTTTCAATCGGGGGAAAACATGGAGTTTTATACCCGCTGCTGCTGATTTCCATTTTCTTCTTCGTATTTGTATTGACTTTCATATTATCAAATCACTCCTCATATTCTCCTGCCAAACTGTTAGAGCAATTTCTTTGCCAAGAAAAACGCATGGATAGAAAACCTGCACCACAACAGCTTTTCAGATAATATCTACTTACGGAATGATAATGAATCTTAGCCTTAATAATAAATAAGTGCCCCAATTATGTTTCAAAAGTGTTTTACTGCTTGTTTCAAGGCAGTGACAATGAAACTTCAAAAGCAAAATTTATATCAATGAAATATTGCTGTAGAGTTTCACACCGTGTGAAACTTATAAAAGGAATTTTTCTGTGCAATTATGCTTACACAATAACGGTACCACATTTCACGGCCCGATTATTGAAATAGCAATGGATGCATCCCTGCGAATTTGAGTCGTTTATTAACTTGTGTGTGTTTTAGATGCACGCACTTTATCTCAGGAGATATTCCATGTGTTTTCTATACAAAAAACTGTATCTGCTTCCTGTTTTGTTAGTGGTTATGTTTTTTTGCGAGCCTTCGTTTGCGCAAACTCCAATGCCCTCCGCTACCATAACCCAGGTCACAATTCTGCCAATTCAATGGTGTGATGACCCTCAACACCTTGAGGAAAATCAGATTTATGAGTTGATCGGTCTTTTTCTTGTTGATTCCCCGTCGACGAGGGTTGGGACAATTTACGGAGCGCACAACAAGAATCGCATTTTCTTCAAAATCATTCTTGATACAGGTTACATCTACGATCCAGGGACGCTAAGAAACTCGATTGATTGGGATCGTGACGGTTACAAAGATCATATGACTGAAGGCGCAATTGTAGCTGATGACAATTCGATCTGGTTGAATATAGGTAAAACCCACGCAGAAGGCGATATTTTCGACATCATATTCGAACTGCTGGCAATGCCTGGGAATCTTAAAGTCCAAGCACCATTTGATCTTGGCGGTAAAATCGAAGTTGAGATCGGCGGTGATGATTCAGTGGGGGGGAGCTGAAAAAAACATTATATATCAGTTGGTGTCCCTCTGTGAACCACTCTGAAGCCAAAGTTTGCAACAGTGGAAAGCGGGTAGTTATAAAACCTGTAAGCACATCTGCTTGATTCGAGGGGGCAGTCCCATGCCCCCCCGCGAATCACTTTGTAGGTTTCATTTTCATCAAACCAGTCTTCACACCAGTCATGTACATTTCCTGCCATGTCCATTACTCCATATACCGATTTGTCAAAAGGTTTTTCTCCGACTCGTAAGGGTTTAGCATCCCGTTCCCAGCTCTGGATATTATTGCAAAAGGAATGCTCTTCGTAATTTCCCCAAGGGAATACTCTTCCATCCACTCCCCTGGCAGCTTTTTCCCACTCATACTCAGTCGGAAGGGAAAAATACCTGTCTTCCTTTTTTGATAACCATCTGCAATACTCAGCAGCATCATTCCAACTGATGGAAAAAACCGGCCAGTTTACATCCCATTTATGTCCCTGCTTGTCCACATCCGGAATGGAAAAAATCCCGTTACAGTTCTGTATCCAGTATATATCGTCTTTTTTATGTCTGACAGATGAAATCCTCGGGCTTTTTTTACGGGCATCTTGTGAGCTGTGCCACTCTCTGTCGTTAATAAACTCCATATACTCTTTCATCGTAACGGGATATTTAGAGATGAAATAATCCGGCAATTCGATTACTTGCCTTTCTTTTCCGTTTCGGGCTGTTCCATCCCCACCGAAAATAAATGGACCGGACGGAATATAACAGAACCCTTCTCCTATCTCTTCATCTTTATAAAGCTTAACCGATCCTGTCCAGTGTTTATTTCTGACAATAAAAACAGGATATTTAACATCGCGGCAACCCCTGCATGTAATCTCAACGATATAACTGCCTGTAGGAAGTTCCATTCGCGAAATGGGGAAATTCGATACACAGAGCGGATCCTCAACTGTCATCATCGAACTGGCAATGGTATACCTGCTGATCTTTACCTCTGCACCCATTTGCAGGGTATCAATTGAAAGATGCCCAACATTGGAAATGTCGTTCTTGTATCTGTTGTCCTTATCATAGAACTCGATCATTCTTTTGAGATAAATCATTTCATTCCAGTTATTATTTCTCTCTGCTTCAAGATAAAAATTCCAATGGATATCCGTGAGATACTTTTTCGCAATTACATTCTCCGGATCCTTGCCAAGCACGCCGATAAAAGATCTAAGAGCTATATCAAGGGCATCTCTGATTAAAATTTCCGTATTTTCAATATCCTGGTTGACCTTAAAAATATCCAGCTTTTCATTAAAAGGCCTCCAGGTTTCAATTTGCCCCGCTAATTTCCGTTTCTTTTCATTAAGTTGACCAAGCTTATCCTTCAAGGATTCAAATTCAGAAATCTTCAATGTTCCCTTCTCAATCAGATCTAATTTCTCATTATACTCCAGAACAAGACCATAACCTCTGGGTTGAATAGTTATATGATAAACAAATTCTGATCCAATATTTTCGTAATATCTCGGCAAATGTTTCCGAAGATCACACACAGCTTTGCGAGCCCTCTCCATACCGGTTTCGTAATCATGTTTCGGATAAAGCTTTTTAGCGATCGTGGATGAACCTACTTTTTTGCCTTCAAAATGAAGGTCAACAAGATAAGACAGCAGTTCTTTAATTGTTGATGCTCCAATGAACCACTTGCTTGCAAGTATTTCTTCAACCTGCTGCCTGACAAGATGTTCTGTATTCCTCATTAAACTACCGCACAATTTCCACACAAATTCGAAGTTAGTTTTTCTATGTTCATAATAAAAGAATAATACCACAATCTAATCAGCCAGGGAACATGCTCAAAGTAAAAAGAATTTATTTGAAATCGTTTAAACTTAAAAAAGAACATCGCAAAGAAATCGGAGAAACAGGATCCTTACTGATAAACATTGGTCTTATTGAAAAATATCTTGGCAATTATGACAAGGCGCAAGAGCTTTTCAAGGAAGCTAAAAATATATTTGTGAAGTAAAATGATCAGTTGAGGTTGGCGCATTGCCTGAAACTGATTAGAGCTAGCTTCTAATGGAAATGCCTTGAAATTCTTCTCAGCATCAGGTAAAATTCCGTTCAATCGAAAAGAGAATTAAATCTCTTTCAGACATACCGAAAAAAGGACATTTTATTATGCATGAAATCAAAAAACTGCTCGGTAATTGCTCGGTAACTATGGTAAAAATAGCCAAAATAGCACGATTTTGCACATATTCTTGTGCAGCTAAAAAAGAGCTGTATCCTTTGCTGACAAAGGATTACAGCTCATATTTGAAAAACGACATATCGCTCTCACACGGCGGAGGCCGCTGGTTCAAAGCCAGCAGCGCGCACCATTTCTTTCCGATACATTGCTTGTGCGCACTTACTTCCCGATGGAATTGATTCATGAGGAAAACAACAGAACTAATCGAAGCATTAACAGAGAACAGAATGATATGCTTCACGGGTTATTTTTCACTCTTTTTAATCTGCATTTTTGCCCTCTCATCCTGCGGTCACGGGGATAAGAGCTATGCCGACATTTTCATTATAACTGTTGACGGAATGAAGGACGGAATTCCTGAAGAATTTCTTGATGGAAATCTTCAGGATGGGGGAACTTCTCTTCAAAACGCATACACAACAGTCCCGGCAACATTGCCGTCATACGCCTCACTTTTGACCGGCCTTATCCCTCCTATGCACTGTGTACGGGACAACGGCAGTTTCAGCCTAGATGAAAATATTTCCACTATACCTGAGCTTTTAAAGAGAAACGGATATTTTACATCTGCATTTGTCAGTTCTTTTCTGCTGAATTCTGAATTCGGCCTCTCAAAAGGATTTGATGTTTATAAATCTCCCGGGCTCTTTGAAGATGAAAAAGCCGAACTGTTTTCATCCCCGTCTAAAATCCGGGATCTTGCCTGCAAATGGTTTGACAGTGTAGAGGACTCGAATAATCCGGTTATGCAATGGATTCAGTTTCAGGGTATAGAAGGAAAAGATGAATATTCCAGTTCATCCGTTCTTAAAGAGTTGGAGAATTGCATAAATCATATTTCTTCTGCTGACAGAACCAGGAGAAGCGTCTTCTTGATTCTGTCGCACAAGCCCCGCATGTTTGAACTTGACCCGGCAAACCACTTGTTTTCGAATGTGAGCGAAAACGAATTGAAATTATCCGCATTTATCGTAAGTGGGAACAGCTCAAGGGATATTGACAGTTCATCCGTTTCAATATGCAATCTGGCATCCCGGATCCTGAAAATTGCCGGACTGAAGATTGATTTCCCGGGAGCAGACACACAATCCCCTGTTTATTTCGAGAATTTGAGAGAGTGCCTGTATTTCGGATGGCCGCCTGTTTACGGTGTAATTGAAAATGGAAGCATTTATCAGATGCAGGGAAATAGAATTGATGCAAGTGTTACTCCAAATGCACAAAGTTTCCTCTCTTCGCTCGATATAACTGTTGACAGCTCTTCTTCACGCTATTATCTGAAGACCGATCCAAAAAAAAGAGCGGAGAGAATGGGATACCACTGGCCGATATCCAGCACAAAAATGACCCGCACCCCTGAATTCCCGAAGGATTTCAGAACCCGGGAAAATCTTCTTATTGAGTGTATGAACATTGAGGAGGGATCGGACACATATTCTTCCATTGATATTGCAGAATCAGTTCTTCTGGGGGATCCATATAACAGATATGCTCTCCTGCAGGCTGGAAAACTGTTCATGAACGCCGGAGATTATGTTATGTCGGAAAATTATCTCAGAAAATCATTAAGCACTTATCCATACGATCTTGAAAACCATGTTCTTATGACCAGTCTTTATGTCAGCACCGGCAGGCACGATGATGCGAGGTCGCTTATGGTTAACGCATGCTCTAAACTTCCAGGATCAGATGAAGTCCATTATCTGGCTGGCTACCTTTCCTATGTATCCGGCAGAATTGATGACGCATTGAAGTATCTCACTGTCAGCAATCGCCTTAATCCCCATTTCAACCGAACGGCGTTCCTGCTTGCAAAATGCTATACGGATAAGGGCGATATGGGAAAAGCGTCCGAATATTTGAAAAGAGCCATTGAACTGGATGTTCCCGGAAGAATACTGGAGGAAGATCCTTATTATGATACATGGGTAAAAAGGGGAATAATTGACTGATAAGATTATTTAAAATAATCTGCGAACAATTCGGGAAACCTTTCCATCAAGGCATTTTTTACTTTGGTTCTCGCTTCAGACAGATTTCTTCTTACCGTAATGCCTGATGAGCCCGATATTTTTGCCGCCTCCCCGGTCGAATATCCTTCCATTTCCTTCAGGATGAATATTGTTCTCTGTTTGATCGGAAGGGTTTTCAGCACTTCCATTAAAGCAGACATTGCTTTTTTATTATCCAGCAGAGTTTCTGTTCCGGGAGTGTAATTCCCATCCGGTATTGCGTTGAGATCATCTGCTCCGTTTTCCTGATTATCTGCTTTTTCAAAAGCATTATTAACTATGTCGTAGCAGCAATTAACAGCAATACGGCTGATCCATGCGCCAAAATCCTTTCCTTTTTTATATTTGTGAAGAAAACGAAAAACCTTAAGAAATGTATCCTGAGTCGCGTCTTTTGCCTCCTCAACGCTGCAGGTAATTTTCAGGCATATTGAAAAAACCCTTCTTTCAAAGAGAACCATGATCTGTTCAAAAGCCGCATCGCTGCCATCAAGGGCTTCTGAAATGAGCTCTTCAACATTGTTTTCCATATTCAAAAGGATTTATCTGGCAGCTTACTCTATTCGGGGCCTTCGTTGCCCTTGCTGTCAACAGCCAGGACTTTGTAGTAGTAAGTCCCGCCATCGCTGGTATAACTATACAGGCATCCTGCTGTCTGGGCTTCGTTTGTCGGAGTAAGCAGATTCGTGTGGTCTTTTCTGTCAGGCGTGAACCCGGAAATGTTTGAACGGTAAATATTGTAATAGCTTACAGTAATCGGGTTACCATAAAAATCATTTGAGACAGGATTCCAGCTCAAACCGACAATTCCTCCTCTTCCCAATGTTACTTTCAGGTTGTACGCAATATCAGGAATATAACGCGCAATGCTCGACTCGTTTCCTGCAATATCATATGAAGATATGCAATAGAAGTAATTATCAGGATCGCCAGTCAAACCAGCAGGATCTGTAAACGAATAACTTGGACTCCCGTCATCAACAACCTCACCGATTCTGTCAACGGAAAGAAGTGTTCTTCTGTCGGGAATCCACGATGGGTCAGTACTCCTGTAAATACCGTACTTACCGAGAGAAACGGAATCCCCGTAAATAGTCCCGGATGGGATTTGCCAATCCAGAACAAGATTGTTTCCGTTTTTCCTCACGGTGACATTCTGAAGAAGCTCGGGCGGATTAAAGCCTGTGCTGTGGCTTGAAGACGATGACAGTTCATTAGAAAAACCGCTGGTCTTGGAGCTCGTGTTTGTGGCTGTCACTGCAAAATAATATGTAAGCCCGTCAATCAGGTTGGTGACTGTCCAAGATGTTGTCTTCCCCGTATTGATGTTAAAATCATAAATACCTGTTTCGGTGCCGTAGTGGAGCGTGTAGTAGGATATATCGCTTTCCGCATTGCTGTTCCAGCTCGCAGATATTCTTTTTCCTGTCGTAAGGTCTGTTAAAGAAAGACTTGTCGGTGGAGCAGGCGGGTCGGGATTCAACGGGACAGCAGAAACTATATTTGAAGCTGCACTTTCAAACCCTCCGGAATCAACCGAAACGACATAAAAATAATAGGTCATCGTGTTTGTGAGACCCGAATCCTGGTAACTCACAACCGGTATCAGCGATCCGTTGACCTTTACAAATCCCGAATCATATTGAGTAGATCTGTAAATATTATAACCGCTGACAGAGTCAGGGCTTGCCGTCCAGGAGAGATCCACCGTTCCGTTCCCAACAGAATCTACAGTCAGATTCGAAGCGGCTGCAGGTGCAGGAAGAATAAGATTTGTTGCAGGATCCCCCAACAGTATATAGCATAGTGCTCCAATTACATCTCCTCCGGCATCAAGAGCTTTTCTTGCTTCAAAAACCGCATCGCCGGTTATACGGAGCTTATCCCTTCCGAAAATGCCTTTAAAAACCGACTCTGCCTGCTGATAAGCCAGAAACGGATAGGTGTATGTAGAAGGTCCGAGAAATGCAACCGCCCCTTTTGAAGAAGTACAGAGAAATTTTTCTCCTAGAACAGGGGTTGCCAGCGCATGGTGGAAACCTGCCGAATAACAGGTAGCATTTATAACAAATGGATATTTTGCCTGAACTGAGAGCTGATCAACAGTTATGGTTTCAAACAGAATATCGTTTCCCCAGTACTGCCAGGCACCGTGGCCTGCCCAACTGACAATCGAAGCCCCGGCATTCAGAAACTCAACAATGTCATTTACTGAATCCGAATCACTGTCTATTGTTGAACAATTCCACGGAGGATCTGAATAATAAAGTTTATCCACTGTATTGGGTAAATTCAGCTGGGATATCAAGGCATCCGAAACTGCTTCAAATGTGGTATCACCGCATACGCTGTCATAATCTGCCATAATGAGAGCATTTGATCTCCATGAGCCGCTGTCCGGTGTCTGCTCGTAAGTGAGAACTTTGTTAATTGCAGCATTTATCTCTGATATTGTCCTCCCGGGAATCCTTCCGATGTGCATTTCGGGAAGAAAATCCTCTCCTGCAAGAAGAGTGAACCATAAATCCGAACTGTAATAACCCACATACGCATCAGCAGGAATATTTATAATCTTTGCTGGAACAAAATCATATCCGTCATCCGGTTGCGCAAGAAAGTTCTTATGATCAAATGTTCCGTCCCCGATAAGAAGAACAAAAGAAGGCGCCGGTGCTTCCCAGTTAAAAAACGCATAGGAAAGGAAATCTTTAATCGCATTAATGCTGTATATTCCATTGCTGAATTCGTCAAAGACATCTTCGATGTTCACAAGCCTTGTTGTCATCCCCTGGGATTGCCTTAAATTCAATAAATCTGTAACCGCAGGCGAAGATATAAAATCACCGTGAGAAATTATTATGTAATCTGTCTGGGAAATATCGGATTTAAGAGTGGAAGGTGTATCAATAAAAATACTGTCAGGTTCGAGAACGGCGTTTTCTTCATAAACATAATATTCGAGTTCTCCTGATGAATCACCCTCAAAAGAAACAGAGCCTGGCGAAATGACTGTATTTGATGCAATCCTTGGCTGAGTTTTATCGGTTATGTCCCAAACGGAAATATTGTTTCCGGAAAAACCTGAAACCTGAAAATTATACAACCCGGAGTCCATTGAGAAGGGCAAAACATCATTCAATGATTCAAACAACCTGTCGTAAGTAATCTCAATCCAGTTACTGTATATATAATCCGAAGTAACTCCCATTGATGCAGGATCTTCAACATACAGAGTAACTGTGTTGTCCGGTTGCAGATAAGAAGCGGGAAAGCTCTCTATGTGATGGAATGTCTGACGATCATTCCAGTATTCCTCACTAATCTGAATCCCGTTTACCCTGATGATGGAATGATGATCGGGATCCTGACTTCTTTTGGAAGACCCTCTTAAACATAAATCTATCGCAGCGTCACCACCGAGCGGATCAACGGACGGGGTGAGAATTCCAGCATGATCAGCAGTAGCGTTCGCTATATCAGTCGGAGAGTTCTGATTCGCAAAATGATAAGGCCGTTTCCAGAGAAAACAGTCGTCCCCCGCCGTATCCACAAACATGAAAACGGATGACGGACTGAATCCTTCATAACGAACAGTGTCCCTGAAAGAGGCAGGAACAGAGTATCCGCTTAACGGCTCAGCACTGAATTGAGTGCATCTTAACCCTTGCGTTTCGTCTGACCAGATGTAATATATGTTTTCATCCGTGTAATCGCCCCTCTGGAATTCTCCTGCGACATCCTCTCCGATAAATGCTTTACCATAGAATTCGAAATACTCGCCGCTCTCAAAAACAGCATCGCCATCTCCCGTAAAAGAGATTGCTATCTCCGAACCCATATTCGAAATATGTATCATTGAAGGATCCGCTGAAGCGAACTGAGGGTTTGCTGCAGAAAGATACGAATATGACAGTCTGTAAATCCCGTCAGCACTGACAGACATCTTATAAACATCAGAACTGGAATTTAAATATGGTTCCTTTTGGACTTCCAGGTCAATAATCTCAACCCTTGGGTTACTTCTGAAATTTGCTGATTGCGAATAATTTGCAAATGTTTTTTCATATAATTTTTCAAAATACCTGTCCTGTTGGCTTCTATTATTTGATATATCAGCAGAATCTAAAGAAAAATCGATTGAAATTGATATGTTCTTGTTAAGCCTGACCTTTGAAATATCACCGTGAAACTGGACCGGATATAAAGATACTTTTATATACCGCTGATTTCTGAAAAAACCTTCTTCTGTGATCTCGGCAGGATGCTCCGGAAAAAAGCTGCCGATATTAACCGACTGCTCAGGATTGTAAGTTTCAATCCGTCCTTTAAATTTCATTATTTCTGGAACAGACAACTCCGATACCCCGGAACACACATACTCCAACAAGGGTTCGGAACAACCGTCAGGTACCGCGACATATACTGTTTTAACGGGGGTGAGAGGATATCCCTCCAGATACACCAACTGACAACCGCTTGCTTCAATTCTGTCAGGACCCGGATTGATATCTAAGAATTCAAAAGAGCCTGTAAATCTGCCACTTTCATGCTGAAATGCCAACCCCCGATCTCCAAGGGTTGGCATCAGCACAAATAAAATACATGCAGTAGAAACTAAATATACATAAACTCTGCGCATAGGGTAAACCTTATCCACTCTTTGCGAGTCACATAATGTCCCTTTGCGGCTTATCAAACCTCCCAGGGACTGAAATAAGTCCTACCCTAAACCAGGAGAGAATGATTCTGATATATCAGCTTGCTGCAACTACGGTACAGGTGGTAGCATCCATAGCGTTGCAAGGACCAGCAACTGCTGTCAGCTTCTCTGTGTGTACTACCGCGGGTTTTTCGTATTTTCTCTTTGTCATATTTTCTCCTCCTAAAAGACCCAATATCACATTGACGAATGCAGGATATAATAACAAAACCTGGTTGTCAAGGTGTTTTTGAAAACTTTATTTTTCTCTCCTGAATTCCTTTACTGGTATTCATTCTGGCTACCGCATTTTTTACAGCTTGATCGGTCAGGTTGCCAGGTGAGCCTGTCTGGTTGAATGATGCTCCGGGACATATATTACAGAACTCGCCAAACGGAAGATTTTTAACTTTTTCCACCAGACTGGAAGTAGTTTTCAATACTTCAAGCAATTCAGGAGATTCGTCCAGTATCTTTTTAAGCGGCAGTTGCTTCACATTACCGAGTACTTTTCTCCACTGAGAACACGGAAGCACATTACCGCAGGGATCAACGGTCACTGATTTCCTGCAGGCTCCGCAGACATTCCTGACCTCGCTCCAGTCAGTCGGTTTTCTTCCGCCGCCTCCTGTTATCAAATCAAATTCTTCAGACCAGAAACGCTCTCTGAAATCATCAGTTACAGCATATTCAAGCGCTGAATCAT
Source organism: uncultured Acidobacteriota bacterium (assembly GCA_964509835.1). Lineage (GTDB taxonomy): Bacteria > Acidobacteriota > CAZDZC01 > CAZDZC01 > CAZDZC01. Next base: position 39,219 of record CAZDZC010000019.1, read on the forward strand.
CCCCGTTATTGGCAGCCTGAAGAACTGTATCAAAAGCAATATTCACCCCGATTTCCATCGCCAGTTTTTTTATGTCTAGAAGCTGTTCCTGATTCAATTTCGTCACAGTACATTTAAGAAGAACCTTAATTCCAGCTGTTTTGAGCAATTCTATGCTTTCCATAACTTTTTTGAATGACCCTTGGAAGCAAGTAAAATAATCATGCGTTTTCTCGTCGCGCCCGTGAATACTCATGTCAACCCTTAATGGTTTAAGATCGGCAAATTCATTTATGTTGTCACTCGAAAGCAGAGACCCGTTTGAAAAAACCTTTATGGCAAAACCTTTTTGTCTCGCATGGGAGGCAATTTCAAAAAAACCGGGGTGCATCATTGGTTCTCCACCGGTAAATGTGAGCACGATTGCGGAGATGCTCTCAAATTCGTTTATAAGCTTCTTCCATTCCGGAATTGTAAGAGGGTCGGGCACATCACCAACGGCGTAACAGTGCCTGCAGTTCCAGTTGCATGAATATGTCAGTTCAAGAAAAGCAGTAACCGGATATCTGGCGCTTGACGCGATTTTTTCAAAACTTCTTATCAAGCCTGCGAATCTCCTGAATTTTCAATGAGGATCAACTCCATTTGAAGCAAACTTTCAGCGAATTCCATAGTTTCCGATTCTGCTGTTTTGCAGTCCACATCAAACTCCTGAGAAATAGTCTCTGAAATCATTCTTACAGACTTTCCATTTTCCATAAGTTCCCAGATCCTGCTTCCAACAGGGTTTAAAACTCTTATGACCCCTTCAACCGGAGAAATAAGCACCGCTTCACCTTCAATAATTCTGGAAGCAATATCACTATTTCTCTTTAACACTGTTTCTCTGCAAATCATTCCTGTGATCCTTTCAATATTTCAAGAAATGTAAAATCCTTTCTGAACCGCAAATGGAAGCAAGGCACTTGCTGCACCAACTGCTGGACGAGGCGAAACACCTCCCCTTCGCTATTTTTAAAATAATACGCGGAATAGAAAGTACTGGCAAGTATTTCTGCGACAGCTCTACCCTTCGGGATTGGTGAAATACTGTCCTGATCTGCCTTTACAAGCCTGTAAAAGCCTTTTATAGGATAACCTTTCTGGGTCCTTACATTGTATTTGCCTCTTAATGGAGCGCTGTAAGCAAGACATTCCCCTCCGCTTGCCCTGACGATAACGAGTTCATCATTCAGAACAGGGAACCCTTTTTCATCAGCAAAACTGCTTGCTGTTGACTTTCCGCTGGTTGACGGACCGTAGAGAATATAAGCCCCATCATCCATTACTATTCCGCTCGAATGAAGGAAAAAACATCCTTTGAAAAGCAGAAGGTAGTTCGCAAAATAGGTCGAAAGGTAATTCATCGCTGCCGCGGTTTGAACTTCCAGTTCATTTCCGCACAGTATCAGTTTATTGGGGGTTTTCATGCTCATATCGCACAGAGCTGAAAAATGCAGTGATGTTATTATCAGAAAATCATCTTCAAATTCAACTTTCAGGGTGTCAACAGCCTTCTCACGGTGCAGAAAGTACTTTCTGTCCGTTCTGAAAATCTGTGTCCTGGAAAATGCCTCTTCAAAATTATCAGTAAATCCTTCAAAGATTCCACCAAGGCTGCTCCGCAGATTCTGATCGAGTCCGAAAATATCATGTCTGCACCCCGCAATAGAAAACGGAAAGGCCTCCTGATCAAAGAATTCTCTCAGCTGAAAGCCATTAAAATAAGACGCATCAGGGACAAAATCATTTTTTGTATTAATTACTTGAGATATCGGCAAATCAAATACTCCCAAAGAGAAAAAAAGGAAACCAGCCTTGATGAATAAATTCCATTTGTTTTTTCTTTAACATTATTTTCCGGACATATAACCTTACCTACTATGTTTTCCGGAACCAGTTTTTCTGTGCGACCCTTTACTGCATCACCTTTAGTGTAGTAAACACCGGAGATCTTTTTCCATATAAGACGGTGGACAACAACATTATCATCTTGAATAAACGCCAGAGTGTCGCCGATGCGGTAAGATGAGCATTTTTTTACGGAGATTGTATCCCCTTTTTTCAAAACCGGAAACATACTGCCACTGATTACTTCAAAGCAACAAACTCCCGATCCGGCAGCTTCCTGTATAAGTTCTTTTACTTTTCCATTCATAATAAAAGTCAAAAACGAGAATTATATCTTTCTTAGTATTTTTGTCAAGTTTTGATAAACATTAAGGTTATTTTTGAGTAATTAAAGAACATATATTTGCACATAGTTTTACTTATGTTGTATATTGTGTGCTTTAAAGTAGGTATTGGAATCCGTCGAATGCTCCCGAAAAATCACATAAATCAAGATAAGAGAAAGAAGGTTCTCGTTATTTTGCATTATTTGAACATTTTCTGCTTTTCTCTTCTGTTCTGCAATCAGATTTTTGCGGAAAAATATTTCTTCAAAAACTACACGGTAAAAGACGGGCTTCCTCAATCGGACATTACAGATATTATTCAGGACAGCAGAGGATTTATATGGTTTTCCATGGAAACAGGCGGAGTTGCGAGATTTGACGGTTACAATGTCGAAACATTCAGCAGAGAGGACGGCCTTCCTGACATAACAATCAAGTTTCTGATGGAAGATTCAAATGGAATTATATGTGCGGGAGGAATGGGAGGGGTTGCTTTTTACAACGGCAAGGATTTCTATTGCCCGGCTGAGCTTGAGTTTTTGAAGGACGATATTGTCTATACAGCTTTCCATGACAGCAGAGGCGTTATTTGGTTCGGAACACTTTACGGAGTGGTAAAATTTGATGGGGAGCGATGCATAAGGTTGACGGAGAAAGAAGGGCTCAGCAGATATCATGCGCTGTCAGTATGCGAGGATAAAAACGGCGACATTTGGATAGGAACAAATTACGGACTTAACAGGTACGATGGGAAAATATTCACAAAATTCTATAAAAAGGACGGATTGCCTGGCGATCAAATTTCCTGTCTCGAAACTGATGATAACGGTTCTATCTGGATCGGCACTTCATCAGGCATCTGTGTATTCCGCGATAATGTTTTCCGTGAGATAAAGATTCCCGCACTGCCCGAAAAATCATCCATAAAAGATATATACAAAGATAGCAAAGAATTTATGTGGGTTGCGACATCAGACTACGGTGTTTTTAAAATAAGAAATGGAATCTATGACCAGTTGAATGTATCACGGGGAATGGCGAGCAATAATATAAGCGCAGTATTCGAGGACCGCTGGGGGAATTTATGGTTTGGTTCTCCTGAATGCGGAGCAATGGTTTTTTCAGGCAAGCTTTTCACTCTGCTTGATTCAAAGGATGGACTGGGATGCGACAATATTTCAGCAGTTTATCAAAGCAAAAACGGAAACTATTGGTTTGGATCTAAAAAATACGGCATTTGCAGATTCTCAGATATTCCGGTTTCTGGTGCTGGTGAAGCAAAACAGCCTATGACCTGTAATCCTTTATGCATGACAGAAGACAGCATGGGGAATTTATATATTGGAACCCATGCTGGAGTGATGATGTTCGATGGCAGGATTCTGAAGAAAATTCCCGGGATAGCTGAAACGGATAATATCACAGCAATTTATTCAGATATCGAAGACAACATCTGGATTGGAACATCCGGAAAAACACTGACAAAACTCAGCAACGGGAACATTGAGACTTTTGACAGAGATTCGGGGCCAAGTGACACGCGCATTCTCTCAATATTTCAGGATAAAGCGGGAACCATTTGGTTTGGCTCATACGACAGACTGATTGAACACAAAAATGGCATCTTTATTGATCATCCTGTTTCCGGAGGAGTTATCGGAGACTATATATTTGATATAGAAGAAGACGGTTGCTCAAATCTTTGGCTTGGAACGAGAGGAGGGATTGTAAGGTTCAATCCTTATGAGAACGATCCTGGCAATTCATGGAAAAGATTCGACAAAACACCTGGCTTACGCGACGAAAGCCTCAAATCAATCACCGTGAATGATAATGGTAAAACAATATGGGCAGCCACTTCAAGAGGCCTTGACAAACTTGAACTTGACTCTAATTGCAATCTGCGCGAAGTCAAAAACTATAACGAAGAAAGTTTCATTGACATTGACTGTTATCAGAAAACATCTTTTGTTGATAATTCTGAAAACATATGGTTTGGAACTTCCAAAGGAGCGGTCAAACTTAACACGGCAGAACTTCAGAAAAAAGCTTATACACCGCTGACATATATAACAGGAATAAGGATTAATTTTGAAGAACAGGATTTGGACCCTTTCAGCAATCCGTCAGGAAAAAACAACTCTCTGCCTTTGGATCTCAGATTACCCTCCAACAAGAATCATATTACTTTCGATTTCGTCGGGATTTCCTTCCCTTTCACAGAAAGAACAAAATATTCATATAAGCTCAAGGGCATAGACAAAGAATGGTCCCCGCCTACAACAGAGAGATTCGCAACCTACCCGCAGCTTCCTCCGGGGAAATATACATTCATGCTCGTTTCAGGTCAGAGAACAGTGGATATAACCAGTACCCCTGTGGAGTTCAGTTTTGAAATACTCCCCCCATTCTGGAAAACCAGATGGTTTTACTTTATTGCTTCACTCTCCGTTTTAATGGCTATTTTAGCAATAATTAAATTTAGAACCTACAGCCTTTCACAGCAAAGAGACATTCTTCAGAAAGAAGTCAAACAGAGAACACAAGAGCTCATTTCGGCAAAAGAGAGCCTTGAAACAAAGGTCCTGGAAAGAACTTCAGAACTGCAGATGTCAAAAGAACAATTACGCTCGTTGGCTTCCGAATTTGCTCTTGCCGAAGAGAAAGAGAGACGAAGAATTTCCGAAGGACTGCATGACAGTGTAAGCCACAATCTAGCTGCTGCAAAAATCCAGCTTGGTGTCCTTGGCGATATTCTCACAGAAGATGACCAAAAAGAATTCTGCGAAAACGCTCAGTATCTTATAGAGGATGCCCTCAGAGAGTCAAGAAGCCTTACTTTTGAGCTCAGTCCGCCTGTCCTGTATGAAATCGGCCTTGAATCGGCAATTGAATGGCTTGTTGAGGAAATGAACAGCAAACATAAGATCAATTTCAGATTTCATGGAACGGAAAACCCGGTTTCATTGAAAACAGATCTGAGCATACCGTTGTTCAAAGCAGTCAGAGAACTTATGATAAACATTATCAAACATTCAGGTGCATCGGAAGCTTTTGTAAAAGTTGACGCAGGCGAAAACTTACAGATAACCGTTAAAGACAATGGGAAAGGATTTGATACCGGAGTTCTCACCCAGAAGAACCGGAAATTCGAGGGATTTGGCCTGTTCAATCTTAAAGACCGCGCGGATTATCTCGGCTGGGATTTATTAATAACATCTCAGCCAGGCAAAGGAACGGAAGTGATTATTTCTGTTCCGCTGAAAAGCAATATTTAAAAGAGGATTACAATGATAAAAATTCTTCTTGCTGACGACCACAAATTGTTCAGAGAAGGGCTTAAACTTCTCATAGAGAGAAACCCATCCATGAAGGTGATAGCAGAGGCTGATGATGGGAGAGAAGCCATTAATCTTGCGGGGAAATTGAAACCAGATCTGATAATAATGGATGTCAGAATGCCGGAAATAGGAGGAATGGAGGCCACAGTAACCATAAAGGAGGAATATCCCGAAATTAAAATTGTGGCCCTCTCCATGCATTCTGACAAAAGATTCATCAAGGGAATGCTTAAAGCCGGTGCGCTTGGATACATGCTTAAGGATAATGCGTTCGAAGAAGTCATTGACTGCATTAAGAATGTCGTTGCTGGAAAACTACATCTCTGTTCAAGAATTACCGAGATTCTTGCTCGCGATTTTTCTGATATTTCATCTGAAGGTGCGGAAGAAAATAAACTGAGTCCAAGAGAGATTGAAATACTTAAATTGATTGCGGAAGGTTTGGGAACCAAACAGATTGCGGCATCACTGGGTGTAAGCACAAAAACCGTTGAAACGCATAGAAGAAGGCTGATGAGCAAGCTTAAAATTTATAATATTGCTGATTTGACCAAATATGCCATAAAAGAGGGGATTGTCCAGCTCCCGTCAAACTGAAATTCCTGGAACTATCTTTTTCGAACCGTAAACAGTCTGTAAGGAATTTAGGAAGCTGTTTTAGGGAATTACCCGATTGATTATGAAGATG
>CAZDZC010000020.1:0-7761 GCA_964509835.1 uncultured Acidobacteriota bacterium
CAGTTGAAGTTGCGGCTCCGACAGAAAAAATCATCGCCTATTACACCTCCTGGGGTGATTGCGCTGATTCAGCGGATTCCAGCTATCACGGAACAGGCACAACCGGATGCGCGATCGGCGACAGATATGACGCGGGTGGCGGCATGGCAACAGAAACAGTTGCCAATGTTCTGGCAACAGGCGAATATGCCGGTATGGCCCCCGGAGCTCAGGGCGTCTTCCAGGACGGCCTCGGAATGGTTCTTACGAGAGCGGCTCAGGCGTATAATTCAGGCCATTCCTCAACAAGAGCCGGAAGAGATGAATGGGGCACCAACATCGGTGTCAGAAACCACAACAACTCTTACGGATACGATGTAAACAACCTGTATGACTCGTCATCGCACGACTATGATGACATCATGTGGACATACAGGGATTTCACAATGTATTTCTCTGCCGGTAACACCGGTCCGGCGGCCGGCAGTCTCGGCGGCAGCGGTTCTACAGCCAAGAACACCGTTTGCGTCGGAGGCACCAACGGAGCAGCATGGGAAGATCTTTCTACTTCCAGCGGCCACGGACTCACCGAAGACGGAAGGCTTAAACCCGATGTAATCACCAAATTCACGGTTATCACATCAGGCGGAGACGGGAATCTCAGCACAACTGAATGTCCGGCGACAAGGACAATCAGCGGAACCAGCTTCTCGTCGCCCCTCGCGGCAGGACTTGGTATCCTCGCGAGAGAGTATTTCACTGACGGTTACTACAAATCAGGCGCCGACACAAGAACAGACGGCGGATGCACCGACGCGAACAACCCGATCGGTGTTGCGCAGGGCGCAGGTGGATGCGACGCAGACGACGACGCGTTCACCCCGTCAAACGCTCTTGTAAAAGCCGTTATGATAGCATCCTGCCGGAACATGACAGGATCTGCAACAGCGACTGACGGAACCGGCGGCGCGTCTCATCCGAGACCCGCAGGCGGTCAGGGATGGGGCCGCGTTACAATGGATGACGCGCTTTATTTTTCAGGCGAGACAAGAAGTCTTGCCGTTCTTACCGATATCTTCACCGGAACGACAGTGCTTACGGACGGGGGCGGAAGGCCTCTGGTCCACGGTGAAAAGCTTTACACATCAATAACAACCGGACAGACCCACACATTTGATGTGCAGGTTGCTGCCGGTGGCGCGATGCCGGGTGAAGGCGATCTCAAAATAGTTCTCACCTGGATGGAATCAGGTTCCGCTCCCCTGGGAGTAGGCCCCGGTTCCCCGGCATCCTATAACAACCTCAACCTCCGTGTAGTTGACCCGAACGGCGTTGTTTACATTGGAAACAACTTCACGACGACCGAGTGGACAAACACGGGAGTCGTCGCATACGATGTGGTCAACCCGGTTGAGTGCGTTTTTGTTCAAACAGTTGACGCGACAAACGAGGGCGTTTGGAAGGTATATGTTTACGGCGCGAATGTTCCCGGAAACGGAGACAGCACGACAGCCTATCCTGCCGCGCAGACCATTACTTCAACCCGTCAGGGTTACGCGCTGGTCGCGGTCGGAAACATAGCTTTCCCGCTCGCGAGCGTGAGTTTCGACAGGGGCGAATATTCCTGTCTTGACACTGCTCAGATCATCCTTAAAGACGGAAACGAAGCAACCCCGAACACGGTGCTTGTGGAATCAATCACAACAGGTGATTCCGAAACCATGACCCTTTCGCTGGGTTCAGCTCCTCTGTGGATGACCCCGTATTTCAATGTCATTGAGGCTGCAGCTAACCCCGGCGACGGGATTTTGCAGGTTTCTCACGGAGAGACAATCCGCGTAACCTACAACGATAATGATCCTCTGGGGCATACGACACAGTCCCTCGCTTCGATTGACTGCACGGTTGATGTGCTGTTCAAAGAGGAATTCCTGTCGGGCGGTTGCGATGATACAGCCAACAAATGGGAAGACTGGTTCATAGACGCGGGCGAAGTCGTAACACTTGAATATCTCTGCGAACTCTATGACCCCGTTGATATGAATGACCTGATTCTTGTGGCAACCATTGATCCGCCTTTCGCGAAAGTGACTCTTATAAAAGACACTCACGATGTTGGCTACATGAAATCGCTTTCAAGGTTCAGGGTGTTCTTTGTTGTTCAGGCGGATACGACCGTTCTTCCGGGTGAAACCGTCACTATCTGCGTTGACGCTACCTCTCCGGCGGACGGCAGAACCCACCCGGTTACAGGGCACAGTTTCTGCAGAACATACGAGATGGAAAGAGATTGGCTTAACAATTTCTATCATACTGACTATCCTGCGGGCGGCGGACTAGCTCCCGACGGTAATCCGTATGTAAGCATGGGCGGCGCGACAGGGACGGCAAACATGCCGTGGAACTTCGACACCGGCACAAACGGCTGGACTCTGCTCTGCTACTACGCTCCTTACGGACTGAACCAGAATGACTACATCCGCGAAACAAGCAGCACATGCGGATGGGAAAACCAGAGAACAGTCGGAACGGGTTCATTCGTCCAGAAATTCGACCTTACCCAGAACTGCTCGGGTGATGCCACAGCCGGATGCGGTATTACATCGCCGTATAACGCGAACGCCTACAACCTTGCCGGCTACTACTTGATAAGCCCGGTCATTTACAGAATAGGACCGACCGCGACATACACCCAGATTGAGTTCCTTAACCATTACGGCTCTGTGAACTATGACCTGAGATTCATAGGATCCAACGCAAACGGATGGAAAGGAGCTTTCTGGCAGTATCAGGTGGACGGCAACACTGCAAACAATGTATCAATCTTAGGTATGTGGTCGCAGAACTCCGGCGGCGTCGGTTTTATGGATCAGTGCTCGGGCGGCCAATCCGGTATGTGGCCGATCTACCAGTATGTTGAAGACTATTACTGGTCAGCTTCGGACAACTACCTTGAGATAGGCCTTGACCAGGACAGCAGCGGGTGGCCGGATCCTGAATATTCAGTTATGGCAGCTGACCCGGGCGTATGTAATGATACTCTCGGACCTGCACAGGATCAGACGAACACCCCGTTCGGCCCTTATGGCAACACATTCCAGTATGGAAACATGCTGTATATAGCGGATGATTTCGGAACACCGGATTATCTCGGCACCTTCATGTGGGATGACCGCGCGTTTGAATGGCGCGAATTCGCGTTCTCGAACGATGTTACCAACAACGCGACATGCGCGGGCACAAACGCGGCGCAGATATTCTTCCTGTCCAACCCGATCTACGACTGCAACAGCTCTGTAGGGGTTCAGTTGATAGACTTCAACAAAGCGGGGACAGGCTCCAGAACGGTAACTGTGAAGAGCAATGCCGAACCGGCAGGTGAAACACTCTATGTGTATGAAACCGATCCCGGCGTGTTTGTAGGCTGGATGCCGCTTTCAACAACAGCCCTCGGAGAAGGCGGAACCCTGTTTGTAACAACGGTTGACCTTCTTGAGGCGTCATATTATGACGATGTCCAATTAGTCACAATCTATGACTATTCAGTCACAGAATGCGACAATGCCGATGTTGTTTACCTTAAACACACTGTTACTGATTCCGGCAACGGCGACAGCGACATGTTCGCTGACGGCGGAGAGCTGGCACAGACAACAGTATATCTCTACAACTACGGAACAGCTCCGTTAAGCAACGCTGTTGTAACAATTGACACCCTGCACCCTGCGATTCTCGTGTGCGACGGGATAGCGAACTATGGAAACATAGCCCCGGACACAATTGTTGACAACGCTGCTGATCCTTACGAACTCTATATTGACGACTCCGCCGTGGTATATCCCGATGAAGCCTGGGTATATCTCTACATCACAGGCGACGAGAGCCAGGGCGCGCCGTCAGTTCAGAGGTTCAAGCTCCTGCTCGACAGGAACATCTCTTCTACAGGCGCTGATCTGGGCGCAATGGTCATGAACTTCGACACTGCCACCAGAGGAGCAACTTCAGCGGCAGGCACAAACGGCCTGATGCTTTATTCCGCTGCCGCTCCGAAGGCCAGGGTCGAGAAGTGCGGAGACATTCCATACACAACATGCGCCACGGAATATCCTGCCCTTAACGACTGGCATGTTACCCACGCGACAGCAAACAGCGGTGAATGGATTGTCAGAGCGACACATGAAGATGTGCCTCCGATGGACCATACAAGCTGGAGCGATGTCCTTGGATACGGCACAGGCAGATGTTTCCACAGCGGTATTGAGTTCAAGCCCGCCATGGATGTTTACGGCGGATACTCGGAATTCAAGGTTGACTACGCCTATACAAACGCGATCCACATGGATACGGATACGGCGAGAACATACCAGCTCGATTTCTGGCACCTTGCGGACTTCCGCGGCGACGGAATGGGCGGAGATGATTTCGACGCAGCAGAAGGTATCCTGATACAGGTCACAACCGACAATAACGGCGACGGCAACATTGATTATCCGAAAGACAACAGCCACTACGCATGGGTGACCATCTACGCTACGACAAACGCGTATGAAAGCAAACTGGTCGGATTTGACGAATATGTTGCGTGGGACAGATATGTTTATTGCAGACACGAACCTGCCTGCGGTAAAAACCTCCCGGTTTATCAGAGCCAGGGAACTGGGCCCACAACATATTGGGGTGACAACACCCGTCCGTATGAATTCGAGCAGTCAATATTCGACATCAGCGCATTCAAAGGCGAATCGGTATTCATCAGATGGCAGTTCAGCGCAAACGATGTGAACTTCAACGAATCCAACGACGGATACTACCTTGATGATATCCAGATCCAGGGCGCTCAGAACGCCGCGACCGGATATACTCAGGACCTCGGGACATACACCGATGTAGCATGCTGTCCGCCGGTGGCTTCCTTCACACACGATTCACCCGTCGCATCTCCGAAACAGATGTGCCAGACGGTGACCTTTGATGCTTCCGGAACAACCTGCCCGCCGTGCGGCTCATGCACAGGGGTATGGTACAAGTGGGATTGGACGAATGACGGGACATACGACCTGAGCACATCGTCAGCCACAGCCGGAAACATCTATGAAATAGAAGGAACGATTATAGTTAAACTGCAGGCATGCAACTGGTACATGGGTACCCAGAACTGCAGCACCATAATCTCCAGTGAAACAGCTACAGGTAATGTTTCGATAAGCGGAGGCATCCTGCCCTGCACGGTATGCACAAATCCTGCCGCTATCACCATTACGGGCATTGTTGACAACGATCCGTGCTATGCAGGTGTTACAATTTCGTACACCGGCGGCGCCGGAGCAACAGGCTTCAACCTCTGGGTTGACGGCGCTGAAGTTGCGACAGGCATCGGTAATCCGTATGTTTATACTCCCGCTGACGCATTGAGCCACAACTATGTTGTCAGAGGCGTAGTGCTTTCATGTTTCACGGATTCAGCGGTTTACCCGTTTGCCGATACCATTAATCAGCCTGCCGCGCCTGTCATTACAAGCGTTGTTGACAACGACGCATGCGCGCAGAGCGGCGTAACAGTGACCTTCACCGGCACAGCCACAAGTTTTGACCTGTATGTGGACACGGTTCAGGAAGCGGTAGGGATCACAAGTCCCTATGTTTACAATCCTGGCGACACTGCAAGTCATGACTATGTTGTCCGTGCCATCACGGGAACCTGTTACACTGATTCTCTGGTAACAGCGGCGACAGATCTCAACGCCTCACCGGCAGCCCCGGTCATTACACTTATAGATGACCCGGACGGATGCTACCAGACTGGCGTTAATGTTACATTCACAGGCACAGCATCAAGCTATAACCTTGTTGTGGACACCGTGGAAGTAGCGGTCGGGATTACAAGTCCCTACCTCTATAACCCTGGCGACACTGCAAGCCACAGCTATGTTGTAAGAGCCGTTGAAGGAACCTGCACAACCGATTCAGCTCCTGTCGCGGCAAGCGACGGAGAGGGCGTTTGTGTCCCGTTCGTCGAGGTTGACGCAACACACGATCCGCTGACAACCCTCGTGGAAGTCTGCGGTGACGGTGACGCGGTCGTTGAACCCGGTGAGCAGTGGACAGTCCAGGTTCGCCTTATCAATTCCGGCGACGGAATTGCGGCAAATACGGTTGCCACTCTTGCGGTTAACGCGGCATCACCGCTTACCCCGACTTTAAGCGGCAACCCCGGATCGTATGGAAACATCGGTGCCGGCCTTACGGCCCTCACAGCAACTCCATACACCTTCGAGGTTCCTGCTGTCGTGACATGCCCGGACGACATCATCTTTGATGTTGTCAGCATAGCGTCGGACGGATTCACTTATCCGGCTGAACAGCCCGCGTTCACGGTGCAGGTAGGTGGATTCGACAGTGAAAATGCTGTTCTTGCGAGCACTCCATTAACCGCAAGCAACAACACTGCAACTTCGAATCTGACACCCGCGTTTACAATCACAGGCCCGGATACGGCCACACTGGCTTACGATTATAACTATGTCTCAGGTGGTGGCGGTTCGGTTGTTCTGTTTGGACCTGATGATGATCCGTATAACAGCGGCAACTGGGTTCTTGCAGGCGCTCAGGCAGGAAGTGCTGCACACTGCGCGCCCAGCAGCAACAACTACTGCATTGTCAATCAGAACAGCAATGTGCCGCTTCAGACCGATGTTTCAACAGTCGGTTATACCGACATTCATGTTATATTCGACGCCGGCGCAAACCAGGCTTCGGTTATTGCTTATATGGATTACTCCATTAACAGCGGCGGCGCTTATACCCAGGCATGGACGAGAACCGGTGCAGCGACCTGGGCATGCGTTCAGGATGTAACCCTTCCTGTTGATGCAGAGAATATCGGGACATTGAGAATAAGGTTCAGATGCACATCCGGTCAGGCGACCAGAATAATGAACTTTGACAATGTCAGGATAACCGGTACAGGCGGTGGCGGATCTGGCACCTGGACAGACAATGTCAGGGTTGACCTGATTGATCCTTCCGCAACGATAACCACATTGAAGGATTACGGCGTGGCGGATGCCAACCCCTATGATGTGCTCAGTCTCTACACGAACCCCGGAACCTATCAGGTCCGGATAATAGAGAACGCCGGCGGAACAGCTACACTTACCACTCCTGTTGGAGAGGGAATGACCGTAAGCCTTACCGAATGCGATTACACCGCCTGCTCATGCACCAACCCCGGCGCAGTCAGCATTGACAGCATTGTGGACAACGACGCGTGCGCGCAGGACGGAGTGATAGTCACCTTCAGCGGCGGTGCCGGAGCATCAAGCTTCGCACTGTGGGATGACGGTGTTGAAGTTGCGACAGGCATAACCAGTCCTTATCTTTACAACCCAGGCGACACAGTAAGTCATAACTATGTCGTCAGGGCTTATGACATGACCTGTTTCACCGATTCCGGCATAACAGCAGCTACCGATGTAAACAATGCACCGGCAGTTCCTGTGATAACAAGCGTTGTTGACATTAACGCTTGTCTGCAGAGCGGTGTCACAGTAACATTCACGGGAACCGCATCAAGCTACAACCTTGTTGTTGACACAGTGGAAGTAGCAGTCGGGATCACAAGTCCCTACATCTACAACCCGGGCGACTCTCTGAGTCATAACTATGTTGTAAGAGCGGTTGAAGGAACCTGCACGGCAGATTCGCTGGTGACAGCGGCTACCGATGTGAACAATCCTGAGCCCGGAACCCCTGTAATAACAGGAATTACCGATGTTGACGCAT
>CAZDZC010000020.1:7861-44723 GCA_964509835.1 uncultured Acidobacteriota bacterium
GATCAACGCCTGCGGAACCGCCGACAGCGTTGCGGTAGCAGGACAGGATGTAAACAATCCTGAGCCCGGAACCCCTGTAATAACAGGAATTACCGATGTTGACGCATGTCTTGCAAGCGGAATATCAATCGCTTACACGGCAGGCACAGATGCAGTAAGTCATGACCTTTATGACGAGAGCGGACTGCTTGTGGTCGGAATCGGCGCTACGCCGTACCTCTACACCCCGGCCGACGCGTTAAGTCATAACTACTACATCCGCGCGATCAACGCCTGCGGAACCGCCGACAGCGTTGCGGTAGCAGGACAGGATGTAAACGGCACACCGGCTGCCATAACCATAGACAGCATCGTTGATGACGATGCGCTCGCATCAAGCACAATAACCATCACATTCAGTGGCGGCGCGGGTGCTGTGAGCTTCGATCTGTGGGTTGACGGCGCGATGGCGGTTGCCGGTATCGCAAGTCCGTATCAGTACACACCGGGCGATTGTCTGAGCCATAACTATGTGGTTCAGGGAATTAACGGCGCGTGCACAACCGATTCCAATATCTACGCGTTCGCGGATGCGGGATGCGCGGCAGGCGGAGTCGGAGAAGTACCGGACGGAGACGATGCACCGGGAACACCGCTGGAAGCTTCAAAGACTGGAAATGATGTAGTAATCAGCCACGACGCGGCAGCAGGCGCGACGCACTACAACCTCTTCAGAGGAACAATTGCGTCACTGAAACTTGCAGCCTATGATCACAACTTCAGAGCAAACACAGCCGACGCGTGCGACGGCGATAATTCACTGGATTATCTCCTTGACGACACAGGCGCTCTGATTGATGGCGGCAACTACTACTACCTGGTAGCAGGAAACGACCAGCTCTGCGAAGGTTCACTCGGAAAGTCCAGCTTGAATGTCAGCAGACCGCACTCGGCTGATAACTGCGCTCTGGTGGCATGTCCGTAAGATATTAACCATGGGAAGGGTTCGGTGAGAACCCTTCCCGACCGGTTTAAACCGGAAAGGAAAAAGCCCCGTCATTATGACGGGGCTTTTTGTTTGTCCATTGTTTTTATATCGGATTAATATCAGATCAAAGGTTTCATGTGCTAACCGATTCTTCGGGCATGTATGGCTGATTGTCCAGGAGTATGGCAGGTGGTCGGTAAGTGATTATTAAGGGAACGCTGTTTGAAAGACAACCGTCCATGTCATTCAGCCGACAGAGCGTTAGTAATAAGGAGATTATGGTTGACGGGAATAGATCGGATACGGGTGAACAGGCATGAAGGTATATAAACATACAGTCAATTGTTTCCAAAGACATAAAACAGACCTCGGTCTTAACTCAGGACTAGACCGAAGCCTGTTAAAAAATGGGTTTGATAAAAAATTCCGCAGTTACTTTTTATCGGGTGTTTTTAATGGTTCAGCGTGATAACAACGGAGATGAGCAACAAGCATTTTCCCCGCTTCTTCCCAGTCATCATTTGCGGATTCATATCTTGCCGCGAAGAATGAACCGTTGTTTTTATCACATTCCCAAGCTGTCGTCAGATGGTAAGTGTTATCTTCTGTTTTGCTGAAATACCAGGAAGAAGTATGCCCGTCAACATCTCCCTCTCCTTTTTTCACAAGCTCTCCGACAGAATAATCTTTAACGGCATCCTCGGGAATTTTGTATGTTTGCGGAGGGATAAGCCATGCGTCAATGCTGTCTTTATTTGAGGAATTCCGCAACGAAACAAAAGGCCTCGCGCTGAATGCTCCCGGGGCGTTCTCGTTTATCACGGAATTGAATTCAAGGCCGGCGCTGTATATCCTCCAGTTGTCCGAAAGATTGACCTTCATTCCGAGCTGGGGGGATACCAGGACAGGAAGCCTGCCCATGAAAATACCGTAAATGTTAAGCCTCGCATTTTTTAGTTCAATGAGATTGACATCAAACGGAAAGGTGAGGAGAAGATAATCATCCCGTAACAGCGACATATCGAGAGCCGATGAACTGTCTCTTAACGGACCGCTGTCAGAAACAAAATCTCTTCCGCTTCCTCTGAAACCGTCAAGAATACCGGATCCGTTGCTGAACAGACCGATATTTACAAGCGCGTTGTTCAGATCCGAACCTGGTGATGACGGGATGAATTCCATTCTGTTAATATCCGTTACGAACGGAGAATCAGAACACAGAACTATTATGTCTTTTGTAAAGTATGACCATACAGAGACCTCTCTGAAAACACTTTTCATGGTGGCGATCACTTCGATGAACTGCTCTTTGTTTATGTGCATCGCGTTTATCCGCTGGGCGACAATTCCTCCGCGGTTGAGCCGACCTTTCAGCAGACCGAGAAATTCTGAAGTGTAATAAAAATCAGGCCTGCTCCAGGGCTCGAGGGCGCTGTTCACAATAATGTCATATTTCTCTTCGGCGTTGTCACGCAGAAAAAATCTGGCATTGCCTTGCCTGAAATCAACCCTGTCATCTGAAAGATAAACCGTTTTACCGAATGTGTCGCCTTCAGAAATCGTTTTAATGTAAAGTTCATCAGGGCAGAGAATGGTAACATCAGCAATGTCAGGCGAAAGCAGAAGCCCTTCTGTATCTTCCGGATACAGATAACTCAGGCTTAAGGCTTTTACGGGTAATCTGTGATACAGCGTCGAAAGAACCCCTGACATAATGGCTGCTCTTTTTGTCAGAAGCGGTGCCATGGCGCCGTTTACGGAAATGCGGGGCCTGTTTCCGCGGTCCAGCAATGACATCACGGACGATTCTTTTCCCTCGCTGAAGGAAACCACCTTTGTGACAGGATTGCCGTGAAGCAGATTTTTGAATATAAACTCAGGTTTACGGTCGGGAAGTATTACAAGCGCGGTAACAGCGGCAACTACGGCAGCTCCGGCAATAATAATGCGGGTTCTCCACGGCATCCGTCCGAAAATTATATTCATTATTCCGAAAGCGATGCTTATGCATCCGAGAAGCGTTATTAACAAAATGCTTCCGATAAGAGGGATAAGATAATACGCTGCGATAACGGATAAAATGGCTGCCGACATGTTCAGGATATTTATAAATCGTTCAGGCCTGAATTCTTTTCCGTTTCCCGCCGCAGGAATAAGGAACGCTAAAGGCAGCAGGGCAGGAATAGAGAATATGAAAGGGAGAATTTTATAGCCGTAAAAGATTGTAAAAAGGGATTGACCGCCGGAAAAATCATTTGCGAATATTCCGCTGAGGTATGAAATAAAAAACAGGGACGCGAATACAGAGAATCCCGTGAGAAGATACCATACCCCGCGGGAGAAGGTTTTCCTGAAAATGACAGACCCGGCAAGAACAAGGAGCAGTAAAGAAAAAGCAAACAGGAAATATAACGGGATAAAACCCGTAAACTTACAGACCAATATTCTGTAAACGGAGTAAACATAAAATACCGTGAAGACAGTTATAAGAAAAGGGCTTATTCCGCCTGACCGTTTATTGTAATTAAAATCATCCGGCTCTTTTTTATCCATTCTGAACACTAATGCGGCTATTCCTGCAAGAACATTGGCAATCAGTAGTATCATCGCCGCAGGGACGATATTTCCGTTTTTAAGGAACAGATACGAGAAAATCAGTCCGGTTATCCCGCCTGCGATGGCAGTAAATAAAGGATATGAATTGTTTTTGGAACAATGCCTGAGAACTCCGCCCCAGGCAAGCATGGGAGGAAATATCACTGCGCAGAGAAAAAAGAAAAGGGCGGGAGCGGATGTCAGTCTGCTGAAGACAAATTCGCTGTAGCCGCCGAGGACAGTTACATTCAGAGGAAATATTGACGAAACGCCAGCCAGAATAAGAAGAAGCGGGGTATGCCTCTTCCTTGAGAAAGCCGTAAAACCCACGGTGAGAGCAATTATGGCGACTACCCAGAACATAAGACCGCCTGAAAAGGGATTGTTGAACCAGAACTGTAATCCCCTCAGCGAGATAAACAGAAAACTTAAAATACTGAACGGAACAAGAAAATTAAAGGCTCTTCTTATCATGGGGTAAGATCTCCTTAAAATTATTCGGTTTGGCGGTCCACTTCATCTCTAAGCGTTATCGCGATACTGTTGAACGGATCTTTTTTAAGCACTTCATTAACAAAGACCATCGCTTTTTCATATTTTTTCTGTCCTGCAAGGGTAACCGCCATCTGTGCTTTTGCGGGAAGAAATTCGGAATTGATGGCGAGTGATTTTTCAAACATCTTTTCAGCTTCGGGAAGATTGTTGTTTTTTAAAAGGTTATTTCCCAATCTGAAATAAGCTTCAAATGAATCGGGATTCAATTCAAGCACGCGGTTCAAGACTTTCATTGAATTGTCGGTAAGGTTCATTTCATAAAGTGTTGAAGATTTCCTGAGAAGGGTTCCTTCGTTGTCAGGAGCGATAGCGAGAGCTTTTTCCAGCATCTCAAGCGATCTGTCGAATTGTCCCGAATAATAGAAGATGTCGCTTGCAGAGGAAAGGAAAACAATGGAGTTTGAGAAAAGCGGAATGGCTTTCTCCAGGGACGCAAACCCTTCCTCCGGTTTTCCGCTCCTGAAGTAACAGTGAAGCAGGTTAAGCTGCGCCTGCTCCTGGAATTCGTAGATCGAAAGTGATGTTTTAAAATCCTCTGCTGCTTCGGTATAGTTACCTTCTTTCGCGAGGAAACT
The DNA here is from genome assembly GCA_964509835.1 of uncultured Acidobacteriota bacterium. Lineage (GTDB taxonomy): Bacteria > Acidobacteriota > CAZDZC01 > CAZDZC01 > CAZDZC01. Next base: position 12,554 of record CAZDZC010000020.1, read on the forward strand.
TCCTCTGGCATTTGAGAACCTCGGATCCCCCGGGAACTTGGCTGCTCCTTCCTTCAGTATTTCAAGCGCTTTTGATATCCGGCCGTTTTTGTAATAAGCATCTGCTTTTATAATAATGGCCTCAATGAGGTCGGGGCTTAGCTCGGTCGCTTTTTCAAGATATTCAAGCGCCTTTCCGGGTTCGCCTTTCTGCAGATAAGCCTGTCCGATAAGGCAGAAGCTCAAGGTATCATCAGGGTTGGCAGCCAGGGCGCTCGAATACATTTCCACCGCTTTTTCATAGTCCTTCTCTGCCTGATAATAAGCACCCAGATTGCGGTAAGGTTTATTGTCCGAGCTCCCGGAAAGATATCCCAGGCTCTTCAGTTTGTCCTGTATCGCTTCTGTGTCATTTTCGTCGGAAGGAGCGCTGAGCGCGTATTTTTCTTTCCAGTTTGAACTGTCATGCGTGGCAATCCGTTTGAGTGCGGGTTCTTCATTCAGAAGAAGTTCCAGCATGATGTTCCCTTTCATGTCATTTCCCGACGGAATGGAAAGATGATGAAGCACTGTCGGGGTTATGTCGTAAACAGACGCATCCCTTATAATCAAACCTGTTTTGACTGCGGGGCCTGAAGCCATAAGCAGCGCCTGCTCGCTGTGCCATTCTTCCGCGTAAGGCGTTTCCATCTGGGCGGAGCTGAAAAGCGGCCTCTCCTGCCCGTAACGGAATCCATGGTCCGACATCAGGTAAATATTTGTTCCCTGCGGTATGGCGTTAAGAAGCCTTCCGAGGATAACATCAAAATACCTGTAAACATTCGGGATCATTTCACTGTATCTTTCAATGTCTTCGCCTGAAACACCGGGAAGGGCCGGCGGCATATACCTTATGAAAAGATGACAGGCGGTGTCAATTCCTTCATAGTAAATATTAAAAAGATTCACGGGCTGCTCCCGCAGCATTTTTTCGGCTATTGCGGTGTAACTTTCAGTTTGGGCGTAAATGCCCTTGAGTTTCCTCATTTTATCCGGGTCAATACCGTTCCTGATGCCGAAGGTATTTATAATCGTCTCGTCCGAAACGCTGTCCGGATCGGTGATAAGGTTTTTGATGTCCTCATAAAGTTCCGGGGGATATGTTTTCCCTGCTCCCGAAGAGGAATGCGCGCCGCTGCTGTAGAATGACAGGATTGAAGTCCTGTCAGAGACCATGTATCCGCTGACTTTTTCCGCGGGGTGGGTTACAAGCCATCCGATTGTGCCGGAAGGAATTTCTTTGTCCGTAAGGATGTTCCAGAGCGCTTTTGTCTGCCTTTTATCGCTTGTTGTGGGCGCAGGCTCCGGAGAAAAAGACATGAAGTCAAGAATACCGTGCTGCGGAGGGGTTTTTCCTGTGGCAATGGATGTCCAGATAATCGGCGAAAGGACAGGTTTTATGGTGCTCATGGTTCCGTAAGAACCGCTGTCCATAAGTTTTTTGAAGTTGGGAAGTTCTCCCTGGTTTATCAGCGGATTTATGAAACGCCAGTCCGCCGCGTCAAATCCTATAAGCGCTACTTTTTCCGTGATCTCTTTCTTGCCGTTGCAGGAATTGCATGCCCAGAAAAGAACGCAGGAAAAAGACATTATAACAATAATGAATATCCGCAGAAATCTTGTTTTATTGTTCATTCGTTTCACCTAAAAATGCTAAGTATATCACGGAGTGTGTAAAATTCAATTATTCGGACCGGTTAAGATTGGCTGGATAAAACCCTGAAAAATGTTTCACATTTGAACATTGTTTCCTGAAATTCCTTCAACGCGTCAGATTCATAAACTATTCCCCCGCCCGCCGAAAAATAAAGCCTGTTTCCTGTTATTACGGCGGTTCTTATCGCGACATTCAGATCCATTGTCTGATTGTGGTCCAGATAGCCTATCGCGCCTGTGTATATTCCTCTGCCGACCGTTTCCAGTTCATCAATTATCTCCATCGCCCTTATTTTGGGGCATCCCGTAATGCTTCCGCAGGGGAAAAGCGCGTTCAGGATATCAATGTTCGAAACCCGATTTTCAATCCTCCCCGATACTGTTGTCATCATCTGAAACACATTTGTATATGCCTCGATTTTTTTATGGTCTTTTATGCCGATTGAGCCCGGAATCGCAACCCTTCCGAGGTCGTTCCTTATGAGATCAACAATCATGGACAGTTCGCTGTCTTCTTTGGGGCTGGCAAGAAGCTCCTCTCTTTCCCTTCTGTCTTCTTCCGGGCTGTTCATTCTGGGTCTTGTTCCCTTGATGGGAGTGGATTCAACATCATTTCCGTTCCGCTTTACGAATCTCTCCGGCGAGGTGGATAAAATCTGGATTTCACCGGTATCTATGTACGCGAAGAAAGGGGCAGGGTTGTTTCTGAAGAGTTCCCGGAAAAGGATTGACGGCTTTCCCTCGAAATCAGACGAGAACCGCTGGGCGAAGTTAACCTGATAGATGTGTCCGTCCCTGATATATTCTTTAATGTTACCCATCGCGGAAAGGTAATATTCTTCGGTCATATCCGGAACAACGGGTCCTGAACCGAAGGAACCTTTAATCCTGTTCTGAAGGATATTCTCTAATTTGTTTTCTTCACAGGCTCCGCTGTTCAGCGATGACGAAAATTCGTGAAGAACTGAATCCCCGCTGTTTGCCTTGTGTCTCAGTTCAAATCCTGGAATTATCAGAAAAAGGTCAGGATAGTCCGGGTTCTCGTTTTTTGACGCGGGCAGCGGCTCAATATGATGCCGGAGTTCATAAGAAAAATAGCCGTAAGCCCTTGCGCCTGAAGAAGAACAGCATTCCTTAATAATATTTCCTGCTATTTCAAAGGGATTGCCGGTGAAACTGAAAGATTTATCCCCGGCGTTCACAGATATGCTCTTTCCTTTTGCGGAAACTGCAACAAGCGGGTTCCACGCGAAAAACGAATTTCCCGCTTCTCTTCCGCTCAGCAGAAGGCAGGATTTTTCAGGTAAACAGCAGTCCAGAAGGGACGACGGGGTTACTCCCTTTATTGGTTTGCTTGAGACATGTTTTATCACTATGTTCACCGGAGCACCTCCAGAAAATTCCGCGCGATAATCATTCCGTAATCCGTCATGAATGATTCGGGATGGAATTGCACCCCCTGAAGGCTTTTGATTTTTCTGTGGATCAATGCCATGGGTATTCCATCCGAAGTCCTTGCCGTGACCTCAATTTCCTGGGAAGGTTGAATGACGAGAGAATGGTATCTGGCGGCAGTAAACGGCGACGGAATGCCTTTTAAAACGCCCTTTCCTTCGTGAAAGATCATGTCTTTTTTGCCGTGACAGGGTACGGGGGCATGAACGGTTTTGCCTCCGCTGACCTCGTTTATGCACTGCATTCCGAGGCACACCCCGAGAATGGGGATTTCCCGGGAAAAACGCTCAATAGCATTCATGGAAATTCCGCTGTCCGCGGGCGTTCCGGGCCCCGGAGAGATAACAATTCCCGACGGATGCAGAGCGGAAATTCCGTCCGGCGATATCCTGTCGTTCCTGAAAACCTCTACAGAGATATTGCCGGATGACAGAAAAAGCTGGTAAAGGTTGTAGGTGAAGGAATCGTAATTATCTATTATAATGATGAGTTTCGGCAAGATGTGTCAGGAACCCTCTATGGCTGTTATACTCAGTTCTTCGCCGCTGATGACCCTGATGTCAATTTTACGGCAGTCGGGACAGGTCAGATCGTATATTTCTTCGGGTTCAAAGCTTTTGCTGCAGATGTTGCACTGAACCTTAAGCGGAACATGATTAACCACAATCTCCGCACCTTCAAGCACGGTGTCCCTGACAGTGACTTCAAATCCGAATTTCAGCGCGTCGGGCACAATGGCAGTCAATGCTCCGATATCAAGGTAGATAAAGGAAACAGATTTCAGCCCTTTTTCCAGGGCCTCTTTTTCTACTATTTCAAAAATGCTTCTGGCAATGGCAAGTTCGTGCATGCTGTTTCTCCTGTCAAAAATCATTATATCATCAGTTTCGGCTTCCATGAAATGTAAAACAAAATCAGCAAAGCAATAAAGTTAATTTTTTTAGCAAGATTATCATTCCATTATGTTATACTGATCCGGTTTTTTACCTTTATTAATGTTACCCTCTAAATATTTAATAAAAGGACTCTGATATGCTTAAAACAAACGAAAACAAACTTGTAATGCAGTCTGTCGCCGGACAGATAACGCATCCGATGTCGGGCAAGACGCCTTACCGGGTTTCTGTTGACGGGGTGCCGATGGTGTTGCCCGGAACAGGCGGCATAACCTACAATTTCAGAGTGGGGGATTGCTGCACGGATCTTGTGGGGGACCATGTTGAACCGGGAGTAAGCCTTTCCAATTTTTCAAATCCCGCAAACAGGCAGGAGCTTATAAACGGCGGGCTTAATGTCCTTGCCTGCATCGGAAACGAAGCTCTGGTCATATCAGGAAAAGCGGAAGGCGCGAAGGGGACGGTAACGGGAAAGCACGGAGGGATTGAGCATGTGCTGGTTGATTTTGATGATGCTGTCCTGAATAAACTTAACATCGAAGACAAAATAGGGATAAAGGCTTTCGGAGTCGGGCTTGCATTGCTGGAATTCCCCGGAATAAAGGTAATGAATTTGTCCCCGTCGCTTCTGAAAAAAATGAAACTTAAAAAGAAGGGCGCGAAACTTGAAGTTCCTGTAACGCATTTTATCCCGGCAGCGGTTATGGGTTCCGGTATCGGCGCGGACAACTGTTACAGAGGCGATTACGATATCCAGATGTTTGACGATAAAACGGTAAAGAAATACAAAATGGAATCCCTGCGCTTCGGCGACATTGTGGCGATAGAGGATGCCGACCACAGTTTCGGAAGGGCATACCGTCAGGGTTGTGTTTCAATAGGCATCGTTGTTCATTCAAGGTGTGTTCTGTCAGGCCACGGGCCGGGAGTGACGACCCTGATGACGACCAAGGATTCATCCATTATCCCGGTGATTGATAAGGATGCCAATATTGCAACCCTTCTGGGGTTAAGAAAAACAAAAAGAAAATAGCTTTCTTCTTTAAAAAAAGGGCAGGTATTAAAACCTGCCCTTTTTTGTTGAACGCGATTTTATATCAGGGCTGACGGAATTCTATGAACTCGATATAATGCTTGAAGCTTTCATCTTTGGCTTTGGCTTTGTACATTTCCGCCAGCTTTATATGCTTATTTGCCTCTTCGTCCTGAACCTTCGCTTCGGCAAGATATTCGTTAAATTTGTTGATTGCCTCAGTGCAGTTGGCGTTCTTGAGTTCTCTCACCCCCCAGTTGAACCAGGACAGCTCTATATATTTCTGGCATTCATTCACCATTTTTCCGTCCTGCTTCATACGGTAAAACACTCTTAGCGCGTCCTGGAACATTCCTTCGTTATAATAGGATATCGCTTCCTTGTATCTCCTCTGCTCGTCAGTCTCCATGGCAAGCTTCTTGTTGACCTTATCCTTCATATCCATGGCTTCGAGGTTTGTCGGATCCAGCTTCAGCGCCTCTTCAATATACTGCTTGGCGGCATTGTATTCCCCCTGATCAATAACTGCTTTTGCTTTGACTACAAGTTCAGAGGCCTGGTTTACCTTTTGATCAAGCAACTCTTCCGGTGTCAGCACCGCTTCCTCCGGTTCCTGCTCTTGAGTGTCAGCCATGGATTCTTCAAGTTTTTTTATCAGGCTTATCGCTTCCGGAAATTCCGCGTCAGCCGTATCTATTTTCCGAAGCAGATTAAGAGCATCAATAACATTTCCTTCCTGGATATTCTGCTTGGCATTTTTAAGGTTTAATGCTGCCTCTCTTTTCTTCGCCTGATCCTGCTCGGTCTGAGCCTGGGTGGTTTTAATCGTTTCATCAGGGCCGAAAAGTTTATCCTTGAACAGATACGCCGCTACAGCCCCCAGAATGATAATGACAAGCGCGGCAATAATAATCATTTTTGAAGATGATTTTTTTTCTTCTGCGGGATGTTGAGATTCCTCAAGCGATTCCCTGAACTCCTCGTCATCGGAAACAGCCTGTGCCTGATTATGTTCCGCATTGCCTTCTTCAGCTTTGGTTTCATGAATTTTGCGGATAAGCGCTGTCGCTTCTTCGTGGACAGGATTGAACGCCAGAATTTTTTCGACTTCAAGAACCGCGTCGTCATACATTCCCTGGTTCATCATGTTTTCAGCTTTGAAAAGAGTCGGTTTTATGAATTCGCTCTCCCGTTCATCCGCAATTCTCTTTTTAAGCGAAATAAGGTCCTCATTCTGATGGTCTTCAGAGAGAAGCTCCTCGCAAAGAAGGGCAGCTCTCCCGTAATCCCCGGCCGCGAGGACGGATTTCACTTCGTCAACGCTCAGTGTCTGCTGTTTTTGAGCAATCTCAAACTGCGCCTTTTTTATGTATTCCTTTGCATTTTCGTTATTCTCGTCATAAATGAATATCAATTGCCATTTATCTATGGCCTGCTGGCACTGGCCCCGTTCGTAAAGGTCCATGCCTTCCTTGAAATACTGCTCAATCTGCGATGTTTCCCCTGCGTCATCCTGCAACCCCGAATCAGGGAAAGAGTCGGGCGCTCCGTCGTCCAGCCCGAAATCATCAGTGATTTCAGGAGCTGGATCATCGTCCATAGACAGATCGCTGCCGCTTAATTCAGGCTGGTCTTCACTCCCAACGGCAAAATCATCCTGCTGACCCGCTTCAGGCGTGTCCTGGGACTGGATGGCAGTGGGAATGTCCGCTTCGCTTAATTCTGGTGTTTCATTAAAACCGCCGAAGTCATCAAGATCAGAGGAAGAAACTTCCGCTGTAGGCGCTGGTTCCGATGTTTCATCAAGGGCAAAAGGATCTGAAGGGTCAATGATCCCTACATTCTCAGTTATAAGTTCCGGAGCAGCTCCATCCGAAAAAATATCACTATCCGGCAGAGAACCTGCCTGTTCAGTGATTTTCTGCTCGGCTTCTTCAATAAGCTTGTCAACTTTAATATAGTTGGAGTCCAGTTCTTTGATTTTTTTCCATTCCGAAACAGCACCTGAAAAATCGCCTTCATCAAACAACTTTCTGCCGTTGTTTTCATACTGACTTATGAATGGAAGGGCTTCAAGCTTTTCCTGTATTTTAGCCCCGAGGGCTTTAATCTGCTCGTTTGACGGGTCTTTCTGAAGAACAGACTGCACAACAGCCATGGCTTTTTCGTATTCACCGGAAGCAAACAGAGATTCCGCGCTCCCGATATTTGCTGATTCCCCCGCCACATTCTTAAGGCTTTTGGCGTAATCAAAAAGCTTCTGCGCTCTCGGTTCGCCCGGGTTCATATTGATTATATCCGTAAGAAGAGACATTGCTTCCGCAACCTTTCCGGTGTTCAGAAGCTGTTTTGCCTTTATCAGTGCATTTTCAAGCTGTTGCGAGTTCTTTTCGTCACTCATCGCGCATTCCTCATACTAAAAACAAAGATCCATCAATCCTCATACATGGGATACTATCAGAAGTCTTTTCTTAAATCAATTAAAGAGTTTGAATTATGAACAGAAATGGTCAATTCACCCGCAAATATTTGATAATTTGCATAACGGCTCTTGACAGTTTTTTAATTTTCCGCTTGACATCCGGACTGTCCGGTATTATCTTGTATGTGGTAATAGAATAACTGCAATGGTTGTCTGTACTATTGAAGGAAACGGGAGGAAAAAATGACGAGGTTCGGAGAGTTTATCAAGGAGAAACGGCTTGAAAACAGGATTACCCTGAGGCAATTCTGCAGAATCGCAGGCCTCGACTCCAGCAACTGGAGCAAGACGGAAAGAGGGGTTTTGCTGCCCCCGAAGAAAAAGGAGGAGCTCGCAAGACTGGCAAAACTCCTGAACATTACCGAAGGCTCCGATGATTGGCACACCCTTTTTGAGCTCGCAACCATCGGGCACATGCCCGCAGAGCTTCTCAACGACACCACAGTTCTGGACAAACTTCCCGTGTTTTTCAGAACCGTAAGAGGCAAGAAACCGACAAGTGAAGAACTGGGGAAGCTCTTTGAGATCATCATGCCTGATTGAACCGGAAATAAAGCCGGACAGACTGACCTGGCCAAGGATCAGGAAAGCCGCAGACGATGCCAGACACCAATACACCGGGTCTATCAATACCGTTCCCGTCCCGATAGACCGCATCATAGAAATTGATCTCGGGATTGACATACAACCGGAAAAAGGGCTTATAGTCGAGAGAGGATTTGACGCCTACATATCAAACGACCTGAAAACAATAAGCATTGATCAGGAAGTTTATGATGATGAAAGATTTTCTAACAGGAGAAGGTTCACCCTTGCCCATGAGCTGGGGCATATCATCCTCCACAGAAACATTATAGAGAAGATAATTTTTACCCATCGGAAAGACTGGTGGAAATTCCACTCTAATATGAAATGCGAAAATCTCGAATGGTTTGAAAACCAGGCCAGGGAATTCGCGGGAAGATTCCTCGTTCCCCGTGAGCGGCTCATAGATGAGATCAATAAAAGGCGGGCGGGTATTGCCAGCGGAACAGACTGCGAAAAAGTTGCGATATGGTCCCTTTATATGGAGCTTGCCTCCTTCTTTAAAGTCTCCGACGAAGTCATAGGCAAACGGATATTTAAAGAAAATCTTGAAATGCTGACCGTATCCAACGACCCCGGCGACGACGATATTCCCTTCTGAACTGAACTTTTTCCTCAAAAAAATAAAAATATTAAATCCTGAAATACACTCCGGTGCGGCATTCCGCTTTTCCGCCACAATATCTCGCGAAATCATTTAAAAAAACCTCTTGACAAAATCATATTGAGGTTATAAATTTACCGCATTACAAAAACGGCGACTCACGAATGCCGAAGGGCAAAGTGAGATGCCGCGGATGTTATCTTTCTTGTTGACGCCCGGAGAATAGTCTCCGGCATACTTTTATTAACCTCTCCTACAAAGGAGGATACTTTGAATAATAAAGTCGGAAATGCTAACCCGGGCGATGCCCGGAACAATATTAATGATTTTCTTCACTTAAAGGACCCAAACCATGACTGAAGAAATCACAAACCAGGAGCAAATTCCCGTCGATCCCGACGGGGAAGTGGACAGCCTGCTCGACGATCTTGTCGAAGAGCCGGTCCCCGACGGCGAAACCGCCGACGGGATTCTTTTTATTGACCGCACGATTGACGCCCGCCTTCAGAGGGCGGCCATCATTCTCCAGAACGCTTCCGGCATCACCGCAATCGCGGACAAGCTGGCGCCCTACGGATATGATCAGGCCAAATTCGACGAAGGCTGGGCGCTGTATTCGGAAGCAAGGGATCTGAGCGACCGTCAGAAGGATACCTACGCGGCGCGCGTCGGCGCACGCAGCAGGTTCGCCTTCAAGATGCGGGCCCTCTATTCATGCTATCAGCACTACCTTGTCATATCCCGTGTTCTTTTCGAAGGGGATGCCGGGGTTGCTGAACTGTTTGAATTTGATGGTAAAAGAAAATACCGCATAGCAGGCAGGATCGCACAGATACGGCGCTTCTTCACCTACGCGATGAAAGAGGAACTGTTTCCGGTCTTCACCGCAAACGGCGTCCCCATATCGGCATTCAGCGACGCGCTGGCCGATGTCGCGGAAGTGGAAGGCCTTTACGGCGTTTACAAGAACGCGCGGAGCCTCTCGCAGAAGACAACCCTTGCGAGAAACGAGGCCCTGTTCGTTCTTGAGACCTGGATCAAGCTGCTCATCAGCTTCGCGCGCATGGCGCTTGCCGATGACGAGCAACTGCTCGAAAGCTTGATGATCCTCGTGCGGACGCCCAGGGTCACAAGTAAGGACAGACAGAAAAACCCTGTCTTTCCAAAGCCGCCTCTGGATCTGCCACCCTTCGTGATAGTGAATCCCTAGGCGGTTGATGACAACTGTTTACTCCGGTTTCGCGAAGGAGGAGAACCCGGAACCCGAGCAGTAGAAAGATAACATCCACCATGAGCCCCGCTGGCAGCAGCGGGGCTTTTTAATTCCCTGCAATGTAATTTTCATCCGAATGCCAATTTAACGGATTTTCCGCAATATATTTGCGGATATTATCCAATTCCATATCGTTGCGGATGACATGTTCATAATAATTGCGTTGCCATAATTTCAAACCGGGTGTAATGCGTAATTCATTGATTTGTTTTGTTGTCGCCGATTTGAAACCGACCACCAGCCCCAAAAAAGAGGGACCAGAGCTGCAATAAGCAGAGGGATCAAAAATATGTAAGCATCTTTTGCAATCATTTAGTTGGTCCGGGCTTCAACTCATCTCTTGTTACCGAATTAAGATTCTAACACAGGTTCTTTTTGTTGGCAATGGCAGAGAGATCAAAGTTTCAACTGGCACTCTCCATTTTCTCTTTATTTCCTGTCAGTGTATTGTGTATACTCGGAATGTAGATGCATATGATGAATGCAGGTCCAGGGAACAGGAAAGTAATGAGCTCTAATCACCGGTCGGAGATACAGGAAGGAAAGCGTTTTGCTTTCGGCAGGAACTGGACACTTTTTCTAGAAATACTGGATGACGAACGCATCAAAAGAGCGGAACAGTCTCTATGCGGGATGCTGGACCTGGACGGACTTAAGGGAAAGAGATTCCTGGATATCGGATCCGGGAGCGGTCTGTTCAGTCTTGCTGCAAGGAAACTGGGAGCGGAAGTATATTCCTTCGACTATGATCCGCAATCTGCAGCCTGCACGGAAGAGCTGAAGAAGAAATACTTTCCCGGTGATCACAGCTGGAAGATAGAGCAGGGTTCAGCACTTGACAGAGAATATATTGAAAAACTGGGGGAATGGGATATCGTTTATTCCTGGGGAGTGCTTCACCATACGGGAGATATGTGGCAGGCACTTGATAATGTGTCCTTTTCCGTCAGAGAAAAGGGCCTTTTATTCATAGCTATTTATAACAATCAGGGATTCAGAAGCAGCCTTTGGCTGAAGATCAAGCAGCTGTACAACTTTTTTCCCCGTCCCATAAGATGGATGGTCCTGTGGCCGGCCATAATAAGGATATGGGGACCCACAACAATCCGGGATATAGCAAAAGGAAAGCCTTTCCACACATGGCGGAATTACTCAAAGGATGGCTCGCGCGGAATGTCACCAAGGCATGATGTGGTGGACTGGGTTGGAGGGCTTCCATTCGAAGTTGCAACAACTGAAAGGATCATCTCTTTTTATGAAGAAAGGGGCTTTACGCTCGAAAAACTGAAAACCTGCAACGGAGGCTATGGATGCAATGAATTCTTATTCAGGAAAGAGAGAAGAACATAGCAGACCGAAAGAGCATGACTTGGAATATTCGGTTTTCTTATGGCACTCAGGTTCATCATTGATCCTGTTTTTGCAACAAAGTACATAAGAACAAGTCCGAAAGCAAGGCGAGAGCGATGGTTAGAACATTGATGATAAACTGGTATCAGTAAAACCAATGCTGGACCGGGTAGAAAACTGGACAGAATATCTGACAGAAAGAAGCAAAAAAAGTATAACAGAAGAGATAATCAGAAACAGCGGAACAGGCAGACCGGCAGGAAACACTTGGAAGAGAACTCATCAGAAAAACCCCGGGAAGAAAGAGAAAGATAGTTGCGAAATAGGTATTATGTCACCGGAAAACATGTTATATCTTCATGATCTTTACCTTCCGGCAGCAGTTTCTCTCCTGCATGAGAAAAGGGCAAATGCCCCAAATCATGGCAGAGAGCTGCCAGTCTGACTGCTCTTCTCCAATATCCAATATTCTCAAAAGGAATGATTTTTCTTACTTCATCACCAAATATATTTTCATCTTTAGTAATTATATCAAATACTCTGCTTGCCAGTTCCAAAACCCCAAGAGAGTGCTCAAACCTCTTATGATTTGCACCTGGGTAAATAAAATGAGACATACTCAACTGATGAATATGCCTCAATCTTTGGAAAGCAATTGAGTCTAAAATCTGTCGCTCATCAGAACTGAGTTTTATAAAAACATGGATCGGATCACGGATTTCATGATGTCTCTTAATCAAATACTTATCTCCTTCTTGCCCATCACTCACTCCCTATCATTGTTGAAGCCTAACTTTATCAAAATGTATTTCATCCGTCAAGGGAAAAGCGATAAAAAGACGGAAAGCAATTTTCATTTAGAAGCTTTTCTGCTCCGTCTAATGTCCCCTGTTATCCTATTTTCGTAGATGTAAACAATTTTATCCTTTAGAACATCATCAAAAACTTTGAATATTTGGTTCAAGTCCAGATAATACAAGCATTCTTCTTTAGAATAGTCAGTATTTATATACACACCTTTAATTTGATCGGAAAGCAACTGGTTCTTATTTATATCCAGATCACTAAACTCCGAAAGAAAAGCAAAACTATGGATAAAAAGGTTGCATATTTTTTCCAGTGTTAATGTTTTCTTTGTGCAGAGGGTAAGATTATAAACTTGATGCAAATTTGCCAAATCTTCCTTCTTTACTGTCTTTGTTGATTTCTTTGCGTATTCTTTTATCGAGAAACCAGCTGATAAAATTTCATCTGAAAGACGATTTGATTCTATGAATTTCCTAACAATAACACCTGAAAAGAAGCAGTATTTCTGAAGTTCAAAATCAAGAATTTCTCCATCTGAGAACTCTTCTTCTTTGAAGTTTTCTATATCTTCTAGCTTGAAGCTGCAAATTTGATCTTTAAGGTGTTTAAGCTCTTCTCTCCAAATGAATGAATCATAAATCATTCATTTTCCCCCACATACTCGTTATACAGATCAAACAAAAACTCGATCCGGGCGGTTTCGTTGGGGAATGCCTGGGGGCGGTAGCAGAGGTCAACGGCTTTGTCGAGGGACTGATGGGCTTTGACAAGTTTTGGCGGCATGGTCAGCGGGTCGTAGAGGTCAGCAAGGCTGCTGTCGGGGTATTCGGCCCGTACATCAAGGACTTTCTGTGCTTTTTCTTCCACTGCCTTTTTGTTCTTGTCGCTTGGGTCTTTCGGCCAGGGGTAGTTGTTGTAGACAAGTGAATTTGAATAACTGTACCTGCTTTCCAACCTTCCACATGTTGCTCTCATCCATGCCATATGCATTTGAGAAGTCAAAATACCGAACATATAAAGAGTTGCGTTAGGTATCATTTGCAGCTTATTACTTGCTATTACATCTTTCTTTAGAAAGCCAATTGGTATATACATCCTTCTCTCTGAAGAAACTTCAGGAATCGCTAAGAAAGCGCTGTCAAGGTGTGCAATTTGTGCAAAAAGGGTTGGTGTTGCAGCAAACTTTTGCGTTGAGCCTGCCTTACTTCCCAATCTGAACTTTCTTACTTCATTAACTCTGTCTGTAATTACTGTGTATTTCTTAAGGTCTTGAGGTTCAGCATCTTTCAACCAAAAGCAATATCTTTTCTTATTATTGATTAACTCTCGTCCACCTAAATATAGTCTGATATATTTTTCAATGCCTGGATTTTCTTTGATTATTAGCAATTGATCTTCTTCAGAAATAATGAAATTTCCACCATCTCTTGGCTGGCTGCCCCATGTCATTTTTGGAACATCACAGATAGGGTTAGCAATTGTTTCTATAATTACATCACTTCCAGGAACAAGATAAGCATTGATGTTGCTGATATATAGTTCTGTTGGATCTGAATTCAGGCTTTCATAAGAAAAGAGACGCTTTACTTTGCTGTCAAAAGCTGCAAAGCCAATTATCACAACATGTACGGCTGCATTGCTTTTAGCTTCGTTTGACCATTTAAAAGTTTGGTGTGCAAAATGAATCTTGATTTTATACTGATTTATCAGAGGTTTCCAAAGTATACCAACCTGTTCACCTTGTGAAATGGAGTTGGTAGAAACAAATGCACAGATTATTTCGGTATTTTGTATATATCTAGATGCTTTAAAATACCAACATGTTACATAGTCGAGAACACCTGACCTTTTAAATTCTCCCATAACAATTTTAACATCTTCTCTTTGGGAGTCGTTAAGCCACATTGCACCATAAAACGGCGGATTCCCTAATATGTAGCTCAGTTCATTTTTCGGAACAACGCTCTCCCAATCAATCCTCAGGGCATTGTCATTAACGATCTTGGCTGCCTTCTGGAGCGGCAGCCTCGCGTAATAAAGCCCGAACTCCTCGCTGACCTTCAGATTCATCTGATGATCCATGAGCCACAACGCAACTTCGGCGATCCTTGCCGGAAATTCATCGTATTCAATGCCATAGAACTGATCCACATCCACTTTCAACAGGGAGCCTATCTCAAGAACAAGCTGGTTTTTGTAAAGTTTCTTGAGGATTTCCAGCTCTAGGAGCCTCAGTTCTCTATAGGAAATGATAAGGAAGTTCCCGCATCCGCAGGCGGGATCGAGGAATTTGAGTTTCCCCAGTTTGCTGTGGAACTCCACAAGCTTGTTCCTGTTGTCTTTTATCCTGATAAACTCCTTCCAGAGATCATCAAGAAAAAGCGGTTTGATGAGCTTCATGATGTTTTTCTCGGAGGTGTAATGCGCCCCGAGGTTGCGTCTTTCCTCCGGGTTCATGACGCTCTGGAACATGCTTCCGAAGATGGCGGGAGATATCTTGCCCCAGTCGAGGGTGCTGCATTGGATGAGGATGTTCCGCATTTTTGTATTGAATGCTGCAATGGGGAGGGGTTCTTCAAAGAGTTTGCCGTTTACGAAGGGGAAGGCATTGAGATGTTCGTCGAGGCTTTTCTGTCTGTTTTCCCTTGGGGTGTTGAGTATCTGAAAGAAGAGCGCGAGGAAACTGCCGAGGTCGCTTCCGTCTTCTTTGGTCTTTATTTCTATGAATTCTTTGAAGGTGTCCCGTTCAAAGATGCCCGTATCATCCGCGAAAAGGCAGAAGAGAAGTCTCACAAGGAACTGTTCGAGAGGATGTCCGGTGTAACCGCTGTCTTTGAGCTGGTCGTGGAGTTTCCCCATCCATTCGGCAGCCTTGATGTTGACAGGGTCTTCTTCTTTGAATGTCCGTTTTTCATATCCGGCAATGAAGCCGAAAAGTTTTATGTTTTTGTGGAGGTCCCTTATGTGGAACTCATGCCTTTCGCCTGTGTCCAGATCGTAAAGCCTGAAGCGTTCAAAGTCGGAAACCAGAATGTATTTCGGAAGCTCGTGTTCTTCGATGCCCTGAAAGTAATCCGCTGCCTGACTGAAGGCCGAATCGAGGTCTTTCCCTTTGGATTTCTGCTCGACAAGGAGTTTGCCTTTCCAGAAAAGGTCAATGAAGCCGTAATTATCATTCAGTTTTTTGACAGGTTCTTCGAAGGTTGCCACCCTTCTTCTTGAAATGCCGAAGATATCGAAGAACTCGTTCCAGAAGGTGTCCTTCTCCGCCCGTTCGCGTGACTGGGATTCCCATTCTTTCGAGAACCTTAACGCTCTGTCTTTGATCTCATTCCAACTAAGAGCCAATTCTTACCTCCGGTTCCCGGGCACAACGCTTTGAGAAAAAACCATTCTGCGGGGCGGGCGAATCCAAACTATCCTCCGTGAAAACGCGAAGGGGGAGTTTAGCACAGAATTAATGAAGAATGAAGAACAATGACTCGCGGAGTTTATCCTGAGCCTGTCGAAGGGCTCGCAAGTGAAGAATTAAGAATGAAGAATGCAAACCACCCCGTCCGGCTTCGCCGTCCACCCCTCCGTGGGAGGGGAATCAATCATGTCAATCCCGTAATCGGGCGAATCAAGGTTCCCGACAAAGTCTCTGATAGGCGTTGCAAAGTCTATGTTTACCGATGCAAAGTCTATGTTTACCGTCGCAAAGTCTATATTTACCGTTACAAAGTCTATGTTTACCGCTGCAAAGTCTATGTTTACCGGTGCAAAGTCTATGTTTACCGTTACAAAGTCTATGTTTACCGTTACAAAGTCTATATTTACCGTCGCAAAGTCTGTGTTTACCGGTGCAAAGTCCTTGCAAAAGCTTGATGATATATGCTATCGTGATACACGAAAAGTGCAAAATCCCCGTAAACAAAGGATATCGCCGGAAGCTTCGGGGAATGGCGATTGTTTTGAATCATTTATTTTCAAGGAGTGTGAAATGAAGTGTTTTAAGCTTGCCTCAATCGCAGCAGCTCTTGCAGTTCTCCTTTTCACGGCGGCGGCGACGGCTGAAAAGTCTGCCCCCAGGATGGCTCCGTCGGGCAATTTCGGGATTAATCTGACCTTCGACCTGTCTTCGGCGAAGGATGAGTATGTCTGTTACGCTGAGATAACAGACCTTGATTCCGGCCTTGCGATCAGCGCCCCGCAAATGAAGGGGATGCCGGGAAGCGAAGTGACGATGACCACCGCCGCGGATAACGGTTATAAATATACCCTGACGGTCTATGCCGACAGCGGTTCAACCTGGTATGAGTTCACAGCCGAGAACGGCGGCTATATCGTTTCGCATCAGAAAAGCGTTTCGAAGCTCAGCAGGTAACGGGGAGCCGTTCCGTCCTGAAGATTTCGGCGTCGGAGGGGGGATTGCCGTGCTGAACGCGGTGAATCTTGACAATACTGGCGCTGTCAATTATTCTTGACTTTTTTATGACCCTTAAATTCGGGATAATATGGCAGACGAGAATTATAAAAAAAATGACATCCATCTGACCGCTCTGTGCGGTTCAGCCGGGTGAGCGGCGAAACTCGGCCCGGAGGGCCTTTCGAAGCTGACAGGCGGATTATGCTCTGTTGTTGACGAGAATGTGCTTGTCGGCACGGAGACTTTTGACGATGCGGGCGTTTACAGAATTGACGACTCCAAGGCGCTTGTGCAGAGCATTGATTTCTTTCCGCCTGTCGTGGATGATCCGTTTACATTCGGGGCGATTGCCGCGGCCAACGCATTGAGCGATATCTACGCGATGGGCGCGAAGCCTGTTTTTGCTCTGAATATTGTGGCGTTTCCGTCTTCTAAAATCCCGCTTGAAGTTCTGAAGGAGATCCTGAAGGGCGGAGCGGATAAGGCAAAAGAGGCGGGCATACCCGTTATCGGCGGGCATACAATAGATGACAAAGAACCTAAATACGGGATGTGCGTTACCGGCATAGTTCATCCCGACAGGATCATCCGCAATAAAGGAGCGGTTCCGGGCGACTGCATTATTCTCACCAAGCCTTTGGGGACAGGGATTGCCACGACCGCGATGAAGCATGGTGAATGCCCGCTCGCGGTTGAAGAAACGGCGGTCAGGACAATGCTTGAGCTGAACAGAAAAGCCTGTGAATTGATGCTTGTATTTCCTGTCCACGCGGCGACGGATGTCACGGGTTACGGTCTTCTCGGGCATCTGTATGAAATGATTTCCGCCAGCGGGGTTTCATGTGAGCTGGATTTCGGAAGCCTTCCGGTGATTGAAGGCGTTAAGGATCTTATTGAAGACGAGTATGTTCCGGGCGGGACATTCCGCAATCTGGAATATTTCGGCAGGTTTTCGGATCTGTCCGCGCTTGAGGAATGGCAGAAGATTGCCGTTGCGGACGCGCAGACATCGGGCGGGCTTCTTATCGCGCTGGGTGCCGAACACTGCGACGGGTTGACGGATTTGATGCGCCGGAACGGATTGGATCCTCGTGTGATTGGAAAGATTGTGCCGGAAGGGAAGGCAGGGATAAGGTTTTTATAATGAAGTTTAAATTGACAATCATATTGGTTTTCATTGCCGCGGCATCGTTGTCGTTCTGTAAGTTTTCCGCTCCTGCGAAGGTTGATATAGAAATCACTCCCGATCGCTTTGACAGGGTTTCAGCGGGTCAGACAGTTTCGGTTGAAATGCTGCTGAAACCAGGAATGGGCGTTCATCTTAATACTGAACCCGAGCCTCAGATTGTTCTTGAAGAAGGCCCTGCCGTTGTTAAAAATGTGTCCGTGGAGGGAAGAAGGAAAGCTGACAGCGAGCTCGGAATAACTGTTTTTGAAGGGCAGGTTAAGATAACTGCGGAAGTAAAGTTCGGAGAGGGTTCCGGGGACTCCGAAATCAGGGGGAAGCTGACCTATTTCCCGTGTGACGATAAAACGGGAAGCTGTTTCATGCTTTCGAAGGATTTTTCGATCCCTGTGAACATCACCGGAACGGGTGCTGTTTCCGATGTTGCCCGAAATGATGATGAAGACGCCTCAGGCTGGATTGAAAAGAGACTTAACAGGGCTTTTTCCGGTTCCCCCGTAATGTTGTTTCTGCTTGTTTTTTTGGGAGGGATTCTTTCGAGCCTGACTCCGTGCGTCTATCCGATGATCCCGATTACGGTGGGTTATTTCGGAGGTTCTCAGGAACAGAGCAGGGTGAGGGTTTTTATAAGGGCTGTCGTTTATCTTCTGGGAATAGCCATCGTCTATGCTTCATTCGGGGTTGCGGCCGCGGCGACCGGAAAGGCGTTCGGGAGCATCTCGCAGAAACCGTCCGTTCTTCTGGTTATCGGGGCGTTCTTTTATTTGATGGGGCTTAGCATGATGGGGCTTTTTGAGATAAGGCTCCCCGGTTTATCGGGCGGAGCAACCCGCAGGCAGGGGCTAATGGGCGCGTTTCTTCTTGGCGCGATGAGCGGTCTTGTCGCTTCTCCCTGCCTCACTCCCGTTCTTGCGGCTCTTCTTGCCTATGTCGCGGGAACAGGGAATCTTGTTTACGGATTTTTTATTCTTTTCACTTTCGCCCTTGGACTCGGTCTTCTTCTTGTTGTGATTGCGGTTTTCTCATCATTTGCCGCCAAATTGCCCAAAGCGGGGGGATGGATGAACGGCATCAAGGTTTTTCTGGGGATCGTTCTGGCAGGCGCTGGGATATATTTTCTTGAAAAGACGCTCACTATAGCGGGATTGCCTGGAACGGCCGCGTATGCCGTCGGATGGGGTGTTGTTGCCGTGTTCGCGGGATTTCTCATGAGGCCTTTCTCTTTGTTGCGCGAAGACGAACACGACGATTCAGCTCTTCTTCAAAAAGCGCTTGCCGTTATTCTGATAGTTGTGGGGTGCTCTCTTTCGGTTTTCGGGGTTCATATGTTATTTCCTGCTGAGGGTCCCGCGCCTGCGAATTATTCGTCAGAGCAGAAACCGGGCGCTGAATGGCTTGAGGATTATGACAAGGCCGCCGCGCTTTCTCTCGAACTAGGAAAACCCCTGGTGATTGATTTTTGGGCAGAGTGGTGTGTTTACTGCAAAAAACTTGAAAAAACAACCTTTATGGACAGCAGGGTGCTGGACAGAGCGGATGATTTTATTTTCCTGAAGGTGAACTATGACAGGCATCCCGAACTTGCGCGGAAATTCAGTGTTAGCGGATTGCCGACAGTTGTATTCCTCAGGCCGGACGGAACAGAATCATCGAGAGCAACAAGCTGGTTTAACGCGGATAAGATGCTGGAATATATGAACAGCGCTTTAAAATGAACCGTGACTGAAAATTATTTAACTTTATAACCGAAAACGGTATCCGCACTCTTGACATAATCATCAAAATATTGCAATCTAACATACTTGTTTTTTAGACCAGGAGGTCAGTTAGGATATGAATTATTTGGATACGATAATGCTGATGGCGCAACCCGAGGGGCAGGCATCCGGCGGTCTTTTCGCGCAAATGTTCCCGTTTATAATTGTCGCGATTATATTCTGGTTTGTTCTGATCAGACCGAGCATGAAAAAGCAGAAAGCCCATAACGAAATGCTGCAGAACCTTAAAAACGGGGACAGGGTTATCACCAGCGGCGGGGTTTACGGAACCGTGGCCGGAATAACGGACGAGACAATTCAGTTGAAGGTTGCGGATGGAGTTAAGATTGAAATTTCGAAGAATGCTGTCGCGGGACTGCAGAAGGAATAATAATTAGGAGCCTGGAATGAAGTTTGACCTGAAATGGAAAGTTGTATTTATATTGGCGGTTGCTGCTTTTTTTATCTGGAGGGCATGGCCGCCGGAGGAGAAGATAAGCCTCGGCCTTGACCTGAAAGGCGGAATTCATCTGAGACTGGAGGTTCAGACGGAGGACGCGGTTCGTGCCGAAACAGACATTTATCTGGACAGGGCAAAGGAAGTTCTGACTGAGGAAGGCATTGCATTCGGATCCGTTATCCGCACGGAAACGGACACATTCGAGATATCTGGCGTTCAGGATGCATCAGAGGAGAGTTTCAGGAAGGTCATTGAGGATAATTTCGGCGGATGGGATGTTGATTACACGGATGACGGGTGTTCCGTTAAATGGAAACCTCTGCAGCGCAAGGATATTGAAGAAGGGGCAGTAAGGGCCGCGCTTGAAACTATCAGCAGACGAGTCAATGAATACGGTGTCGCAGAACCGACAATCCAGAGAGAGGGGATGTCCGGCAGCAGGATACTTATTCAGCTTCCCGGTGTTGAAGATCCTGAGAGGGTTAAAGCTCTTATAAAGGATACAGCTTTTCTTGAATACAAACTTCTTGCGGGAATACCGATGGGTTCAGAAAAAGATGTAATTGGTCAGTATCCTGACGGTAAACTTCCGGACGATGCGGTAATTTGTAAGGATGAAAGCGGAGAGGTTTACTACCCGCTTAAAAAATCTTCTGTTGTCACCGGAAGAGAACTTAAGAATGCGGGGGTCACACAGGACAGGTTTGGCGCGAACGCTGTCAGTTTCACCCTGGACGCTGAAGGAACAAAAAAAATCAGTAAGGTCAGCGGTGATAATGTCGGGGAACGGATGGCGGTGGTTTTGGACAATGTAGTTATAACAGCTCCCAGAATAGAAGACAGGCTTTCAAGCCAGAGCATTATTACCGGCTCGTTCACCTTGGAAGAGGCACAGGATCTTTCACTTAAACTGAGGGCAGGAGCGCTTCCCGCAGGGATAAAATATCTCGAGGAAAGAACGGTAGGACCTTCGCTTGGAATTGATTCCATCAGGCAGGGAGTAAGCGCAGCGATACTGGGATTTGTGCTGGTTGTAATTTTTATGATGTTTATTTATCGAATATCAGGGATAAATGCGGTAGCTGCTCTTTTACTGAACTGCCTGATTATTTTAGGAGCGCTGGCAACGCTCGGAGCGACGCTTACCCTGCCGGGAATTGCAGGATATGTTTTATCCATCGGCATGGCTGTGGATGCGAACATTATAATCTTCGAAAGGATCAAGGAGGAACTGAGGGCGGGAAAAACGCCGAGATCTGCTGTTGACGGAGGTTTTGCAAAAGCGCTTTCCGCAGTTGTCGATTCCAACCTGACGACGATCATAGCGGCAATTTTTCTGTTTCAATTCGGAACGGGGCCTATAAAGGGATTCGCCGTCACGCTTATTATAGGTATTGCAGCGAACATGTTCACGGCGTTGTTTGTTTCTAAAACGATCTTCCAGATGGTGTTGGGTCGTCCCGGTAAAAGAGTGGTCAAGATTAGCATTTAGTGGAGCAGTTAAATGGATTTTCTCGTTTCAACAAAAATAGAGTTTATGAAATACCGCCATGTCTGTATGGCGATTTCTGGTATAGCAATTATTTTAGCGTTAATATCACTTTCTGTTTTCGGTCTGAATTTCGGGATTGACTTTGCCGGAGGCACCGAGGTTCAGATAAATTTCCGGGAAAGGCCTCCTATTGATGAAATAAGAGATAAACTGAAAAAAGTCGGCCTTGCGGAGAGTTCCATTCAGCAGTTTGGTGATGACGAGCATAATGAAGTGCTTATAAGGGTTCCTGAACTGGAAGAAGAGGGAGGCATTGATGATGTTTCCAAGCTTATCGTTTCCGTTCTCAGAGACCAGGATTCAACCATGATGCTTGAGAAAGGGATGGTTGATCTGAATATTATAAGCGGTACCGATTTGGTGCAGTTGCTGAACCGTAAAACAGCAGATGTGTCTAGCGGTGTTAATGTTGATGGAGCAGTCAAAAAACTGGTTGATTACAGAAAATCGCACGGCGGGCTTATAGCTGATTTCCCAGAATTGCAGGCAGAAGCTTCCATGACTGATGATGAAATAGAAGCCTTTAAAGCTGTGGGATTTTTCGGTGATTTTTCAATCAGACAGATAGAAAGAGTAGGGCCTAAGGTCGGACAGAAGCTGAAATCCCAGTCCTTTATGGCGGTTTCTTTTTCAGTTGTTTTTATTCTGCTTTACATTTGGTTCAGATTCCAGTTCCAATACGGTATCGGCGCGATTGCAGCGCTTATTCATGATGTTATTATCACTCTCGGGATATTGTCTCTTTTCGAAGTGAAATTCACGCTGACAATAATCGCGGCAATGCTGACTCTTGTCGGGTATTCTCTCAATGACACAATCATCGTGTTTGACAGAATAAGAGAAAATTTGAAGATTTACAGAGGCAAGTCCATTATGTCTGTGATTGACAGGAGCATGAATGAAACGCTAAGCAGAACCCTAATGACCTCTTTTTCTACACTCATTGTTGTTATATGCCTTTATTTTCTCGGCGGTGAAGTTATAAACGGTTTCGCTTTTACGCTGCTTGTAGGAATTATAATAGGAACTTATTCTTCAATAGCAATTGCGAGTCCGGTTCTGCATTACTGGAAAAAATTCATGGATGCCAAAAAGGAATAGTTCTTTCAGAACAGCGATCTTATCAGCTCGGGGGTGACTTCCCTTATTCCGTTTACTATAAGGGTGGCTTTGGAGTAATCTCCGCCCTTGTTGTAAACATTCGGGATAGCTATACACCTCATTCCGGCTGCATGAGCGGCTAGGACTCCTTTCTCCGCGTCCTCAAGAACAACACAGCTTTCAGGTTTGATTCCCATCTGCTCTGACGCGTAAATGTAAATTTCGGGGTCGGGTTTTCGTTTTGATACTTCGCTTCCCGTGAAAATTCTTCTGAACTCTTTTTCAAGTCCGAACTTTTTCAGAATGCTGTCAACAAAAACCCGCCTTGAAGCGGAAGCCAGGACCACGGTGAATTCTTTCCCCAGCATTCTTACAACTTCATCAGATCCTGGCATAAGCCTTAATTCTCTGTTCACAAGCTCCAGATAAACTTCAATTTTCTCATCAATGATCGCCTGAGGGTCGGCATCCGGGTTTCCGAACCTCCTGCATATTTCGGACATCGCGGTTCCTCTTGTGGAAAGCTCCAGATAGTATTCCTCGTCTGTTATGCTTATTCCGTATTTACTGAAAATCTGCTGATAAGCCCTGCAATGCAAAGGTTCACTGTCAACCAGCAGGCCGTCCAGATCAAATAATACCATTATGTTGTTCATGAGCTTGATCTTTATGTATTTGAAAGTTTTTTCAGAAAACCGACAACTTCTTCGGTTATGTCCATTGATGACCGGACGCAATCATTAAGACCGATCCCCTTAAAGGCATTACCGGTTAAAAATATCCCTCTGTGTTTATTATCAAGAATGGATTTAATCCTTTTTATCCTCTCCCCGTGACCCGGAGTATATTGAGGAATCGCTTTTTCTGTCGGGATTATTTTAATGAATTCAGGCTCTCCGTTCATTCCGACGATGTCCTGAAGTTCCTTCTCGGCCCCGAATTTCAGGTCAAGCTCGTCAAAAGGCACTATTTCCGGATGCCTGGCACCGCCCACCATTGTCCTCATAAGAACCATTCCGTTAGGGGCACGGTTCGGGAAAATGCTTGAGGTCCAGAGGCTTCCGAGTATTCTTCGGTTTTCTCTGCTTGGTATAAGGAATCCGAATCCGTTGAGAGAATTGTCCACCGAGGATTTCTGTAATCCGAACGCAACAACGGCCAACGGTGAATAAGGAATGGATTTGAGAACCCCGGAAATTTCGGGATCGTATGTTTTGAAAATTTCAGCGCCGTTATAGGCAGGAATCGCAAATACCAAAATGTCCGTATCGAAAATCCCGGACTCTGTGGTCAGTTTATAACGGCCGTTCGTTCTGTTTATATTTATTATTCCTGTGTTTTTTAATATCTTTCCTTTTATGTTCTGCTCAAGAGAAAGGATAAGTTCTTCGATACCGTCCCTGAAAGAAGTAAGTATCCCGCCTGGGCCTGCAGGGCCTGCCTTGGGTTTTTTAGCACCTGTTTTTTTCTCTTCTTTTTTCTTCTCTCTGCCGATTTTTATCATTGCTTTTATGAGGCCGCCGTAGTTCCGTTCAAGTTCGGCTATTCTCGGGAAACAACTCTCAAGGCTCATATTTTCGGGATTGCCGGCAAAAATTCCCGAAACCATGGGATCAAGAAGTTTCTCGTATGCTTCTCTTCCAAGCCTTCTGGTAGCGAAATCGGCAAGGGTTTCATCAATCCCTTCAGGTTTTTTCCGCGCCCAGAGCTCTCCGATAATTCTGAGCCTTCCTTTTACGGAAAGAAGATTTGACAGAAAGAAGCTTTGGGGACTTTCCGGCAACTGGTGCAGTTTCCCTTGGGAGAATATGAATCTTTTACGGGCTTCATCATTGCTGGGAAGAAGCCTGTCTGATATTCCGAGCATCCCGCAGAGTTCAAGCGTCCACGGCTTGTTGTCGAGAAAACCGTTCGGCCCCCATTCAACCGTGTAACCTTCGGATTTTTCACTCCGGATCTTCCCGCCGAGCCTTGGTTCTGCTTCCAACACTGAAACTTCGGCATTCAAACTGTTTTTCTGAACAGCTCTTTCAATCAGATATGCCGCAGACAGTCCTGAAATACCCGCGCCGGCTACAACAATCTTCTTCATCAACAAAACTCCTTAAGTCTGCTTTCAACCATATCTGCAAGAAACGAAATAAAGTCCGGATCATCATTGAAAACCGGAGGTCGGGTATATCTGACTATTCCTGATTTAGCGGCAATCCCCTTTAAATGGATGTCCAATTCCCATAAAGTCTCAATGTTGTCGGAAACAAAACTGAGTGGAAAGACAAGAAGAGATCTTTCGTTCATGCGGCCAAGATTCCGGACCATTTCCTCAGCCGAAGGGCCGAGCCATTCCCCTCTTCCCCCTTTGCTCTGGAAGCAAAGGTAGTAATCAAAATCCCCAACCATCTCCATGATATTTTCTACCGTTTTATTGATATGATCTAAATATGGGTCACCATCATCAATAAAAGATTTGGGGAGACTGTGGGCGGTGAAGAGTATAGTCTGGTCTGAAAGAGACCGCGAAAGGATTTTGGTCAGCAGTCCGATGTATGTTTTCTGGTCATACCATTTATCGATCACCAGCAATTCAGGACTGTAATTCATAGCGCTCAACACTCTTTTTAGTTCTTTGATGCTTGAACCGCTTGTCGCTTTTGAGTAATGCGGGTAGAGGCTCAGGGCGACAACTTTTCTCACACCGTCTTTCTTCAGGTTAATAACTGCTTCTTCAGTGAAGGGATTCCAGTATCTCATCGCGACTTCAACATGGTTTGAGATATTCCTTTTTTCAAGAGTTTCGCTCAAGAATTCCGCCTGTTTCCATGTAATGTCAGTTATTGGGGAGTGTCCCCCTATCAGAGAGTATCTGTGCGCAGAATTTTTCGCTGCCATCGTTGATACAAACCAGGCAAACATTTCCTGACAGAAGGGGAACTTTACAATATCCTCATCACGGAACAGATTCCTTAAAAAGGGTTTCACGGCAGCCTGAGAGTCAGGGCCGCCCATGTTCAGAAGTAATATTCCTGTTTTTTCAGTCAAACTAACCCTTCCCGGCACTCAACCTGTGAACGGTGTCAACGAGGTGCACAGCGCTTTTCACGGTGTTTTGAGGCATTATGCCATGCCCCAGATTGAATATGTGTCCCGGTTCAGAACCGGCTTCATCCAGAACCATCGCAATCCTCTCTTCCATTTCCTTTTCAGGCAGAAAAAGACATGTCGGTTCAAGGTTACCCTGAACAGCAAATCCAGAGCCTATTCTCTGCCTTGCCTCTTTCATCGAGATGCACCAGTCAACAGCAATGACATCGGGGCCTGTTTCCTTCATTGCTTCAATAAGTGAAGAGCATCCGTTGATGAAATGAATAACAGGGATATTGTCCCTTTTAATTGTGTCAAATATTCTTTTTGTGTAGGGGAAGGCGTATTTTCTGTAGTCATATTCTGAAAGGATGCCGGCCCAGGTGTCAAACAACTGGAGAGCCTGAGCTCCGGCTTCAATCTGTGCATCCAGATATTTGATTACCGTGTCGGTTATCATCGTCATCAGGGAATGATAAAGTTCAGGGGCTTGATACATCATTTTTTTGAGCCATACGAAGCTCTTGGATGTTCCTCCCTCGACCATGTAAGAGGCCAGCGTGAACGGAGCGCCGGAGAAACCTATGAGGGGAACATTACCCTCAAGTTCATTCCGGAGCATCCTGATAATCTCCATGACAAACGGCATTTTCTCTTCCGGTTCAGGGACAGAAAGGGAAGCAAGCTCTGTTTCTGATCTGACGGGATTTCCGAGAACCGGGCCCTTTCCTTCAATGAAATCAAGAGGCATTCCCATCGCTTCCACCGGGACAAGAATGTCACTGAAAAGTATCGCCGCGTCAACCCCGAGCATATCAACGGGCAGCAGGGTCACTTTGAACGCAAGCTCCGGTGTTTTGCAGAGCCCCAGGAAAGAGGTTTGTCCTCTTATTGCCTGGTATTCAGGCATATATCTTCCGGCCTGTCTCATTATCCAGACAGGGGTATACGGAACAGGCTCCCTTCGGCATGCCTTTAAAAAAACATAATCTGTCATAAACTAATCCTTTTGTCTCAATTTTCTCGGAATATATCCGCAGAATGGTTCTTCTTCCATGTAATCGCCGTGTATCGCGTCCGCTCTTGCCCGGCAACCTCCGCAAACATTCAGGTATTCGCAGGAGCCGCACCTTCCCTTGTATGCATCAAAATTTCTCATGTCGTTAAAAATCTTTGAATTTTCCCAGATATCCCTGAAGGATTTTTCCAGCAGGTTGCCCGCGGATCTGAGAAAATAAGAACAGGGCTTCATATCGCCTTTGTGGTCAATCAGACAGATGGACTGGCCCGCAATACAACCCTTTCCTCCCCCGGTTGAAAATTTAAGGTTCCGTCTTTCATAGTCGAGGCCTTCCTCCTTTGCTTTCTGGAGCGCGATTCTGTAATAATGAGGTGCGCAGGTAGGGCGCACGAGCATGTCCTTTTCTTCCAGTTCCATGTGAAAATGCCAGTCGAGAATCTTTTCGTAGTCCTCTTTGGTTATAAGTTCGTTGAGAAGTTCTTCGCCTCTGCCGGTAGGAACTATCATGAACATATACCACGCGGTGGCGCCAATTTTCTTTGCGAGTTTATGGATTTCAGGAATATCTTCCTGGTTTCTTTTCGTGAAGGACGAATTGACAATAAACTCAATTCCGTGCTTCCTGAAAAACTCAGCAGCCCTAAGAGTTCCTTCATAAGCTCCCTTCTGTGCCCTGAAATTATCATGGATCTCCGCCGTTGACCCGTCCAGGCTAAGCGAACATATCCTTATTCCGGATTCTTTTATTTTCAGGCAGATCTCATCGTCAACAAGTGTTCCGTTTGTCGCAACGCACATTCTGAACCCTTTTGCAGTCCCGTAGGACGCAATCTCAAAAATATCCTTTCTGAGAAGAGGTTCTCCGCCTGTAAGAACAATCACAGGTTTTGAGTAATCAGCGAGATCATCCATGAAGGCTTTGGTTTTATCCAGAGTCCATATACCTTGGTCTGTCTGTATATCAGCGGAACATCTGCAATGCACACATTTGAGGTTGCATTTGCCCGTTATCTCCCACGCGATCCATTTTGGAATATATTTGTTCTCGTTCATATAATTTCCATAATAAAATATCCATTATATCATCACGAACTGAACAACTCAAAATAATCTTGGCGGAGTCTGAACCTGACATAGTACAAATAATTTTAACGAACTGATTGCTTTTTATTTTCGGTAAGAATAGAATGCGAGTCAATGTAAAAAGTTGGATTTTTTCCGGAGGATAAAATGAGAAAATATTTGCTTGGACTGGTTGCGCTGATATTGGTTTTCCCCTTGATTTCATATCCGCTGACCTTTGAAGAAAGGGTGGAAGCACAGAGGGAAATAGAGAGGGTATATTATGATCAGAGGGTTGAATACTCAAAGACTCAATATCCTGATGCGCCCGTTGAGCCGTTTGAGAAGGTTGTTGATGAAAAAACCCTGCGCGACAAAGTCGAGCAATATATGGCTCAATCATCATTACTCAATGAAATCTGGAACAGTCCGGTTGACAGCAGAAGTATTCAGGCTGAACTTAACAGGATAACTTCAAGCACAAAATCCCCTGATGTTCTTGATAAGCTTTTCGCGGCTCTGGGCAATGATCCGGAACTCATTGCGGAAACGCTGGTGAGACAGACACTTGTGGACAGATTATGCAGGTCATATTACAGCAGGGATGAAAGATTCCACAATACTGTAAAACAAAGCGCAGAAAGTTTCAGGATCAGGTTTATTGAAAACCGTCTGACTTCCGAAGACAGGAGCAGTCTTGTAAAAACAGTCATAAAAAAAGAAGACAGACATGCAAAACTTGAAACCAAATCATTAGGTCTGAATAACAGAGAGTTCTCTGATCTGTTGTCCTCCCTTCCCTCAGACGGTAAGATTTCCGAAGTAATAGAGGAAAATGACAGATTTAGACTTATCCGTGTGATTACAAAGAGTGATGATTGCATAGAAACAGAGAGCGTATCGTTTGATAAAACACCTTTTGACAATTGGTTTTTAAATCAGTTATCCGGGAAAAGCATTTCTTTTTCAGATTCAGTCGCTGGAACAGATGCGGATTTTCCTGGTTTCAGCCTTCCTGAAATAACAGGAGCATCCGTTGGAACACCGGCCCCGGATTCCTGGGTATATCTGTGGGAACTTCCGACTCCAAGAATGTATCATACTGCTGTTTGGACAGGTTCAGAGATGATAATCTGGGGTGGGGTAAATTCCGGCTATAACCCTCTTGATTCCGGAGGCAGATATAATCCCTCCACGGATACTTGGATGCCTGTAACTGCTTCTGGCGCTCCCGAGAACAGATATGGCCATACAGCGGTATGGACAGGTTCGGAGATGATAATCTGGGGCGGAAGAACCGGGGAAACAACATATGTTTCCAGTGGTTATAGATACAATCCAGTAAATGATACCTGGACAGCGATTTCAAATACAAGTGCTCCAACAGCGCGGGGTTTTCACACTGCGGTGTGGACGGGCACATATATGATAATTTGGGGAGGTGGTTCAACCGGAACTCCAATGAATACTGGCGGGAGATACAGGCTTCAGGACAATATGTGGAGCGCCACTTCTACTACCGGCGTCCCAACGGCAAGGACTGAACATACGGCGGTGTGGACAGGGACGGAAATGATAATCTGGGGCGGAGAGAGCACGAATACAGGAGGACGCTATAATCCCTATTTGAACAACTGGACAGCTATTTCAACTGGATCCGGAGTTCCAACTTGGCGAAATTCACATACCGCTGTGTGGACGGGTGAGAATATGATAATCTGGGGTGGGCAAGGTACATCCCCGTTCTATAAAAATGACGGAAGTAAATACAATCCTGCGTCAAACACCTGGACAGCCGTTTCATCTGTATCTGCTCCTCTGACAAGAGAGTTACATACGGCAATTTGGACGGGAAGCAGGATGATAATCTGGGGTGGGTATGGAGATGCCGGATTACACAATACGGGAGCTCAGTATGACCCGTCTGCCAATATATGGGTATCATCAACATCAACAACCAACGCTCCTAACGGCAAATACAATCATACGGCTGTATGGACAGGAAAAGAGATGATAATCTGGGGCGGATATCCTCAAAATGCACTCGGAGGGAAATATAATCCTATATCAAATTCCTGGACAGCTACTAATTCAGGGACGGGCCCCGAGGGAAGATCTTCGCACTCAGCCGTGTGGACAGGCTCCGAAATGATAATATGGGGCGGAGATAAATATGGAAATTCCTTTAACACCGGTGGGGAATATAACCCTGCTCTGGACAGTTGGGCACCCACTGATGTATCTGATCCTGATACCCCTACCGCCAGGTCTTGGCACAGCGCGGTCTGGACAGGAACCGAAATGATTGTGTGGGGAGGGGGGACCAATCTTCCGGAATACTACTATACAGGAGGACGCTATAATCCTGCCGCAGCAACAGGTTCAGGATGGCAGGGAACTTCCGTTACCGGAGTTCCGGACGCAAGATCAGGGCATTCAACAGTATGGACCGGAACAGAGATGATTGTCTGGGGCGGAAATGGAGGCGACCAGATGGAAACATACTGGTATAATTCCGGTGGCAGATACAATCCCTCAACAGGCGCCTGGACAGCAACAAATCTGACGGGAGCTCCGGTTGCCCGTGCAGGCCAACCTGCAGTATGGACAGGTACTCAGATGATTGTCTGGGGAGGAATGGCTGAAGGAGGAACAGTTCTGAATTCAGGCGGAGTATATACTCCTTCATCCAACCTATGGTCTGCAACTTCGACATCATCAGCGCCATCCGCAAGAATGTCTCATACTGCGGTATGGACGGGAACTAGAATGATTGTATGGGGTGGCGGCCAGTTTGACGGGTTTTCTTATACACCCGTCAACGATGGCTCCACTTACGATCCCGCCGTTAATGCCTGGTCAGGTATAACTTCGACAGGCGCGCCTGAAGCAAGGATAGGCCACAGAGCAGTATGGACCGGAACCGAAATGATTATCTGGGGCGGCGGAGACGGAACCGGCTGGGGTTCGGGTTTGAATACAGGGGGAAGATACCGCCCATCCGGAAATTCCTGGCAGGTATTGCCGATACCGCAAGATATTATGGGAAGATACTATCATTCGATGATATGGAATGGAAAGGGGATGATGTTATTCGGTGGCTCAGATCTTCAGGACGGAGGAATATTCTTCCCTAATACAAGTCCTGTTTCAGTGCCTGATATTGTAAATATCTCAGATAATATAACATTGGGTGAAGGATTACCCCTTGAACTTGACGGTTCAGCATCAACAACCGGAAACAATCCTTATACGGATCCTGCTTATCAGGACGCCTGGGATGCATTGGTTAGATATGAATGGGATCTGAATGAAAATGGGGTAGCTGATTTCACCGGAAGTATGATTTCAATTCCGGAAGCTGATCTTTCAGCCTACGGAATAGGTTATCCGGGGAATTATCAGATTTCGTTAAAGGTTACAGATTCCGGTCCGGGCGCTTCAGGACTAAATGCCAGCCAGAGTATTACCCTTCATGTTGTTGATGGGGTGTCACCGGAAGTTGCAGTCGTAAATCCGAACGGAGGCGAGAGTTTTGTGGAGGGGCAGACTTATCCGATAATGTGGAACGGAAGCGACAATATAGCCCTTAGCCATTATGAAGTATATTATTGCACTAACTGGACATCTGACTATTTCAGCAAAGTGCTTGTCATAAGGGGAAGCGACACGGAATCAAACGCATTCCTCGCATTTACCGAACATGGAATTGAGTTGACGGATGGGGGAAAATGCTCAGTTTACTCGGGAATACCTGCTCCTGAGGATTTTGATGCTGTAGTCCTCTTAGTTGGTAATGATTACAGTGTTGATATGCCTTTGGTCGGCCAGGTAGCACTCTGGGATTATGTTAACAACGGCGGCGGACTTGTGATAACAGAATGGGCCGGATATCATGTTGAAAACGGAAGATATTCTACTATAGCCCCTATGATGGGTTTTGAACGGACCGGCAGTTTCACGACCACAGACACATTGAGCAAAGCATCGGAGCACCCCATTACCTCAAATGTGACTTTTCCGATATCAGTTTACCACTGTGGGAGCACAGGAATCCCCGTTAATGGTGCGATAACAGTCGTTAACAGTTCAGCGTCCACGAACGGTATTACCTGTAAATCTTATGGCAGCGGGAGGGTTGTCAACTTTGCCTCGGCCGGTAAATACGATATATACGACAGCTGGACGAACAGCGAGATGAGAAAACTTCTTTACAACAGCGCTAAATGGGCTTCAAAGCTTGATGCTGATATGCCTGTCTGGAAACCAATAAATGCAGCAGTGGCTCCCGGATTTAATTCCATAAACTGGACTGTTCCATCCGAATACTCCGCGACCTGCAGGATAAAGGTAGTAGCAACAGACCTGTCATCCAACACCGCG
>CAZDZC010000021.1:0-44300 GCA_964509835.1 uncultured Acidobacteriota bacterium
TCCCCCTACATCCATTCTATTTTGGCTAAGGCGACAACTATGTTGGCACAGAGGGATACCGGACATTATTATCGTTTAATAACCTCAAGAACTCTTTGAAGTCTTTTGCGAGCTTCATTTCCATAATTCAACTGCCTTAATTTTTCCATATGAATGAGCCTTTCTTCCGGTGTTTTTGACCACCAGTACTTTTTATCCTCTTCTTCAGAATGAGAAAATGAGGAAGCAACAGAGAAGGCTTTTCTGTTCAATTTTGTTTCATCTTCAGATCGTTTCATATCAATACTTTCTCCAAATTCATTATACCGTTTAAGACTTTATAAATCAATCATTTAATGCTGATTCTGCAACAAATCAATTATTCCTCCGTATAAATTACAGAACCTTATGGAGGAAGCATGTCTGATTTTGAGATCAAATATAAAGAGCTGGAACCGCAACTGATCGCGTCGGTCAGGTTGCCGATGAATGATAAGTCTGAAGGGCAGCGGATTCTGGATGAGATCAGAAGTGAACTGGCGGATATGATCTGTGGTAATCCTTTTCTGATAGTTCACTGGGATACTGTTGTTGATGCGGTTTATGACGGTGAAGCCGGGTTTCCCGTTAAAGAATCTTTTGAACATGAGAAGTTTATCTGCCGTGAAGTTCCATTTGAGAAATTAATTTATGTGAATGCGTCTGAAAAGGATTTAAACATCGGTGTTTCTGCTCTTTATTCCTGTTTAATAGATCATGGCCTTGCAACAGCACTTTATTATCGCGAGATTTTAAGAGGTGACGGTTCTGTTGAAATCCAGCTTCCCATTCACGACTGGGCCGGGATATTTGCAGAGAATGTTGAAAAGGTGCTTGGTGAGGATGTTCTTCTTGAGATTATGTCGGGATATGAGGCTGTAAACTGGAAAACACCGAAAGACATTCGCTTTGACTGGCTGAAGGGAGCTATGGAGAAACTTAAAGCGATTGCCAGCGAAGAGCAGTGTTTTGATATAGTGTCGAAATGTGCACACATTTTTCCTGACCCGACCATCGAGAAATTCAGAATTGTGTTCCGGAAGGAAGGAACGGTAGAAGCCGTTCTTAAAGCCATGAAAGATGATCCTTTTTTCCCTCCCAAGCCTGAAAGGGAAGGGAATGTGCTTTATTTCGAGAAAGTCCCTGCAAACAGAAAAGCATGGGAAGAAGCTTCAAATCCTGAAGAAAAACGCAGGGCTTACTGTCACTGCCCCGCTGTGAGAGACAGGCTGGAAGACATTGATGCTGTTTTCTGCTACTGCGGCAGCGGATGGTTCCGGAGGCTGTGGGAGGGAATACTGGAACAGCCGGTAAGGGTATCAGTGGTGAAGTGCCTGCCTGCAGGTGACGAGGTGTGCCGTTTTGCTGTGCAGATCCCGTCAGAGTTAACCTGACTTATTGAATTACTTTTTTTTAATCAGACTTCTGTACTATAATATGGATGCACTACAATCATAAGGAGCTGATTATGCCGAAATACCACATGAGAAGATCGGAAAAAGAAGTGAAAGAGAAAGACGCGATGCTTTCGGTGCTCAAGGAAGGCAAGTATGCTGTTATTGCCTTTTGCAGCGATAATGAACCGTATATTGTCACGATTAATTACGGTTTTGACGAGAAGAGGAACGCTCTCTATTTCCACTGCGCTCATGAAGGATTGAAGATTGATTTCATCACCGCAAATCCTGCTGTCTGTGCCACGGTAATTGAGGACAGGGGATATGTCGCAGGGGAGTGCAGGCACGCGTACAGGACGCTGGTCCTGCGGGGAAAGATGCATATCATTGAAGAGTTAGTAGAAAAGAAACATGCCGTCGCAGTTCTTCTTGAGCATCTTGAGGATAATCCTGATAAGATTAAACCCACCCTTGATAAAGATGGCGTTTACGATGAGGTCGGGATTTTGAGGCTGGATATTTCAGAAATGACCTGCAAGGAAGGAAAATGATTTGATTTTCGGATTTTTGGATGTATAATTCAAAACAGGTTTTTTTCAGGAGGAATTAACATGAAACGGACAATATTGGTAATTTTCGTTGTGATGATGGTCTTGTCGGCAGGTGTTTTATTCGGGAAGCCGCTCTTCTGGGCTCAGGCCACTGCCGTGAAAGGCGATGTGCTTTATCAGGAAACGGGAAAGCTGGATAAAACCGCGCTGACTATCGGGAAGGTCCTCCACAAAGGGGACAGGATTGCTGCTTCCGAAGACGCGCGCGCGTCGTTTCTGCTGAGCGACGGGAGTATTCTTGTCGTAAAGCCGGGAACGGAGGTTGTTCTTGACAAAGACAGCAGCACTGCTGACCCCTCGCTTGCAACTGTCGCGAAAAATCTGAGCAAAACCCTTCTGTCGAGGGAAGGGGACAATCCGATGATGAAACATCTCGGAGGGTTGAGAAGCACGGGCAAGAACATCGCCCTCGCGCCGAACAGGACAGCCGTAAAAGTGGATGATATTCAGTTTGTCTGGCTCAGCAAGCCGCTTGTCAAGAGATACGCTTTTATACTGATGGGCCCCGATGACATGTTCTACGAGGAAACGACTTCCGAAACGGTTCTGAATGTGAAGGCGGACAAACTTGTGAACGGTGCCACCTACTGGTGGGAAGTGAGGGACGCGTCAATGAAGAATTCGATAACATCGCTCGGTTCCGGTTCGTTTACCACCCTTGACGCGAAATCAGAACAGAATATTGATTCTCTGAAGGAAAGCATAGACAAGGCATATGTTTCAGTTCCGGAAGAGGGCGATACGACGGGTCTTTTCCTGACCTATCAGATTTACAGGGAGAACGGCATGAACCTGGACGCGCTGCTCGCTCTTGACAGGATTATTGAAGCAAATCCGGATAACAGTGAACTTGGTCACTGGCGTTCTGAGCTTGTAAGCATGATGGGACTGGAAGATGCGGATATTCAGCATCTTGCAGGTTCATGAAAAACAGGCAGTTTTTAGGCAAATTAATCCCTTCTATTCTCATCCCGCTTCTGATAACAGCGGCGGGATGGTTCTTTTTTGACAGCAGTTTTTTCAGGTTTCTGGAATGGAGGTCAGTTGACCTTCGCTTCAAGGCAAGAGGCGCGCTTCCCGCAGATCCTGAAATAATCATAATCGGGATAGATGAAAAAACATTCACGGAACTCGGACTCCGGTATCCCTTCCCTCCTGTTATCTATGGAGACCTTATTGAAAAACTGGACGATGCCGGGGCGTTCGTCACCGCCTTTGATTTTCTGTATTCTGAACCGACAAGAGAATGCGACCCGCCCGGCCAGGACGAAATGCTGGCGGGAGTTATCAAAGAAAAAGGAACAGTTATCTGGGGTTTTGAGGTCCTTGCGGACGGTAAGGCAGTCGAGCCGATAGCCCCGATCAGGAATGCCGCGGCAGGACTGGGGTTTCTTAATCTTCCCGATGAGATTGACAGAAGAATAAGAAGGTTCCGTCCCGAGATGAACGGATATCCGTCTTTTGATGCAGCGATTGTAAAGGAGTACGCGGGGTTCATTCCTCCTCAGTGGGAAGGGGATGAGTTGCATA
Organism: uncultured Acidobacteriota bacterium; assembly: GCA_964509835.1. Lineage (GTDB taxonomy): Bacteria > Acidobacteriota > CAZDZC01 > CAZDZC01 > CAZDZC01. Next base: position 3,557 of record CAZDZC010000021.1, read on the forward strand.
TGATAAATTTCAGGGGACCGGCGGGAACCTTCAGGATTGTCCCTATGGCGGATGTTCTGGGCGACAAAACTGATCCGGAGATATTTTCCGGGAAGATTTGTCTGGTGGGCGCCACCTTCACCGCCAGTCACGATACTTATGCCACACCCTACCACAAGACTTCCGAGCCCGATATGTTCGGGATTGAGATACACGCGAACATCATAGGGAATATGCTCAGAAACGACAGGCTTGAGTTCTTCAACCCCGGCTGGCTCTGGATTATTATCTTTGTCTCCGCCTCTCTGATTTCTCTGAACCTGTTTTTCTGGAAACCCTGGCTGTCAGTTCCCCTCTGGATCGGATTTTCAGTTCTGTGGTGCTGGGCGTCGGTATTTGTGTTCCTTGAAAATCTTGTGATACCGCTTGTGATGCCGCTCACTGCCGTCACCGCATCTTTCTGGTCATCGGCTTTTTATTCCTACATGCTTGAACGGAAAAGAAGAAAGGAAATAAAAATGCTTTTCTCATCGTATGTTGACGCGAGCGTGGTTGACTGGCTCATAAAACACCCTGACGAGGTCAGCCTCGGAGGTGAAAAACGCATGCTTACCGTTCTTGACACAGACATCGAGGGCTTTACTTCGATCACTTCAAAAATGGACCCGCAGGACCTTGTGCATATCCTGAACCTGTATTTTGATGTTGTCACCGAGGTTGTTCTGTCCCAGGGCGGAATGATTGACAAGTATATCGGGGACGCTCTGATGGTTATTTACGGATTTCCGGTAAAGCACGATGATCAGGCGCTGAGAGCGTACAATTCCGCGAGGCTTATTCTCGAAAGGGTCGGGAAACTGAACTCGGAGTTGAAGGCGAACAATATCCCTCCTCTTAAAACCCGGATCGGCATCTGCACCGGTGAATGTATCATCGGCAGCATGGGCGGGAGAGACAGGAAAACAGTCACTGCAATGGGCGACGCGGCAAACCTTGCATCGAGGATGGAGAACCTGAATAAGGTTTACGGCACTCAGGTGATGTTATCCGCTTCAACTGCCGACCTTCTGCCGGAAGATATCCGGAAAAGATTATTCTGCAGGGGAGAGGTGAGCATCAGGGGTTACGAGAAAAAGGTGACCGTCTATAATGCCGATTTCGATCCGACTCTACCCGCAGGACCGGACAATATTAAAAAATAAAAGGGCCGCATTGCTGCAGCCCTTGTAATTTCAAATTTACAGCGTTTATTTTCCGACGAGTTCCGATATCTGAGCAACCAGCGCTTCTCCCCGCCTGGCCTCATGCACCTTACCTTCACGGTCAATGATGAGCATTGAAGGGATAGCGCGGATATTGAATGTTTTCGCGAGTGACGCTTCCCATCCTTTGCCGTCGTAAATCTGCCTCCACGGCATCTTTTTGTCGCTGCACCATGTTCTCAGGGCATCCGCGGTCATTCCCTGGTCGAGAGAGATTCCTACAATCTCAAAACCCTTGCCGTTGTAATCCTGGTATGCTTTGACAACATTGGGAATCTCCGCAACGCACGGACCGCACCAGGTGGCCCAGAAGTCCATCATCAGGACTTTCCCTTTGTATTCGTCAAGCAAAAATGGTTTGCCGTCCCAGTCAGAAGCTTCAAATGAAGGCAGACCGACCCGGTTATATTCATAAAACCAGAGGTTCTCTTTCAGGTATGCCGAGGCATCCTTGTCGGAACCTGCGGAATCAACAGCTTTAAGATATGTCTGATAAGCCTTGTCTTCATCGCCCGAATAATAAAGATTCAGCGCTTGATCCGCGTAAGCCATTGCGGCCCATCTGGATTCCGGATATTTCGCAGTCAGTTCGTCAATTGTTTTCTGAGCTTCGTCAGGATTTTTCAGCTTATCCATATTTGCCCTGGCGTATCCGTACATTGCTTTTGCGACGGCATCTCCTTCGTAATTCCGGATGAAATTGCCGTAAAGCTTCGCGCTCTCCTCCCTGTCGCCTTCATTTCCGAAATAATACAGAGTCAGGACTTCAAAATAGACATCTGGATTATGTTCCCAGTCCATCATTTTCAGCGAGGCAAGCATTTCCTGCATGATGGCGTAATTCTTTTCCCTGTATGCGACATCAGACATAAGAAAGCTGCCGTTGTAAAGTTCTTCCTGTTTCGTTTTATAATGATTCTTCAGTTCCTGGAGGTTCACGAAGGACTTCCCTTTTGCGGTGCTGTTGCCGTAAACGCTGTTCCATTTTTGCCGGAAGGAATTTTCAAGCACAGGGGTCAGATTGTATATTTCTTTGAATCCATCGGTATTTCTTATACTTTCCAGATCCGTATCGCGGTCAAGATGGGCATTGTTCCACCATCCGCCTTCAACGGCTTTTCTCAGCGTGACGAGAGCTTCCTTCTGTTTCCCGTGAAGGGCATAGGTACACGCAAGGTTATACAGCGCTGAAATATTGCCGGGAGCAATTTCGAGGGCTTCAAGATAGGCCGTTTCCGCATTTTCGTAATCCCCGGATTCATAAAGTCCGTTGGCTCTTCCGTAAGAGTCCCTGAATTTCTCGAACTTCATCTCAAGTTCGGAAGGCTGCTCTTCGGCAGTCTGAACAGGCGTTTCCGGGGCCTTTTTCTCTTCTTTGTCTCCGCATCCTGCGAAGAGCATGGTAAAAATCAACCCTGCTGATAATAGTGACAATCTGAATTTCATATTTACTCCTTAAAAACATAATAAAAATTCCGGCGAATGATAAATTATCAGCTGTCGAATGTCAAAAGGAAATTAGGCGGATAAACTGTTGCAGCACGAACTCGAATCGTGTAAAGTTAACAGGTAGGGAGAACCTGAATGATACATCAGATAAAAAAGCCTTCTCTTATTGTAATTGCGGATAGAGTTGTCAAGAACATCAGAAGAATGGCGGAGAAAGCCCGGAAAAGCGGCACGGATTTCCGCCCTCATTTCAAAACCCATCAGTCTGCAGAGATCGGAGAGCTTTTCAGGGAAGAGGGTGTTGAGAAGATAACGGTATCTTCTGTCGAGATGGCAATGTTTTTCGCGGAAAATGGATGGAAAGATATAACCATTGCTTTTCCTGTAAATATTCTTGAAATTGACGATATTAATAAACTGGCTTCAGGGATAAAACTGAACCTTCTTCTTGAATCTGTCGATACGGTTGATTTCCTGAACAGCCATCTTCTGAGCCCATGCGAAGTGTGGATAAAAATTGACTGCGGCTACAAACGGACAGGCATTCTTTTTAACGATCGCGATAGAATAAAAAGCATTTTGTCTGCAATTCAGAAAAGCGATAAACTTAAGCCTGCCGGCCTCCTCACCCATTCAGGCCACAGCTATAAGGCTAAATCCGAAGAGGAAATCATCAATATCTGGAATCTGACCTCCGACAGAATGAGATCAGCCAAAGAAAGCCTGGGCAGTGAATATTCCGGTTTCAAAATATCTGTCGGCGATACCCCATGTTGTTCAGTTGTCGCTGATCTTTCAGGTGTTGATGAGATACGGCCCGGGAATTTCATATACTACGACGCGATGCAGTTAAGCCACGGTATCTGCGCAGAGGAGGACATCGCCGCTGCGGTTTATTGTCCTGTAGTCGCAAAACACGAAGAAAGAAATGAAATAGTAATCTACGGCGGGGCAGTTCATCTTTCAAAGGATTCATTTACTGAGGGCGGAGTGGCAAACTACGGGTATATAGCCCCGGTCACGGAAAACGGATGGAGTTCCATTGAAAAGCATTGCCATATTTCATCGCTTTCGCAGGAACACGGGATTGTCAGGGTGTCGGATGCGTTCATGAAAGCAACCTCCGTAGGCAGTCTTATTGCCGTAATCCCGGCGCATTCGTGCCTTACTGCGGATTTGCTGAGGCGTTCGACTGTGATTTTGAGCAATCAGAATGAAAGCATAAAAATAGTTTCCCCGGCAAAATTGCTGAGCATCAAAGAATGCGGAGATTTTTTTGAATATTTCCTCCCGAAACTTCTGAATGAGGGTTTTATGAAACCTCTTTTGGATTTTCCGGGCGGCAACAGAACCGCGACAGGTATGGCTGTCAGGTCATTATGCGAAAGCCTTATGGATGGGAAGTCATTCCAGCAGTCCATCCGCGATATGTCGCCATCCTTCCCTCTTCCGGTGGAAGAATTGATGATAACAGGTTTTGAAAAGTCAATTCTGGATAAAGCAATTGCGGAAATGCTGGAAATCCTAAGATCAAATTCAGATGATGAAGAGCTTTTGCGCAGAGCAGGCATGTTGTCAGATAGGTTTGCGAAATCCCCGTCCGGCGGAATGATTTGCGGACCCTGTATTGTAGCGGAGGTTGAAAAAATATGGGAACGCGCGGCGCTGGAAGGGGCTTCAGATGTATTTATCGAACAGGAAGGCGAGTTGTTTTTCCGGCAGAAATACGCAGGAGTCAAGATGGTCCATATAATCGAACCATCCCATTCAATGGTTTACAACTCATTGAGAGGATTCCTGGCAGAAGCTTCAAAATCGGAAAATAAAATTCTTATATGCGGCAACGAATGCAGCGTGTCAAAAAACGGAAAAGACAGATTCAGGATCGCCGGAGGCAAAAGAGAACTTAATGTGACATTTTCTTTCCCCGGATAATTTATGGCTCGGAGGATTAGGATTTTTTGTTGTTGTTAAGATGCCAAGCCACAAATAGAAATTATGCCCGTTTGTGATACAATCCCAAGAACAATGGAAAAGATTGCATGAGAAACCTTTTTACAGTCAAGAATATCTATCTTCCTAGAATCAGCTTCTGGCTTGCAGTTTTCGCATTTATCTCTGTTATTACAATAATGACCGCTATGTCTGGTGTGCCAGACAATATGTTCTATGTAGCTTATTTCCTCTCAATGTTTACCATCAGCTCCTTCATTCTCATGGTATTTTTTTACTGCTTTGGTAAAAGAGATGACTATTCTGCAATATCAAAGGCTTTGGCTGCCGGTCTTATGATACCGCTTGCAATTCTTATAAATGAAGCAATTCCAGCTGTCTTTATTCTTATCATGCTGCCAACCGCATATCTGATGCTTATATTTTCCTTTTATTTCTCAATGAAAGATATTGGATGGGATAAAAGAGATATTGTAAACAAGGGATGCAATGCTTTATTAATAACTTCATGTTTCTCAATACTGATCTCATCTTTTTTGTTGTATTTAGCTTTTTATGAATTTAAAGGTTCTTCCAGCTTTGCTCTTTTCCTTTCGTCTGTCTTAAGTTTTGTGATTTCTGCATGGTTGATGTGTGTCAGACTCATTCGAGGCGAGTATCATTCTGAAAGCAGGAACATGCGGGTGACGGGAGGTTTTACCCTGTTTCTACAGATCTGTGTCTTCACGATATTACTGTCATCCCTGTTCGTTCCTAATCTGCTTGGTGCAATCGTCAGAGGCAAACAGAAACGAACAATGGCAGATATAAGAACAATCGGAACTATGTTTGAGATGTATAAAATAGATAAATTGCACTATCCAACAGGAAGAGGAAATATTGAAAACTTGGAAAAGGAATTTATCCCTGAGTATATTCAACAATTGCCACTTGAAGATGGATGGGGGAATCCTAACCAGTTTATTTCAGACGGAGAATCATATACTGTTTTTTCAACAGGAAAAGATAAGAAACTTGATTATAACTGGGGCGGAGGTTCAACCCAGTTATTCGATAATGATATAGTGTTCAGTAATGAGAAATTCTATCAATGGCCGGATGGGCCGCAGGAATAAAGGAGTAAACATGAACGCTCGACAAACAGCATCACTGGCATTCAGGTTGATGGGGATATATGCCATTATAAATTCCATTGGCTTTTTACGGTCGTTTCTTTCCAGTTATAGTTTTCAGAATCCTGATCAAGAGTTCAGCAGACAACTTTACGAAGCTCTTCATCTAATCCCCTTTTTAGCTCTTGTGGGTCTTGGTGTTGTTTTAATCAGGTATGGCGGTGTGTATGCAGCTAAAATGTTTGACTGTAATGAACTGGAAACCTCTTCTGAACTTGATTGTGCAAAACTCCATTCAGTCTTAATATCAATCCTTGGGCTTTATTTAATGTTGACCTACTTCGTCACATTATTAGGAGTGATAGGTTCCTTCTTTAGCTTTTCAAGGCAAAGTTTCTTCGATTCACAGGAACAAGGGAATCTAGTCAGTTCCATAATCGAATTTTTCAAGCCTTACTTGCTTCATCTGATCATTGGATTCATCAACTTTCTACTCGGCTTTATATTCTTCTTCCGCAGTTCGAGAGTTGTGAGATTCTGGAAGAAATTCCAGAAAGATGATTCCACAGATAAAGCGATCACTGCTGACGAAGCTGAGCAGCACTGTCCAGTTTGCGGTCATCCTTTCAAATATTCAGATTACAGAGATGGCCTTGATGAATATTTCTGTTCAAAATGCAGAGAGAAACTGCCTTCAGACATAATCAGGAGAGATTGACCTGTAATTGTGCATTGGGATTCAGATATTTTGATTTGTTGAGTTCATAAACATTGAAAGTGACAGTTGCAGAATTCACATATCGTCATGAAGCGGAGCTGGTGAAAACATATCTTGAATCTGAAGGGATTGAAGTTTATATTGACTCTCCAGGTTATTCAGGACAGGGAGGATCTTTGCAGTTCAGTCAGGGAGCGAAGCTTATAGTGAAGATAGAGAATGAAGAAAGAGCAAGGGAACTCATTAAGCGAATGGAGAACGATAAATGAGGCCTCATCACGATCTTCTTATAAGTTTATTTCTTGTAGCTTTGGCAGTTATACTTTTCTTCAGTTACAAGCATCGTGCAGAGGATAATCAAATGGGCAGAATTGCACGAGGGTTTATGGCAATATTCTACTATTCTGGGCAGATGAGCAAAAAGGCCAAGGCTCCAATAAGACAGCTCCGGCAGCTTTCCTGGGGTATCCGGGTGTCACTGGTTTGACTGGATCTTCTTTTTAAATATCTGCTCGTATTCAATCGGGTCCGGGTCAACAGGGTTTATTGATTCCTTTTCCATAAAGAGTTTTACCGCTTCTTCGCCGTTCCGGTGCAGGATCAGCCTCTGCGCTTCAAGGTTCAGGGAGGTGGCGCTGAAGTATCTGTCAAGTTCGGCATTTATTGTTTCTTTTTCGGTTTCTGAATACCCGGACAGATCAGGACTGCAGATCTTTCTCGCTTTTATCAGTTCTTCGAAGTTATGAAGCCAGGATCCCTGCCGGTCCAGAATTCGCGATGATTCGTATTCCACCGCAGGGTAATCGTCAATATGAGGCGGTATATCCCTGGTGAAGTCTCCTATGTCTTTTCCGCTTATGACATGATAATCCAGAATCTTAAACGGCGAATCGCCATTGACCTTGGAAAGATCCGAAAATATTCCGGGGTTGTTTTCCAATGCCTCGGAAATCCTTCTGAAATCAACCGGATTGTCGTTTTTTGATCCTGTTGTGATCACATAGGGATTGATAGTCGAGTTGATATACCATACGGATGAGTTCGGGAAAGCCTCGTAAAAAGCCCTGAGTATCATCCGGAAGTTTCTGTCGGTAAGAGAATAGATCGGCAGCCACTGTGACAGGACACCGTCATCGGTCAGCCTGTCTTTACAGAGCAGATAATAGTCTTTTGTGTAAAGGCTGCTGTTGCCCGAATATCTTGGGTGAATGGAGTCCGAAAGGATCACATCATATTTCTCTTCTGTTGTAAGGACAAGGTTCCTTCCGTCGCAGATGAACACCTTAACGCGGGGATCGTTCGTTATCCCGTGGTTCACTCCCTTGAAGAATTTGTCGGATGTTTCAATGACATCCCTGGTTATCTCGGCAATGTGTATTTTTTCAACGGGATGTTGTGAAACGGACCATGCGGTGCCACCGCTTCCGAAACCGATATGCAGGATTTTTTTCGGGTCGGGATGAAGCAGAAGGGGCAGGTGTCCCTGGAGTTTCTGGATGCACAGCAGCATGGGGGATGTCCCCGCGACATTTACTCCGTTAAGGCTGATGTATGTTGCTTTTCCAAGGATATCGTTCTCCGTTTCAACTGTTATGGTAGCGTTTACGCTCTCCTTAAAATAGAGGATATTTTTCCCTTTGACAGCCGAAAAAACACCGGCTGACGAAATAACCTCTCCCGATTCGGTAAAAAATGAGAACATCGAGATCAGAAGGACGGGAAGGAGTATTATCACTGTTGCTTTCATTGCTGGTTTTATTCTGACCCATGCTGTGAGCGCTATAAGGCCGATCAGAAGATTGAGAAGGGCAAGGGTAAGCAGTCCGTTCTGAACACCCATAAGTGGTATAAGAATGAACCCTGCAAGAAGGATTCCCGCGATCCCTCCTGCTGTATTTGAAGTATATACCACCCCTACATTGTTTCCGGTAGTTCTGGAAGCATGTTCATAGATTTTTACAGCCGCAGGGAACGACGCACCGAAAATGAATGTCGGAAGGAATATCAACTGGAATGCGGACACAAAAAGCGTAATTACGGTTTTTACATAATCAGGTTCTCCAAGAAGAGCGCTGACATCAAGAAGGGTGTCTTTAAGCAGGATGAACTGGACTATCTGAAATATGACGGTAAAAGCAAGTATTATCTGGAGCAGGGCAAATAAAAGGCGGTATTTTCCGCTGTTCATTTCTGATGCGAACCTTCCGACAACAAAGCTTCCGGCTGCGATGCCGATAAGAAATGTCGTCAGCATCAGGCTGAAGGCATATACATTGCTTCCGAAATGCAAAACAAGAATCCTCGTCCATATTATCTCGTAAGCCAACCCGGATGCGCCCGTCAGAAAATAAAGAAACAGCAGCAGGCGTCCTGATGATGCCTGCTGTAATTCTCCATTGTTTCCACGCTGTTCTGAAGACAACGGTTTTTTATTCAGGAATGCAAGCGGGATTACAGACAGCAGAATGAGAATGTTCAGGATTGCTGAGAAATATACAGCTCCCTTAAGCCCCCAGATGTATATGAACACGAATGCGGACATAAAACATCCTGTAACCGCACCGAATGTGTTGACAGCGTATAGGGATGATACCCCTTTAACAGTATCTGTTTTTAAGGAAGTGAAGTATTCGGCAAGAAGAGGAAGAGTGCCGCCCATCATTATTGTCGGCAGCAGAAGTGTCGCGAAAGCAAGCAGAAAACGGAGAAAGTCGGTCAGAAATCCTTCAAATCCAAATACTCCGTAGATCCACTTATATGGATAAGCAAGGGATTCAATTATATATGGGGACAGGAACGCAAAAAGACCGATGAGCCCTTCCAGGATACCATACACCAGAAGGGTATTTGAGAAACGGCAGCATAGTTTTCCAAAAACATAGCCTCCGATGGCAAGGCCTGCCATGAAAGCTGTCAGGATAGCCATTGTAGCGTAGAGGGTATTTCCCAGCACATAGCTGAGCAGCTTCATCCATACAACCTGATAGACAAGGCTTGTCATGCCCGATAAGAAGAAGAGCGCATAAGCCCAAACCCTTAATTTCATGCTGAATGTTTTTTCTTTCAATTTATTAAAGCCTTTATAATATTCCGTTCAATTTATGCCTGGCCGGAACGGACATTAAATGCACTGGTTTCTCTTTTCACACGCCACCAAACTCTTCTGAAAAAGAATTCTTCCTTAAGAAGATAAGAGAAATCCCATTCAGAAAGATATCTCTCCCCGAGATATCCCTTGATAATATGCTCTCTCGTTTTGTAAAGCCCGGGATTTTTCTTCAGGGACTCTTTGATAAGAGAGCGCATGAGCCTCAGCATGTTCTGTTCTCTGAATTCCTTGGGCATGGACTGGACGATTGAGGAACCGTCATAATCTATTATGTAAACCTTGTCTTCTGCGATGAGGATGTTTGCCCCGTTGATATCACCGTGACGGATTCCGGTGTCATGCATCTTCCTCAACGCAGCTCCGGTTTCAAGACCGGCTTTTTCAACAAGAGCTTTATTTTCTGTAATCCTGCAGAATGACAGAAGGTCAATGGCGTTTTCAATTTTCTTTGTCAGCATCCAGCCGTTGAGTCTGTCGCTGCCTTTAATGACAACAGCAACCGGTTCAGGTGAGGGGACATTTTGCGACTGAGCGTGAAGATTGACTTTCAGTTCATTCAGGAAACGGTCATGGTTTATGAAGCCATCCCTGTTCGCGAAACGGAGCATCCCGCCGCGCATATACTTTCTGACAACACAGTCGCCAATTCCCTCGATTGCCGTGAAATATGCCGATCCTCTTCCTGAAGGGATATTTTCACATCCGGCGCCCCGGGAAACGGCGGAAGCTATTGATTCGGCGTTATATCCTTCGCGGTGGACGATTGTATAACCGGAATCCCCGGTATGCGCAATCCTGAAGCCGTCTGGAATGGAGCTTATATTGTGAGGATTATTCATATTTTATGTAGGTTATGCTGCCGAGATAAGAAAGGCATTCCTTTGCCGCTTCTTCGGATTCAATCAGGACCGAGATCTCCTTATTGTATTTCAGCGCGGAAGACGAGATATTATGGCTGCCGATATAAACTTTTTTTCTGTCAATAACAGCCAGTTTGAAATGATTCTTTTCATTATCATGGTCAATGAACACCTTTATTCCCGATTTTTTCAGGTAATCAGCGCTTGCGAGGTTGTCGGGGGTCAGATCTCCTTTCCCCGCTTCCAGAAAAATTTCAACATCCACCCCTCTTTTATGAGCCTTAATAAGCTCGTCCGCAAGCTTTTTTACAGGATTGGTTTTGTTGATTCTTACAAGAAAAATAAATGTCCCGATCTTTATCTCTTTCTCGGCGGTTTTCACGGATTCCATCAGACTGGCATAAAACTCGCCGTCCTTCAGTATAACTATTCCGCAATTGGCGGAAGTGTTCTCCTCTGATCTTAGAGTACCTTCTCCTGCCTGGCATGCAATCGTCAGAAATAGGAAGGCATATACAAATAAAATTGTTTCGGCTGCAGATTTTTTTTCTGTGAATTTCATCCTTAACCTCTCTAAATCGTTGAATTGTTGCATATTATGGGGGTTGCGGTCAAGAACTTCAATGTATCAAATTGCTTTGCTCGCGGCCTGCAATAATGTAGAATGAAATTTAAAATAATTTTTTGGAGAAATCTAATGGAAGAAGTATTAAAAAAAGTAGCGCTGTTTCAGGGTCTTGAAGACCATGAGATAGCAATGTTCATGCATCTGGGCGTTATCAGGCAGTTTATGAAAGGGGATTGTCTTGTTAACGAAGGGAAACCTTGCGAACATGTTTTTGTTATTCTTGACGGGGCTGTCAGGATTGATTCGAAAACCGGGGACGGTAAAACCTCTTTTTCTCTTTTGCAGCCCGGGGACTTTATCGGAGAGATATCATTTCTCATCGGGACAATTCCTGGCGCATCGGTTGTGGCTTATGAGGATACGAAAGCCCTGGCATTCAACAACAGTTCTCTGAAAGAGTTCCTTTTCGCGAATCCTGGAATCGGTCTTAATTTTACATGGGCTCTTGCCGAATCGCTTTGTCTGAAGATAAGAAAAACGACTACCAGCCTCACAGCAGCGCGAAGCATAATTGACAGGCTTGAAAAGGAACGGATTGAGGTTTCGGAGGGCTGACCCAGTGGCGGGAGTCGAAATATCGGCGGAAAGATGCTCATCATGCGGGATTTGTTTAGCAGCCTGCCCTTCGGGGGTTTTTGCAAGGAAAGATAATAATATTGTCTCGGAGAATCAGGACAATTGTTTCCAGTGCGGTCACTGCATCGCTGCCTGCCCTGAAAACGCCATAACAGTTGAAGGAATGGACCCCGCAAATTTTCCGCTGCTTGATGAGAAATCCGTCTTTTCCCCGGATAACCTTCTCAGTTTTTTAAGGAAAAGAAGAACTGTCAGACACTTTACAGAAAAACAAGTTGACAGAGAAACCCTTCTGAAATTGGCTGATGCCGGAAGATACGCTCCAACGGGTAAGAATGCTCAGAACTTCGGTTTTATATTTGTGACAGAAAGAGAAAAGATCAGGTACCTTTCCGGGATGACTCTGAAGGCGTTTGACAGGACTTTAAGGAGGTTCAGAAACCCGCTTTTCAGAATGGCTGTAGTTTTAAAGGAAGGAAAACCTTTGGTAGAAGGGGCCAAAAAGCTTATCCCGGCTTTTGAAAAAGCTGCCGAACGGTTCAGCAAAGGAGAGGACCCCATTTTTTATGATGCTCCCGTTCTGTGTTTAATCCACGCGCCATCAGGCCTCGGGACTCCTAAGGATAACTGTGTTTACGCAATGTATAACATCGTCCTTATGGCTGAAACAATGGGGATAGGCTCCTGCATCAACGGATATTTTGTTGCCGCAGCGGGCAGGGACAGAACGATCGCGGAATATCTCGGAATTCCTTCCGGGCATGTAATTCATTCTTCGGCAGTTCTTGGTTATTCCGACGAAAAATTCCTTAAGGCCGTGGACAGAAAACCCGCCAACATCAAATGGATCTGAATAACTTCTGATTAATAACTGAAAATTTATTGTTGACTGTCCTGTCAATATAAGTTAGTCTCTCCTAACAAATTTAGGAAAGTATAATATGGACCCCGTTAAAAGTACAAAAAAGAAGTTGAGCCCCAGCATGGAAGATTATCTTGCTGCTGTTTCGGTGCTGCAGTCTGAAAAAGGAACAGCAAGGGTAAAGGATATAGGGGAGAGGCTGTCTGTTAAACCGCCCAGTGTAAATGCTGCTTTGAAGGCGCTTGCGATTGAAGGATATGTTGTTCACGAAAAATATGGTTACCCGAGGCTTACAAAAAGAGGTGAGGAAATTGCGAAGGAAATTCTCAGGAAACACAAAATAATGCACGAATTCCTCACTTCGGTTCTGGGGATTGATGACAGCACAGCGATGAATGATGCATGCGGAATGGAGCACTGCATAAGCACAGAATCACTTGATAAGTTTATTAAATTTATTGAATTTGTAAGCAGCTGTCCGAAAGAGGGTAAATCTGACTGTCTTCGCAGTTTCAAAAAATATGTTGAAACCGGGACAAGAATCAGCTGCGAAGATTAAGAGGAAAGCATGAAAAAAACAATTTTTATACTTATGCTAAATATTTTGTTATTTACCGCAGTTTCCAATGCGGCTTTATTCAGCGGCAGAATTTTTGATTTCAAGAGCAAAAACCCTGTCGAAGGGGCAGACATTTATGAGCAAAAATCAGGCAACAGAACATTAAGTGATGAAAACGGGTATTTTGAGATTGAGGTTTCAGATGAGGAGATATTTGTCATCAGTATAAGCAGAAGGGGTTACAGTTCTGTCAAAAAACAGATTGAAACAGGGCATGATCAAAAGGAAATTCAATCGTTTTATCTTGTCCCCGTTCCTGTTTTTTCAGAAGAGATTATAGTTCTTGATTCCTTTGATGAAACTTACCCCTTTTCTGTGTATTCCGGCAGTGATATGTACAGCAGGAAAAGCTCAGATGTCGGTGAAATGCTGGGAAGAATACCGGGCGGAAACGCCGTTAGAAGAGGAGGCACAGCGTTGGATCCTGTTTTCAGGGGATTCCAGAAAGAACAGCTTAATGTTCTTCTTAACGGCATTATAAGGTTCGAAGGTGCGTGCCCGAACAGAATGGATCATTCGGCTTCGCATATATCCGCGACAGACTTGGAAAGGCTGGAGATATTCAAAGGGCCTTTTTCGTTCACGCTCGGTCCTGTTTTCGGCGGGGTTATAAATATGGTGGAGAAAAGCGGTTATATGCAGCTTGAGAGTCCTGGTTTTTCAGGCACCGTGCTGTCAAAATACGGAACAAACAAGGAAAATCTGAATAACAGTTTATCTTTATCAGCGGGAACAGAACGGATAAACATGTCTGTTTCCGCTTCTATTCAGAGTTCTGATGATTACAGGGATGGCAGCGGAATTATTGTTCCGTCATCATACAATAGGAGAGGGATAACCTTTAAATCGGATTTTATGCCCTTGGATGATCATTTTTTTGATTTTTCTTTTGCTCACGGCTACTGGAAGGAGGCAGATTACGCGGCTCTTCCGATGGATATGGAGTTTGACCGAACTAATCTCTACAGCCTGGGATATGAATGGAAACCCGGCCAAACGATTTTAAACAGTATCGGGGCGGGATTTTATCTGAGCAAGGTTTATCACTCAATGAATAATGAAAACAAGCCAAGCGCTGTGAATATGAATGCGGTTACGGATGTCGAGAGCAGCGCCTGCGGTTCCCGCATCCAGGGTGATGTAAATGTCGCGGGAGGGGTTTTATTTGTCGGAGCGGATTTTTACCGCAAAGAAAAGGAAGGTTTCAGAAAGAGGGATATTCTGAAAGGCATGATGGCCGGTAAATCCTTTATTGATATTGTCTGGCCCGATGCAAGGCAGTCCAATACAGGTTTGTTTGCCGAATATGAAAAAGCTTTTTCTCAATCTCTGGTAATGATGTTTTCAGGACGGCTGGATTATAACAGTTCGGATGCCTCGAATCCGGAAGAATCTTTTACTGCGATATACGGGAGGGATCTTGACAGAAGTGAAAAGGAATATTCAGCTGCGGCGAATGTCAGTCATCAGATAAGCGATAAACTGAGACTGAAGTATTCAATCGGAAGAGGATCCCGTTCCCCTGATACGACTGAACTCTACATTTATCTTCTTCCCGTAGGGGTTGACAGATATGATTATATCGGAAATCCCCGTCTTGACGCCGAAGTAAATAACCAGATCGAATTCGATATGAATTACGAAAGCAGATATTTCCGCTTGAAAACCTCTCTGTATTACGCTTTGCTGAGAGATTACATTTCTGCCGAGATTGACGAAAAAACAGCATCCAGATCTCCTGGTGTGCTGGGAGTTAAAAAATTCATTAATATACCCCGTGCTTACAGGACAGGCGCTGAAGCTTCTATTGATCTTAAAATAACGGAAGGGTTTGAACTTTATTTGAACGGTTCTTACTGTTATGGAAGAAATCGAAGCGATGATGATTATCTTCCGGAAACACCTCCGCTGGAAGGGAATTTCGGGTTCAGTTACAGAAGAAATGTTTTCCATTTAAGCGGAAATATAAGAGCTGTTGACAGACAGGATAAAATTTCCTCACTCTTCAATGAAACGGAGACGGCAGGTTTTACGCTCTACAGCTTGTCTGCAGGCGCAGATTTTGATATGGGAACTATAAGTGTTGAAGTTGATAATATTTCAGATAAGCTTTATTCAGAGCACCTTTCCAGAAAATATCTTTCAACGGACCAAAGGATTTTTGAACCGGGGCGGTGTTTTACGGTTTCTTTCAGAAAAGTATTTTGACTAAGTTGAATTAATAGAGGTATTGGTTGACAAAACAGGAAAAAACAGCGCTTATTGCCACACTCGCAAACTTTTTTCTTACTGCGGTAAAATTCTTTCTTGCTTTTTTGACCGGGAGTGTTGCGCTGCTTGCGGAGGCTTATCATTCATTTGTTGATATAGTCACATCTTTGTCAGTGTTTTTCGCTCTTCATCTTGACGCTTCGGACAAAAGGCGCGTTGAAGAATACGATAAAAATGAACAGACTCGATTTGCTGAGGGGGCTAAATTAAGAATATTCAGACGAATGGGTTGGGACGGAAAGGCCGCTATCGGAATTGGGATGCTTCTGATTGTCATAGCTATCGGTATTTTTTTGAAGATACTTGTTTTTAATTCCGTTTCTCTGAAATATCCGATTATTTCGACAGTTGTGCTTGCTTGTCTGGCCGTTTTCTCATACCTGGTTTTCAGGTTTGAAACCCATGTCGGCAGTGAAACAGGGTCTCAGGCACTGCTGGCCGACGGTCAGCACGCAAAAAGTGACATGCTTGTCACTCTTCTGGTAATAGCGACCCTTCTCGGTGACTGGGTTGGAATTAGATTTGACAGAGCTGCTGCCTTTTTCATTGCTATTTATATTTTCACCAACGGTATAACGGTGATGACAAAGAGTGTGAGAGCATACTTTTTGACAAGAAAAGGAGAATACGATGATAAAACGATTGTGCTTGAAGACAGCCTTGTTATTTTTTTAACAAATCTTACTGGTCATTTAAAGAGATTGACTGCCAGGCTGATTTGTCTTGTTCCCGGTTTGGGAGGGGAAATCAAGAAAGCTGTTTTCAGATTGTCAGTTGCAATGACAGTAGTATTGTTGGCCGTTTATCTGTTCAGCGGCACATACATTGTATCCGTTTCTGAACAGGCTGTTGTTGAAAGGTTCGGGAGGCCGCTTAATAATGCCGAAAGCATCGGACCCGGGATTCATTTCTGTCTGCCCTGGCCTGTTGATAAGGTCAGAAAAGTGGACACCCTCAGCATCAAAAGAGTTTCTGCCGGATACACGGGTGTGAGGCAGGATGCGGAGTTTATTCTATGGACAAACATTCATTACATAGAAGAGCATTCATTTTTAACCGGGGATAACTCATTCCTGGATTCTGCCGTAAATATCCATTATAGAATTAACAGACTTCAAGATTTTCTTTATTGCAATTCTGAACCATCAATTTTATTTATACAGATAACATACAATAAACTTTTAGAAATATTCAGCAATCGTGGTTTCTTTGAAACCGTTACATCAGACAGAGATGAACTTGAGATGGCCCTTCAAAAGGATATTCAGGGTTCTGCTGATATGCACAAACTGGGTATCGAAATAGTAAGCGTGTGCTTCAGGGATCTTCATCCCCCCGCAGAAATCGCGCCGATTTATGAAGATGTTGTGAGTGCTCAGGAGGATTACGAAACTTCGATAGAAAATGCAAAAGGGTATTCGATGGATCTGATCCCGAGAGCACGGTCGGAAGCAAAACAGACTGTTCTGAAGGGAGAAGCTTACAAAGAAAAGACTGAAGTGGAAAGCAGGAGCAAAGCCGAAGCTTTTAATTTGCAGCGGAAGGTTTATGAAAAATATCCCTCCATAACAGAATCGAGAATGGTGCTTCAAACATTGGAAGAGAGCTTGGGGAATGTGGAAAAATATATTGTCTATCCGGGGGATGAAGAGAAAGCTTCGCTGTGGTTCAGTCTTCAACCGGACAAATCCTTTATTAACAACTGGACATTCCAGTCAGGCGGGAACAAATGAAAAAGAAACTGATCTTTACGCTTGCAGCTTTGGCATTCATTGTGTTTTTGTTATCAATATGTTCATATCAGATAAATATGGGTGAATTTGCGGTTCTGAGTCAGTTCGGGAAGCCTCTTGATCGCTCTCAGGATCCGGGGCTCTATTTTAAACTCCCGTTTCCGGTTCAAACAATAACCAGAATAGACAGCAGAGCCCAGGTTTATCAAACCCGTCTTATTGAATACCTTACCGGGGACAAAAAAAATGTGATTGTGAAACTATACGCCTGCTGGAAGGTTAAAAACCCGCTTGAATTTTACGCATCCGTCGGAACAGTTGAAAATGCGGAGCAGAAACTCGACGATATATTATGTGCCCAAACAGGCTCCACGCTTGGTGACTACAGCATGAAAAATCTTTTTTCCACCGAAAGCGGAGATATGAAAATAGTGGAGATGGAGCAGCTGATTGCGTCTGCTTCCAATGAAAAAATGGAGAAGAACTACGGAATCAGTATTGTTTCTGCCGGATTCAGCCGATTTGCTTTGCCCGAAGACAACGCGCGGAGTGTTTATAACAGGATGAGGGCCGAAAGGGCTACGATAGCAAATCAGTACCGGGCTCACGGAGAAGAAGAGGCAGGAAAAATAAAAGCCGAAGCGGACAAAGAGAAGAGCGGGATTCTTGCTTTAGCCTACGCAGAAGCAGAAAAAATAAAAGGTGCGGGGGATGCAGAAGCTGCATCAATTTACGCAAAAGCCTATTCCAGGAACAAAGAATTTTTCCGGTTGCTGGCCACTATGGATGCGTACAAAAAAATTTTCAATGAAAAGACCACGATTGTGTTGTCTTCTGATACTGACCTGCTCAAATATTTGAACGGGGACACTCCGGCGTTAAAAAAGGATGTTGAAAAGTGAGAGAATTGTTCGCGGAATTTTCATCAGAACTCGGAAATATGAAAAAACTTCTGTTTGCAGTATTTTATGTTCTGATATCTGTGATTTTTGTTGCCTGGGTTTTAAGCGGCTTTACTAGAGTCCGGTATGGGGAAACAGCTCTGAAACTGAGATTCGGGAAGGTTGTTGGTCCGGCGCTTTCGGCGGGGGTCCATTACAGTCTTCCGTTCCCAATTGGCAAAATAGTGAAATTGAACACCGGTGAGGTTAAAAGGTTGCTGACCGGTTTTGGTGCTGAGGCTGAGGATATTGCTGTCGTTAAAGCTGAAATGTCCAGGACAGGGCAAATATATAACGAGATGCTTATGATCCCGTATTGTATAACAGGCGACAAAAATATTGTCCATGTTAAAGTTGTTCTGCAGTACAGGATTACAGACCCTGAAATCTATCTTTATAAAACAACCGACCCCGTTGAACTTCTAGGCTATATGATGCAGAACGCCATTCTGGAATCAATTGCCGCCGTGAATATTGACAGAATTCTGACAACAGATAAATTGATTCTTCAGAACAAAATTATGGATAAGGTGAAAATGAAACTTGAACTTCAGCCAATAGGGATATCAATTGTTTCTGTCGAGGTAGCAAGGGTGCGGCCACCGTCTTTTGTGGAAGCGGCATTCAGGGATGTTACCGATGCAAGGGAGGAAC
The DNA here is from genome assembly GCA_964509835.1 of uncultured Acidobacteriota bacterium. GTDB lineage: Bacteria > Acidobacteriota > CAZDZC01 > CAZDZC01 > CAZDZC01. The sequence goes on from CAZDZC010000021.1 coordinate 22,283, forward strand.
AAATAACAAAGGTGCATGAAGCTGACAGTTATGCGAAAAACACTGTTCATCTGGCAAGAACAGAAGCTGCCTATATACTTGAAAACGCGGAAGCTTACGCTGTGAGAAAAAAAGCTTATGCTGACGGGGAATCCGAGCGGTTTAACGAACTGGTAGCTGAATATAACATGAACAGGGATATCACATCTTCCAGGTTGTGGCTTGAAGCTCTGGGTGAGATTCTTCCCAAAATGAAGATTTACATAATAGGTTCCTCTGAAGGTGAAGATGTTGCGGCTGTCAGACTTTTATCTTCTGCAAGCGGAGAGAAATAGTTCTTATTTGATCGTGAATTTTGTCAGTCATTCCTTGGGAACAAAACAATATTTAAGGTTTTAATTGGTCTTGATTTTGAAATGTGTTTGGATTATTCTACATTTCCTTGATTTTTAAGGTTATTTCTACAATTCTCTTTACAACAGGAGACTTTTTAAATGGCAAAAATAGCTATTAACGGACTTGGCCGCATCGGAAGGCTTGTTTACAGGGAAGCAAGAAAGCGGGGACTGGGCAGTCATTTTGTCTGCATGAACGATCTGATGTCCCCGGATTGTCTTTCCAATCTTATAAAGTATGATTCCGTTCACAGGACCCTTGGCGAGGATGTAAGCCTGGACGGGAATATCATTACCGTCGGCGGGGACAAGGTGACTGCTCTTTCAGTGAAGAGCGGAAGGGAACTCCCGTGGAAAGAAATGGGAATAGACATTGTCGTTGAATCAACCGGAATTTTCAGGAAAAGAGAAGAGCTTGAATGGCATCTTAAGGCAGGAGCGGGAAAGGTTATTCTGACTGTTCCCCCCAAGGATGAGGTTGACGCGATGGTTGTAATCGGGGTTAATGACCACATCCTGACCGGAAACGAAAAGATCGTTTCTCTGGCATCCTGCACTACCAACTGTGCTGCCCCGGTACTGAAGGTAATGGTTGAGGAATTCGGCGTCAAACTCTGCACCTTCAACACTGTTCACGCATACACAAATGATCAGCGCCTGTTTGATTTTCCTCACAGCGACAGAAGAAGATCAAGAGCCGCCGCTCTTAACATCATTCCGACCACAACAGGTGCGGGCAAAGCTGTCGGGCCGGTTATCCCGCAGTTGATGGGGAAGGTTGACGCTTTTGCGGTCAGGGTTCCTGTTCCTGACGGTTCGATGATAGATTTCACTATTATTACTGAAAAAAACACCACGCCTGATGAAGTAAACGCAAAGATTAAAAGCTGGGCGGAAGGAAAGTTGAAAGGTATATTGCAGTATTCTGAAGATCCTCTGGTGTCTTCAGATGTTATCGGAAATCCGCACTCAAGCGTCTATGATGCCACAATGACAAGGGTTTTTGACAACAATATGGTCAAATCGCTTGCATGGTATGATAACGAAGGCGGCTACTGCAACCGTGTTATTGATATGATTGAAAAAATGATAGGTAAGTAAATGTCTGAAAAATTGATCCATTTTAACGATGCGGAGTTTGAACAGGATGTTCTGAAATCGGATGTCCCTGTTCTTGTTGATTTCTGGGCATCCTGGTGCGGGCCTTGCCTTATGCTGGGGCCTGTTATAGAAGAACTGGCCGGGGAATTTGACGGCAAAGCAAAAATCGGGAAACTCAGCACGGAAGAGAATCCGGAAACTCCTTCGAAGTATGGCGTTATGGCTATTCCTACAGTTATTTTCTTCAAGGATGGCAAGGAAGTCAACAGGATTGTCGGGGTGAGGCCCAAGGAGGAAATCGTTTCTATCCTGGAAGGACTCCTGTAAATATTCTGAGCGTTTCGCGCACCCATTTTGACCATTCAGGAATATAAACGGGCACCGGGACAAAACAGAGAATAAAAATTACAAGCGAAAGGCCTGCAAGGGCCTTTCTTTTTTTGTCCAGCCTGTCACAGATATAAGACTCCGGGTGGCGGAATTTCATAATCAGAAAGAAAAATCCCCAGATCAGCACGGAAGGGGAGAAATATAAGAAGGGAAGAAGCAGCAGAAAGGCTGTTTTCCCTATAAAAGCACTTTTCTTCCCGAAAAGAGCATAAGAGATATGGCCTCCGTCCATCTGTCCTATCGGGATAAGATTCAATCCTGTCGCGAACAAGCCTATCCAGCCGGCAAATGCGACAGGATGAAGGTAGAGACCATAGTCAGCCGGAATGTCGCTGAAGATGATACCGTTCAGAATTATCATCAGAAGGGGTTCTCCATACTCAATTACATCTGAACCCGCTGTTTTTAAAGGGATTGAGTTTATAAGGCCGAATACAGTCACGGGCAAAGCGACCAGAAATCCCGCTATCGGACCTGCCGCGCCGACATCGAAGGTTATCTTCCGCGAAGGGAATAGATTTCTTATCTTGATAAAAGCCCCAAATGTCCCTATGGGTGGAATTCCGGGCAGAAAGAACGGAAATGACGCGTTGACATTGTATTTTCTGCATGCCAGATAGTGCCCCAGTTCGTGAGCGCCCAGGATCCCGAGAAGTGAAAATGCATACGCAAAGGCCAACCGGTAAGACCCCGGATTGCTCAAAAATGATTGCAGCGACGGGATATCGGAAGCTCCTGCATCAATCCCGAAATCCTTGACGATAGTATATTCATAGGAATTCAGAAGTCCCGCAAATGTAACCGTAACTGCTGTCAATACCAGTAATATTAAATTGGTATAAGGGAACCGTTTTTTTGCTGTGGAAGGGGATATGCCGTGAAATTCTGAAGAAATATGAGGATTATGCAAAAGAAAACACGGAATTATTTTTTCTTGATGTTTCTCAATTCTTTGCCGGGTTTAAACCGAATCGTTCTCCCGGGAGGGATGTTAACTTCCTCGCCTGTCCTCGGGTTTCTGCCTACCCCGTGTTTTCTGGGTCTTACTTCGAATACCGCAAAACCCCGGAGTTCTATCCTGTCGCCTTTCAGAATGGCGTTTCTGAGCGCGTCAACACATGCGTCAACGGCGACAGATGCCAGCGTCCTGTTCAGCCCCGTTTCTTCTGCAACCTTGTCTATAATGTCAGTTTTAATCATCAGTAACCCTCATCGTGAAAATCCGATTATAGGTAATGGGATTCGCTGTGTCAAGGAGTATAAGGTTTTAATCTTAACGCCCTTCAATTTCCGATATATCCCAGACTGTTAAGCTTTTTCCTGTCTTCCTCGGAAAGCTCTGCGGACTCTGAAGTCCCTTCAACCAGACCCGCCCACTGCGAAAGGAGATATTTTTTCATGAAACTGGCTGCTTCAGGAACGGAGTTTATAACATTGACATTTTCATCAGGATCAAACGCCAAATCAAAAAGCGTGTATTTGTCGGTTGAAAAATCAAAAATCAGTTTGTATTTTGAGTCTGCCATTCCGACAAGAGGTTCAGCCGAGGGGTCCCGGAGATATACGCTGCCTGTTGTCATAAATGCTCTGGCATCAGGGATTGTTTCAGAGTGATTTTTCAGAAGACTGTAAAAGCTTTCTCCTTCAGTGCCCTCAGGAACAGGGATATTCAGGATATCCAGCACTGTCGGCATTATATCCACCGTTTCAACAACTTCAGCTGATTTTCTGTTGCCTTCCGATTTGGGGAATTTTATGATTAGCGGGATCTTCACCGATTCCTGGTATATATTGTGCCCGTGATCAAAATAGTATTCGTGTTCGCCCATTGATTCCCCGTGATCCGCTGTTAAAATGAAAACGGTTTTATCTTCGAGGCCAGATTTTTCGATGTAAGCAATCAGATTTCCGATCTCGCTGTCCACGAAGCTGATCTCCGCAGCATACATTCTCTGGTAGTGTTTCGGATCGGAGATATCTCCCGATTTCTGATAAGAAGGTATTTCCGGAGACTGCCCGGGAAGAACATCCGTGAAAATATTGTTTTTGTCTTCATAGAAACCGGTAAATTTTTCAGGAGGATTGTAGGGACCGTGCGGGTCGTAATAATGGACAAAAAGGAAAAAAGGATGGCCGAGCGGCTGTGTTTTCAGCCATTGTACAGCCCTTTCAGTTGTTTCATCAGCCGTTTTTTCCAGCGCAACTCCACAGCGGCTGACGGTAAACTCGTCATCATAAAAACTGAATCCTCTGTCCAGCCCGCACAGAACCGAATCAAGAGGATAACCGGAAACCACTGCTCCCGTTAAAGCTCCTTTTTCAGCAAGTATTTCCGGCAGAACCGCATGCTCAGACCCGAGTCTTGTCCCGTTATCAAGCATGGACAGGGTTTGCGGATATTTGCCTGTAAGCATTGACGCGTGAGAAGGCCCTGTCTGGGGAATCTGGCAGTAGGCGGAAGTGAACAGAATGCCTTCTTGCGCCAGCATGTCAATATTCGGGGTCCGCATTTTTATGTTGCCGCAGCACTTAAGCGCGTCAGCCCTTAAAGTGTCAACGGAAATAAGGATTATATTCAACGCTATTTCCGGGGTTACTGAAGCCGGAGTGATCCCAGGAACAGAAATATTCAAATTCAGATAAAACTCTTTTGCTGTTTCCGGCTTATTGCGATGAAACAGATAATCGCCAATATCATTTTCGAGGCCACTGTATCCAGGTATCTGATTTATCAGTTCCTTATAAGCCATGGCGGCTTCTTCGCCGTCTCCCTTCTGGATATATACAAGCATTTTCAGAAGTGTTGAGTCATGGTTGCCCGAAAGACCTGCTCTTTCGATTAATTTCAGCGCGGCGTTAAAGTTGCCTTCTGCTGAGAGATAAAGCGGGGGAAGAAGGTTATATTCATCATTGCTTTTGAGTGTTGACGGGACGCGAAGCAGATCAATAAACCTGTTCATGCATATCTGACCGATATGCTTCATAAGATGACCCCTGAATTTTACATACGAAAGCGACATTACGCTTTCGACCCTGATGCCTTTTTCAGAAAGCGTTCTGACAATATTGTCGGGGGAGGGAGGTTTTCTGCCCGAAGCCGCGAGCAGATATTGCGAGCTGAAAAATGAGGGGTCGGCAAAGATAACCGATATTTCGTCAATTACAGGTATTGATTCAACTGAACAGAATGTTACCGGTATCCCGTCCAGATTAAAAACATTGTTTTTCTGCTCCACCGCGCTTGTATTTGGTTGCCCCCCCAGTATATGTTTTATGGCAGGGCTCGAAGAAAATATTTCAGAACTGTCGAAGGGAGTAACCCATATAATTTGATTGAAAATTCCCTTATTAAAGGCTGTCCGTATGAATCCGGCTTCATTTGCGGCAGCAGGTTTCCCCGCCCACTCGGGATAATACCTTGAAGCTGTTGCGGCAAGATAGTTGTCAGAGCTGAATATGACAAGGGTCTTTGCCGCAGGGGGATTGTTTTCCCAGAATTCTCCCGCTTTCCATGGGGTCTCGGCAACAGTGATATCGCCGATACTTTCTATTCCCGCCCGATATGCTTTTTTATCGGAACAGGAAAGGGATAAGAAAATTACAGCGGCCAAAAAAAAGCAAAGCTTCCGATGATTCAATTATGAAATCCTTTGAGAGAGGAAATCACAGGCACTGTATCAGTCCAGCCTGTAATTGGGAGCTTCTCTCGTGATGGTGACATCATGGGGATGGCTTTCTCTCAGCCCGGCTTTGGTGATTTTTATAAATGTCGTGTTTTTCTGCAGTTCAGGAATGGTAGCGCAGCCGCAGTAACCCATTCCCGAGCGGAGACCCCCGACGAGCTGAAGGATGAGGGCAGAGACATTTCCCTTATATGGAACCCTTCCTTCAATCCCTTCCGGAATAAGGGCCCTGTCGCTGACACCTTCCTCATGGAAGTATCTGTCCCGTGCCCCTCTTTTCATCGCGCCCAAGGATCCCATCCCTCTGTATGATTTGAATGTTCTTCCCTGAAAAATAATTGTTTCCCCCGGGCTTTCATCGGTTCCCGCAAGAAGGCCGCCTATCATGACAGTGTCAGCTCCCGTGGCGAGGGCCTTTACGACATCGCCCGAATATTTTATCCCGCCGTCCGCGATGACCGGAATGCCCGCTTCAGAACATATCTTATATGTATCGGCAATAGCTGAAAGCTGAGGAACCCCGACTCCGGCAACTATTCTGGTTGTGCATATTGATCCCGGCCCTATTCCGACCTTCACGGCGTCTGCTCCTACCTTCAGCATCGCCTTCGCGCCTTCCTCCGTGGCGACATTACCGACCAGCAGATCAATTTCAGGGAATTTCTGCTTGATTTTCCGGGCTGTGTCCATTACTCCCTTGGAATGGCCGTGCGCGGAATCAATAGCCAGAAAATCAACATGAACGCCCAGAAGTTCCTGAGCTCTTTCGATTGCCGAATCTCCGACACCCACGGCTCCGCCTACCCTGAGCCTTCCCAGGCTGTCTTTTGTCGCGTGGGGATATTCGATTTTCTTCTGAATGTCCTTGACGGTAATGAGCCCTCTCAGCTTGAAATCACCGTCCACAACGAGGAGTTTTTCGATCTTATGTTTGTGAAGGATGGCGCGGGCTTCGTCCAGGTCGGTTCCGACAGGCACGGTAACAAGATTCTCGCTTGTCATAAGATCCGATACCTTCAGGTCCGTCCTTGTTTCAAATCGAAGATCCCTGTTGGTCAGAATTCCTACAAGCTTGTTCGAGCCGTCCACCACCGGAACCCCTGATATCTTGTATTCGCTCATTATGGCAAGCGCGTCGCTGATTTTCTGGTCGGGCGAAATTGTAATCGGGTCATTTATCATCCCGCTTTCAGATCTTTTCACCTTGTCAACTTCTGTTTTCTGTTCCTCAATCGTCAGGTTACGGTGAATTATCCCGACCCCGCCAAGCTGGGCGAGGGCTATTGCCATTCTTGATTCGGTAACCGTGTCCATGGCGGAACTGACAATCGGGATTTTAAGCTTGATATTGTTTGTCAGTCTTGTGTCTGTGAATACCTGGGAAGGAAGAATATTGGATTCAGCAGGAAGCAGAAGAACATCATCGAATGTCAAACCAAGTGTCAAATCTCTTTCCAGCATTTTTAAGACCTCAATAATTGATAATATTAATTTTAACTATTTGCTCCGCAGCATTTTTTATATTTTTTCCCGCTGCCACAGGGGCAAGGATCGTTTCTTCCTATTTTGGAACTGTCGCGGCGGACTGTTTCCGGCTTTGAAGCCCCTCCGCCCGAATAGACCAGGTTCCGCTCTTTTTTTCTGACATCCTGTTCAGTCTTTTTAACGCGGTTGTCCGCAGGTTCAAGGAGGAAAATATACCTGACTATGTCAAGCTCTATCCTGTTCTGCATTTCCATGAACATGTCATAGCTTTCCTTCTTGTACTCGATAAGCGGATCCCGCTGGCCGTATCCCCGGAGGCCGATCCCTTCCTTGAGATGATCCATACTGTAAAGATGGTCCTTCCAGTGTGAGTCAATGATATTCAGGATAAGCATCCGTTCATGGAACCGCATGAATTCGCTTCCCAAACGGTTTTCTTTTTCCCCGTAAATCCTGTGGATTTCCCGTGTGATAAGCTCCCTTATTTCATCGCGGTTCAGAAGGTCTTTATTGACGGGCTTATCAAGGTCCATTTTAAGGCCGAACTGCTGCAGGAGTTTCAGTTCCAGCGATTCGGCATTCCATTCTCCCGGATCCGTCTGAGCGCTGATATCCTCATCAAGGAACATCTCCAGTATGGAATCCGAAAGCTCAAGAATGTAGTCTCTTTTGTTCTCTTCATGAAGGATATCGTTCCTTAAAGAGTAAAACGCCTGCCTCTGTTTGTTCATCACATCGTCATATTCAAGAAGATGTTTTCTTATTTCGAAGTTTCTGGCTTCCACCTTGAGCTGGGCTTTTTCTATCGAATTGGAAACGATGGTGTGCTCGATGGGAATGCCTTCCGTCATCCCGAGTTTTTCCATCAGGCCTGAGATGCGGTTTCCGGCAAATATTCTGAGAAGATCGTCTTCAAGCGAAAGGTAGAAGCGCGATGAGCCGGGGTCTCCCTGCCTTCCCGAGCGGCCTCTGAGCTGGTTGTCAATTCTGCGGCTTTCATGTCTTTCAGTTCCCAGTATGTGCAGCCCTCCGAGTTCTTTTACTTTTTCGTGGTCTTCTTCGGCTTCCTTTTTAATTTTAAGAGCTCTCTCCACTATATTGTCCGGTATGTTTTCGTTTGAAGATGCCGTCGCCTTTGCTTTCGTTATGTCATTATGCCTGATTGCCCGGATAAACTCTTCTCCCTCCGCCGAATATCGGCTGACCCCTCCGGCTTCCAGAAGATCGCCAGTCAGAAAATCCGGATTTCCGCCAAGAATGATGTCGGTGCCTCTTCCTGCCATATTCGTCGCGATCGTGATGGAGCCGCTTCTTCCTGCCTGAGCGACAATCTCGGCTTCCTTCATGTGGTATTTCGCGTTCAGCACCACATGCTTAATCCCCTCTTTCTTGAGCATCGCGCTGAGTTTTTCTGAATTCTCGATTGAAATCGTTCCGACCAGCACAGGCCTTTCTACCTTGCTCAGTTCTTTTATCTCGCTGACAACAGCCTTGAATTTCTCTTTTTCCGTCCGGTATATGACATCGGGGAAGTTTTTCCTTCTTAATTCTCTGTTTGAAGGAATAACAACGACTTCAAGCTTGTAAATCTTGTCAAACTCGACAGCTTCTGTTTCAGCGGTTCCGGTCATTCCTGAAAGCTTGTCGTACATCCTGAAGTAATTCTGGAAAGTGACGGAAGCAAGTGTCTGATTTTCGTTTTCTATCTTGACCCCTTCCTTTGCCTCAACCGCCTGATGGAGGCCGTCGCTCCAGCGTCTTCCGGGCATGATTCTGCCGGTGAATTCATCCACGATGAGGACCTGTCCGTCCTTCACCATATAGTTGATGTCTTTCTTAAAAAGAATATGCGCCCTGAGCGCCTGATTGACATGGTGCAGAACCGTCATATTGTCGGGATCATACAGGTTGTCAACGGAAAGAAGTTTCTCGGCCCTGAGCACCCCGGTTTCCGTCAGGGTGACGACGCTGTCCTCCTCATTGTGTTCGTAATCCGTCCCCTTTTTCAGCGACGGGATAATGCTGTTAACCCTGTAATACAGGTCCGTCGAATCTTCCGCTGGCCCTGAAATTATCAGAGGAGTCCTCGCCTCGTCAATCAGAATACTGTCAACCTCGTCAACGATTGCGTAATGATGTCCCCTCTGCGAATAATGAGTGAGGTCATATTTCATGTTGTCCCTGAGATAGTCGAAACCGAACTCGTTGTTTGTTCCGTAGGTGATATCGCAGGCATATTGCTTTCTTCTTTCCTCGTTGTCCATGTCGTGCTGAATTGCGCCGACAGTGAGACCGAGATATTCAAAGACGGGAGCCATCCATTCACGGTCCCTTCTGGCGAGATAATCGTTGACGGTGACAATATGAACCCCTTTGCCGTCAAGGGCGTTAAGATAGGCCGCAAGTGTCGCGACAAGGGTTTTGCCTTCACCGGTAGCCATCTCCGCTATTTTACCCTGATGAAGAACTATCCCTCCGATGAGCTGAACATCAAAGTGCCTCATCCCCACCGTTCTGACCGCTGATTCGCGGACAGCGGCGAACGCGTCCACAAGAATGTCGTCAAGGCTTTCGCCGCGGGAAATTCTCTTTCTGAACACATCCGTGCAGTTCCTCAGTTCTTCCTGCGGGAGTTTTGAAAAGTGGCTTTCTCTTTCGTTTACGGCATCCACGGAAGCCTGAAGTTTTTTCAGAGTCCGTTCATTTTTGGTGCCGAGGATCTTTTTTAGAAAAAGTTGCAGCATTTGGTATTTTTCCTGTGTCAACAAATCTTAAAATTATATATAATATCACCGGAATGGTTTTCAGGCAACTAATGCTTTTTATATTTCAGGAGACAGCCGTTGGATAAATTCAGAATTACCGGAGGAAAAACCCTTCGAGGGGAAGTGAGAATCAGCGGGGCAAAGAACTCTGTTCTACCGCTCATGGCCGCGTCTCTTCTTACCAGTGACAGGGTAGTGCTCAGGAATGTTCCGCGGGTGTGGGATGTCTTTACAATGAAGAAGCTTCTCGGGCAGCTTGGAGTGTCTGTCACGGTTACAGAGGAGGGAACAGCCGAGCTGCAGGCATCAGAAATAACATCCCGCCGCGCGCCTTACGAACTGGTCAGGACAATGAGGGCATCAATACTTGTTCTGGGTTCACTCATGGGAAGGTGCCGCGAGGCGTCCGTTTCCCTTCCCGGAGGATGCGCCATCGGCGACAGGCCTGTCAATCTGCATATAAACGGTCTTAAAAAACTGGGCGCGAATGTGGAGCTTGACAAAGGCTATGTGAACGCTTCTGCAGCAACATTGACAGGATCGGAAATCTATTTTGACACCATTACGGTTACAGGAACCGAAAACATGATGATGGCAGCCGCGCTGGCTGAAGGCGAAACCGTTCTGCTCAATGCAGCCTGCGAACCCGAGGTCGTTGACCTTGCCGACATGCTCAGAAAGATGGGCGCAATAATTGAAGGGGACGGGACCGCTGCTGTCAGAATCCGGGGCGTTAAAAAACTCAGCGGCGCTGAACACAGCGTCATACCAGACCGTATTGAAGCGGGAACCTTCATCATCGCGGGATGCCTTGCCGGAGGGGGATTGAAAATCGCCGACTGCTGTCCGTCCCATCTGGATGCCCTGCTGGATAAACTGAAAGATGTCGGGCATACATTCGATATCGGGGATAACTCGGTTGCGATACTTCCTCCCGGAAAAAGCGTCTGTCAGGATATGACCACAAGGCCCTATCCGGGTTTCGCGACGGATATGCAGGCGCAGTATATGGTGCTTATGACCCAGACAGCCGGAAGTTCCGTTATTGACGAAACCATATTCGAGAACCGCTTCATGCATGTTCCCGAGTTAAAGAGAATGGGGGCGGACATCAGAACGGACGGAGGCAAGGCGATGGTAAGGGGAGCCACCCCTCTGACCGGCGCGAATGTCATGGCGACGGACCTCAGGGCGAGCGCGAGTCTCGTTCTTGCCGGTCTTTTCGCCGAAGGAGAAACCATCATTGACCGCGTTTATCACATTGACAGAGGCTACGAAAAGATCGAGGAGAAATTCCGGTCACTAGGCGCATCCATAGAAAGAATAAAGTAAAGGAGCCAGGCATGACAGACTGTCTTTTCTGCAAAATCGCAAAAGGTGAATTCGGGACAAAGTTTGTTTACGAAGACGACAACATCGTCGCCTTCAACGACATTGATCCCAAAGCGCCCGTGCATATCCTCATCATTCCGAAAAAACATATTTCCACCCTGAACGATATCGGCCCGTCAGACAAAGCGCTTATGGCCGATATCGTGACAGCCGCGGTAAAGATTGCCCAATCCCAGGGCATCGCTGAAAGCGGATACAGGCTTGTGGCCAATTGTCAGGAGGGAGGAGGGCAGAGCGTTTTCCATATTCACTTCCACCTGCTCGGCGGAAGGGCGATGACCTGGCCTCCGGGATGACGCGCAGGCTCCTCTTCGCTTGAATCAGAACGATCAATCGTCCGAACCTTGATTCACATGACAGCCTGGGGTAACACCCCGGAAACTTGAATATATTTCTGCTTATGGTAGTATTGTGATATGAAAAAGAGAATCTATATTGAAACAAGCATAGTAAGTTATTTTACATCAAATCCAAGCAGGGACTTATTGGTTGCAGGGCATCAGGCAGCAACAAGAGAAATCTGGAATGATTTGAGCAGATATGAATGTTATATTTCAGCTCTTGTTTTTGAGGAGGCCCGCAAAGGCAACCCGGAGCAATCAGCATTAAGGATTGAGGCTATCAAGCAATTTCCGATGCTGGATATTGATGAAGACGCACAGACCCTTGCCAGGAAAATATTAGACGGGAAGGGAATTCCGGAAAAATATCCCGAAGACGCATTACATATCGCCCTGGCAGCGGTGAATGGAGTTGATATTATTTTGACATGGAATTATTCCCATATGAATAATCCCTTCACAAGAAAAATAGTGAGACAGATAATTGAGATTGAAGGGTATGAATGCCCGGAGATATGTTCACCGGAAGAACTTATGGAGGTTGACAGATGAAAGATCCCATTGTCGAGGAAGTTCGCAAATACAGAATGGAACACACCGAAGAGTTCAAAAGAGATCTTGCTGATATCTGCCGTGATCTCAGGAAGATTCAGATTGATTCAGGGCACAGGATAGTCAGGATGGCAGTCCGCAGAAAAAGAACAGGCAAAAACGCAGGTGGCGACAAAAGGGCCAGCCACTGATAATGTCCCCGGCTTGAATCAGAACGATCAATCGTCCGAACCTTGATTCGCATGATTAAGGGATTGCCATGATGAGAAAATTCCCCTCCTTTGGAGGGGTGGCACGAAGTGACGGGGTGGTTATTGTCTGAACCATGACCGGTCCCTGAGCCCGGGTCACTGAGCTTGTCGAAGTGCCGAGGGGCACCGGGCGTCAATCCCAAGGGATCGGGGCAATTAAAATCCCGAATACCGTTTTCTAACGCCGGGGAAGACTTTTTAGTTCCCGAATACCGGTTTTTAATGCCGGGAAAGACTTTTTAATTTCCAAATACCGTTTTCTAATGCCGGATAAGGCTTTTTAGTTCCCAAATACCGTTTTCCAATGCCGGGGAAGGGTTTTTAATTCCAAATACCGTTTTCTAATGCCGGATAAGGCTTTTTAGTTCCCAAATATCGCTTTTTAACGCCGGGGAAGACTTTTTAATGCGCGTTACACTACCCGGTGACTGAAAATTGTGATAAGATAAGACCATGATGACCACAGACGGTACAACCACCGACAGTTACGACTACACCGCCTGGGGCGGGATGGTTCAGGACGGAACGAACTTCCATAATCCGTATATCTACACCGGCAGGGAAGCCGGAGAAAACGGGCTGTATTATTACCGGGCAAGGTATTATCTGCCGGAAGTGGGGAGGTTTGGGAGTGTTGATAAAGGATCATTAATATTGGAAATTCCAATCTCATTGCAACAATTTTTGTATACTATGAATAGGCCAAATGCTTATACAGATCCGCTTGGATTACAGCCTATTATCGAAGATTGCACAGCAGAGCAGAAAACACAAGTTCTGAATGCTTATAATGATGCTGTTAAACAACTAGGAATTTGTGATATCTCTCCAAGTGTGAAGAGAAAGTTAAAAGCTTTGTTGGTAAAAAATATAGTAATAAAATGTAAAGATATAAGTGATTGTGGCCAGTGGGATAGAATTTATAACAGGATGCATGTTGGGAGAGGATTCCCATCTTGCTCTTGTGATTTTTCTAAAGGTGGGGCTGGAGGTGAAACAATATTGCATGAATTAATACATGCTACTCAAACCATTGCAATGCCATATAGAGATAGAGAACAACAGGCTTTTGACTGTGCTTTCAGGTGCTATGACTGTGATGTTCCAAAATCACCGTTTCAGTATGAAAATATAGATAATCCTGAGGGTGGAAAATTGTTAATAACGCCATGCAAGGAGAACTGTCGGTGATCCAAAAAAGCTGTTTTATTGCAATCTTTGTTATCCTTCTTACAAATATAAACTGTAACTCTGGAGGGTACACACAATCATCGTATAGCCTGGATGGGAAGGCAGTATTTTCCGTTAAAACAGAAAAGCGTTCATATAGATTGCAGGAGCCAATTGATATGACTTTCACTTTAAGGAATATTTCGGAAAAATCATTACTAGGGTGTTTTCTGCTGGATTTTGGCTCATCAGTTTATATTACTATTGTTGATGAAAAGGGTAAGGTGCTACAACCCAACATAATGCACGATCCTCCACATTATTTTTCTGCTTCAGACTATATGTACCTATGGCCTGGTTATTATATTGGGAAAAAAGTACATATTAATTTTGAAGAATACACAATAAATGAATCTGGAATTTATTCTATTAAGATTTCTTATGAAAATTGGCATGTGGATAGAACTACAGAAAGTCTTGGTAAAGAAGAATTTTCATCAGAACTAAAAAACAGATACATATATTATCGAAATGGAGATCTATGGCAAGCAGGAACGATTGAGCTTGAAAAATTTGAAATAGAAATAACCGAATAATGTGCAGTTTCTGATTGTTTTGACTGAGAATCAGATCCGGAAAAAATGAGTAAGCTTGCATCAGACGGAATTATTGAAATCAAACACGACACAGATATGAAAAGACCGTTTCCTCGACCACGACCCAATATATCTACAGCGGAAACAGCATCGTTCTGGAAGATGACGGGAGTGACGCGTATCTTTACTATCACGGAACACGGATAGATGATATCCTCGGTCAGGATGACGGGACAGCGGATGCTTATTATTACAAAAACCACCTCGGAAGCGTGATGCAGATGACTGACGGTACAACCACCGACAGTTACGACTACACCGCCTGGGGCGGGATGGTGACGGGCGGCACGAACTTCCATAATCCTTATGTTTACACCGGCAGGGAAGCAGCGGAGAACGGGCTGTATTATTACCGGGCTAGGTATTATCTGCCGGAAGTCGGGAGGTTTGGGAGTGTTTTCCAAAAGGTGCAACATATGATGGCGATGTTAATGGGTGTTGGAAATGCAATTTCAGATTTCCTTATTAAGGAGAAGTTGAAATGATTACATTCAAAGGAACATTAAGGTACATAGTTGCAATATATTTGCTTTCTTTATCAGCATTTTTATTTGCCGAAGACTCTTCTCATCTTGAGCTCCAGATAAATACAAGCAAAGAAGAATATTCTAAGAATGAAAATATCAGTTTGGTGGTTGCTTTAGCTCTTAATGATGAGAATTGCAGGCATTGGGATGAATTAGCTGATGAGGTTAACAATGATGACATCTATTTAAAATATTTTGATGTGTGCTTTACTAATGTTGAGAATTTTGAGTATTACATTAATGGAGAAAAAAAGGCATCTTCAATAAGAGGACTCTCGTATAAAGATGTAGTTCGGAGTTTTAAACTCTATCCTGGAGAGGTTTCAGGAGTTGTTTATCAAATCAACTGTTTAGAATCGTACAATGAGTTTCCAAGTTTACAACAGAAGCCAGGAAGTTATGAGATTCAGCTTGTCTATAAATGCAGCATATCTAAAGTTTATGGTCATTCAAAAGATTCATTTAGGAAGAAACGAAAAGAAAATAAAACAGATATTATATGCACTGAGGATGTTATTATCCGTTCTAATGTAATAAATATCGTACTGACCGAAAATTAGGTCCGGATGAAAAAGAGTGATTTTTTGACAGGCCAGCACGAAGATTTTAAGAGGGTGAAGACTGCTTGACATCGGAAGCAAAATAAATCATCTTACAGATGAGAAAATAAAAGTGCTTTGAGGATTGGTAACTGAAGAATGGCTGGAGAAAACGGGTTTTTAATGGTCTCTAACAGAACAAAGTGTAAACCCTTTTTGGAGGGCTTGTTTATCACAATTAGAAGTGACTACAAGTATGTGGTATACTATAGCAATGAACAGATCTATTTCTCACAACCGAAACGAAGAAACACTGGATGCAAAGGCAGCCTGGTTCCAAACATTGACAATTGAAGAAAGAATGGAAATGCTCTGTGAATTCACAGAAATGCTGCTTACAGTGAATCCAAACATAACGGACAAAAAAGATGCTGAACAAATTAAAAAAGGTATTTGCATCCTTTCAGCAACATGAAGTCAGGTATGTAGTTCTAGGTGGCATTGCCTCGGTACTTTATGGAGTGCCCAGAGCTACATTCGATCTTGACATATTAATTGATGCAGAACATTCCAATGCTGGCAAACTGCTGAAGGCGCTATCGGACGCTGGCTTCGGGACTGCTCATATGATAACACCGGAAGAACTTCTGGAAAATGAAATAACTGTTTTTAAAGATCTGGTCCGCATTGATGTTCAAACATCTACACCTGGAATTAATTTTTGTGATGCATGGAAAAACAAAGCAGTCATGGATTATAAAGGTCAGGAGTTTTTTATTCTTTCTCTGGATGATCTTATCGCTTCAAAAAAAGCAGCAGGGCGTCCTGTAGATCTGGAAGATGTGAGACTGCTTGAACAAAATTTGAAGCATACAAATGAGTGAACTTTATTCTGATTTCGCTTACCCCTTACTGACCGAAAATTAGATCCGGGTTTGAAAGAGTGAGTTTTCACTAAAAAACAATTCTTCTCTAAAGGTTCAGAGCGTGCCCCCGCTGCCAATCCATACATAGAAGGCCCTCACTTGAGGGCCTTTTTTATTGCCGGAAGTTTCGTTCTTCTCATGGAACGCGTGCGGTAAACCTTCTTTATTTGCCGGTTAAAATGGCAATTCATTTGACAATTGAACGGGCATAAGTTAAATTCTATGTGCAGTGATAATGTCTCACTGTCTTTTGTCTGAAAGGGCGATAAATGTACACGGTCAAAGAAAATGCCACAATGGTCGGGGTATCGGAACTCCGCGACGGATTGGAAAAGGTGCTGGAGAAATCCGGCAAGAACCTTGTTGTCATTGAAAAACGGCACAAACCTATTGCGGTTATGATGTCCAATGATGAGTATGAACAGCTTGTTTCGATGGTGGACATGGCGGAGGATATTGTCCTGGGGCATATTGCAGAACAGCGGTTCAAGTCGGCAGAAGAAAAGGACTATCTGGATATAGAATCACTTCTTTAGGGGGCATGTCAGGATGTGGAAGATCAGGGTCCATCGCCTCGTTGTGGATGAGGATTTCAAGAAGATAAGCGAAAGTGACCGCAGCCTCATAATCAGGACAATCTACAAGAAGCTTAGCAGGGCACCCGGGGAATACGGAACCCCTCTCAGGCACGGTCTGAAAGGTTTCTGGAAATTGAGGGTTTCTGATTACCGTGTCATTTACAGGATTGTGAAAGAAGAGGTACAGGTTCTTGTCCTTAAAGTCGGAATGAGGAAGAATAAAGAAGTGTATCTTGAAATGCTTGAACGGTTAAAAAAAATGTAAGCCTTCCCCTTTCACGCAAAATCCAGATGGAACCGCAGATTTTTCATGATGCTTTCCGGATTCTTGACATATTGGCCATGCTGTGGCAATATCCACAGTTCGCGGTTGTCTGCGACCAGTTGTGTTTATGGGGGTAATATTCGTGGGGCTGTAGCTCAGTTGGGAGAGCGCATGGCTGGCAGCCATGAGGTCAGGGGTTCGAGACCCCTCAGCTCCACCATTTTTTTGCCCATATTTTTTCGGAGATAAAAATGAATGTTTCAGTAAAAATCCCGGTTATCGCGTTATTTCTTTTATCTTTTTCCTTTTCGGGATTTCCGTCCGACCCGAGGTTCCAGGCCATCGAATTGATAACGATGGAGGAAGGCATCAATTTCAGGTTCATTGACAGGTATTTTGCCGAAAACCCGGATGATCTGAAGGAATTCGGTAAAGCGATGATGTATCTGAAAGCAGAAGAGTTTCTTTCAGAATACAGATATCCTGAAACCCTGTTTAATGTAAAACTTGCTGAATTACTGAGCGATGGCGATTTCAGGGAAGCGCTGGTTTCATTTGAGGGTTCCGTGCCCGGAAAAGAAACCCCGCCTGTTTTTACAGGTTCTCAGGATTTCACCGCAATAAATGCGGAAGCCGCGGCTGAAGTTCTTGAGGCGGTTGCGAAGGAAGGCAGGGACATTTACAGGAATATCGTCAACAAATTGAAAGGCGCCTCATCATTCGAAATTTTCGGGTTCATAACGGATGCCTACACCAAACTGCCTGTTGACAAGGCAAAGGTAGGACTTAAAGGCAGCAGGCACATGATTACAGAGTCCGTTTCAAACGCTGCCGGATATTACGATATGAAGATCAACATCGGCGCGAGGGCGCTTTCTCCATACGAATTGTTGGCTCTAAAAATGCCCAACTACAATTCACGAAGGAATATTGCGTCAAAGCTCGCATTGGTGGGTGATCCTACGCATATTCAGAAGGATGTTGAGCTGATTCCCGCGGTTGGCAATGTGACGGGAACCGTTCAGGATCGAAAGACCAGGCGGCCATTGAAAAAGGTCGGGATTAAGGCGATCCAGGATGTTGACAAAATCGCTGTGGCTGAATATATCAGGCTGGAAGACGGCAGCATGAAGAAACAGAAAGTGGACAGGGATAACGAGCTGCCTTATGCCGAGACGATAGAGGACGGGAGTTTTAATTTTCCGGGCAGCGCCGGAGATCGGACGCTGAGGTTTTCATACAAGGGATACCCGACAATAACAAAAAGCGTTGTTCTTACTCATCGCGCCAAAGGGATGGATTACAGGATTTTTCTTGATCAGGATCTGATTGAGCTTAATTTCAGGATTCTGGACAGGGACTCGGGGGAACCTGTTCCTTTCGCGCAGGTTGGTTTCAATGACGAAGCCCCTGTTGTGACGGACAAGGATGGCATTGTAATAAACAGTTTCCCGAAAGGCGAAGATATTCATATCACTGTCAAGAAACAACATTATGAAACGAATTACAGCGTGTTCAAACTCGATAAAAAGAAATACAGGGATCCTGTTGATATACAGGTAGAGCCTTCTGTTCTTAAGATTTCAGGGAGACTCCTGTCTGTTGACGGAGAGCCGGTTGCGGACGCGAAAATACTCAGCCCTCTTCCTGATCCGGTTATGACGGATGAAAACGGAAATTTCAGTTATTCAATCAAATCATCCATGGATGCGGTTTTGGCGGTGGACAAGGATGGTTATCTCAAGGATATGTTTTTCCCGGATTTCACTCCGTTCCTCGTGGATTTTAAAAAGGATATCAGTGTCGGCGACCTGATCGCTTTTGATTATGACAGGCTGAATCCTGTCCCCGTATCTCCTCTGAACGGCTCCTATGTTCTGGGGGATATCGTGGAATTCGAATTTGATTTTCCCGCATTTATGCTCCCCGATAAGAACCTCGTTAAGCTTCTTATTGACGAAGAGGAATTTACAAAACCGGTTATTGAAAGCAACGGAAGGGTTCTTTTCACATGCCCCGATATCAGTGAAGGAAAGCATGAAGCCGTTTTGAGAGCACAGTATGTGACGGCATTATACTGGAATCTTCTTGGAAAGGAATTCACATTTAATGTCGGCAAACCGGAGATTCTTGAAGACTATAATGTTGATATGATCAATACGGGCGGCAGGACTGAGTCGGTCCTGACCTGTAAACTTAAAACGGATTCTGTTGATATGGCAACATGCAGAATATTCATAAACGGCAAACCCGTTAATTATGAATCCGGGAATGAAAAGGTGACTGCTCGTTCTGAGAGCGTGATTTCAAGCGTGAGGCTGGCGGTCAGCGATAAAAACGGGGAAGAGATCAATATTTTCTATTTCCCGGTGTATTGAAGACAGCAGAGCAGTTCAGCAAATATTAAGGGGATCAATGTCTATCTTCACGGAATCAATGTCCTTGAAGTGTTCCGATAGGGAATCAAGCCTCTGTTTCAGGAATACCCTTCCCGATGCTTTTATGAGGACCATGAAGTAATATATGTTTTTCTTCCTGTGAACAAGGGCTTCCGAAGGTCCGATCACCCTTACATTTCCGTCCGAAGAGCTTCTCAGGAATTTAACAAGGCTGTAGGTTTTCTGGAGGGCCTTTTCCCGGGAGCCGTCTCTTACTGTCAGCGCCGCGAGATGCGAGAAGGGAGGGTACTTCAATGACTCCCTGTAACCCGTTTCCAGATTGTAAAAATCCTCGTAGCTTCCTTCGCACGCGGAAGTAATGCTGTAATGCTCCGGATAGAATGTCTGAACGACAACTTTCCCCGGCTTATCCCCTCTGCCGGACCTTCCCGATACCTGGTTCACAAGCTGAAATGTGTTTTCCGCGCTTCTGAAATCGGGGAATCCGAGGCCGGTGTCGGCAAGCACAACACCGACAAGGGTGACATTCGGAAAATCATGGCCTTTGGCGATCATCTGGGTGCCGACAAGAACCTGAGCTTTGCCGCTGCTGAATTCTTCGAGAAGCTCATAATACGCGTTTTTTAAATTCACGCTGTCGCGGTCCATTCTTATAACGCGGATATCCGGATAGGTGTTGACAATATATTCCTCAATCTGCTGGGTTCCCCAGCCCTCCATCAGGATCATTTCCTCTTTGCATTCGGGGCATGTTTTCCCTGCTTTCTTCATATATCCGCAGTAATGGCATTTCAGTCTGTCGAGGCTTTTATGATATGTCATGCTCACGCTGCAGTTTCTGCATTCCGGGACATACCCGCAGTTCCGGCAGATGACAAACGACGAATATCCCCGCCTGTTCAGAAGAACGATTGCCTGTTCTCCCCGTTCAATTGTTTTGAACAGTTCGCTTTCCAGCCTTCTTGAAAAAGGGGATTTCGCGCTGGTTTCCCTGAATTCGGTTTTCAGGTCAATAATCTCGACCGATGGAAGCTGTCTCTCGCTGACCCTGCTTGTCAGTCTGTAAAGTTTATATTTTCCTCTTTTCGCGTTCGTGAAGGATTCAATGGACGGCGTCGCGGAACCGAGAATCACCAGCGAGTTCTCCATTCTGCCCCTTACAAGCGCGAGGTCCCTCGCGTTATAGCAGGGGTTTTCGTTCTGCTTGTATGAACTGTCGTGTTCCTCGTCAACGATAATCACTCCGATATTCTTCAGCGGGGCAAATATGGCGGATCTTGTCCCCACCGCAAGCCTGGCCCTCCCGCTTTTCATCCTGTTCCATTCATCCGCCCGCTCTCCGTCCGACAGGCCGCTGTGAAGTATCGCAACATCCTTATACATATACGCGCTTAAACGGCTCACGGTCTGCGGGGTAAGGGATATTTCCGGGACAAGATAAATCGCGCTCATCCCGAGTTCAAGCGTTTTGAGAAGAATCCTGATATACACCTCGGTTTTACCGCTGCCGGTTATCCCGCTTATAAGAACAGGATGGAATTTTCTCTCCGAAACAAGCTTTTCTGTCAATTCGCTTACGATAATGTCCTGCTCCACTGTCAAACTCAGTTCTGACGGAGGATCAAGCTCCTTGTTCCAGAACGGGTTTCTTCTTATCTGTGTATGTTTCGATACCACAATGCCCTTTTTAACCATGGCTTTGAGGACCGAATGAGGCGACGGGACGGTGTCCTTCAGTTCCTGCGCGAGAACCGGCCTTGATTTTTCCTTCAGAAACGCATAAACCTTTTTTTGCTGCTCAGACTTCATCACAGGATCTTCATTGGCTGGAACCGGATTGAGACTGTACGCGAGCATGTATTTCGGGCCGGCACCCTTCTGAACGCAGTGGCGGACTTCGACCGAACCGTCGCTCTCCAGCTCGTTTATAACCTGGTTAAGATTTTTTACGGAGAGCCCGTCGGATATTCTTTTAAATGATACCCTGCCCTTGTCCCTTATGAAACGGAGAACATCTTCATGCTGTTTGCAGGTGTTGAATTCCGGCTCCCTGAGATAACTTACCGTGGAGATGTATTTCTTATGGACGGCGGCAGGAAGAGAAGCCTTGATCATTTCCCCCCAGCCTGTGAAATAATAATCAGCGGCCCATTTTGTGAATGACAGCATTTCTTCCGAAATGACCGGCTCGCTGTCAAGAATGTCAATGATATCTTTTATTTTCCCGGAAAAGTCCTCATTCTCCTCCTTCAGGTTGACGACAAACGCGACCTCTTTCCTGTTTCCCAGCGGGCAGAGTACCCTGACCCCGACCCTGCACTGTTCAGCTTCCGGGACGCGGTATGTCAGGACCTTTTTCAATCTGAGAGGAAAAGCGACTTCTGCAAACATGAGAGAATAATAACAGAACCGTGCCAAAGGTTCAACCTTGCTTCTCGCAGCGGTTCTTTCTTAAGAGGAGGATTTTAACGGATCGTAAGGATGAGAAAATTCCCCGTAGGGGCGAAAAATTTTTCGCCCCTGCATTTTGTTCCCCTCCGCCGGAGGGCTGGTTTGGGAGGCACTCCGTCATCCCGAGCTCCGACGAGGGACCCCTCCCGCCAGCATTCAATTTAATTGTTTAT